>CBDCBQ010000003.1:3135000-3983140 GCA_965214415.1 uncultured Lichenihabitans sp.
CTCACACCCTTTGAGAGGCAGAAGCGTCCTCTCCTTGGTTTTTCAACCAAGAGGCAAGAGTGCCCAAAAACGAGAGAACGACACGCATCCGCTGCAAACCGTGGCAGCGCCGCCGTCGATGTCGCTATATAGGGGGAAGGCTTCCGGGGTGTCAACAACGTGTTTCGAAAAAACGTCATCTAACTCGCAAGTGCCTGGCAGCGCGGCGGAAATCCCTCCTGGGCCGGCTTGAAGCGCCCGTCCGCGCTGTTTCGATCAAACGCCGAAGGCGCGATCCCTTGCCTCTGCGCAGGGCTTGCGTCTTCGGGATCGCCTCGCTCAGCCAGACATGGCGCCCGTCGCGGCGGTCGTGTCGCGCGCCGTCTGCGCCTCCATTTCGGCGTTGAGCTGGGCACCGAGCAGCACCACCGTGCTCGACAGCCAGATCCACGTCATGAACCCGATGATCGCGCCGAGCGAGCCGTAGGTTTTGTTGTAGTTGCCGAAGTGCGAGACGTACCACGAGAAGCCGAGCGACAGGCCGATCCACCCGAGCGCGGCGATCGCCCCACCCCACGTCACCCAGCGCCAGCGCGCGAGCCGCCGGTGCGGCCCGTAGCGGTAGAGCACCGCCAGCGCCATCATCAGGCCGACGACGATGAGCGGCCATTTCGCGATATTCACCACCGCATCGAACACGCCGCGGATGTGCAGCAGATCGAAGACGAGCGGCACCACGACGATCAGCCCGAGCCCGAGCAGCAGGACGACGATGGCGCCGATCGTGAAGGCGAGCGAGAGCGCCGTCACCATCACGAAACCGCGCTCGTCGGGCTCGGCGTAGACGTCGCTCAGCGAACTGAGCATCGCCTTGGTCCCCTGGTTGGCGCTCCACAACGCGGTCAGCAGTCCGACCACGGCGCCGATGCTCAGTCCGCTGGCCGAACTCTTGATCAGCCGCTGTACCTGCTCGCGGATGATATCCATGCCGCCACTCGGCACGAAGGTGCCGACCTGGTCGAGGTGATCCTGGATTGTCGACGGGTTGGCGAACAGACCGTAGATCGAGACGATCGCGGTGATCGCGGGAAACAGCGACAGCAAGGCGTAGAACGTGATGCCCGCCGCCTGGGACATCAGCTCGTTCTTGGAAAACATCCGAACCGTGCGCTTGGCGATCTGCCACCAGCCGCGCGCCGGAATTTCGTATGGCTGGTGAGCATCGTGGCCGGGCTTGCGCCCCGTGGCAGGCGTTTCCGGGGGCGTCTTCGGCGTGCCCGAAGGGGACGATTTTGTGTCACCCGCCACCGCATTGCCGCGTGGCCCAAGCGCATCGCGGACCCGGGATACGTTACGGCCGGTCGAGCGATAGACGAGCGCGAACCCGGCCAGCGCCGACAGGATGGAGAAGATCGGCAACCGACTATTTCGCGTCACCGGCTACTCTCGCTCAGCGCCAGCGGCGCTTGATTGCCATGCCGCGCAAACGGCTTCTGGTTGCCACGCCACGACGGCGGCCGTCTGCCAACATGTTTCGCAGTCGGCCCTTGGTCGCCAAGCCAGTCGCGAAACCCGTCACGATCCCGATCACGGAAATGCCGATCGGGCTGCGTGCCAAGGCCCAATACTGGATCAGCCAGTCGGGCGTGTGTTCCCGCGTCCTGGCGGCCACCTCGCTGGCGAGATGCGACGGCTGAAGATTGTCCTTCAGCTGGTCGAGCGTCTCGGCCAACTCGTGGCGGATCGCGTCGGCCTGCCGCTCGGCCTCGGCGGCTGATGTCGGGTGATCGCTCACGACGCGCCTCGCTTGACCATCTCGGTCGCGTCGGCGACCTGGCGCAACGTGCGCGCGGGCTTGAGCTTCGCGACCGACAGCCGGCTGACCGACATCAGGATGGCGATGATCGCCACGAGCGCGATGCCACCGCCGATGGCGAAGCTCGCCGCGAAAGCCGGCCAGCCGAGGTGGACGAGCAGCTCCACCAGGCCCTGCAGCAGGAAGATCAGCGCGACGATCATGAAGACGGCGGCGACGATCATGCTGACGACGGCCATGACGGCCGCGATCAGCTTTTCCGTCGCCTCGAGCCGGACAAGTTGCATTTCAGCAGAGAAAAGGCCGGTCGCCTGCTTGATCGCATCGCCGACAAGGCTCGTCGTGGAGGGTCTCTCGACTCCTGTATCGGTCATCGTCGTCCTTGGCTCGCCAGTCCATCGAACCGCCGTGCAAACAGGAGGTTGCGCAGGCGGCCGATAAATCGGCAACCAGGGAGACGTACGCCTGCGACGACAGCGCCAGAGCGAGGCTCGTTGAACAAAAGGGGCGCCGTCGGGGCGCCCCTCTTGCCGTTCAATATTGCTGGAATAACCCGATCAGTGCGCGCCGACGACGACGTCGCCGCCGACCTTGGCCCAGATCCGCTTCTTCACGAAGTACAAGAGCGAGGCGAAGACGATCAGGAAGATCATCACGCGAAAGCCCATCGCCTTGCGCTGCTCGAGCTTTGGCTCCGCCGTCCACATCAGGAACGCCGCGACATCCTTGCCGTACTGGTCGACCGTCTGTGGCGCGCCATCGGTGTATTCCACCTGCCCGTCGGAGAGCGGTTTCGGCATCGCGATCTTATGGTTCGGCAAGTAGATGTTATACTTGATATCGTCGGCCTTGGTGTAACCGTTCAGCACCGCGTGGATGTAGTCCGGCCCCTCGGCTTCCTCCGATTGCGTGAAGAAGTCGATCAGGAACCAGGGGAAGCCCCGCTCCCAACTGCGCGCCTTGGCGAGATCGGACATATCCGGCGGCGCCTTGCCGTAAGCGGCGGCCGCCGCCTCGTCGTTGGGGAACGGCGACGGGAAGTAGTCGGCGGGGCGTCCCGGCCGCTTGTACATCTCGCCCTTGTCGTTGGGCCCATCCTCGATCTGATAGGTGGCGGCGAGCGCCTTCACCTGCGCGGTGCTGTAGCCCAGATCCTCGAGGTTGCGGAACGCCACCAGCTTCATCGAATGGCAGTTCGAGCAGACCTCCTTGTAGACCTTGTAGCCGCGTTGCAGTTGGGCGAGGTCGTAATGGCCGAAGATGCCGGTGAAGCTCCAATCGAGCATGGCGGGGATCGCCGGCTCGCTGCCGTTCGCCGCCTCCACCGGTCGCGCTTCGCTGCCTGGCTCCTGCGAGGCGCCGCTGACTTTGGCGCCCGGCGGCTGGGCCGCCCCCTCCGCCGGACCCGGCGCGGCCGACTGGCCCGCCGCACCAGGAGGGGCGGGTGTCGTAGCGCCCGGCGGCGGAGCCGCGTCCGCGAAAGCGGGGCTGGCCGCAAGCGCAAGCGCCAGAAGCGCCGGCGCCAGTGCCCGCTGCGTCACGAGACGGATCATCGAGCTCAAACCTTCGTTTCCGGAGAGGAGGCCGCGCCCGCCGCCATCGCGGTCGCCGAGCCTGACCCGCGGTGGCCGAGCACCGTATCGGCGATCGAGGCGGGCAGCTTCAGCGGAGTCTCGATGAAGCCGAGCAGCGGCAGCAGGATCACGAGATGGAAGAAGTAGTAGGCGGTGAAGATGCGCCCCATCAGGACGTACAAACCCTCCGGCGGCTGCGAGCCGATGTAGCCGAGCAGGATCGCATCGAGCGCGAACAGCCAGAAGGCGATCTTGAACATCGGCCGGTAGTTCGCCGAGCGAACCCGCGAGGTGTCGAGCCAGGGCAGGAACGCGAGCAGGACGATCGCCATGAACATCGCGATGACGCCCATCAGCTTCGAGGGGATCGAGCGCAGGATCGCGTAGAACGGCAGGTAGTACCATTCCGGCACAATGTGCTGCGGCGTCACCAGCGGGTTCGCCTCGATGTAGTTGTCCGAATGGTTGAGGTAGTTCGGGACGTAGAAGACGATCCAGCAGTAGAAGATCAGGAAGCAGACCAGCGCGAACCCGTCCTTCACCGTGAAATACGGGTGGAAGGGCAGCGTGTCCTTGGCGGTCTTCTTCTCGATGCCGGCCGGGTTGTTCGAGCCCGGCACGTGCAGCGCCCAGATGTGCAGGACGACGACGCCGGCGATCATGAACGGCAGCAGGTAATGCAGCGAGAAGAAGCGGTTCAGCGTCGAGTTGTCGACCGCGAAGCCGCCCCAGAGCAGGTGCGTCAACCAGTTGCCGATGAACGGCAGCGCGCCGAACAGCGAGGTGATGACCGTCGCGCCCCAGAAGCTCATCTGGCCCCACGGCAGCACGTAACCCATGAAGCCCGTCGCCATCATCAAGAGGTAGATGACGATGCCGAGCAGCCACAGCACCTCGCGCGGCGCCTTGTAGGACCCGTAGTACATGCCGCGAAAGATGTGGATGTAGACGGCGAAGAAGAACATCGACGCGCCGTTGGCATGCCAGTAGCGCAGCAGCCAACCATAGTTGACGTCGCGCATGATGCCTTCGACCGATCTGAAGGCCATCGAGGCCTCGGGCGTGTAGTGCATCGCGAGGATGACGCCGGACACGATCTGCGAGCCCAGCATGAAGGCCAGGATGCCGCCGAAGGTCCAGAAATAGTTGAGATTGCGCGGGTTCGGAAACGCCACGAACGAGGAGTGCACCAGGCCGATGATCGGCAGGCGCGTCTCGAGCCATTTCGCCGGCCCGCTCTTCGGGACGTAGGTGGAAGGTCCGCTCATCGGGATCGCCCCAGGTGGAGGTAGGAAACGCGGCTTGGCTCAAGGGCGGCGGCGGGCGGAATCTTCACCACGTCTTCTCGTCCTCGATCCATTGCGTCGCGCGACATTAGAGGCCGGGCGGACCAGCGGCAATGCGACCGCGCGCCACTGATCCGACCGCGCGCCGCTTGTGGCGTGTCCGCGAAAACGGGTCAAGAGGCGCCGTGCCCCGAACCGAGCCGGGATGCGGACGGATCGAGCCGCACAAACAAGCGCACGAAACAGGCGCACAAAAAAAGCCCCGGCGGACCGGGGCTTTCGAACTTCGCCTGTGGTGCTCGGCCGGAGAAGCCGCGGCTAGTTGTTGCGCTGGCCGGTCAGGTTCAGCAGCGCCATGAAGATGTTGATGAAGTCGAGGTACAGCATCAGCGCGCCGTTCACCGACTTCTTGGTGGCCACCTCGTAGCCGTCGCCGGCGAAGTACATCTGCTTGATCGCCTGCGTGTCGTAGGCGGTGAGGCCCGCGAAGATCAGCACGGCGAGGCCCGACAGCGCGAACTGGAAGCCCGAGGACTGGACGAACATGTTGACCAGGCCGGCGATCACGAGGCCGATGACGCCCATCACGAGAAAAGCGCCCATCGGCCCGAGATCGCGCTTCGTCGTGTAGCCGTAGAGGCTGAGACCGCCGAACGCCGCCGCCGTGATGAAGAAGGCGCGATAGACCGAGGCGCCCGTGTAGACGAGCAGGATCGACGAGATCGAAAGGCCCATCACGGCCGAAAACAGGAAAAACGTCGTGCGCGCCGTCGATGCCGCCATCGAGTTGATGCGGAACGACAGGAAGAACACGAAGGCCAGCGGCGCCAGCATCACCACGTACTTCAGCGGCGACACGTACAGCGCGACACCGAGCGATGTCAGCTGCAAACCGCCCCGCACGGACGCGGCGACCTGCGACGGATCATGCGCGACGGCCAGATAGTTCGCCGCGTAGGCCGCGACGCCCGTCAGCAGGAGGCCGATCATCATGTTGTTGTAGACGCCGAGCATGTAGGCGCGCAGGCCCTGATCGACCGTCGCGCTGCGAGCCTGGGCCGAGCCCTGCCCCCAACGTACTGTATTGCGATCGTAATCGGACATGAAACCCTCTGGGTGAGGAGGCTTGACCGCCTCCGGGCAGCCCACCCTCGCGGGAAGGCGACACGGGAGGAATATGGATCGAAGCGACAAAGCGCACAAGCGGACTGCCCCTTGTGGGAGGTTAAACTCCGGTAATGTCTCGGCTTCGGCCACGCTTTGTTTCAAACGTGCTCAACGGTCGCCGAGGAAATGCAGCACCGCGAAGTCGAAGAAGGCGGGATCCTGCAAGAAGGCGAAATGGCTGGCGTTCGGCACGATCAGGAGGCCGGCGCCCGGGATCGTCGCGGCGATGTACTCCGTATGCGCGCGCCTGATCGCCTCGTCGTGGTCACCGTCGACGACGAGAACGGTCGCCTTGATCTTGCGCAGGTCGGCGTCGCTCCAATTCGGCTGCGAGGCCCACATGTGGCTGATCTGGTCGACGAAGGCATCGTAATCCTTCGGCGTCGCCGAGAGCTTGGTGTACTCGCCGCCGGCGCGGGCGATGAAACGGGCGAAGGTCGGGTTCTTCTCGACGCCGTCCTGCACGCCGGACGTCACCGTGTTGGCGGCGAAGGCGAACACCTTGCCGACCCGGCCGGGGTGGCGCATCGCCATGTCGAGGCCGAGGATGGCGCCATCGCTCCAGCCGACGATGTCGGCGCGCGGGATCTTCAACGTGTCGAGCAGCCCGACGACATCATCGGTCATCAGGTCATAGCCGTAGGGCTGCGCGTCGCGCGTGCTGCGCCCATGGCCGCGACTGTCGACCAGGATCACCGTGTGAAAGGGCGCGAGCGCCTCGACCAGGTGGCCCCAATAGTCCGAGTTGGCGAGCCCGCCATGCAGCAGAACGACCGGCGGCCCTTTGCCAATCGTCGCGTAGTAGAGCTTGATGCCGTCGACAGTGGCGTAGCCCGTGGTCTCGCCGGGGACGGGCGCGGGCGTCGGAGGCAGGGTCTCCCAGCGCTCGGCGGCGTGCGCCGCGGTCGTGAGCAGGACAGCGAGCAGCAGCGGGACGAGTTTCGGCATGATGGTCCGGCTGATCGACGACGAGCCGGCATAGCATGGTTCGTACTCGAACATGCCGTCGATCAAGGCAGCGATTCAGCTCATCGTCGGCCTTCCGCCGCTCGTGCTTCGCCTCGCGTTCCTTCCGATCATTCCAATACGCGGAATTGAGAACTGCCGAACCAGACGCTAACCGTGGCGGAGCGAGGCGCTTAGCTGCCTCTTGCCTCCTGCCGCATGCGACGAGGCCGAGACGCGCCGACCCGGCGCGTCTGTTAGGAGCTTTGCCATGACCAAGCCGCTGACGACGGGTGTGCATCACGTCGGTCTCGCCGTGCCGGACCTCGAAGCGGCCGAGCGCTTCTTCGTCGACGCGCTCGGGTGGTCGGTCGTGGGAGCCGTTCCCGCGTACCCGGCGATCTTCGTGTCCGACGGAGCCGTGATGGTGACGCTGTGGCGGGTCGCCGATCCGAACACGGCGATTGCTTTCGATCGTCGCGCGAACGTCGGCTTGCACCATCTCGCGCTCAAGGTTCCCGATCGCGCCGCGCTGACCACGGTGCACGACCGCCTGCGCGCCTATCCCGGCGTCACGATCGAATTCTCGCCCATGCCAATAGGGGAAGGATCCGCGACCACCCATTTCATCGTCGCCATGCCAGGCGGGGTGCGGATCGAATTCGCGACGGCTTAGGCCGGTCGCCGGAGAAGTCCCATGGGCGACGTATCCACGTTGACGAAGCTTCCGATCTGGCACTCCGGCGAAAGGACCATCCAGGAGAGGGTGGGCGTCGCCGACCGCATGGAGGCGGTCGGCCTCAACAATGTGCGCGACCACATGCCCGACCAGCACCGCGAGCTTTTCGGCAAGCTGCCCTTTATCGTCGCGGGCAGCGTCGACCGCCGCGGCGATCCCTGGGCGACGTTCCTCACCGGCGAACCCGGTTTCGTCACGTCACCCACGCCGGCCTTGCTCGACATCGGCGCGCAGCTCGCCGAGAGCGATCCGGCGAGCGAGGGCTTGCGCGACGGCGACGCAGTCGGGCTGCTCGGCATCGAGCTGCAAACGCGCCGCCGCGACCGCGTCAACGGGATCATACGGGGGACCAGCCCGGACCGGCTCCGCCTCGAGGTCGACCAGAGCTTCGGCAATTGCCCGCAGTACATCCAGAAACGCGACGTCGCGTTCGTTCGCGATACCGATGAGCCCCTCCCGGTCGCCGTCGTCGAAGCGACCAGCCTCGACCCGGATGCACGCGCGGTCATCGAGGCGGCGGACACGTTCTTCGTGGCGTCGTACGCCGATCGCGAGGACAGACGGCAGGTCGATGTCTCGCATCGCGGCGGCAAGGGCGGTTTCGTCCGGGTCGGCGCGGACGGCACCCTGACGATCCCCGACTTCGCCGGCAACCTCTTCTTCAATACGCTGGGCAACATCTTTCTGAACGGAAAGGCCGGCCTCGTCTTCGCCGACTTCCCGACTGGCGACATCCTGCAGATGACCGGCGATGCCGAAGTCGTGTTTGATTCACCCGAGATCTCGGCCTTCCAGGGCGCCGAGCGGCTCTGGACGTTCCACCCGCGCCGCGTCGTCCGTCGACGGGGCGCGCTCAGGATGCGCTGGTCGCTCCAGGACGATGGCTGGTCGCCCAACACGCTCATGACGGGCGACTGGCAGGCGGCGGCCGACCGCCTCCAGGCGGCCAAGCTCGCGAACCATTGGCGACCGTTCAAGGTCATCAAGGTGGTCGACGAGAGCGATTCCATCCGCTCGTTCCACCTGCGGCCCGACGACGGAGCCGGGCTTGTCCGGCACCTGGCGGGGCAGCACCTGCCGATCCGCGTGACGCTTCCTGGCTCGAACGAGCCGATCATCCGAACCTACACGCTGTCGAACGCGCCCTCGGACGCGGGCTACCGCATCAGCGTGAAGCGCGACGGCAGGGTGTCGCGCGCCCTGCACGACGCTTTGCGTGTCGGCGACACGATCGAGACGCGCGCCCCGGCGGGCAGCTTCACCGTCGACGCGAAAGGCGAGCGACCCGCGGTCATGCTGGCCGGCGGCATCGGGATCACGCCCCTGCTCGCGATGCTCCGTCACATCGTCCACGAGGGGCTGCGAACGCGCGAAATTCGCCCCACCACGCTTGTCTACGCAGCCCGTCGCAAGGCGGATCGGGCGTTCGACGACGAGCTCGCGCAGCTCGCCGGGGCGGCTCAGGGCAAGGTGCGGATCCTACGCGTGCTCGGCGATGCGACAGGTGCCCAGGAGGGTATCGATTTCGACGTCGTCGGCCGGATCGACATGCGGCTCCTCGTCCGATCTCTGTCGTTCGGCGATCATGACTTCTACCTTTGTGGACCGCGGCCTTTCACGCAGGCCCTATACGACGGCCTGCGCGGACTGAACGTCGCGGACGACCGCATCCGCGCGGAGGCGTTCGGTCCCTCCTCGCTGGTCAGGAGCGTCGCGGCGGCGGTTGTCGCGCCGTCACGCCCGCCCATCGCGACCAGCCCGGTGCGGATCGCCTTCGCCGGTTCATCGAAGGAGGCACTGTGGACGCCGGAGTCCGGCAGCCTGCTGGAGTTCGCCGAAGCACAAGGTCTCAACCCAGATTTCAGCTGTCGCGCGGGGAGTTGCGGGACCTGCAAGATCAAGCTGCTCGCTGGCGCCGTGACCTACCTCAAGGAGCCGACCGCCGAGCTGGCCGAGGACGAGGTGCTCATTTGCACAGCCGCGCCGGCGGAAGGTGAGGATCTCATCTCGCTGGCTCTATGAAGCTTGCTAGAGACTCCGCAGATACGGCGCCGGCTTCTTGCCCAGGATGCGCCAGGTGCCCGCCAGCCCGAGCAGCACAGTGAACGTCAGCGCGCCGCCCGCCGCGATGAGCGCCTGCGGCCAGAGCCATACGAACTGGAGGCTCATCACCTTGGCGACGACACCCCAGGCCGCGGCGCCACCCGCGAGCACTCCGAACACTGCCGTCGCCAGGCCCAAAATGCCGTATTCCAGCAGGAACGCCGCGAGCAGACGGCCGCGGGTGGCGCCCAGCGTCTTCAGCACCACCGCGTCGTACAGCCGGGCCTCCTGCCCCGCCGCCAGCGCCCCGGCGAGCACCAGCACCGAGGCGGCGAGCGCGACGCTGGCCGCGCCGCGGATGGCGGCGGCGAGCTGCGAGACGACGCCGGCCACCGCATCGAGCGCGTCCTTCACGCGAATGATCGTCACGGCAGGGTACGCGACGGCGACGTCGCGCAGCAGGGTTAGCTCGCGCGGATTGTTGCCGGCCTTGGGGAAGGTCACGCTCGCGAGGTCGCTGTAGGGCGCGCCGGCGAACGTGTGCGGCGAGAAGACGAGCACGAAGTTGATGCCGAACTTGCGCCAGTCGACCTTGCGCAGGTTGGCGATCGTCGCGGTGATGTCGCGGCCGAACACGTTGACGGTGATCGTGTCGCCGAGCTTGAGGCCGAGCCCCGTCGCGATCTCGTCCTCGAGCGAGACAAGCGGCTTGCCGGCATAGTCGGCCGGCCACCACGGGCCCTGCACCAGCGTCGAGCCGGACGGCACGCTAGCCGCGAAGGTGATGCCACGATCGCCCTGCAGCACCCAGGCGGCCTTCTCGCCGGGCTTGATCTTGGCGACAGGGGTGCCGTTCACGCGGCTGATGCGGCCGCGCATCATCGGCACCAGCTCGAGCTTGCCGTCGGCCGCCTTGGCGTGGAGGAAATCGACGAAGGCCGGTGCCTCGCCGTGCTGCAGGTCGAGAAAGAAGAAACTCGGCGTCTCGCCCGGCACGGTGCGATCGAGCTGCGCGCGAATGTTGGCGTCGATCAGCGTCAGCGCGACGAGCAGGGCGAGACCGAGGCCGAGCGACAGCACGACCGTCGGCGTCAGCGCGCCGGGGCGGTGGATGTTGGCGATCGCCAGCCGCAGCGCGACATGCCGCGAATGCGGGATTCTGCGCGCGGCCGCCATCAGCAGCCAGGCGACGAGGCGGAGCAGGACGAAGCCGCCGGCGGTGGCGACCATGTAGTCGATCGCCAGCGTGCGCTCGCCCGACAGCAGCACGATCGTCGCCACGAGGCCGATGCCGGCCGCGGCCACCATCGCCAGATAGCGCCAGCGAGGACGGCGGCGGTCCGGCTCGATCTGGTCGCGGAATAGCGCCGAGACCGGGATGTCGTGTGCCTGACCGAGCGGGCCGAGCGAGAAGGCGAGCGCCGTCCAGCCGCCATAGAGCACGCCCGCCGCGACCTGCGCCGGATAGACCGAAGGCGCGAGCTGGACCGGGAGCACGCTCGCGAATGCCGCCGCGGCCGCGAACGGGATCGCCATGCCGACGCAGAGCCCGATCGCGACGCCGAGCGCGGCGATCAGCATGACCTCGATCAGCATCACGGAAAACACCCGCCCGCCGGTCGCGCCGAGCGATTTCAGCGTCGCGATCGCCGGCCGCTTGCGGGCGACGAACGCGCGAATGGCATTGGCGACGCCGGCGCCGCCGATGATCAGCGCGGTCAGCCCGACCAGCGTCAGGAATTGCGTGAAGCGGCGCAGATCGCGCGAGAACTGCGGCGAGACGTTCTCGCGGGTCCGTACCTCCCAACCGGCCTCGGGAAAGGTTTTCGCGGCCGCCTCGACCAGGCCTTGCATGGCGGCGGCGCTCGCCGGGATGCCCCGGGCCTGCGGCGGCAGCGCCACGCGATAGAGCCGGCGCACCAGCGAGCCGGGCTGGATCAGGCCGGAGGCCGCGAGGCCGGCGTCCGACATCATCACGCGCGGGCCGAAGCCGATGCCGCCGGCGAGCTTGTCGGGCTCCTGCACGAGAACGGCGCGCAGCACGTAATTCGCGGTGCCGATCGCGACACTGTCGCCGATCTTCAAGCCGAGGCGGACCTTGAAGGCGGCGTCGGCGACAAGGCCGTAGACGCCGTCCTTCTGGCCGAGCGCGTCGGCCAGCGGCACCGGCGGATCGAGCACGGCGGTGCCGGCGCTGGGATAGTCCGCGCCGACCGCCTTCAGCTCGATCAGCGCCGTGGCATCGTCGCGCCGCGCCATCGCCCGCAGCACGCTGACCGCGGAGACATTTCCGCGCCCGGCGAGGAAAGCCGACTCCTGCGGGCTCGCCTCGCGCTGGACGAGATCGAACGAGACGTCGCCGCCGAGGATCACCCGCCCCTGCCGGGCAAGTCCGTCGGACAGCGCGCGGCTGACCGAGCCGACTCCGGTGATCGCCGCGACGCCGAGCGCGATGCAGGCCAGGAAGATGCCGAAGCCTCGGATGCCACCGCGCAGGTCGCGCAGCGCGAGGCGCAGGATCAGGGGCATGGACGGCCTTCAACCGAACGGTCCGGCGCGACCGCATCGTGGCATCATATCGGGATGGGTGTCGGCTTTGCGACTGGACGAACCGTCTCAGTGCGTCGTCTCGGGCGCGCCCGTCACCGAAAAATCCGTCGCCTCGATGTCGAGCTGGCCGGTCATCGTCGGCATCGAGACCTTCAGCGGCACCACGACATGGGCGTGCTCGATCGGCGCGAGCCAGACCTCGATGCCCTCGTTCTCGGCCATGAAGGCCGTCGAGCGCGAGTTCACGAGATGGCCGGAGATCGGCATGTAGCGCGCCGTGCAGACCGAGACCGGGCCGCTGTAGCCGGCGACATCGACGTCGCGCGTGCCGGCGTAATGGAGGGCGATGTCGAAACGAGCGTAGCCGTCGTAGATCGGCAGGGTCCGATTGCAGGCGGCCGGCCCGACCAGCTGGTCGCCGACCGGCACCGGCATGATCAGCGCGCTCGTCGGATCGAGGATGTTGCGCTTGTTGGCTTCCGTCACCGGCACGCGCTCGCCGTGGAATTCGGGCGGCGGCATGATCTCGACGGCTTTCACGGTGCCCGACTTCAGCGCCATCCGCAGCGTGCGAGTCTCGCTCGAGCCGACGGCGCTCGTCGCATAGGTCATCGGCGCGAGCTTGTCCTTGCGCATCGCGCCGGTCGAGGCGAGCGCCATTTGAACGCTCGAGACCATCGCCGCCAGGCCGGAGAGATGCGCGGTGAGCTGCATGCGATAGCTCTGCGGCTCCATCTGGCCGTCGGCGGCGAGATCGCCGATGTGAAGACCGACGAGTGATACGGCGTAGTGAGCGTGCAGCGTGTCGGCGGCGGCCGGCGCGGCCAGGCCGACGCAACAGGCCAGCGGCAGCACGAGGCGTCGCCACGCCCGGCCGTCCGTCTTCGCTTCAACCATCGTGACGGCACCCCTGGTCGATCGCCCCCACGGCATAAGCTTGCGCGAATCCGCCGCTTTCAAGGCTCTGCGCATTGGACACCCTTGGTTAACCGATCGCCAAGGTTTGCACCCGAAATGGTTAACAAGAGGGTTACGCGCGATCCGGGTGCGACTTTGCCTTTGCGCACGCCTCCTGTAATCGAGGCGCGCATGAGCCTGTCTTCATCTTCCCGCCGATACGGCGCGGTCGCCGCGACCGCCTTGTCGCCCTTCGCGTCGTGGGGTCCGGCATGAGCGTCGAGGTCGCCGCCAGCAAGGACGACAAGGGCGAGAACTTCCCCGTCGCCTCGATCCTGATCGCGCACCAGCATCGAGCGACGGTGCTCGCCTTCTACACGTTCGCCCGCGCGGCCGACGATATCGCCGACAGCCCCACCTTGCCGCCCGACGAGAAGATCCGTCGGCTGGATCTGTTCGAGGCGACACTGCTGGGGCAGAGCGACGCCGCCGCCTCGGCCCTGCCGTTGCGCGCGGCCCTCGCGAAGACCGGGCTGACGCCGCGCCACGCGCAGGATCTGCTGGTCGCGTTCCGGATGGACGCGACGAAACTGCGCTACGCCGACTTCGGCGAGCTGATGCACTATTGCCGCTACTCGGCCGCGCCGGTCGGCCGCTTCGTGCTGGCCGCGCATGGCGAGTCGGAGACGACCTGGCCCGCCAACGATGCGCTTTGCTCGGCCTTGCAGATCATCAATCACGTCCAGGATTGCGGGAAGGATTTCCGCGCGATCGACCGGGTCTACGTGCCGCGGGACATGCTGGCCGCGCATGGCGCCAGCACGGGCGACCTCGGCGCCGCCGCGGCGACGCCGGCGCTGCGGGCGTGCCTGCATGATCTGGCGACACGCAACGCCGCGCTCGTCGCGGAGGGCGCGACCTTGTCGCCGCAGGTCCGCGACTGGCGCCTGCGGCTCGAGACCGCGATCATCGCGCGGCTCGCCGGCAAGCTGAACGGGTGGCTCGAGCGGCGCGACCCTCTGAGCGAGCCCGTGCATCTCTCGAAAACGGGAGCGCTGTGGCAGGCCGTGCTCGGCGCCGCCGGCAGCCTCGCGACGCCGCAGGCGACCCCTCGGGCGAGCCTCGATCGCGCATGAGCGAGACCCTCGAGACGCAGACCACGCCCGACGCCAGCGTCGGACATGCGCGCAAGAGCTCGTTCTATCTCGCGATGCGCATCCTGCCGCGCCAGAAGCGGGAGGCGATGTACGAGGTCTACGCCTTCTGCCGCCACGTCGACGATATCGCCGACGACGGTGGCCCGCGCGCCACCCGCCGCGCCGGCTTGCAGCGCTGGCGCACCGACATCGACGCGATCTACCAGGATCGGCCGCGCGAAAGCCTGCTTGGGCTCGCCACCGCCGTCCGCGGGTTCGGCCTGCGACCGCAGGACTTCCATGCCGTGATCGACGGCATGGAGATGGACATCGCCGAGGACATCAGGGCGCCTGACTGGGCGACGCTCGAGCTCTATTGCGATCGCGTCGCCAGTGCCGTCGGCCGCCTCTCGGTCCGCATCTTCGGGACGCCGGCCAAGGAGCGCGATCAGCTCGCCGATCATCTCGGCAAGGCGCTACAGCTGACCAACATCCTGCGCGACATCGACGAGGACGCCGAGATCGGCCGCCTCTACCTGCCGAAGGAGGCGCTGCTCGGCGCTGGCATCATGTCGCGGGACCCTCTGGCCGTGGCCGCCGATCCGCGCCTGCCCGCGGCCTGCGTGCCCGTCGTCGCCCGGGCGCGCGAGCACTTCGCCGCCGCCCGCGCGATCATGAAGCGCTGCCCTCGCACCACCGTGCGCGCCGCCCGCGTGATGGACGAGGCCTATGGCGAGATCTTCGAGCGGACCGTCAAGCGCGGCTTCGACTTGCCGCGCGAGCGGCTCAAGGTCTCGAAGGGCCGGTTCCTGCTCTCGCTGCTGCGTCACGGGCTGCTCTAGATGACGGTGCACGTCATCGGCGCGGGCCTCGCGGGGCTTGCCGCCGCCGTATCCGCGACCGGGCGCGGCCAAGATGTCGTCGTGCACGAGGGCGCGCGTCAGGCGGGCGGGCGCTGCCGTTCATACCATGACGCGACGCTCGACATGATGATCGACAACGGCAACCACCTGCTTTTGTCGGGCAACGCCGAGGCGCGCGCCTTCTGCCGCACGGTCGGCAGCGAGGACCAGCTCGAAGGGCCGCCCGAGGCCGCCTTCCCGTTCGTCGATCTGGCGACCGGCGCCACCTGGACGCTGCGGCCCAACGCGGGGCGGCTGCCGTGGTGGATCTTCGCCAAGCACCGCCGCGTCCCCGGCACGCGGGCGACCGACTATCTCGCGCTCGGCAAGCTGCTGCGGGCCGGCAAGTCGGCGACGATCGGCGCGACGATGGCCTGCGAGGGCGACCTCTACCACAAGCTCTGGCAGCCGCTGCTGCTGGCCGCGCTCAACACCGACCCGCCCGAAAGCTCGGCCGCGCTTGCCGGTGCGATCATCCGCGAAACCCTGGCCAAGGGCGGCGCCGCCTGCCGCCCGCTCGTCGCCGCGCACGGGCTCGCCGCCGCCTTCGTCGATCCGGCGCTTGCCTGGCTGGCGGCGAAGGGCGCGCGGGTGCGCACCGACGCGCCCCTGCGCGGCTTGACGCTCGCGGACGACCGCGTCGCCGCCCTCGACTTCGGCGACGAGACGATCCCGCTGTCGCCCGACGACAGCGTCATCCTGGCCGTCCCGGCGCCGGCGGCGACAAGCCTCCTGCCGGGGCTCGACGGCCCCAAGAGCTTCCGCTCGATCGTCAACGCGCATTTCAAGCGGGTCCCGCCGAAGAGCCTGCCGCCGATCCTCGGGCTGGTGAATGGGACGGTCGAGTGGATCTTCGCCTTCGAGGATCGCATCTCGATCACCATCAGCGGCGCCGACCGCCTCCTCGACGTGCCCCGCGAAACGCTGGTCGAGACGCTCTGGTCCGACGTCCAACGAGCCTCGGGGATTGCCGATCCGCTGCCGCCGTGGCAGATCATCCGCGAGAAACGCGCGACCTTCGCCGCCACGCCGGCCGAGGATGCCCGGCGTCCGGGCACGCGCACGCGCCTCTGCAACCTCCTGCTCGCGGGCGACTGGACGGCGACGGGCCTGCCCGCCACGATCGAGGGGTCCGTTCGATCGGGCAACCGGGCCGCCGCTTGTCTCCCTGGAGCGGCCGCTGCCGGCGCGAACGGTCAATATTGAGGCATTTGCGCAACGTCTTGTGGCCACGAGGGCCAGGCGGGCGCCGGTCTCTTCGCATTGCAGCGAACACGCTGTACAGGTTTTGCTAGCTGAGCCGTGTCGGGCGCTCCTTTGCCCGAGATGACGCATTCGAGGTGTACGACGTGTTCCAATCCGATCTCCGCGACGCGCCGCCGCCCGTGTTCGGGGTCGACGGCATCGATCACGCGATCGCCCGAGCCGAGTCCGCCCTTCTCGCCACGCAGCGTCCCGACGGCCATTTCGTGTTCGAACTCGAGGCGGACGTCTCGATCCCGTCCGAATACGTCCTCTTCAAGCATTTTCGTGGCGCGCCGATCCGCTACGGCATCGGCCAGAAGTTCGCCCGCTACCTCCGCAAGCACCAGACCGCGGGCGGCGGCTGGCCGCTGTTCGAGGACGGCGGCTTCAACATGTCGTCGAGCGTGAAGGCCTATTACGCGCTGAAGCTGCTCGGCGACGCGGTCGACGCGCCGCACATGGTGCGCGCTCGCACCGCGATCCTCAAGCATGGCGGCGCCTCGCAGGCCAACGTCTTCACCCGCGCGCTGCTCGCGCTGTTCGGCGAAGTGCCGTGGTCGGCGGTTCCGGTGATGCCGGTCGAGATCATGCACCTGCCGCGCTGGTTCCCCTTCCACATGGAGAAGGTGAGCTACTGGGCGCGCACGGTGCTGGCGCCGATGATGGTCGTCAACGCGCTCCGCCCGACCGCGAAGAACCCCAACGATGTCCACATCCGCGAGCTGTTCACGACGCCGCCGGAGGCGATCACGCGATGGGCTGGGGGCGCCGGCAAGTCGGCGACCTGGACCAAGATCTTCACGGCGGTCGACAAGGTTCTGCGTCGTGTCGAGCCGCATTTCCCTAAGGGGCCGCGCCAACGCGCGATGGCCAAGGCCGAAGCCTGGACGACGGCGCGGCTGAACGGCCAGGATGGTCTCGGCGCCATCTACCCGGCGATGGCCTATTCGGCGATGATGTACGAGGCGCTCGGCTGCGCGCCCGACGATCCGCGCCTGCTGCAGGCGCTCGACGCCATCGAGCGGCTCGTCGTCGAGTACGACGATTACGCCTACCTGCAGCCGTGCGTCTCGCCGGTATGGGACACCTCGCTCGCGGCGCACGCGCTGATGGAATCCGGGCACGACCGCAATGCCGAGCCGGTGAAGGCCGCGCTCGACTGGCTGGTGCCGCGACAGGAGCTCGAGATCAAGGGCGACTGGGCGGCCCGCAAGCCGGACGTGCGGCCGGGCGGCTGGGCATTCCAATACAACAATGCCTACTACCCCGATCTCGACGACACGGCCGTCGTGGTCATGGCGATGGACCGCGCGCAGAAGCACATGATGGCGGCGATCCCCGGCCGTTACGACGCCGCGATGGCGCGGGCGCGCGAATGGGTCGAGGGGCTGCAGAGCCGCAATGGCGCCTGGGGCGCGTTCGATGCCGATAACGACTACGAGTATCTGAACAACATCCCGTTCGCCGACCACGGCGCCCTGCTCGACCCGCCGACGGCGGACGTCACCGCGCGCTGCATCTCGATGCTCGCGCAGATGGGCGAGACGCAGGAGACGTCCGAGATCATGAAGCGCGCCGTCGACTATCTCGTGCTCACGCAGGAGAAAGACGGCAGCTGGTTCGGCCGCTGGGGCATGAACTACATCTACGGGACCTGGTCGGTGCTCTGCGCGCTCAACATCGCCAAGCTCGATCCGACCTCAACGACGGTGCGGCGCGCCGTTGCCTTTCTCAAGATCAACCAGAACGACGACGGCGGCTGGGGCGAGGGCGCCGAGACCTACGAGCGCGAGTACGACGGCTACCAGCAGGCGGTCTCGACCGCGTCGCAGACCTCCTGGGCGCTGATCGCGCTGATGGCGGCCGGCGAGGTCGGTGACCCGACCGTGTCGCGCGGCATCGACTATCTGAAGGAGACGCAGGGCGAGGACGGCCTCTGGACCGAGGCGCGCTTCACCGCGACCGGCTTCCCGAAGGTCTTCTACCTACGCTACCACGGCTACGCGAAGTACTTCCCGCTCTGGACGCTGGCGCGTTTCCGCAACCTGACCCGCAGCAACCACCGCGAAGTTTTGGCTGGCATGTGAGCCTGCTGATCGTCGTCTGCGGCCTCGCCGCGGAAGCGAAGATCGCGGCCGGCTTCGGCAACACGGTAATCGCCGGCGGTGGGGATATCCGTGGGCTCGAGGCGGCGCTGGCGGATGCGGCGCCGGGGGCGCTCGGCCTGCTCAGCTTCGGCGTCGCCGGTGGCCTCGCCACCGATCTCAGGTCCGGCGATTTGCGGGTGGCCAGCTCCGTGGTCACGCCCGGCGGCCATCCTCTGGCGTCGGACCCGGCCTGGACCACCGCCCTCGCCGGCAAGCTCGGCGTCGCGTCCGCGCCGTTCGCGGGCGTCGATGCACCTCTTGCGGACGTGGCCGGCAAGGCCGCGCTGCACAGGGACACAGGAGCAGCCATTGTCGACATGGAGACGCATCTCGTGGCTCGGGCGGCCGCGCGCCATGGCGTGCGATGGGCGGCGATCCGCGTGATCACCGATCCGGCCGCTCGCGCGCTGCCGCATGCCGCGATCGTCGGCATGCGCGCGGATGGCCGCGTGGACCTTCCCGCCATCCTGGCGTCGCTGGCAAAGAACCCCGGTCAGCTGCCGGGGCTGATCCGCACGGGACTCGATGCCCGCGCGGCGTTCGCGGCGCTACTCCGCTGCCGTCAGATGCTGGGTCCCGGCTTCGCGCTGCTCGATCTCTGAGAGCCGCGTCTGGACGTGGCGCGAGAAGACGAACTCGGCCGGCCGCTGCTTGGAGAGCGAGATCTCCGGCGACATCTTGCCGGAGGTGCGGATGCCCCTCAGGGCCGGGCCGATCAGCTTCCAAGGCTTGCGGAATGAATCGGTGACGGCCGAGGCCTCGAACCCCGAGTGAACCATGCAGTCGGCGCATTTCTCGTAATTGCCGGTGCCGTACTGGTCCCAGTTCGTATCGTCCATCAGCTCCTTGAAGGTCTTGGCATAGCCCTCGCCGAGCAGGTAGCAGGGCTTCTGCCAGCCGAACACCGTACGCGTCGGGTTGCCCCAGGGCGTGCAATGGTACGTCTGGTTGCCGGCCAGGAAGTCCATGAACAGGATCGACTGGAAGAACGGCCAGCGCTTGCCGCCGTCGCCTTTGGCCAGGATCGTGCGGAACAGCTCCTTGGTCTTGGTGCGATTGAGAAAGTGCTGCTGATCCGGCGCGCGCTCGTAGGCGTAGCCGGGCGAGATCGTGATGCCGTCGATGCCCCAGGTCTTCGATTCATCGAGGAAGCGAGCGACGCTGTCAGGATCGGCATCGTTGAACAGCGTGCAATTGACCGAGACACGAAATCCCATGTCTCGCGCCTTCTTCAGCGCGGCGAGTGCCTTGTCGTAGACGCCCTGCTGACACACGGACTTGTCGTGCATCGCCTTCTCGCCATCGAGATGGATCGACCAATTGAAGTATTTGCTCGGCTTGTACTTCGGCAGATGCCGCTCGAGCAGCAACGCATTGGTACAGACGGTGACCCATTTCTTCTTGGCGATCGCGCCCTCGACGATCTGCGGCAGCTCCTTGTGCAGCAGCGGCTCGCCGCCGGCGACGACCACGACGGGCGCGCCGCACTCGTCCATCGCGTGCAGGCAATCAGCCAGCGGCAGGCGCTCGTTGAGGATCTTGTCGGGATAGTCGATCTTGCCGCAGCCCGCGCACGCCAGGTTGCACCGGAAGAGCGGCTCGAGCATCAGCACCAGCGGATATCGCTTATGCCGGGATAGCTCCTTGCGCGCCACGTAGGAGCCGACGGTCGCCATCTGAAGAAGCGGAATACCCAACGAATTCAATCTCCGATACATCATGTCGATCGCAGGCATCGAACCACCGGCGGCGGACCGCCGACCGACTAGCGCGGTCGAGCGATAGAGCGCCAAGGTCGAACGCACCGTTTTCGACTACGAAGCCATGCCAAGTCCAGGCAACAAGGCTCGATTTCTGCTTGCCCGGCTGGCTGATGGATGACATTGACAACATCAAAATACAAGGCTGGTGCAAGCTTCGGCTGTCTTAAGCCTCGGAGCTGCCGCATCCAGGCCACAGCGGTTCGCTTGTGGTGCGCAAGACGACGCATGACGCTCAGCAATCGCAACGGTGCACGTAACCTATGACGACCTCGCACGAGCCCGCTATCGACGACGCCGGACAGCAGGTTTCGCATGGTCCCATCACCCGGGTGGTCGTCGCGATCGTGATGGCGTGCTCCCGATTGCGTTGGCCGGTGCTCATCGTCGCGGCGGTCCTCACGGTCGGCTGCGCCTGGTACGTCGCCAGCCGCTTCAACGATCCCAACGATTCCGCCATCAACACGAACACCGACGACTTCATCGCCGCCTCCGTGCCGTGGCGCCAGGACGAGATCGCCTACGCCAAGGCGTTCCCCAACCAGGACAACGACATCATCGTCGTGGTCGATGGCAAGACGCCGGAACTCGCCGAGAGCAGCGTCGACGCCCTGTACAAGAAGCTGCAAGGCCATCCGGAGGTGTTCCAATCGGCGGTTCGCCCGGACGGCGGGCCGTTCTTCGCCAAGAATGGTCTTCTGTTTCAATCGACGGAAGAGGTGCAGAATGCCGTCGGCGGCCTGACGAGGGCGCGCTCGGTGCTCGGCATCATTGCGTCCGATCCTTCACTGCGCGGCGTATTCGATGCCTTCGGTTTCATTCCGAAGGGCGTCACCAGCAAGCAGGGCACGTTCGACAAGTTCAAGGCGCCGATCGAGTCGATGAACGCTGCCCTGACGAATGTCCTGGCCGACAAGCCGGCGTTCTTCTCCTGGCAGAACCTGCTCGCCAACGGCGACGCGCCCTCCGGTCGCCAGTTGCGCAAGTTCATCCAGGTCGCGCCGATCCTCGATTACGCGGATATCCAGCCGGGCGCGAAACCCTCCGCCTTCATCCGCAAGGCGGCGGCCGAGCTCGGCCTCGACAAGGCGCACGGGGTCGAGGTTCGGATGACCGGACAAGTGCCGATCTCCGACGCGGAATTCGCGACCGTTCTCGACGGCTTCGGGCTCAACGGCCTATTCATGATCGTCGCGGTGATCCTGATCGTCTACGCCGCCGTCAAGTCGTTCAAGCTCGTCGGCGCGGTCTTTTTGACGGTGCTGATCGGCCTGGTCCTGACATTCGGCGTCGGCCTTCTGCTGGTGCACCAGCTCAACGTCCTGTCGATCGCCTTTGCCGTCCTGTTCGTCGGGATCGGCGTCGACTTCGGCATCCAGTTCAGCGTGCGCTTCAAGGCCGAGCGCTACGATCACCCGACCTTCGACAGCGCGCTCTACATGGGCGCCTCCAAGGTCGGCCGCCCGCTGGCGCTGGCCGCGTTCGCCACGATGGCCGGCTTCTACGCCTTTCTGCCAACCGCCTACAAAGGCGTGGCGGATCTCGGCGAGATCGCCGGCACCGGCATGCTCATCGCCTTCCTGTGCTCGATCACCGTACTGCCGGCGATGCTGTCGCTGATCCAGCCGCCCGCCGAGCGCGAGCCGGTCGGCTACAAGTTTTTGGCGCCGGTCGACGATTTCATCGAGCGGCATCGCTACGTCATCGTGATCGGCACGCTGGCGGTCGCACTCGCCGGGACCCCGCTGCTGCGCGATCTGCGGTTCGACTTCAACCCGCTCAATCTCGACGATCAGAAAAGCGAGGCGATCTCGACGCTGCTCGCCCTGATGAAGGACCCGAATACCGATACGCAGACGATCAACGTGTTGGAACCAAATCTCACAACGGCCGACTTCACGGCCTCCAAGCTGCGCGAGCTGCCCGACGTCGCCCGCGTGACCACGCTGACGAGCCTTGTCCCGACCGAGCAGGACGAGAAGCTCGCCCTGATTGCCCAGGCCGCGAAGGCGGTTGGGCCGGTCCTCGATCCGGCGGCGCCGCTCGACCCGCCGAGCGACGAGGACGTCGTCCAATCCATCAAGCGAACGGCGGCAGCCTTCTTGAGCGCCGCCGGCGACGACAAGAGCGAGGGCGCCGACGCGGCGCGACGGTTCGCCAAACTCGCCGACGAACTCGCCGCGGCACCGCCCGCCGCCCGCCAGCGCGCGGCCGATGCTCTCGTGCCACCGCTGCGGACGACGCTGACGACGCTGCGCGATTCGCTCGAAGCCTCCAAGGTCTCGATCGACACGATCCCGACCGCCTTGAAGGACCTGTTCATCTCAAAAGTGTCCGGTCAGGCGCGCGTCGAGGCGGCGCCGAAAGGCGATCCCAACGACAACGCCAACATGATCAAGTTCGCCGAGGAGATCAAAAGGATCGCCCCGCACGCGAGCGGCCAGCCGGTGTCGATCCAGGAGGCTGGCAAGACGGTGAAGCTCGCCTTCATCGAGGCCGGCGTGATCGCGCTGGCGTCGATCTTCGTGATTCTGTGGATCGTGCTGCGGCGGGTCGGGGACGTGCTGCTCACGCTGGTGCCGCTGCTGCTCGCGGGCGCGGTGACCCTCGAGATCACCGTGCTGATCGGCATGCCGCTCAACTTCGCCAATATCATCGCGCTGCCGCTGCTGCTGGGGCTGGGCGTCGCCTTCAAGATCTACTTCGTGATGGCCTGGCGCGCGGGCACGAAGAAGCTGCTCCAGTCAAGCCTGACGCGCGCCGTGTTCTGGAGCGCGCTGACGACGGCCACGGCCTTCGGCAGCCTGTGGGCTTCCAAGCATCCCGGCACGTCGAGCATGGGCAAGCTGATGGCACTCTCCCTGCTGTGCACGCTCGCCGCCGCGATCCTGTTCCAGCCTGCCCTGATGGGCCCGCCGCGCAAGACCGAGCTCCATTAGGGCGGGTTCACTCGCCCTCGTCCTCTGGTTCGCCCGGCTTGGTCCCCGACTTGGAGCCGGGCTTGCGCGGCCCTTCGACGAGCCGCACCAGGGCGCCGCGCAGGGTGCGCACGTCCTGCTCGCTCATCTCGAGGCGGTGGAAGATGTTGCGCAGATTGCGCCGCATGACCGGCCCCTTGCCCTCGGGGCGGAAGAAGCCGGTCTTGTCGAGCGAGCTCTCGATCCAATCGAAGAAGGAGAAGACCATCTCGCGCGGCGCGGCCGGCGAGCGCTCCTCCAGCGCGAACGGCGCGGCGCCGCCGCCGGTGGCCCGCATCCACTCGTAGCCCATCAGCAGCACCGCCTGGGCGAGGTTCAGCGAGGCATAGGCGCGGTTGACCGGGAAGGTGACGACGGCGTCGGCCAGCGCCACGTCGTCGTTTTCGAGCCCCGTGCGCTCGGGCCCGAACAGGACGCCGTGCCGCTCTCCCAGCATCGAGCGCGCCGCCGCCTCCGGCATCGCCTCATACGGGGTGGCGACGCGTTTCACCTGGTCGCGCTCGCGAGCCGTGGTCGCCCAGACGAAGCTCAAGTCCGCCACGGCCGCCTCGATCGTCGGAAAGACCCGCGCCGCCGCCAACACGTGCGCGGCGCCGGCCGCGGCCGCGATCGCCGTCTCATCGTGCGGGGACGGCGGCGGCCAGCCGCCCTTCGGCGCGACGAGGCGCAGGTCGTCGAGGCCGAAGTTGGCCATCGCGCGCGCGCACATGCCGATGTTGACCGCGAGCTGCGGCCGCACCAGCACGATCGCCGGGCCGCCGGTCAGCGTCTGGTGCGTGTGGTCCGTGCCGGCGCCGGTCATCAGGCCTCCACCAGCGCCAGTTCCCGACGCCTCGGCGCATCGACATCGCCCGAGCCGAAGGTCCGATCGCCCGAGCACGTCAGATAGCGACCGGCTTCGAAGAATAGGGTCCAGTCCGATTCGCCGGTGCCGTGTGGCCCATCCATCGTGGCTTTGATCGACACTGCTCCCTCGTGATCGAAGCTCAGCAGCCATTCGCGGTTGACATCACTCCGGGCGATGCCGGTTAGCTTCTGCCCGTCCAGCAGCGACAGGCATTTGCCCACGTGTGCCGCGCGTGTCGCCTCGGCGATGTCCGCGTCCGCTCGGTCGCACGCCAGCGTCCTCACCCTTACACTCCAAAAGCCGCTCTCGACGAAGAGATGCCACTCGCCTGTCGGCACCACGATCCGCCGTCCAAGAGCATCCCTCACGGCCCTCGATCGGCTCGCGTCCGCAGGGTGCGGCTCCCGGATGCGAAGATCAGGCTGGCCGAAGTCCATGCGCGGGATCGAATCCTGTCCGGTGCGGGCGAACCACACGTATTCGCCGATCATGGACGCCAAAACCCCCTCGGCGCGCGACGGATCGATGGGCGCCAGGCTCATCGCCCGATCGCCCAGCTGGCGCGCGCCTGCCCTGAAAGCTGCCCTTGAACCATCATGCGCCGCGTTATACGCCGAACCTTCAGCGGCGGCCAAAGCGAACGGCATCGTCCGTGCACCCGCCGGCACGCGCAGCGCGAAAGGCAGCGAGCCATGAACAAGATCAAGGTCAAGGAACCGATCGTCGAGCTCGACGGCGACGAGATGACCCGGATCATCTGGCATTACATCCGCGACAAGCTGATCCATCCCTACCTCGACCTGACCCTCGAATACTACGATCTCTCCGTCGAGAACCGCGACGCGACCGACGATCAGGTCAGCATCGACGCCGCCCACGCCATCAAGAAGCATGGCGTCGGCGTCAAGTGCGCGACGATCACGCCCGACGAGGCGCGCGTCGAGGAATTCAACCTCAAGCAGATGTGGAAGTCGCCCAACGGCACGATCCGCAACATCCTGGGCGGCGTGATCTTCCGCGAACCGATCATCTGCCGCAACGTGCCGCGCTTGGTGCCGGGTTGGACGCAGCCGATCGTCGTCGGCCGCCACGCCTACGGCGACCAGTACCGCGCGACGATGATCCGCGTGCCCGGCCCCGGCCGCCTGACGATGAAGTTCGAGGGCACGGACGGCAAGGTGATCGAGGAGGAGGTGTTCCAGTTCCCCGACGCCGGCGTCGCGATGAGCATGTACAATCTCGACGGCTCGATCCGCGACTTCGCCCGCGCCTCGCTGAACTACGGGCTTGCGCGCAAGTACCCGGTCTACCTCTCGACCAAGAACACGATCCTCAAAACCTATGACGGGCGCTTCAAGGACATCTTCCAGGAGATCTACGCCGCCGAGTTCAAGGACGAATTCGCCGACGCAGGGATCACCTACGAGCACCGTCTGATCGACGACATGGTCGCCTGCGCGATGAAATGGTCCGGCGGCTACGTCTGGGCCTGCAAGAACTACGACGGCGACGTGCAGTCCGACACGGTCGCGCAGGGCTTCGGCTCGCTCGGCCTGATGACTTCGGTGCTGATGACGCCGGACGGCCAGACGGTGGAGGCCGAGGCCGCGCATGGCACGGTGACGCGCCATTTCCGCCAGCACCAGGCCGGGAAGGCGACGTCGACCAACTCGATCGCCTCGATCTTCGCGTGGACGCGCGGCATCTCGCACCGCGCCAAGCTCGACGACAACGACGAACTCGCCCGCTTCGCCACGACGCTCGAGCGGGTTTGCGTCGACACCGTGGAATCCGGCTTCATGACCAAGGATCTGGCGCTTCTGGTCGGCGCCGAGCAGCGCTGGCTGTCGACCACCGGCTTCCTCGACAAGGTCGACGCCAACCTCCGCACGGCGATGGAGGGCGGCAAGCTCGAGGCGGCGCAGTAGCCGCGCGAGCCTGCCGGGCGCATGCATCCCTGGATCGCCTCGCGCATTCCCGTGGGGACCGTAGCCGGAGCGCCCCGCGAATGACGAGTGACATCGACACCATTGCGACTTCCTCGTCGCGACCACTGGCGGCGGGCGCGCGGCTGATCAAGAACTCCACCACGGAGCAGCGCGGCTGGGCTTTCGCGGCCCTCGTGACCTTTCTCGGCGTGGCCTTCGGCGGCCCAGCGCTGACTCGGCTGATGACGCCGAAGACACCCGCGCAAAAGCTCACGGACGAAGCCGCCTTTCGCGCCGAGCAGCTGCGTCGACGCGCGGGGAAGGCAGGCGCCAAGGTCCGAAAGCGAGCGCGGCGGCTGGGCGGCGGGACGATCCGACGCTAGATCAGGTGCGGCGCCGAAACCTCGGCCGATCAACGACATAAGGGCTAGCTCATGACCCATGACATCGCGAAGCAGCGCGTGGCTTTGCAGGCGCATCACGACGCCACCAAGGATGTGGCGACGCAGGATTTGTTCGCCGCCGACCCTGAGCGCTTCGCGAAATTCCATGTGGCGATCGACGACCTGCTGTTCGATTATTCGAAGCAGCGCGTCACGGGCGAGACGATGGGCCTGCTGTTCGATCTCGCGGAAGCCGCGGGGCTCGAGGCGCGCCGCGCCGCGCTGTTCGGCGGCGAGACGGTCAACCCGACGGAGGGGCGCGCCGCGTTGCACATGGCGCTGCGCAACGTCTCCGGTAAGCCGATGCTCGCCCAAGGCAAGGACGTGATGCCCGACGTCATCGCCGTACGCGACAAGATGGGCGTGTTCTCCGAGGCGGTCCGCTCGGGCGAGATCGTGGCGGCGAACGGATCGCGCTTCACCGACGTCGTCAACATCGGCATCGGCGGCTCCGACCTCGGCCCGGCGATGGCCGCGCGCGCGCTGGCCCCGTTCATCCCGGAGCATCTGACCCTCCACTTCGTCTCCAACGTCGATGGCGCCGACCTCGGCGATGTCCTGAAGGAGATCCCGCTCGAGACGACGCTCTTCATCATTTGCTCCAAAACCTTCACGACGCTGGAGACGATGACGAACGCACAGAGCGCCCGCGATGCCGTCTCGGGCAAGCTCGGCGAGGCGGCCGTGGCCGATCATTTCTGCGCGGTGTCGACGCAGCTCGATCTCATCGCCAAATTCGGCATCAAGGAGGATCGCGTCTTCGGCTTCTGGGACTGGGTCGGCGGGCGCTATTCGGTATGGTCGGCGATCGGCCTGTCGGTGATGATCGGCATCGGCCGCGAACTGTTCCACGAGTTCCTCGCCGGCGGCCAGGACATCGACGAGCATTTCGTCTCGACGCCGCTCGAACGGAACATCCCGGCGCTGATGGGCCTCGTCGAGGTGTGGAACCACAATTTCGCGAACCTCTCGACGCAGGCGGTGATCCCCTACGATCAGCGGCTCGGCCGCTTCCCGGCCTATCTGCAACAGCTCGAGATGGAATCGAACGGCAAGCATACGCAGCTCGACGGGTCGCCGGCCGACATGGCGACGTCACCCGTGATATTCGGCGAGCCGGGCACCAACGGTCAGCACGCCTTCTTCCAGATGCTGCACCAGGGCACCGAGCCGGTGCCGATCGACTTCCTGCTCGCCGCCAAGCCGACCGACGCCGACCAGCACCACCACGACCTTTTGGCGGCAAACTGTTTCGCGCAGGGCGAGGCGCTGATGCGCGGCCGCTCGCTCGACGAGGTGAAGGCGCAGCTGAAGAAGGCCGGAAAGAACGATGCGGAAATCGAGAAGCTCGCGCCGCACAAGACCTTCTCGGGAAGCCGGCCGACCTCGACGTTCCTCTACACGAGCCTGACGCCACGTGCGCTCGGCCGCCTGATCGCGCTCTACGAGCACAAGGTGTTCACGATGGGCGTCATCTGGAACATCGGCTCGTTCGACCAGTGGGGCGTCGAACTCGGCAAGGAGCTTGCCGGACGGCTCGTGCCGATCGTCTCTGACAAAACCTCCTCGACCGCCGAGCTCGACTCGTCGACGGCCGGCCTGATCGAGGGCATGCGTCGGCTCGCGGCGACGTGACGGCATCGACCGGACGGGACGAGGCGGCGGATCATCGACAGGAGCATCCGCCTCTGTCCGGCCCGTCCGGTGCCGCGCGATGGCTGTGGTGCCGACCTTGGCTCCTACTGATCGCGATGGCGTTCCTGTTCGGCGCGAACGGCGTCGCGGCACGGCTCGCGACTGGCGCGATGCCGCCGCTCTGCCTCGTGTTCCTGCGGTGGTTCATCGTCTGTCTCGCGCTGGCCGCGATCTTGTCGCGTGAGCAGCGTCACGAACTGCGCGACCTGTTGCGCGACCACTGGCGCAGGCTCGCCTGGATGGGGCTGCTCGGGTACGCCGGCTTCAACGCCATCTTCTACCTCGCCGCCTACTCGACGAGCGCGATCAATCTCACCCTGCTGCAGAGCGCGATCCCGCCGTTCACGCTGGCCGGCGCGGCGATCGTCTTCCGCACGCGGGTCCGGGCGTTGCAGGTCGTCGGCATGCTGCTGACGTTTCTCGGCGTGCTCATCGTCGCCTCGAACGGCGACCTCTTGCGGCTCTCAAACCTGCACCTCGGCGAGGGCGATGGCGGCATCATCGTCGCCTGCGCGTTCTATGCAGCATACGCGCTCGGCCTGCGAGCACGCCCGCAATGCTCGGCGCTGGTCTTCTTCGCTGGCTTGGCGCTCGCCTCGCTCGTCTGGTCGGTGCCCATGGCGGGAGCGGAGATTTTGACCGGGCATGCCTACTGGCCGAGCCTCTACGGCTGGCTCATCGTGACTTTCGTGGCCTTCGGTCCGTCATTCGCGGCGCAGGTCTTCTTCATGCGCGGCGTCGATCTGATCGGTCCAGGGCGCGCCGGGCTCTCGACCAACCTCGTGCCGATCACCGGCGCGCTCTGCGCCGTGCTGGTCCTGCACGAGCGCTTTACGCTCGCGCATGCCGAGGCACTGATGCTCGGCCTCGGCGGCATCTCGCTTGCCGAATGGTCGGTCGCGCGAGGACTGCGAGGCGAGGCGAGGCGTTGACCGTCGAGGCGTCGCTCGCGCGACCGCTCGCCTTACATCTCGTGAACGGGCCGATAGCCGGCATGGCCGGGGAAATGGTGGTGCGACGGACGGTTCGGGTGATGCAGCCCGCTGCCGTGCGTGCGCATCTGCGGCGCGTTGAAACTCATGTGGCCGGAATGGTGCGGCCTCGTCTGCGCCGAGCTCTGCGCGACCCCCGAGATCGAGGCGGCAAGGACGAGCGCGGCGGCAAGCAGGGTGCGGTTCACGTTAAGTCTCCTATGGACGCATCTGACATAGGCACGCCGCGCGGGGACGGATAGACAGATGTATTGCTGGTTTGTTGCCGTGCGGTGAAGCGTTGTACTCGCGCGCACGAAAAGGGGCCGGCGTGAGCCGACCCCTGTCCGCAGCTGTGCAGATGCAACCTTACTCGGCGGCGATCTTCTGCGACTCCATGCCGATCCCCTTGGCCACGGCCGCGCCGAAGTCAGGGTGGATCTTGTACCAATGGCGCAGCATCCGCTCCTGGATCGGCCGCGGATCTTCGATGCCCATTGCCGGATTGATCATCGAGCCGACGATGTTCTCGACGAGATTCGCACGCCCTTTATCGTCGAGCACCTTCTCCCAAAAGATGCGCGGCTGGCCGTAATAATCCTCGTCGTCGTTCTTGTAGTCGTAGCGCGATGCGTTCCCGTCGATGCGCAGCGGCGGCTCCGTGACGCTTCGATCCTCGACCGGCCCGCCAAACGAGTTCGGCTCGTAATCGACCGAGCCCCCACCGTTGCCGCCGACGACCATCGTCCCATCGCGGTGGTAGGTCGCGACATGCGGCGCGCCCTTGGCCTGGTTGACCGGGATCTGATCGTAATTCGCGCTCCCGAGGCGGTAGCGATGCGCGTCGGCATAGGAGAGAACGCGGTTCTGCAGCACCTTGTCCGGCGAGAAACCGATGCCCGGCACGACGTTCGACGGCTCGAATGTCGCCTGTTCGACTTCGGCGAAGTAGTTCTGGACGTTGCGGTTCAACTCCATCACGCCGACCTCCTGGAGCGGATAATCGGCATGCGGCCACACCTTGGTGAGGTCGAACGGATGGATCTTGTAGGTCTCCGCGTCCTTCTCCGGCATCACCTGGACGAACATCGTCCACTTCGGATTGTCGCCGCGCTTGATCGCCTCGATGAACTCCTGCGCGGAGTAATCGGCATTGTCGCCGGTCATCTTGACCGCCTCGTCGTCGGTGAAATTCTGGCTGCCCTGCTGGGTCTTGAAGTGGAACTTGACCCAGCTGCGCTCGCCTTGCGCGTTCCAGAACGAAAAGGTGTGCGAGCCGTAGCCGTTCATGAAGCGGGCCGACTTCGGCGTGCCGCGGTCCGAGTAGAGGAACATCACTTGATGCAGCGCCTCCGGCGACAGGCTCCAGTAGTCCCAGCGGCGGAAATGCGGCTTGAGGTGCGTCCCAGGATCGCGCTTCTGCGTCCGGATGAAGTCGGAAAACTTCAGCGGATCGCGGATGAAGAAGATCGGCGTGTTGTTGCCGACGAGGTCCCAGTTGCCGTCCTCGGTGTAGAACTTCATGGCGAAGCCGCGCGGATCGCGCGCGGTATCGGCCGAGCCGGATTCGCCGCCGACCGTCGAGAAACGGGCAAACATCTCAGTCGTCTTGCCGACCGTGTCGAAGATCTTCGCGCAGGTCAGGTTCGAGACGTCCTTGGTCACAGTGAACGTGCCGTAGGCGCCATAGCCTTTGGCGTGGACCACGCGCTCCGGAACGCGCTCCCGGTTGAAATGCGCCATCTTCTCGATAAGATGGTAGTCCTGCATCAGCATCGGGCCGCGCGGGCCCGCCGTCAGCGAATTCTGGTTGTTCTCGACCGGGCGCCCGAAGGCAGTCGTGAGGGTTGGCTTGTCAGCCATGTTGGCTCCTTGCTCATCAATTCACATACCGCGGAGCGTTGGACCGCGATCATGCGTCGCCAACGGGTTTTCGCGCCCTTGGTTGCGATCATTCTAAAACCGGGGTCGTCGGCGGCGACCTCCGGCTTTCGAGGCAGAGCGGACCTCCGCGGCACGCCTCCGCCCCTTCCGCGTCTCCCGGCGGCTCAAGCGGCGGACTTGCCTTCGCCTCTGCTCGAACCCTCAATGCGGTCCAGGACTTCCCGGTAGGTCATCGCGGTGTCGAGATCCGGCGCGGCGCGTCTCCATGGAGGGGCGAAACAACACGCCATCGTCGGCGCGACGGATCATCGACACGTCGTTCAGCGCATCGCCGATCGCGAACGTGCGATAGCCGTCCCCGCGGAAACGATCGAAGCAGAGATGCTTGCCACCGTTGCCGTTCCAGTAGTCGAGGCCGTCGACGCCGCCAGTCTCGTCGCACACGAATCGATGGCAGAGCACCCAGTCGACGGCGAGCTGATCAAGAAAATCTTTATCGATTGGCTCGGCGAGCTGATGCGCGCGCACCTCGACCTCCACGACCCCGCGGCACCGGCTACACCGGCAGCCGCAGCGTCGCCCGCAGGCCGCCGATCGGGCTCTCTCCCAGGGTGATGTCGCCGCCGTGCGAGCGGGCGATGCCGCGGGCGATCGACAGGCCGAGGCCGGTGCCACCCTCGTCCTGGTTGCGGGCCTGGTCGAGCCGCACGAAAGGGCGGAAGACGTCGGCGCGGTTTTCGACCGGTATGCCCGGCCCGTCGTCGTCGACGTGGATCGCCAGGAAACGGCCATCGCAAATGCCCTCGACGAGCACCGTATCGCCGTAGCGCAGCGCGTTGCCGACGAGGTTGCCGAGGCAGCGCTTGAAGGCGTCGGGGCGCACGCGGACCACCGGGTCGCCCTGGAAGCTCGCGAGCACGGTGCCGCCCTGGCGATCGGCGTCGGCGCGCATGTCGTCGAGCACATCGCGCATGTCGACGGCGATGGCGGGCTCCGAGGCGTCGCCGCGCGCGAAGGCGAGATAGCCCTCGAGCATGCGCTGCATCTCGTCGACGTCCTTCTTCATCTCCTCGGAATCCTCGCTGTCGCCCATCAGGGCGAGCGAGAGCTTGAACCGGGTTATCACCGTGCGCAGATCGTGGCTGACGCCGTTCAGCATCGCGGTGCGCTGCTCGATCGCCCGCTCGATGCGCCGCTTCATCGCGATGAACGCGTAGCCAGCCTGGCGCACCTCGCGCGCGCCACGCGGGCGGAAGTCGATCTCGCGGCCCTTGCCGAACGCCTCCGCCGCGCGCGACAGCCGCAGGATCGGCCGGATCTGCGTGCGAAGGAACGCGATCGCCACGACGATCAGAACGAACGAGGTGCCGACCATCCAGAGGATGAAGATGTAGGAATTCGAGGCATAGGCCGCTGACCGATAGGCGACCGCGCGCAGAATCGCGTTGGGCAGCTCGATGCGGATCTCGATCAGGTTCGAGCGCCCCACCGTGTCGAGCCAAAACGGCCGGCCGATCTGTTTGCGGATCTCGTTGCCGAGCGCGTCGTCGACGATCGAGAAGAATGGCTTCGGCTGCGTCGGCGGCAGCGGCCCTTTGGGCAGGAACTCGATGTCGATCTTCATCCGGTCCGCGGCGATGCGCGTCAGCGTCGTCGCGTCGGCGTCCTGCGGGTACGATTGATAGATGTCGATGATCGCGCTGAGGTCCTGTGTCAACACGGTCGACAGCCGGTTGGTGACGAGCGCCCAGTGCCGCTCGAGGAAGATGAAGGTGAGCACGCTCTGCAAGATCACCATCGGCAGGATGACGATAAGGATCGAGCGGGCGTAGAGGCCCTTCGGCAGGATTGCCCCGACGCGCTTGCCCGCCTCGCGCCAGGCGACCCGCGGCGCGCCGCGAAAGAAAGGCAGGGAGACGAGGCTCATCAGTGGGGCATTTCCGATCGGGCGCCCTTGGCGAGGCCCGGACCCAACCGAGGCGCGACAAAGGCGAGCCATTTATGTCGAAGACGGCCCCGGCGACTAGCCCGCTTTCGCGACCGGCTCGCCGCCGCCTAAACCTCTGGCTTCGTCTTGGGTTTCGCGTTTCGACCAGCGAGTGCTTTGGTCGGCGTCTCGGGTCTCGCAGACAATGCCGCGGTCGCGCGCGCCAGGTCGGTAATATCGGTCACCGTGACGACGAGACCGGCCGCGTCGCCGCGCAGCTTGTGTCGTAGGGGCGGATGACCACCCGGGAATGCGACGATCCATCCTTGCCCGGCACGTCCTCCTGATGCGTCGCCTCCCGTGGGTGTCGGCGCGTCGGCCGGCGGCGTCGAGGATCGGACATGCGATGTCCAGCTTGTCGAATGAGGCGTCGCCCAGACGAGACGGTCGCCGCTTCCTCCGAGGGCAGCGCGGGCAGACGTCGTGTCGATTGGCGCCACGACCCAGAACGCGGTGATGGAACTGCCGTAAAGATTTAACATGCGTTTTGTTCGAATGAGAAATACAATCAGTGCTTGTAGCGCGGACGGGATTACCTCCCGTGTACGCGAGTTCCGTTTATCAAGTGCATTGCATGCTCGCTGACGACGCCGATATCACCGGGACCGCGAACGCCTATGGTGTCAGCCTCCGCACGCTTCGGTTTTACGAGGAGAAAGGGCTGCTGACCCCATTCCGCCTCGGTGGGACGCGGCTTTACAGGCCGAAGGACCGTGTCCGGCTCGAGTTTATACTCAAAGGCAAGCGGATGGGCTTCAGCCTCATTCAGATCCGCAAGTTGCTGGATAAGCGAAAGGAACGCGACATGCCCGACCTGCGAAACGCCGAGCAGGCGGCGATCGGTTCCCTCTTCGAGCGCTTGTCCAAGGACCAGATCCAACAGCAATTGCAATTGCTGGAACGGCAACGCGACGATCTCCAGGACGCGATCGACACCCTTCATATGGCTGGCGAATTGAAGACGGGTGGCGGTCCATGAGCCGCGCTCGTCTCGCACTGTAAACCGCGTACGCACCATGACGGCGCCGGACTGGATCGTGGCGTCACAGGATCGAATCGACCGAGCCAGGAATCGCCTGCAATGGCAGAGGCGCTTGCTGTCGAGCGCGACCGATCCGACGATGCGCCGCATCGCCGGGCTGATGATCGCGACCTTGGAAGAGGTGGTCACCACTCTCGAAGCAACCCACGTGCTGCTGTTGCGGAGGGCGACGCAAAAGCGAGGCGGCCCGGAGTAGCCGAGCTGGGACGAGTGAACGGCCACCTTCGCATGGCGCGCGCGCGTCGCGACACCCTGCGGCACTCGATGTCGGAACCCCGTCCCGCCGAGCCCATTTGGCGGTGAACCGGAGAGGTTCGCATGTCGCTGAGAGAATACCCGAAGCCGCCGTTCGAGACGGACATGCAGTCGTTTCCGGGCCACGACACGAAGATGCAGCCGAAGGCCGATCACGGCGAACAGAGCTACAAGGGCTCGGGCCGGCTCACCGGCAAGCGGGCGCTGATCACCGGCGGCGACAGCGGCATCGGACGCGCCGTGGCGATCGCGTTCGCGCGCGAAGGCGCCGACCTCGCGATCAGCTATCTCGACGAGGACGACGATGCATCGGACACGCGCGACTGGATCGAGAAGGCCGGCCGCAAATGCCTGCTGCTGCCGGGCGATATCGCCGACGCGAAGCACTGCGAGCGGATCGTCGCCGAGGCCGCGCAGACGCTGGGGGGCATCGACATCCTGGTCAACAACGCAGCCTTCCAGAAGCCCAACGAGAGCCTCGACGACATCGCGATCGAGGACTGGGATCGGACGTTTCAGGTCAACATCAACGCGATGTTCTACATAACGAAGTTCGCCGCGGCGCACATGAAGCCGGGCGCGTCGATCGTCAACACGTCGTCGGTCAACTCGAAGCATCCGATGCCCTCGCTGCTGGCTTACAGCGCGACCAAGGCGGCGATCGCCAATTTCACCGTCGGCCTGGCGCAGCTTCTCGCCGAGCGGCAAATTCGCGCCAACGCGGTTCTTCCGGGGCCGATCTGGACACCGTTCATCCCGGCCGGGATGCATCCGGAGCAGATCAAGGCATTCGGCTCGAACACGCCGATGGGGCGGCCAGGACAGCCGGCGGAGCTGGCGCCGTCCTACGTCATGCTGGCATCCGACGAGTCTAGCTACACGACAGGTGCGCTGGTGGTCGTCGCGGGCGGCATGCCGATCATCTGAGGCATCCGACCAAACAACGGACGCCCGGTGCGTCTTTGCGGCTACGCCGTCGTTGAAAACACGCGTTTGGGACCGCCCTGGCCCGCGTGGCGGGTGCAAAGCCTAGCCGAGAGTGCGTAGACTCGCCGCCGCATCAACCAGCGCGGCGACGTGTGAGCGATATCTCGACTATCTACGCCGAGCGCCTGTCCTGCCGCCCCGCGGCGGTCGTCGCCATACCGCGTCCGTACCGAGCCGACATCAATGGACTCCGCGCATTCGCGGTGGTGGCGGTGATGCTCACGCATGCGGGCGTGGCCGGTTTCACCGGCGGCTTCGTCGGCGTCGATGTATTCTTCGTCATCTCCGGCTTTCTGATCTATCGCGACCTCGTCACCCGGCTCGCGCAGGGCCGCCTGTCCGTCGCAGGGTTCTACGGGCGTCGTCTACGACGGACGCTGCCCGCGCTCTACGTCGTCTGCGCGGCGACCCTCGCGATCGCCGCGCGCGTGATGATGCCGGGAGATCTCGACGAGCTGGCGCGCGGCACGATCGCCACCGTCCTGCTGGTGCCCAACATCTTCTTTTTCACGCAGACCGGCTACTTCGACGGCGCGGCCGTCGGCAAGCCGCTGCTTCACACCTGGAGCCTCGGCGTCGAGGAGCAATTCTACCTGCTCGCGCCGCTGCTGCTGGCGTTACGCCAACTCGCCCCGCGCCGCCGCCTCGGCCTGCTGCTGGGTCTGCTGGGCCTCTCGCTCGCGATCAGCGTGATGGTCCGCGCCGTGTCGGCCGACGCCGCGTTCTTCCTGATGCCGACACGCGCGTTCGAGTTTCTGATCGGCTGCCTGCTCGCCGAGGAGGCTCTGCCGCGCATTCGGTCGCGCTGGCTCGCCGAGACGATGACCGCGCTCGCCGCCGCGGCCCTCGCCGTCGCGGTCACCACCTTCTCCGACGCCACCCCGCTGCCGGGCCTGCTCAGTCTGGTGCCATGTCTGGCGACGGCGGCGATCATCCACGTCGGCAGCGCCCGTCGCACGACGATCGGCGCCGCGCTCGGCCTGCGCGGACCGGCCTTCATCGGCTTGATCTCGTACTCGCTGTATCTTTGGCATTGGCCGCTCATCGTCTTCGCGCGCTACCTTGACCTGCCGGCGACGCCCGCATCCCTTCTGGGCGCGATGGCGCTGCTCGTCGGGCTTGCGCTGCTCACCTGGCGCTTCGTCGAGACGCCGTTCCGCGAGCCGCGCTCGGCGTGGCGTCTGCGTGCCCCCGTCCTGGTGCCGGCGGCGGCGGGGCTGCTCGTTTGCGGCTGCGTCGCCGTCGTCGAGGGCGATGGCTTCCCGGGCCGCTTCCCCCCCGAGGTCGCCGCGGTGTCGAGCTACTATGCCTACCGCGATGCGCGGCCTTATCGCGAAGGGCAGTGCTTCATCACTTCGAAGGACGCGCTCGCCGATTACGACAAGGCGACGTGCCTTCGAATCGCGCCGAACCGGCAAAACGTGCTGATCCTCGGCGACAGCCACGCCGCGCACCTGTGGACAGGTCTCGCGGACACCTGGCCGGGCGTCAACTTCCTGCAGGCGACCGCGTCGGGTTGCAAGCCGCTGCTGCGCGCGACCGGCGCCTCGCGCTGCACGGCGATGATGCGCGAGATGATCGACCGCTTCGTCCCGGACCATCGCCTAGAGGGCGTGGTCATCGCCGCGCTGTGGGATACGGACGACGTCGCGCCGCTGGCCGCGACGATCGACACGCTGAAGACGCATGTCGAGAGAGTGATCGTATTCGGTCCGACGCCGCGCTACGACGAGCCTGCCGCGACCCTTCTCGCCAAGGCCTTGCTGCATGGGACGATGGACAATGTGCCGTCCCACCTGCTCGATCGCGTCAAGCCGCTGGATGCGCGGATGCGTGCGGCCATCGCGCCGATCGCCACTTACGTCTCGACCTACGACGCGATCTGCCCCGGCGGCCGCTGCCGACTCTTCGCCAATGCCGGCGTGCCGATGCAGTTCGACTACAACCACCTGACGAAGGAGGGCGCGGATCGCATGATGACGACGATCCGCGCGACCGACCGCAAGCTGTTCTGAGCCGAGGCCGCCGCCGCTCGCGGACCGCCTACGGACTTTTGGGACCGGCATCGGGCCAGCGGGCATCGTCGGCACGACCGGCCGGCGCGGCCTGCGGATCACCCTTGCTGCCGGCGTCGGACTCGCTGGCGCCGCGATAGGCCGTGGGGGCGGCGAGCTCGCCGTTGCTCGCCGCGGGCGCCTGATTGAGATCGACGACCGGCCCTGCCTCGGGCTTGACGATCGCCGGCTTGATCGGGCTCGGCGCCGCGCTTGAAATCTGGGGGCCCGACATCTTGCCATCCAGGCCCGCGGCACCCGGCGCCTTGCCGTCGGTTGCCCTTCCACCTCGCGCCTGCGCGTCCGGCGCGCCGGACGTCGGCAGCACCGGCGCTGTCGCCTTCCCATCGAGGTCGCGGCGGACGTGCGCCTCGACGAAATGGGCGAGCTTGCGGGCGCCGGCCCGCGTGAAGAGGATGCCGTCCGCCGAGCGCAGCCGCACGGTCTGGCCGTTCACGTCCGGTCCGGAGGTGGCGAAGTCGCCATTGTCGTCGCTGAAGGCATCCCAGGTGTCGACGTAAGTGGCGCCCGTCTTCGCCGCGGCCTCGCGGGTGATATCGTTCAGCGTCGCCATCGTGTCGGCGAAGTCGGAGTCCCGGGTGATCGGCACGCCGACCCAGATCAACGGCACGCCTTTCCTGCGAAAGGCCTGGTCGATCGCCATCACGCGCTGTCGATAGATCGCCTTGTACTCGTTCGAGCCGACCTCGAGCGTCTTGCCATCCTCGCGGATCGGCTGGTGATCGTTGGAGCCGACCATCATCACCGCGACATCGATCTTGTCCTTGCCCGCGAGCAGCACGTCGATCGACTTCGGCCAATCGTAGTAGTCCTTGGTGACGATACCGCTCGATCCGCGCCCTTTGTGGACGATGGCGACGTCTTGGCGATCGAGGAGCGCATCATCGAGCCCGTTGGCGAGGGACTGGCCGAGCGTATCGCCAAACACATAGACGAACGATGAAGCGTTTTTTTTCTGCGGCGGCGGGGACGGCAGCGGGGCCGGCGGAGGCGGTGCCGCTGCTTCGCGGGGTGCCGCCGGGCGGGGAGATTGCGCTGCGGGGGGGTGGCGCCGAATATGGCGGCGCGGCATGTAGCCGTCGTCCTGCGGCGGCCCGTATCCGCCACCTCCGCCGTAATACGGGTACATCGGCTCTGGTGGCCGCTGCCGGTAAGGATTGCCGCCGCCGAAGAGGCCGCCGAACCAGCCATAGCCCTGCGCGGCCACGGGGCTCGACGCGGCGAGGAGCAGACCAGCGCAAATGATCACGGCACCGACGATGCGCGTGGCTGTCGGAAGGTCGAGGCGCGGCGGCGAACGAAGGCTCATGACGAAAGTATAACGCGGCGCCCTCTCCCGACCAACCTGGGGCTTGGCCGGTCGCGGCGCCTCACATCGACGTCCAGCCGCCGTCGAGCGAGACGTTGCTTCCCGTCATCCCCTTGGCCGCGTCCGAGCAAAGATACATCGCGAGCGCCGCGACCTCGTCGATGGTGACGAATTGCTTGGTCGGCTGCGCCTTCAAAAGCACATCCTCGATCACCTGCTCCTTTGTCATCTTGCGCGCGGCCATCGTGTCGGGGATCTGCGCCTCGACGAGCGGCGTCCAGACGTAGCCGGGCGAGATGGCGTTCACCGTGATGCCGAAGGTCGCGAGTTCGAGTGCCGCCGTCTTGGTCAGCCCGGCGATGCCGTGCTTGGCCGCCACATAGGCCGACTTGTAGGGCGAGGCGACGAGCGAATGCGCCGACGCGATGTTGACGATGCGGCCCCAACCCTTGGCCTTCATCGCCGGGATCGCCGCGCGCATCGTGTGAAAGGCCGACGACAGGTTGATCGCGATGATGCGGTCCCACTTGTCGACCGGAAAGTCCTCGATCGGCGATACGAACTGGATGCCGGCGTTGTTGACGAGGATGTCGACGGCGCCGAACGCCTGTTCCGCGTCGCGCACCATGGCGGCGATCGCCGCCGGGTCGGTCATGTCGGCGCCGGAATGGCGGCAGGCGACATCGAACTCGCGCTCGATGCCGGCGCGGATCGCCTCGATCGCATCCGGCTCGCCGAACCCGTTGAGGACGACGGCGGCACCGGCCCCGGCCAAGGCGCGCGCGACGCCGAGCCCGATGCCGCTTGTCGAGCCGGTAACGAGCGCTGTCTTGCCTTTGATCATGGATGGCTCCGGGAGCGTTTGGATGAGCCTCGATAAGCCCGGCGCGGCGCCATTTGCAAACGCGCGCGGTTATCATGAGGCGCATGTTCGCCGGTCGACTACGAGGCGGGATGGTGGCCACCCCCAAAGGGGCGCCCGAGCCGAATAAGCGGAGATCGGCTTAACGAATATCTCGCAAAAGTTGTATTTTTTATTGACGAAATCGGCGTCAACGGCGTAGATAGACACTATTGACCCTCCGTCGAAATGCTTTTGCCATGCGGAACCCGATCGTCGGTACTTGGCGGCTCACGGCGTGGCGGCGGCTGACGAACGGCGCCGATCCAGCCTACCCCTTCGGTGAGGATGCGACCGGGCTTTTGATCTACGCCGACGACGGACGGATGGCCGTGCAGATGACGGCGGCGCATCGCCCAAAGCTCGCGATCGACGATCCGCTCGGCGGCCCCGTCGAGGCCCGGGCGACCGCCTATTCCACGTGCCTCGCCTATTTCGGCAGCTACGCGTTCGATGCCGACGCCGTCACGCACCGGATCAAGGCGAGCCTGTTTCCCGATTGGAGTGGCGAGGCGCAGGTGCGTCCCTACACGCTCGATGGCGACACGCTCGTGCTGCGCACCCCACCGAAGACCGAGGCGGGTCGAACGATCGTCAACGAGATGGCTTGGGTTCGCGCCAGCGCCGGCCGCGACGGCTAAACCGTTCCTGCGACGCCTTGCGAGCACCTATCACAAAGTCGCATCGTCTTTTTTGTTGCAACTTATGCGTGAATCGCTACCTTGGTTTCATTCTCGAATTGGCGTGACGATACATGATTGATCGTTGGCTCCCAAATCTTTCTTGCTGCGTTCGTCATTCGGCTCGCGAGGTCGGGACCCGCATCGCGTCCTCGGCTTTCGCGGCGGATTTTCGATGACCTCCTCGACCAACCTGCCGCTTGATCCGCATGATCCGATGCCGCTGACACCAGGGAGCAATCGCGCGCGGCCGCGGATCGATGTCGACGCGGCGGGCCTGCCGACGATCGCGCGGCACATGTACGGCTTGATGATGCGCAATGTCGCCAGCGACGGCTTCAGGTTCAAGGACCCGTGCCCGCCCGGCGCGTTCTCGCAGCCAGGCTGCGTCCTCGCCGCGCCATCCTATCCCTCGAGCACGCCTGGTATCGACCAGGACTACGTCTTCAACTGGGTGCGCGACGCGGCGATCACGGCGATCGAGATCGCCGCCGCGACCGATGTGGACGACACGCAGGCGCTGATCGACTACGTCACCTTCGCCAAGACATGCCAGGATGCCGCCGCGGCCGACCACGACGTCACGCTGGCCACGCCTGCTTCAAGGTCGACGGCCAGGTGCGCGACTGGACGGAGCAGAACGACGGGCCGGCGATCCAGACGCTGGCGATCCTCACCTTCTTCGATCGGCTCGACGCCCCGACCCAAGCCATCGCCCGCTCTCTCATGCAGACCAACGTCGACTACCTGGCGACGGTCTACACGCGCGCGACGCGAAACCTCTGGGAGGAGATCGACGGGTTCTCCTTCTTCGCTCGCTCCATGCAGCTCGCCTGCTTTCGCGCGCTGGGCGGCAATACGGCGGGCATCGACGTGCCGCCGACGACAGGCGAGGCCATCGCCGCGCTCGAGACGGCGCTCGCCGCGCACTGGAACGGCACGCTCTACGTATCGATCCTCCCTGATCCCACGCCGCGCCGCGGCGACGTGCCGCCTCGACAAGACTACGATCCGAACATCGACATCGTCTGCGCCGCGCTCTACGGCGCGGTGTGCATCACCGACACGAAGTTGCTCGCGACCGCGGCGGCGCTCCGCCAGCAGTGGGAGGACCCTGGATCGCCGGTGTTCTATCCCATTAACGGTGCCGATAAGGCCCAGGGCATCGGCCCCCTCCTCGGGCGCTACCCCGGCGACCATTACGACGGCGATGTCGCGCACCCGATACAAGGCGGCCATCCGTGGGCGCTCTGCACTTGCAATGTCGCCGAGCTCTACTACCGCGTCGCCAACGCCATCGCGCGCGACGGCCGCGTGCCGCGCGACGATCACTCGGCGCCGTTTTTCGCGCAGGTGGGGATTGCCGCGGAGGCAGCGCCGGACGCCGCCATGGCCGCGCTGCGCAATGCCGGCGACGCGATGCTGCGGGCGGTCATCCACCACAGCGATCACCTCGAGCTGAGCGAGCAATTCGACGGGTGGAGCGGGTTCGAGAAGAGCGTCCGCAATCTCACCTGGAGCTACGCGGCTTTTCTGTCCGCGGTCCGCGCCAGGATCGGCACCATCGTTTAGGGGCAAATCATCGTGGATGGGCGCACCCGGCGGTTCCTGGATATCTCGACGCAGCTCACCGGCTTCGCGCGCGTCGATCTTGCCGGCACCGGCATGACCGAAGACTATCTGCGCGCGCTCGACGAGGTGCTGCCATCGACCATCCTCGATCAGCTTCTGTCCGAATGGCCGGCCGAGGGCGACGGACCGAGGGGCACCATGGTGCTCGACGATCCCATGCTGGGCCCGGTCGCGCGCAACATCATCCTGCTCTGGTATCGCGGCACGTGGAGCCGCCTGCCGGAGGCGTGGCGGCAGGCGCATGGTGCCTCGCCGCGCGACGAGGACCGGCTCGTCTCGGGCGCGGCCTATCGCGCCGGGCTGCAATGGACGGCGGCCGGCGCGCATCCGCCGGGCGCCTCGCCGCAAGGCTACGCCGCCTGGTCCGCGCCACCCGCGTCGACCGGGTCATGAGCGACACCAGCATGAGCAACCTCTACGACGCGGTCGTCGTCGGCGCGGGCGTCGCGGGCGCCTTGATCGCCAAGCGCCTGACGCAAGCAGGCCTCGGCGTGCTGCTGCTCGAGGCCGGCCCCGCGAGCGCGGCGAGCCTCGAGGGCTATGCCGCGCATCTCGAGACCTTCCACGCCGCGGCGAGCAAGGGGCCGGAATCGGCCTGGCCGGCCGCCGTGGCCGCGCCGCAGCCCGATACGGCGGACTGGAAGAAGGCAAGCGGCTATTTCGTGCAGACCGGACCGCAGCCTTATGGGTCGAGCTACTCGCGCTTGCAGGGCGGCTCGACGCTGCATTGGCTCGGCGTATCGCTGCGAATGCTGCCGGAGGATTTCGAGCTGCGCTCGCGCTACGGCGTCGGCGTCGACTGGCCGCTCGGCTACGGCGATTTGGAGCCCTACTATCGCGCGGCCGAACGCGAGCTGGGCGTCTCCGCCGATGTCGCGGACCAGTCGCACCACGGCATCGTCTTCGAGACTGGCTACGACTATCCGATGCACCGCATCCCACCGAGTTTCTCGGACGAGCGACTGGCGGAACGCATCGACGGCATGCAGGTCGAGCTTGGCGGCGAGCCGCACACGGTCAAGGTGCGCAGCTACCCCGCGGCTCGCAACGGCATGCCGCGGCACGGCTACGCACCAGCCGGCGCGATCGACATGCGCGCGGGCACCGTCGACGTTGATCAGTTCGTCGGCCAACGATGCCAGGGTAATACGGCCTGCACGCCGATCTGCCCCGTCCAGGCGAAGTACAACGCGTTGAAGACGATCGCCGAGGCCGATCGCGGCAAGCTGCGCGTGCTCACGCAGGCCGTCGCCTCGCAGATCCGCGTCGACCCGGACAGCGGCCTTGTCGCCGGCATCGAGTACCAGCGCTACGAGGACGCTGGCTCGCCGACGCATAGCGTGCATCTCGCACGGGGTCGCCTTTATGTGCTGGCCGCGCACGCCGTCGAGAACGCCAAACTGATGCTGGCCTCCGGGCTCGGCGGCGCGGGCGGCGGCTCGATCGTCGGGCGCAACCTGATGGATCACCCGGCGCTCTACGCCTGGGGTCTCGCGCCGCGACCGATCGGCGCCTTCCGCGGGCCGCTGTCGACGGCGGGCATCGAGGATCTGCGTGGCGGCGCCTTTCGCGCGACGCACGCGGCGTTCCGCTACGACATCGGCAACGACGGCTGGCGCGCGCCGACGGGGGCGCCCGATACGACGGTCGCCGATGCCGTCATGACGCGGAACCTGCACGGCACAGAGCTACGCGCCAGTCTGGCCGCGACGCTCTCGCGGCAGGTGCGCTTCTCGATCGCCGTCGAGCAGCTGCCCGATCCCGGCAACGGCGTGACGATCGACCCGCGTTACCGCGACCCGTTGGGCAACCCACGACCCGTGATTGGCTACCGCGTCGACGATTACACGCTGGCCGGAATGGAAGCGGCGAGCCGCGTCACCCACGCGATGTTCGCTCACGCGGGCATCGAGGATCACACGGCGGTGGTCGCCGGCGCGTTTCCATCGGTCGATTATCGCGGGCGCAGTTTCCAGTACCATGGCATGGGCCATTTCGCGGGCACGCACCGCATGGGCGCCGATCCAGCTAGCTCCGTCGTCGACACGGATCAGCGAGCCTGGGGACACCGCAATCTCTTTCTCGTCGGCGCCGGCAGCTTCCCGACGATGGGGACCTCGAATCCGACGTTGACGCTGGCGGCGCTGACGATCCGAACCGCCGAGCGCATCATTGCCGGGCTGACCTCGAGATCGCCCGGCACGAAGGGAGGATAGCCGTGTTGTTCCCGGAAGGCGCGACCACCAAGACGACGCACGCGGCCGCATCGGAGATCGTCTATGACGCCGTGATCGTCGGTGCCGGCATCTCCGGCGCCATCATCGCCAACGAGCTCGCGCGCGCCGGCAAGCACGTCCTCATGCTCGAGGCCGGCGTTGGCGAAGACAAGACGCTGGCTGGCTACGAGACCTATCTTCAACAATTCTACAAGACCGCGATCAAGGACAACCAGTCACCCTACCCGCAGAACGCGGACGCGCCGTGGCCGCGTGGCGACTTGCGCAAGATGATCCCCGGCCAGCCGGACACCGCCAATTACATGGTGCAGACGGGCCCGTTCATGACGGACACCGGCTACACGCGCGTCCTCGGCGGCACGACGATGCACTGGGAGGCGAAGACGCCGCGGCTGTTGCCCGAAGACCTCGAGATGCGCTCGCGCCACGGGGTCGGGCTCGACTGGCCGATCAGCTATGCCGAGCTCGCACCCTGGCTCGAGATCGCCGAGCGCGAGATCGGCGTCTCGGCGGAGGTCGGAGACCAAACCTATCTCGGGCTGACGTTCGGCAAGGACTACGTGTTTCCGATGCACGGGCTGCCGCTGTCCTATCTCGACAAGCAAGTCGACGCCGGGCTGCGCGGCACGTCGGTCGATCTCGACGGCGAGCGCTTCGATCTGATGGTGCGGCCCTTTCCGCAAGGACGCAATGGCATTCCAAACAAAGCTTACGGCGGCGGCAAGGGCTACAGGCCCGTCGGTGCCGTCTCGACCAGCCAGGTCGAGGAAGGTGGCCGCTGCCAGGGCAACAACGCGTGCGTGCCGATCTGTCCGGTGCAGGCGAAGTACAATGCCGGCAAGACGCTGGCGAAGGCTTTGCAGACGGGCCGCGTCGACATCCTGACGCAAACCGTGGCCTCCCGCGTCGTGATCGACCCCGCGAGCGGCCTCGTGACTGGCATCGAGTACAAGCGCTATCGCGACCCCGCCCTGCCGGCGCATGAGACCGGTACCGTTCGAGGCCAGATCTTCGTCCTCGGCGCGAACGCGATCGAGACGCCGCGGCTCATGCTGGCATCGGAGCTGCAGAGCACGAGCGGGCTCGTCGGGCGCAATCTGATGGACCACGCGTATCTCCTGAACTGGGGGCTGATGCCGCAGGTCTGCGGAACAATGCGCGGGACGAATTGCACAGGCGGCATCGTCGCGCTGCGGGGCGGCAGGTTTCGCCGAAGGCAGGCCGCCTTCGCCGTCGACATTCACAACGACGGGTGGGGCTGGGCCAAGGGCTCGCCCTATTCGGATGTCGCGAACATGGTCGATCGCGACAACAAGTTCGGCCGCGACCTACGTGGCGCGCTTGCCGACCGCATCACCCGCCAGCTGCAGCTCGCCTTCATGGTCGACATGCCGCCGTCCGAGAGCAACCGCGTCTCGGTCGACCCGAGCTATAAGGATCAGCTCGGCAACATGCGCCCGGTGATCTCGTTCGCGATCCCCGAATACACGATGCGGGGTGTCGCCTACGCGCGCGATTTCGCCAAGCTCGTCTTCCAGCGCCTCGGCGTCGCCGACCATATGCGGTACGAGGACTCCGATTACGGCTACGTGACGCACGAGGGCGAGGGTTACGAGATCCGTGGCGGCAATCACCTCGCCGGCACGCATGTGATGGGGACGAGCAAAACCAATTCGGTCGTCGATGTCGACCAACGCTCGTGGGACCACGCCAACCTCTATCTCGTCGGCGGCGGCAGCATGCCGTCGGTCGGCACGGCCAACATCACGCTGACCATGTCCGCGCTCACCTTCCGCAGCGCCAAGGCGATGCTCAAGGCGCTTCATCGTGCATCGCCTGGCGCCGCGTCACGCGCCGCCGAATGAGGGAGACACCAATGTCCGAGCCGAGGATCAAGACCGTCGAGGACCTGCGCGAATATCTGCATATCGCGATGCGGCTCGAGCACGCGACGATACCGCCTTATCTGATGGCGCTCTACTCGATCAAGCCAGGCACGAACTCGGACGCGACGCACGTCATCCGCGTCGTCGTCGTCGAGGAGATGCTGCATCTGACGTTGGTCGCCAACCTGATGAACGCGGTCGGTGGAGACGCCAACCTGACGACGCCCGACTTCGTGCCGCTCTACCCGGCCTACCTGCCGGACGGCGAGCAGGATTTTCAAGTCAGCCTGCAACCGTTCTCGAAAGAAGCGGTCGCCACCTTTCTCAACATCGAGCGACCCGACAAGGACCTACCGAAGGCCGACGCGAAACTCGTCGTGCGGAGCAAGCACAGAAAGGAGGCCCAGCTCGGGCTCTGCCCCGGTGACGATGCGATGCGCTTCTACTCGATCGGCGAATTCTACGAGGAGATCAAACGCGGCCTCGAGCACCTCCATCGCGAGATGGGTGACAAACTCTTCACAGGTCGTGCCGGATGGCAGATAGGTCCGCGGTACTACTATTCCGGCGGCGGCGAGCTCGTCGAGGTGCACGACATCCGATCGGCCCGCAAGGCGATCATGCTGATCGTCGAGCAGGGCGAGGGGTTGGGCGGCAAGATCTACGACGTCGAGCACGAGCTGGCGCACTATTATCGCTTCCAGCAGCTCTTGAAGGGACAATACTATCAGCCGGGCGACGAGAAAGACGCGCCGTCCGGACCAACGCTGAATGTCGACTGGGACGCGGTCTATCGGTTCAAGGCCAATGCCCGGCTCGCGGATTACACATCGGAGCCCGAGCTGCACGCCGCCGCGGTCGATTTCAACACCGCCTACGCCGGCTTTCTCGCGCTGTTGACGCGCGCGTTCTCGGGCGAGCCGAATCTTCTGATCGAGGCTGTCCCCGACATGTTCAAGCTGCGCCGCAAGATCGAGCGGCTGATCCACAACCCGCTTCCCGGCAGCGAGGGATTGAACGCGGCGCCGACGTTCGAGATCACGTCCACACCAGTGACGGCGATGACCCCGGCGCTGGTGGCACCGTGAGCGAAACCCCAGGCATGGACCAATTCCTTCGCTTCACGGCGGAGATGACCGCCTTCACCACGTTCGAGCTTCGCGGCACCGGTCAGGCGACGGACTATCTGGCTGCGGTCGTCCACGCCGTCGGCGCCGAAGCGCTGGACACGTTGCTCGCGGCCTTCGCGCGCGCGCCACAGGCCGCCGATGCTGACCAAACGGCGCGCGAGGCCTACCTGCGCCGCGAGATATTCGGCGACGCGCGGCTCGGGCCGATCGCACGCAACATCATCAAGCTCTGGTACGTCGGCATCTGGTACGAGCTGCCGCGCGCCTGGATCGATGCCTACGGCGCGCGGGCGGAGAACACCTCGTTCATGGTCTCCGCCTCGGCCTACGCCGAAGGCCTGCTTTGGGCGGCGATCGGCGCCAATCCGCCCGGCGCAAAGGCGCCCGGCTATGCGTCCTGGGTTGGGCCGCCGGAGATCCCTTCATTCTGAGATTGTTCGATATCAATCGATTTGGAGACGCTCGATGCGTTCAACCCCTATGTTCGATCCGCTCAAGGTCTGGCTCGGCATCACGCCGACATCCTGGTGGAACGATGATTTCCTGTCGATCGATATCGGCATCCCGTTCGACCAGTGCATCAGCGAGATGGCGCTCGCCGGCTACCAGGGCTGCAGCGTCGGCCACAAATATCCGACCGACACGCGCGTGCTGAAGGCGGCGCTCGACCTTCGCGGGCTGCGCGTGTCGGAACCTTGGGTTTCCACCTATTTCACGAACAAGGGCATGGTCGACCAGACGCTGGCGATGTTTCACCAGCAGCTCGATTTCATCAAGGCCATGGGCGGCTCGGACATGGTGGTCGCCGAGTTCGGTGGCGCCGTGAACCCGCTGCCCGTCGCGATCTTCGCCAATCGTCCGATTTTCGACGATGCCCAGTGGATCGCGCTCATCGAAGGCCTGCATGGCCTCGGCCGCATCGCCAACGAGAGCGGCATGCGGCTTTGCTACCACCCGCATATGGGCACCGGCGTGATGACCGAGGACGCGGTCGACCGGCTGATGACGTCCACCGACGCGAACCTCGTGCATCTTCTTCTCGACACCGGACATCTCCTGTTCGCCGGGGCCGATCCGCTCGCGGTCGCGCGCAAGTACGCCACGCGCATCAAGCACGTGCACCTGAAGGACCTGCGCCCCGGCATGGCGGAGATCGCGCGCCGCGACGGGCTCTCGTTCAAGGACGCCATCGAGGCCGGCATCTTCACGGTGCCGGGCGACGGCATCATCGATTTCGTGCCGATCTTCGAATGCCTCTCCGACGCCGGCTACGAAGGCTGGCTGATGGTCGAGGCCGAACAGGATCCAGCCAAGGCCAACCCGCTCACCTACGCGAAGATGGGCCGCGCCTATCTGCGCGACACGCTCGGCTTCTAGCGATGACGCCGGCTCGCGACCTCTACTTCAGCCTCTTCATGTTCACCGCCGACCTGCGGCCGGACGATCGCGCCTACACCCAAACGATCGTCGAGCATCTCTGCAAACTCGTGATGCTCGGCTACACGGGCTTCGATCTGCCGATCGCCCCCACGGAAGGCGGAGATCATGCGGCGGCGCTCGCGAGCTACAAAGGCTTGAAGCTTGCGCTGGATGCCGCTGGTTTCTCGGCGGTGCGATTCACCACGAATGTCGCGGCGACACGGGACTTCGACCCGGCCTCGACCGATCCGGCCGTGCGCGCGGCGGGCCTGGCCTACCTGAAGTCTCGCGTGGACATCACGAAAGCGCTCGGCGGCGACATCATGGCCGGGCCGATCATCTTTCCCTACGGCGTCTTTCCAGGAAACGATAGCGGCCAAACGATCTGGAGCGACGCGCTGCAGGCCTGGGCGGTGTCTCGCTACGAGCTGGCGGCGCCGGTGCTGCAAGAACTCGGCGTCTACGCGCGCGAGCGGGGCGTCAAGCTCGCGATCGAGCCGGTCGATCACTGGGAAACGGCGGCGCCGAACCTCGTCTCCGATGTGATGCGATTTCTGGATCATGTCGACAGCCGGCAGGTCGGCGTCTGCATCGACAGCGCCCACGTGGCGCTCGGTAGCGACGGGCCAGCAGCCTTCGCGCGACACGTCTCCCGGATCGCCGACGAAAAGCGGCTGCATTACGTGCACGTCTCGGCGCCCGACCGCGGCGCTTTGCATGACAGCTGGATCGACTGGCCTCGCTTCATGGGGCCGATCCTCGCGCGCCATGACGGGCCGATCCTGATCGAGGTCTTCAACGCGATCCCCGCCTTCCTCGACGGGCTGCGGTTGACGCGGCGCAGGTTCTGGCGGCCGGGCGAGGACGCGCCCGTGCAAGGCCAGCCCAGCGCCTACGATATCGCGCGCGACGCCATCGCCTGCGTGCGGCGCGAGATCGCAAGCCACGGCCGTTGACGCATCGCCACCACCGCATCACCCAAGAGGAGGCTGCTGCCATGACCGACCAGACACAAGCCACGAGACTTGGTGCCGCGTTCATCCCGCCGCATCTCGATGCTTTGACTCCAAATGATGTCACCTCCTACCGGGCGGTCTCCAACCAGCGTGGGACGGCCGACAAGCTGGGGCCGCTGAAGGATCTGCCGGGCTTCTGGGAGGGTACCGGCTTCAGCCTGATCGCGCGCCCGGATTTCTCGGGCAGCGACAACGGCTTCTTCCTCGAGCTGAACTGGCTGCGCGAGACGATCGAGTTCACGACGATCGGTTCGCCGGTCTTCAATCGCGGCAGCCGGCAGGACGACATCAAGATCTATGGTTTGACCTACCTCCATCGCGTGACCGATGGCATGACCGGCGGCGCCTTGCACATCGAGCCGGGGCTCTGGCTCAACATCCCGGCGACCACCGACCCGAAGGCCGACGCGAGCATCGCCCGGCTGGCCAGCGTCCCGCATGGCAACGCGATCAACACCATCGGCTTCGCCGAGGACGTCGACCTCGCCACGCCGCCGGTGATCCCGCCGGCGAACACCGTCCCATACGAGATCGGCGGCGCGCCGCCACCGCCCGGTACCCGGAACCCCTACCCCGAGTACGATCTTTCGATCGAAAGCAAGTTCCGCTCGTCACCGTTGCCGACCGGCCTTACGCAGGCGGTCATCGACGATCCGCACGTGCTCCAGCGCGCCGCGCTGAAGGGCCAGAAAATCCAGAAGATCGTTCGGCTCTTCACCAATACCCGGCCGGGCGGCGGCATCGAGAACATTCCGTTCATCACCCGCAATGCCGACAATCCAAGCCTCGAGTCGCTGTTCGTGATCGAGACCGTGCGGAGCCAAACGGGCGAGGACTTCCTGCAGCTGCAATATTCGCAGACCGCGCTGCTCAATTTCAACGGCATGAGCTTCCCACACGTGACGGTGGGGACGTTGATCAAGGCGTTCTGACGTCGCGCGTGGTGATACGCCGGCACGCGCCCGCGATCAGCGCAGTGCGATCAGCTCAGGTCGGCGGCGTTGGCCTTCAGGTCGGCGAGTTCGCAATGCGCCAGCGCTCCCTCGTGCGTCGCCTTCAAGGCGACCCGCGGCGCCTTGCCGGCGGCGAACGCCTCCTGCCAGCGCGGCGCGCAGAGGCACCAGCGATCCCCTGCCTTGAGGCCGGGAAAGCCGTAGGCCGGCATCGGCGTCGACAGGTCATTGCCGCGCGCTTTCGAGAAGGCCAGAAAATCCTCGGTGACGATCGCGCAGACCGTGTGGCTGCCGCGATCCTCCGGCCCGGTGTTGCAGCAGCCGTCGCGGTAAAATCCCGTTATCGGGTCGCGCGAGCAATCCTCGAGCGTCTCGCCCAGCACGTTGCGCGCCGAGCGCCCGCCGTCGCCACCGCTCTTGCCTGGCTCGCGGAACATGGAGGTCCCTCCGGTCGGCCCGCCTGCTCGGGCGCTCGCAGTTTCGCGCCGAACGCCGGTGCTGTCCAGGCGCGCTTCGTCTCGCGGACAATTCACTTGGAAGGTGGGTGTGTCGCGGATGTCACAGACACCAGAGGGGGCGCCTGCTATCACCACTCCCAGGCGCTGACCGGCTGACGAAGCTTCTTCGGGGGAATAAGCTTCCATGACCTGGCAGGGTTGAGGGGTAAGGGGCCTGGCGCGTGCAAACGCTGCCGGCCCCTTTGCCGTTCAAGCGTCTCTCGCCGCCTGCTCTCGTCAATATCCAACCGCGAGCGTGCCGCGCTGGCGCGGGTCGGAGGCGCCGGCGAGCAGGCCGTCGGCGATCGAGATGCTCTCGGCCGAACCCCAGGCATCGCGCGGCGCGACCGTGTAGCCCTGCGCGCGCAGCAGCCCGAGCGTGTCCGGGCTCAAGCCCTGCTCGACGAAGAGCTTGTCCGGCAACAATTGGTCGTGCACGCGCGGCGTCTCGGTCGCGGTCGCGATGTTCATGCCGAAGTCGACCGTGTCGAGGATCAGCTGCAGCACGGTCGTGATGATGGTCGAGCCGCCGGGCGAGCCGGTGACGAGCTCGAGCTTGCCGTCCTTGAACATCATCGTCGGCGTCATCGAAGACAGCGGGCGCTTGCGCGGGCCGGGCGCATTAGCCTTGCCGCCGGTCAGCCCGAAGGCGTTTGGCGCGCCGGGCTTGGCGGCGAAATCGTCGAGTTCGTTGTTGAGCAGCACGCCAGTGCCATCGGCGACGAGGCCGACGCCGAAGGAGAGGTTGAGCGTGTACGTGTTGGCGACCGCGTTGCCGTCGGCATCGACGATCGAGAAATGGGTGGTCTGCTCGCTTTCGTAGGGCGCTGGGTCGACGGCGGCGATCTCGCTCGCCGGCTTGGCGCGGCCGGGCTCGATCAAGCCCCGCAGCTTCGTCGCATAGGCCTTGGAGACCAGGCCCTTCACCGGCACGTCGACGACGGCGGGATCGCCGAGGTAGGCGGCGCGGTCGGCGTAGGCGAGCTTCTCGGCCTCGGCCATGTCGTGGATCGTCGCCGCCGAGAGCGCACCCTGCGCCGCCAGCGGAAAGCCCTCCAGGATGTTGAGCAGCTCGATCACGTGCACGCCGCCGGACGAGGGCGGCGGCATCGAGACGATCGTGTGCCCGCGGTACGTACCCCGCACTGGCTCTCGCTCGAGGGCGCGGTAGCCGGCGAGATCGTCCGTCGTCATCGCACCGCCCGCCGCGCGCACGGCGGCTGCGATCTTGCCCGCGACGGCGCCCTCGTAGAACCCCTTGGCGCCCTCGCGCCCGATCGTCGCCAGCGTGTCGGCGAGGTCCGTTTGCGTCAACACATCGCCGTGGCCGAGCGGCGTGCCGTCCTTATGCGAGAAGATCGCCGCGCTCGACGGCCAATGTCGCAAGCGCGTCGCCTGCGCCAGCGAGTCGGCGAGATCCTGCTCGACCGGGATGCCGTCCCGGGCCAGCGCCTCGGCCGGCGCGGCGAGCGCGGCCAGGGGGAATTTGCCGGAGCCGTAGCGCTCGAGAGCCCACGTCAGTCCCGCCACCGTCCCCGGCACGCCGACGGCGAGCCCCGTCTCGCGCGACAGCCGTGGGACCGCATTGCCCTTGTCGTCGAGAAAGACGTCGGCCCTGGTCGTTGCCGGCGCGACCTCGCGGTAGTCGATGGCCACCGTCTTGTCGCCCTTGGCGAGGTGGATCAGCATGAAGCCGCCGCCGCCGAGGTTTCCCGCGCGGGGAAGCGTCACGGCGAGGGCGAGCGCGGTGGCGACCGCCGCGTCGACGGCGTTGCCGCCACTCTTCAGGATCGCAAGCCCGACCCGTGCCGCAGTGCCCTCCTGCGCGACCACCATGCCATGCCGAGCGATCACCGGCAGGATGCGCGCGCCCTGGCCGATGATCGGCGGTTCCTCGGCGCGCGACGGTCCCGACACGACGAGCGCCAGGCAGAGAACGAGAACGCGCTGCGGACCCTTCAAGCTCTTCTCCGACGATGACCGGCGCGGCGGCAGGGCAACCTTGTCGAGGGCTGCATAGCGAATTCGAGCGCCGAGGGCATCCTTCGACGTGAGCCGCCGGCTTCGATGGGGGCGGTTCGCGGCGCCGACGGCGGTGCTATATCGCGCCATGCTCGAACAGCCCGACCCGTCGCCAGAGGCCATCCTGGTCGCCGACGTGCTCATCCCGGTGGCCGTCGACCAGGCGTATTCCTACGCCGTCGGCGATCTCGACCTGACGGCCGGCGACATCGTCGAGGTGGCGTTGGGGCCGCGGCCGACGATCGGCGTGGTGTGGGCGCTCGGGCGTGGCGCGCCCGGCACAACGAGACGCGCGCGGCTCAAGCCGGTCACGGCGGTGAGCGACATCCCGCGCCTGCCCGAGCGGCTGCGAACCTTCGTCGACTGGGTGGCACGCTGGACGCTGAGCCCGCGCGGCATGGTGCTGCGCATGTGCCTGCGCGCGCCGGTCTCCGGCGAACCGACGGCGCCGAAGCTCGGCGTGCGCGCGACCGGCCGCGCTCCGATCAAGACGACCCCCGCGCGCGAAAAAGTGCTCGCCACGGCTGGCGAGGCCGGGATGCTCGGCAAGGGCGCGCTGGCGGCGGCGGCGGGTTGCTCGATCGGCGTGGTCAACGCGCTGGTCGCCGACGGCGCCCTCGAGATCGTGCCGATGCCGGTCGAGCCGGTCGCCGCCGCCCTCGATCCCGACCACGCGCCGCCTCGCCTGTCGGCGCAGCAGGAGCGTGCGGCACGGGGATTGGCGGAAGCCGTGAAGGCGCGGGCGTTCGGCGTCACGCTGCTCGAGGGCGTCACGGGATCGGGCAAGACCGAGGTCTACTTCGAGGCCGTGGCGGCGGCGCTTCGGAGTGGGCGCCAGGCGCTGATCCTGGTCCCCGAGATCGCGCTGACCGGCCAGTTTCTGTCCCGCTTCGCGGCGCGGTTCGGGGCGCCGCCCGCCGAATGGCATTCCGCCGTGCCGGGCCGGCGCCGCAACCTGGTCTGGCGCGCGATCGCCACCGGCGAGGCGAGGGTGGTCGTCGGCGCGCGCTCGGCGCTGTTCCTGCCGTTCCAGGACCTTGGCCTCGTCATCGTCGATGAGGAGCACGAGACCGCCTACAAGCAGGAGGACGGCGTCACCTACCACGCCCGCGACATGGCCGTCGTGCGCGGGCGGATCGAGGGCGCCGCCGTCGTCCTGGCGTCGGCCACGCCCTCGCTCGAGACGCAGGTCAACGCCCGCACCGGGCGCTACGCCCACCTGGTGCTTCCCGGTCGCTACGGCGCGCGGCCGATGCCGGCGATCGCCGCGCTCGACCTGCGCCGCGATCCGCCGCCGCGCGGGCGCTTCGTCGCGCCGCCGCTCGAGCAGGCGGTCCGCGAGACGATCGCGGCGGGCGAGCAGGCGTTGCTTTTCCTCAATCGCCGCGGCTACGCGCCGCTGACCCTGTGCCGCGCCTGCGGCCACCGCTTCCAGTGCCCGAATTGCTCGGCCTGGCTCGTCGAGCATCGATTTCGCCATGTCCTGATGTGCCACCTCTGCGGTCACCAGGAGCGCCGCCCCGAGGCCTGCCCGGTCTGCGAGGCGACCCAGCTGGTCCCCTGCGGTCCGGGCATCGAGCGGCTCGCCGAGGAGGTCGACGAGCGGTTTCCGGACGCCCGGACGCTGGTCCTCTCCTCCGACCTCCAAGGCGGCCCCGAGCGCCTGCGCGGCGAGCTCGACTCGGTCGCCGCCGGGCGCTGCGACATCGTGATCGGCACCCAGCTCGTCGCCAAGGGCCACAACTTTCCGCTGCTCACCCTCGTCGGCGTGATCGATGCCGACATCGGCCTGTCGACCGGCGACCCGCGCGCGGCGGAGCGCACGTTCCAGCTGCTGCAGCAGGTGACCGGCCGCGCCGGTCGCTTCGAACGACCCGGGCGGGCGATCCTGCAAACCTGGCAGCCCGAGCACCCGGTGATCCGCGCGCTGGTGTCGGGCGACGCCCAGCGCTTCTACGCGGAGGAGACGAGCCAGCGCGAGCGGGCGGGCTTGCCACCCTACGGTCGCCTCGCGGCGATCATCGTCTCGGGCGCGGACTTCTCCAGCGCGCAAGCGCACGCCCGCGGGCTCGCCCAGGCTGCCTACCGGATGCCCCCCTCGGATCGCTGGCGGCTCGCCGCGGCCGGCGGCTTGCCGCGCGGCGACGAGACGGTGCTGCTCGGGCCGGCCGAGGCGCCGATCGCGGTTCTCGCGGGCCGCCATCGCTTCCGCCTGCTGGTCAAGGCGCCACGCCGCGGCGACCTGCAGGGGTTTCTGCGCGCGCTCGCCGAGGCGGGGCCACCACCGCGCGGCGGGGTCAAGGTCGCCTTCGACGTCGACCCGCAGAGCTTTCTCTGAGGGGTGGGAAGGCCTTTCCTTGCCGGACGGTTTGGACTAGGGAGGACGGCGTCGGGCATGATTTTGCCTCACCATGGGGCCGCCATCGACTGGGCCGCCTGGGGCACTTACGACGAATATCAGGCTTGCGGGGGCTTGCGGCATCGCCGAAGACATCTGCCCCTGGGCCGACGAGCAGGAGTGATCGGTGGACACCAACGACCAAGCGGCCGAGACCGTCGGCCACAAGGCGCCGATCGACCACGACGATCTCGTCAGCAAGATCGTCGACACGATCGTCACCGAAGGCATGATCGACCGCGAGAAGGTGACCCCCGAAGCGACGATCGAGAGCCTCGACTTGAAGTCGATCGACATCGTGATGATCCTCACCGCGATCGAGGACAAGTTCGACGTCTACATTCCAATGGACGGCCCGTTCCACGACGCCAAGAACGTCAAGGACCTGATCGACGCCATCGCCAGCTACATCATCAAGGAAAAGCAGACCTGATGGCAGGCGCCAAGCGCGTCGTCGTCACTGGTTACGGCGCCGTCTCCGCCGCCGGGATCGGCGCCGAGCGGCTCTGGACCGCGGCCCGCGACGGTCGGGACTGCATCAGGCAGCCGACCTTCCCCTACGAGTACCGCGGTCGCATCAAGATCGCCGCGCAGGTGCAGGGGTTCGTCGCCACCGATCACCTCGACAAGCAGACGCTGGCCTTCTGCGACCCGGTCAGCCAGTACCTGCTCGTCGCCGCCGACGAGGCGATGGCGCAGGCTGGCTACACCCGAGACGATCGCCTCGGCCCGCGCGCGGCCACGATCATCGGCACCGGCATCGGCGGCATGACGACGATCGAGGAGGGCATCCACCTTTCGCTCGTCAAGGGCGGCCGCCCGCATGCGCTGATGGTGCCGAAGCTGATCCCCAGCGCCTGCCCGGCCGTGCTGGCGATCCGCTACGGCCTGCAGGGCCCGAGCTTCGCCGTGGCGTCCGCCTGCTCGTCGGCGACGCAGGCGATCGGCATCGGCATGCAGATGATCCGCGCCGGCATGGTCGACGTCGTCGTCACCGGCGGCACCGAGGATTGCATCACCAACAACTCGATGTTCGCCTGGGAGGCGCTGCGCGTGATGACGCCGGACTTCTGCCGACCGTTCTCGAAGGGCCGCAACGGCATGGTTCTCGGCGCCGGCGCCGGCTGCATCGTGCTCGAATCCGAAGACCACGCGAGAGCCCGCGGGGCGCGCGCCCTCGCCGAGGTCGCCGGCTACGGCACCTCGACGGACGCCAAGGATTTCGTGGCGCCGGACTCGCAGGGTGCCGCCCGCGCCATGCGCGCCGCGCTCGACGACGCAGATGTCGCGCCCGAGTCGATCGACTACATCAACGCGCATGGCACGGCGACGATCGTCAACGATTCGACGGAATCGGCGGCGCTGAAGATCGTCTTCGGCGAGCGCTCGGCGCACGTGCCGCTCTCGTCCACCAAGCCGATCCACGGGCACGGGCTGGGCGCCGGCGGCGCGCTCGAGTTCGTCGTCACCATGGGCGCGATGCGCGACCAGATCGCGCCGCCGACGATCAACTACCTCGAGCCGGACGAGAAATGCCCGGTCGACTGCATCCCGCACGAGGCGCGGCCGATGCGCATTCGCACCGCGATGAGCAACTCGTTCGCGTTCGGCGGCATCAACGCGGTCCTCGTCGTCCGGGACGCCGAGGCGGCGTGAGCGTCGCCGCCCTCGATGCCTTCGAGGTGACGGCCGGCGCCGATGACGTCTCCGCCTTTTGCCGGGCGGCCGGCCTCGAAGCCACGGACGACAGGCTGCCGTTCACCTACCCGATCCGATGGATGGCCGCGCCGCACGTGCGCGCCGCGCTGGCGGGGCTGGTGCCCGAGCCCGACATCGTCCCGTTTCACGAGTTGCAGAGCTTCGACTACGTCGCGCCGCTGCGGGTCGGCGTGCGATACACGCTCGCCGTGACGGCGCGGCGCGAGAGCGGACCGGACCGGCTCGTCGCGGAGGGCCACGTCGCGGCGGAGGGTGGTGCCGTGCTCGCGACCGTCGAGACGGTACTGCGGCTGTTCTCCACGCGGACGGCATGAGCGCCCCCATCACGCGCGGGGAGGCCCTCCCGCCCCGTGCCTACGGCCCTTTCACAGCCGCCGATCTCACCGCCTACGCCGCGGCGTCGGGCGACGACAATCCGCTGCATCTCGATCCCGCCGTCGCCGCGCGAGCCGGGCTCGCCGCGCCGCCGATCCACGGCATGCTGATCATGGCCTGTCTCGCGCCTCATCTAGAAGCCTGGCGGTCCGAGGCGACGCTCGGCAAGCTTTCCGCCAAGTTCATCGAGCCGGTCCTTGTCGGCGAGACCTTCGAGGTCACGGGCAAGGTCGTGCAGGCGACGCCGGGTGCGCCGGCCGTCGTGCGGCTTACCGTCAAGCGCGGCGCGGCGCTCGTCTGCCTCGCCGAAGCCTTCGTCACGTGACGCGCACGCACGCCTCGGTGCTGATCACCGGCGCCTCGAGCGGGATCGGCCGGGCGCTCGCCTTCGCCTATGCCGCGCCGGGCGTGCGTCTCGCCCTGATCGGCCGCGACGCCGTCCGCCTCGAGGCCACCGCGCAAGCCGCGCGCGACATGGGGGCCGAGGTCGAGGCCGGGACGATCGACGTGCGCGACCGGGCCGCGATGGCGCGCTGGATCGGCGCGGCCGACGCGGCGCGGCCGTTCGATCTGGCGATCGCCAACGCCGGGATCACCACCGGGCTTGGCCCGGACGAATTGACCGAGGACCCCGACGCCGTGCGCGCGATTCTCGCGACCAACCTCGTCGGCGTGCTCAACACCGCCGAGCCGCTGATCGGCCCGATGGCGGCGCGCGGCACCGGCCAGCTCGCCTTCGTCGGCTCGATCGCCGGGCTGCACGGCCTGCCCTACTCGCCGGCCTATTGCGTCACCAAGGCAGGCGTCCACGCCTACGCGGAGTCGATCCGCCCGCGGCTCGAGGCACGGGGCGTGATCGTCAGCCTGATCGTCGCCGGCTTCGTCAAGACACCGCTGAACGACTCAATTTCGGCGATGAAGCCCGGCGAGATCACGGACGCCGCTGCCGCCGCGCTGATCAAGCGCGGCCTTGCCAAGGGCCGGGCGACGATCGCTTTTCCATTCTTTCTCTATGCGGGCGCGGTGCTCGGCCGCTTCCTGCCGGCGCGCGTGTACGGGCGCATCATGAGCGGCGTCCGCGCCAGCGTGCCGACAACGAGCGAACGGGACGGACATTAGAGGCTTGCTGCTCGATCGGGGTTTTGACGCTTTCGTGCCGCCGCGCCATGCTGCGTCTTGTGCCAATGATGGGGGCGCACGAACAAGTCCGCGAGGCCACCGCAGGCCGCGGCGCTGATCAGCAGCTGATATGGCAATAGCGCTAGCAGGCCGAGAATGCCGGCGAGGCCGCGGCGGCGCGCGCCGATGATGCCGCTCCAAACCGTTCCGGCGACGCCGATCCCGATCACGGAAAACGCCAACGTCGCCTCGATCCCATCGAGTGCACCATGCGGGGTCGGCAATCCGTCCGCGGCCAGATGCCAGGTGACGAGCACGAGAAACAGAGGCGTCAGCAGGGGCCCGGTCACGAGGTTCGTCAGCATGAGCGTGACGACCAGCGATTTCGTCGCCCCAAGGTCGCGCACGGCGGTCGGCATGTCGCGGGCGAGTACGAGTAGCGTCTGCATCCACCCCTTGGTCCAGCGGCGGCGTTGCTTGAACCAGTCGCCAAGCCGCTCCGGCGCCTCCTCCCACGTGGTCGAATCGAGCATGTCGATCGCATAGCCGAAGCGCGCGAGCCGCAAACCGAGATCGGCATCCTCGGTCACGTTCCACGCGTCCCACGCCCCGACCCGGCACAAGGCGTCGCTCCGGAAATGGTTTGAGGTCCCGCCGAGCGCGATCGGCAGGCCAAACCGCGCGAGCCCGACGTTGAAGACGTCGAAGAGCGTCGCGTACTCGATCGCGAAAAGCTTTGCCAGAAGACCATTCGCGCCGTTCGAGATGGCGAGGCGGGCCTGCAGGCAGGCGACGTGAGCGGGCGCCTGTGCAAAGCGCGCGGCTGCGAGCCGGAGTTGGTTCGGATCCGGCCGGTCTTCCGCGTCGTAGACGACAACGAGCGTGCCGCGCGCGAGCAGCAGGCCCGCGTTGAGAGCGCGCGGCTTGGTGCGCGGCGCGCCGTTCGGCACGTCGACGATCCTGAAGCCAGGCGGAAGCCTTGCGTGTTCGAGCGCATCGCGCGTCGCGCGGTCGCCGGCTTCGATCAGAAAGAGCACCTCGATCTTCGCGCGCGGGTAATCGATCTCGCCGAGCGCCTTCGCGAGACCGGGTACCATGGCCGCCTCGTCGTGCAGCGGGACGAGGACGGAATAGGTCGGCAGCGCATCGTCGTGTAACGCGGCCGGCGGCGCCGATGACGAAGGCGCGGCTCCTTGCGCGCACACCGCGAGGCGAAAGACGATGCCAGCTAGAAAGACGACGCCGAGCACGTCGTCGACCGCGCGCAGCCCAAGGACGGCGCCGACGAATAACGCGGCGAGCACGAGCACGATCAGGCTCATCCCCTTGAGACCGAGAGCATTTCGGGCGCTCAGCGCCGGCGTCTGGTCGGGCAACGCCTGGCTCGCCTCATACGCGATCGTGGACTGCGCGCGATGACGAAGGATCTCGTCGAGATGCGAAGGCGTCGTGATGGCGAGCGACGGCAGCGCGATGCCGCTCGTGCGCGCGTCGAACATCAGCACGATATCGACGCCTGCCGGCGCCGTCAGCCACGCCGCGCGCGGATCGTCAGCGATACGAAACCTCCGCCGGTCCAGGGCTCGACGGAGATCGAGGGGTGGCGCGGGTCGCGGCCAATTGACGATGAACGGCACGCCCAGACGATGCGCGAGGCAGTAGTAAAATCGCGTCTCGCTGACCTCGCCGGACGCGAGTAACGCTCGGCTCGGCCCGATGCCCTCCGCGAGCGCCCGTTGCGCGGCTGCACGAAGCACGTCGCGCGGGACGCCGTAATCCGCAAGAAAAGCGATCTCCACCGGAACGGCGACCGAAATAGGGCGCGGCCTCGCGGTGCGGGCGATCGAAAAAGCGCGGCGCGGCTCGAAACGCATGGACGCTCGCGACAAACGAAGTGCGAAGCCGCCAGTTTAGAGCTGCACCGCCACGAGTCCATCAATCGGCGGTTGTCGCTGCGTCAGTTTAGCCAATCACACCCGCGCCAGCCACGCCTCCATCACGGCGGCGAGCTCCTTGGCCTCGGCGGCGCTACGGGCTTCACGCTCGGCCACGCCCACCGCCGTCGCCACGGCACGATCCCGACGACGCAGCACGTCGAGCTTCGCGCGCTCGAGCTCGCGCATGCGCTCGGCCTCGGCCGCTTGGCGATCGACGCTCAGCATGGAGCGCAGCGCGGCCTTGCCGAGCGGCACGCCCAGCGCGCCGACGCCGGTGACATAGTCGACGAGCCGCGCGCGATCCGCCGCGAGATCCGCGATGCGCAGCTCGGCGCCGGCGATCCGCCATTCCGCGAGCTTGCCCATCTCGCCTTGCACCTTTGCTATGCGGCGCAGCGCCTTCAGCCGGTCCGCCATCAGCCGGCCTTCAGCCAAGCGCCGAACGCGCCGATGAACAGCTCGAGCGCGGGCTTGATCGTGAAATAGAGGATCAGCAGACCGCCGGCGACGAGGAATGGTGTGGCGATGAACGTCACCGGGATCGCCGGGACGAGCTTGTTCAGCAGGCCGATCGCGAAGTTCGCGACCACGGAGAAGACGAGGAACGGGCTAGCGATCCGAAACGTGAAGAGGAACGTCTTCGCCGCGGCATCGACGAGCTCGGTAAGCCCGACACGCGGATCGAAGCCCTGCGCGACGGGAAGCACGTCGTAGGACGCGGCGAGCCCGCGAAACAGCTCCCAGTGCAGGTCCGTCACGAAGACGAGCAGCATCGCCACGAGCGAGACGAGCGCGACGATCGTCGGCGTCTCGCCGTCGTCATCGGCGATGCCGCCAAAGCTGGAGGTCAGCCCGATCGAGGCCGAGACCGCCATCGTCATCGTCTCCAGCGCGAGGAAGAAGAACCGCCCGAGCAGCCCGATGACGACGCCCTTGCAGCTCTCGGAGACGATGAGGGCGAGCACCGCGATCGGCTGCGCGCCGGCGACCGCCGGTTGCACCGAGGCCAGGAGCAGCGGCGTCAGCGCCAGCGCGATCGCGATCGCCACGAACAGGCGCGCGCGTACCGGCACGCGCGGGCTCGAGAAGCCGGGAATGACGAGCAGGCAGCCGCCGATGCGGCAGAACACGACGAACGCCGTGAGGACGAGGTCGGGCGAAGGGGTCAGCATCGCCCTGCCAAGCTTGCATGGCGAGCCGTAGGCGAAGCAAGCAAGGAGCCGCCAGGTGGCCCCTGGGTTGCTTCGCTTCGCTCGCGATGACGGTGGACAATCGCAGCTCTCACGAAAGCGCGCCCAACGCCTTGATCTGCACGCCGCGCGCGATCTCGAGATGCGACAGGACCGGTAGGGTCGCAAACATCCGCTCGACGATCATGCGCACGTAGATGCGCGTCTCCGGCGTGGCCAGCAATACGAAACCGTGGCCCTGATCCATGCGCTCGCGAATGATCGGCGAGGCCTCGGCGCCGAACTGCTCGACCATGCGTGGGTCGAGGTCGAAGTCGGTGGCGTCGCTCTTGCCATCCTTCTTCAGGCTCTGCGCGAAGGCGAGATCCCAGCGCGGCCCGAGGCGCAGCACCTTCAGCTCGCCGCCCTCGGCGAGGTCGCCACAGATCTGCGGCGCGATGCGCATGCGCACGTGCTCGACGACCTGCTCGGAGCGGCGCACGTGCGGTACGATTTCGGCGATCGCCTCCAAGATCAGATGCAGGTTGCGGATCGAGACGCGCTCGGCCAGCAGCAGCTTGAAGATCGCCTGCAAACCCGAATACGAGATATGCACCGGCGAGATCTCGTCGATGAGCCGCTTGTACTCCGGTTCCAAACGATCGATCAGGGCGCGCATGTCCTTGTAGGACAGGAGCTGCGAAAGATTGTTGCGGATCGTCTCGCCGAGATGGGTGAGCAGCACCGACATCTGATCGATGCTCTTGAAGCCCTCGCGCGTCAGGTCCGACGCGAAGGCCTCGGGGATCGAGACAGCCTTCATGCCGAAAGCCGGCTCGCGCAGCATCTCGCCCGGTACGCTCGGCGGGCGCTTCTCGCCGACGATGACGAGAACCTCGCCGAGCCGCGCCTCCTGCTGCGCGACGACGGTGCCGTGGATCTTGATCTGATACGCCTTGGGCGGCAGCATGAGGCTGTCCGACACCTTGATGTCGGGGACGACGATGCCGTACTGGCGAGCGAACTTGCGACGCAGCTTGGCGACACGTAAACCGAGTTCGCCGTCGGCCGCGAGCAGCTTGCCGGACAGCTGCTTGCCGAGAACAAGCTCGATCTCGACGGTCTTCAGCGATTCCTTGATCGAGGACGCAGCCTCGACCTTTGCCTCCTGCTCCGCCGCCTTCACCTGCGCCACCGATGCGGCGGCCCGCTCGGCGCGTCGGCGCGGGATCGTGTAGCCGACGAAGGCGAGCACGCTGCCGAGCACGGCGAACGGGAACATCGGCAGGCCGGGCACCAACGCGAGCAGACCCATCAGCAGCGCGGCGACGAAGAGGGCGCGCGGATAATTGGCGAGCTGCGACAGCACGGCCTGGTCGGCCGAGCCGCGCGTGCCGCCCTTCGAGACAAGCAGCGCCGCGGCGAGCGAGACGATCAGCGCGGGGATTTGCGAGACGAGGCCGTCGCCGACGGAGAGCTTGGTGTAGACGTCGGCGGCGTCGGAGAGCGCCATGCCGTGCCGCGTCGCGCCGATCAGGATGCCGCCGAAGATGTTGACGGCGAGGATGATCAGGCCGGCCAAGGCATCGCCACGCACGAACTTCGAGGCGCCGTCCATCGAGCCGAAGAACGAGGATTCCTCCTCCAGCTCGCGACGGCGCTGCTGCGCCTCCTTGTCGTTGATGAGACCGGCATTGAGATCGGCGTCGATCGCCATCTGCTTGCCGGGGATGGCATCGAGCGTGAAGCGCGCGCCGACCTCGGCGATACGCGTCGCGCCCTTGGTGATGACGAGGAAATTCACCGTGATCAGGATCGAGAAGACGATCAGCCCGATCACGAAGTCGCCGCTCATCACGAGCCGCGAGAAGCCGCCGATGATGTAGCCGGCCGCCGTCACGCCCTCGCGGCCGTTGGACAGGATGAGCCGCGTCGTCGCGATGTTGAGCGCGAGCCGCAGCAGCGTCGCCACGAGCAGCACGGTCGGAAAGGCGGAGAAGTCGAGCGGCTTCTGGATCCAAAGCGCGACCATCAGGATCAGCACGGAGAGCGCGATCGAGAAGGCGAGGCCGAGGTCGATCAGGAACGCGGGAATCGGCAGGAAGAAGACGCAGAGGATCGCGATGATGCCGATCGCGAAGCCGACGTCGCGCGAGCTCTTGCGCTCGACCGGTTTCGCGCCGAGTGCGAACGCGTTCGCCGCTGCCATCTCTCATCCCCGCTGAACGCCGCCATGGTGGCGCGCGAAGCTTGCGCGGACGTGGTGGGTTGGGCGGCGGCTCGGATCTACTACTCGATCCACAAACCGTGGCGACGGTGCCAATCCTCGATGCTCTCGTCCGGAAAGCCTTCGAAGGACAGGTCATCCGGCCCAAGCTCCACCTGCGCCCAGTCCGGCTTGTCGGCGAGCAGAAGGTGCGTCGTAGCGGGTGGCGTCGGGAGCGGCGTGTCGATCGCCGAGGCGAACGGATGCAGCAGCTCCGGCCAGGTCGGATCGTAGACCCAGAGCGGCGTGCCGCAGCGCGTGCAGAAGCTGCGCTCGCAGGTGCCGGTGCGCGTCCCGTCCTCGTCCGAGATCGCCGCGCGGAACATGCCGATGGCGCTGCGATCCTCGACCGCCAGCGTCGAGGCATCCGCGCTGAGGTTGATCGCGTAGCCGCCGCTGCCCGCCGTCTTGCGGCAGATCGAGCAATAGCAGCGCTGGTAGGGCACCGGCGCGTGGCTCTCGACCGCGAACACGACGGCGCCGCAGCGGCAGGACCCTTCGAGACGCTTCATCGCTTCATCTCCGTGGCCGCCGGCGGCCGCTTGCAGGATCGACCGCGACGCCGCTATACCGCAGGCCGCTGCGGGCGTGGCGGAACTGGTAGACGCGCCGGACTCAAAATCCGGTTCTGGCGACAGAGTGTCGGTTCGATTCCGACCGCCCGCACCAAATCGAGATGGCGACTATGGCCGTCGCTTGAGCCGCGCGGCGAAGAAGCCGTCGAGGCCGGCGAAGCGCGGCTCCGGGTCGGGCAGGTGCGAGGGCAGGCTGCGCATCTCGCCTTGGGCGTTGATGATCTCGGCGAGACCGCCGACCTCGTCGGCCGTGATCGGCCAGCGCATGACGTCGGGGTTGCGGCGCACCAGCGCGGCGATCTGGGCCTCACCCTCCTCCGGCTCGATCGAGCAGACGCAATAGACGATCGTGCCGCCGGGGCGCGTCAGCTCCACCGCCTTGTCGAGCAGCCGCGTCTGCAGCGCGACGAGGCTCGCGAGATCGCCCGGGCGCTTGGTCCAGGCGATGTCGGGGTGGCGGCGCAGCGTGCCGGTGCCGAGGCACGGCGCGTCGAGCAGCACCGCGTCGAACGGCTGCGTCTTCAGCCCCGTCGCGTCGGCCACCAGCAGATCGGCCTTCAGGCGGAGCCGTTCGAAATTGGCCGAGAGCCGCTTCAGCCGCTCCGCGGACCGGTCGATCGCCGTGAGACGGGCGTCGGCTGCCGCGATCTGCGCCGCCTTGCCGCCCGGCGCGGCACAGAAGTCGGCGACGCGCTGGCCGGCCTCGACCTTGAGCAGGGTGGCGGGGAGCGCCGCCGCGGCGTCCTGCACCCACCAGTCGCCATCGGCATAGCCGGGCAGCGTATCGATCGCCTCGTGCGTTTGCAGCCGGATCGAGCCAGTCGGCAGCAGCCGACCGCCGAGACGCGTCGCCCAATCCGCCGCGTCCGCCTTCACGGTTATATCGAGCGTCGGCTCCTCGCGAACCGCCGCGGCGATGGCGCGCGCGCCTGCCTCGCCATAGGTCTTGCGCCATCGCAACGCGAGCCAGCCCGGCACGTCCGCCTCGAGCGGGTCGCTCGCCGCCAGGATGGCGTCGCGCCCGCGCGCGAGATTGCGCAGCACCGCGTTGACGAGCGGGGCGAACGGCGCGGTACGCCGGTCGAGCCGTACCGCGCGCACGGCGAGGTCGACCGCGGCATGATCGGGCACGCCCAACAGCAAAATCTGCGCGGCACCGACGACCAGCGCCCACTCGAGCTCCGGCGCCTGACGTGGGAGCCCATTCTCCAGCAGCCCATTGATGCCGCCGCGCAACGTGCCGAGCCGACGCAACGCCGAGGTCACGATCGAACGCACGAGAGCTCGATCGCGCGGCTCGAGCGGCTGCAGTCGATTCGGCACGGCCGCCAGCGAAAATCGCTCCTCCAGCGTGTGCCCCTTGGCGACGATATCCTGAAGGATCAGCGCGGCCGCGACTCGGGCCATCAGGCCAGGATGCTTCTCGGCCTCCGCGCGGTCCGCCGCCTGCTGCGCCGCGATCGAGACCGGCGAGCCATGCTTTTGCGGTTTCGGCTTGCCGGCTGGGCGCCGCGTCTCGATCAAATCACCTGCTCCTCTGTGCCACGGAGCCTAGCATAGGCCCAGGCACCGGAGCGACAGGGTGGCAGTCGAAGCCCACGACCGCCACCCGATCAGACGTCGGTCGACCCGTCGTCGTAGCCGTAGTCGCTCGAGTCCTGCGCGTCGTCCTGGGTCTGGTTGGCGTCGACACCATAATCGCTGGCGTCCTGAGCCGCATCCTGCTGCGTATTGGCCTGCGACGGATCCCCGTAGAAGTTGTTGACGACAGTCTCGCCGCCGCCGCCGAAACCTGGCACGCCCTGCGCGATGCCAAGACCGCCACCGGCATGGCCGCTGCGGAACAGGCTGCCGATCGCCTCCGCCGCGAGCACGCCGCCCGCGACGCCCGTCGCCGCGCCGAGCGCGCCGCGCAAGAAACCGCCACCGCCACCCTGTTGTGGCGCGCCTTGCGGGGCGCCCCCCCAGGGACCGCCCTGCTGCTGCTGTGGGGCATAACCCTGCGGCGGATAGCCGCCGCCCTGTGGCGCCGCACCCCCCTGGTTCCAGGCCGGCCGCTGCGACGCGGACGGCGGCGGCGCCTGGTTCGAGGCGCCACCGCCAAAGATGCTCGATAGAAATCCGCCGCCGCCTTGCTGCTGCTGCGGCGCCTGTTGCTGGAGTTCGTGAACCTGTTGCTCGAGTTGCTGAAGGCGATCGTTCGCGGCCTGCAGCGCCTGATCCTGTACCAAGACCGTCTGCGCCATCAGATACGGCGCATAGGGCTGCTGGCGAACGTTGTCGGCAATCAGCTGCTCGGCGTCACGGTCGCGGAAATTACTCGAGCTAGGGCGCATGCGCTCGAACATGCCCTGCAGAAGCTGGCGCTCTTCGGGTGACATGGTCTTCTCCAAGAAAGGCACGGGTGTCGCGGATCTACCGCCGCTCAAAAGATATGGGGCCGCGCGCCCGCCCGTGAAGGGCATTCGAGGGCGTACGCCTCCCGAGCGCCGTACGCCTCGCGATCGGTCTGCCGTGTTTGCGTAGACTAGTTGCTGGGAGCTAAGCGCCCGGACGCCTTGATCGTCGGATCGCCAATCTTGAGCCCTAGCGGAACGAGCGTCACGGCCAGCGCGATACCGAACAAGAAAAACACCGGCGCACGTGCCCGCTTGCGTCTCGATACCACTCGACGAGATCTGCCCACGTCTTGCTCGGCGGGTGCCGTCACTTCGCGCAGCATGCACTCAAATTCCGCAACAATTTGATCTTCTTTTAGTTGGGTCGCTGACGGTGAGTAAGTAGATCGCACGTGGTCCAGCATAGATCACCTATCGCGATACTTGGGTCGATCAACCTACAAACCCGCGATATCCGACGCAGTTCCTTTTGGCACAGATACAAAATTGTGAACGAGCCGGCGTGCCTGCACCGGAGCGCGGGCAGCTTCCTGTTCTCGCGGAGAGGCCCTATCACCGATCGATCACATCAGGATGCCAAGGATGAGCGCTCGCGCGGAGCTAGGGATCGATCAGGCGGCGGGGCGAGCGGCCGAGGATCAGGCGGTGATGGCGATCTTGATCGCTTTGTCGTTCTCGCATCTCGTCAACGACACGATCCAGTCGCTGGTGCCATCAGTCTATCCAATCCTCAAGACGTCGTTCGGTTTGGACTTCGGGCAGATCGGCCTGATCACGCTCGCGTTCCAGCTGACCGCCTCGTTTCTGCAGCCGTTCGTCGGCGCGCTGACGGATCGGCGGCCGAGCCCCTACTCACTGGCGCTCGGAATGGCGTTCTCGTTGGTTGGTCTTTTGCTGCTGTCCCGCGCCGCGAGCTTTCATGTCATCTTGATCTCGGCCGCGCTGATTGGCGTCGGCTCGTCGATCTTCCACCCGGAGGCGTCGCGCATCGCGCGCGCGGCATCGGGCGGCAGGTATGGCTTCGCGCAATCGCTGTTTCAGGTCGGCGGCTATTGGGGCGCGGCGATCGGGCCGCTTCTCGCGGCCTTCGTCGTCGTGCCGCACGGGCAGCGTTCGATCGGCTGGTTCACGCCCATCGCCTTCGTCGGCATCGTCACGCTGGGCGTGATCGGCAATTGGTATGCGCGCAACGTCCTGGGGCGCCACGTCCGCAAGCCGGCGGTCGCGTCGAGCGTCGGCCTGCCACGACGCAAGATCGCCGTGACGATCGCGATCCTGCTCGCGTTGATCTTCTCGAAGTTCTTCTACATGGCGAGCCTGTCATCCTACTTCACCTTCTTCCTGATCCAGAAGTTCGGCGTGTCGGTGCAGACGGCGCAGCTGTTCCTTTTCGCCTTCCTCATGGCGACGGCGGTCGGCACGTTCTTCGGCGGCCCGATCGGGGACAGGTTCGGACGGCGCACGGTGATCTGGGGCTCGATCCTCGGGGTCCTGCCGCTGACGCTGGCGATGCCCTACATGAACCTGCCGCTGACCGGCGTCGTCGTCGTGCTGATCGGCCTGATCCTGTCGTCGGCCTTCCCGGCGATCATCGTCTTCGCGCAGGAGCTGCTGCCCGGCCGTATCGGCATGGTGACGGGGCTGTTCTTCGGATTCGCGTTCGGCATGGGCGGCCTTGGCGCCGCGATCCTAGGCGAGCTCGCCGATCACACGAGCATCACCTTCGTCTACCGCCTGACCGCGTTCCTGCCGGCGATTGGCCTGCTCGCGTGGTTCCTGCCGCGACTGGAGCAGTCGCGCGGGTAAACCGTCTCTCGCACGGCGGCGAGAGACGGAAGTTGCGAGGCCTAGTTCGAGGCGGTCGACTGGCGCAGCTGCGAGGTGATCTCGGAATTGTCCGAGCCGCGCAGCGTCATCTTGACGAGGCCGTCCTCGTCGAACCAGAGGTCGCGCGGGAAATCGCCGGACAGCTTCACGTGGTCGACCTGGCGCGGCACGCCGTTCACATCGACGGTCTCATCGCCGAGATCGGCCACGTCGACCGCCATGCGCTTGCCGTTGGCGGGGTCGAAAATCTGCGTCTGCTTCGCGACCTCGGCGCCCCAGAGGCTCGCGGCCTGCACCGTCTTCGGCGCGGTCGACGCGGTGCCATCGACGGTGAGGGTCAACTTGTTGCCGGCCTGGGCGGCCTTGATCTGGTGATCGGTGCCGTTGTCGTCGGTCGTCGACTTGAAGGCGACGAGCTGCGAGCCCTTCCAGGATCCGGTCTCGCTGTGGTCGTAGCGATAGGCGGTGATGAAGGCGATCTTGACGACGATATGGGTCTGGTTCTTGACGCTGGTCGCGTCGCCCTGGCGGGTGATGTCGAACGTATCGGTGCCGATCTTGGAGCCGCCGCGCATGATGTCGAAGACGCGGTGCACGTGCTTGATCTCGGCCGGCGTGCCGGCGAGCACGGGGGCGGTCGCGAGGGCGGCGAGCGCCAGACCAGCCAGAAATGCCTTCATCTTGAGCCCCTTACGTTGATGAGCGACGTCGATCCCCGACCTGCGCGTTATCGTCGCCGAAGGCGACGGCAATGTGGGGCCAAGATGGCGCCGGCAAGAGGGCCGACCCGCGTCCGCCCGTGCGGCGATCTAATTCTACTGCGTCACGAAGTTCCCCCATCGTCGCGTTTTGATTGCGTGACAGCATGGACATCGTTTCAAGGTTCTGGCGAGGGCGACGGCGATTTTCTTCCGCAAGGTCGCGATGGAGTTTGTGACGTGGCGTTCGGGCCGGATCGGGGGCGCCTCTGGGTCTTGGACGCGAGGAAATGCGAGGCGCCTCGCCGAGCTTGGTGGCGGAGGGGGGAACGGCCGCTCTCTCGCGGATCAAAAAGCCGTAGGCGGCGATGCAGAGCGTGGCGTGATGGTGGAATCCTCGCCACCCCCGCCCCTCGTAATGGGCGAGGCCGAGTTCGGACTTCAGCTCTTCATAATCACGCTCGATGCGCCAGCGCAGCTTGGTGATCTCGACGAGCGATGACAAGTCGATTTGGTCCGCAACGGTTGCGAGGGAGTAATGATCAGGCTCGACAGCCCCCTCGGGCCATTCGATGAGAAGCCATTCGACGGGATGAGGTGTGGTCCGGTTCCAGTCGCGTCCGGCGGCCCGCACGCGCAGCGCACAGAAGCGCGAGGACAATGGCGTGTTTGTGCCCTCGCGCCAGATGCATGAGGTCCAACGGTCAGCCGGCAGGCTCAGGGCCAGGTCCTTGACGGAGACGGGCGCGTGATCGGCGTCGCGGCGCAACAGCGACGGCGGACGGCCGCGTCCACTCCATGGCTTGGGTGGCAACGGCGCGAGGCCGGGCGGCCAGACCGTCGTGTGGGATTGAATGCCGACCGCATAGGTCAGGCCGAGGGCGGTGATGCCGGCGCGGAACGCCCCGTTGCCGCCGTAGGCCGCGTCGGCCAGCACGACACCGGGCGTGACACCAGAGGCGCGCGCCGTCGCGATCTGCTCGAGCGCGATCTCCGGCTTGGTTTGGAACACGACGTCCTCGGGAACCTTCGCCTTGGCACGCCGGACGGGATCGCCGGCCCATTCCTCGGGAAGATAGAGCCGGTAGGCGATCGGCAGGCTCGCATGGGCATGGGCGACCGACAGGCTCACCGCGATCTGGCAATTGTCTTGCTTGCCGAGACGTCCGCAATATTGGCGCGCGACGCCGACCGAATGCACGCCCTTCTTCGCAAAGCCCGTGTCATCGACGATCCACGCCGCGATCGGCGCCTGCCGTTCCATCGCCGGCAGCACAAGATCGCGCACCGTTTGCAGAACCGTCGCATCCGACCACGCGGCCTGGCCGACGAGGTGAAGCAGCGATTGATGCTCAGCCGCCGCCCGTTCCGGCGCGACGATTGCCGCCATGGGCTCGACGCTCTTGCGTTCGCCGGGCAACAGCAGTCCGGTGCAATAATGCCTCAGCGGGCCGGCCCGATCCGCGTGGCCGAGAGACTTGCCCAAGGCCTCGACATAAGTCGCGAACCGCGCTTCGCTAGCAGGCAGATCATGATCCATCGTGACGCCCGCATCCAAAAAAGCGAATCGCCACCTTATCAAATCAGCCGTCGGCAGAACGAACTGGCGTTCGTGACTCAGTAGAACTAGGCTAGTGTGCTTTCCCGTTAATAAATTTTACATAATCGTTCGAGCTTGGCGAAGATCGCGTCGCTGGTGGCCGTCCACTGGAATGGCTTTGCTCTCACTTTGTAGGCGGCGACGAAAGCCTCGATCTTGGTGATGAGATCCTTGGCGCTGACGAATGAGCCGCGACGGATCTGGCGCTGCGTGATCAGCGCGAACCATCGCTTAATTTGGTTCAACCAGGATGCGTAGGTCGGCGTGAAGTGCAGGGTGAAGCGAGGCCGCTCAGCCAGCCGCGCGCGGACCTTCGGATGCTTGTGGGCCGCGTAATTGTCGACGACGAGATGGAGGTCGAGGTCGCTCGGCACGTTTGTCTCGATGTGCTTGAGGAAGCCGACAAACTCCTGATGCCGGTGGCGGGCTCGGCACTGCGTCATCACTTGGCCGTTGGCGATGTGGAGCGGCGAACAACGTCGTCGTTCCGTGGCGGAATGTAATCGTGGGTGACGCCTTCGATGTAGCCGAGGCCGAGCGGCAGCATTGGCTGGCGTCGCTCGAGCGCTTGGACCTGCGTCTTCTCGTCGACGCACAGCACGAGGGCATGGTCGGGCGGGTTGAGGTAGAGCCCAACGACACGCACCTTGTCGACGAAGAGTGGATCGCTCGACAGCCGGAAGGTCTTGGAGCGGCGCGGCCGGACGTTGAAGAGGGTCAGCATGCGCGAGACGGTGCTCTTCGAGAGCCCGGTCTCGGCCGCGGCTGACCGCACGGTCCAATTGGTTGCGCCGACGGGTCGATCCTGGAGGACGTGCGCAGGAGGCCTGCGATCCGCTCTTCGTCGTGGGTTGTCGGTCGGCCCGGCTTGGCTTCGCCGTAGAGGCCCGGTCAATCCCTCTCAAACCATATCTTGCGCCAGTGGCAGACCGTCGGGTTTGAGACGCCGAAACGGTCTGCGATCGCCGTGTTCGCCTCGCCCGCGGCCGACGCAAGGATGATCTGTGCCCGTCGCCAAAGGCTATGCGAGGCGGTCTGCGATCTTTCGAGACGATTAAGTTCGTCACGCTCGACATCACTGAGCGTAAGGATCTGCCCCTGTAGTCGACCAATGCGCGCCATGATCCACCTCCGGCAAATCATCGCCAAATCAACATCGGTGCCGGCCTCTCGACGGCGTACGCCGGACTGGAGTTTGCAGCGCGCGGATGGCTGCGGCAACGATCGACGGCAGCGGTGGCCGTTTGAGCAACGCGACGCTGTCAAAGCACAATGCGTCCGATGAGTGTCGACTCGGCTGGTATACTCCTTGCGGCAGGGCGTGATCATTACGCCGTTGTGTTCCATTTTGAACCCAGCATGCGCGGCGTGCATGCTCTTCTCAGCCGCTAGGTTCGCCATGCCAAACACACGCAATTTTCCCGCCCAGATCCGTGAAAAGATCAAGCGATTGCAGCAAGATATTGCGTATCAGCAGAGATATATTGCCGGACTACAAAACGCAGATCTTTTCCCGGCTGCCTTTTCAGGCCTGGATCACCTCGAAAGATCACTGGAGGTCTTTCGAAATGCTCTCGATCCATCGCAGATTGGGACCGCCAGCGGGCGAGCAGCGCGGCTTAGTGCGAATACGAGTGTTTGGGCAAAGCTTTAAGGACGGCCGCTGCTACGAATCCAGAGGCGACGATGCGGCCAGATGCACTGATCAATTGTCGCGGGTTATTAGGGAGCCTCTGGGGGAAGGTCGTCGGACGCGAGCATCCGAAGCCCGGACGGCGAGATGTCATGACCTGCTCCCGGAAAGTTCATCCAGCTGGATTTAGAGTCTGACCGCCTTTGACGGTCCCCCGGTTTCTCCTCCACCCTGAAGGTGAGGTTCCGGTGTTCATTCGGCGGCTTTCAGAGCCGCCGCAGCAGCGTATTCGTTTGGCGTCTTCCAGCCAAGCGAGGTGTGAGGACGGCTCTCGTTGTAGTCCCTCCGCCAAGCCTCGATCTTGGCCCTGGCGTCGGCCAGCGACAAGAACCAATGCGTGTTCAGACATTCGTCGCGCAGCCGGCCGTTGAACGATTCCACGAAGGCGTTGTCGGTTGGCTTGCCAGGCCGGCTGAAGTCCAGCGTGACGGCGTTCTCGTAGGCCCAGCGATCGAGCGCCTTCGAGACGAACTCCGGGCCGTTGTCGACACGGATGGTTCTCGGAGCGCTTCGCCTCATCGCGATCCGTGTCACCGCGTCGACGACCTGCTCGCCCTTGATCCCGTGATCGACCTCGATCGTCAGAGCCTCGCGCGTATACGCATCGACGACGGTCAGCGCCCGCAAGCGTCGTCCATCGAACAAGGCGTCGGACACGAAGTCCATCGACCATAGCTCGTTCGGCGCGCCGGCGGCCGGCTGCCGTTCGCGGCCAGCTGCGCTGACGTTCCGCCTTGGGCGCTTCAGGCGAAGGCTCAAGCCATCCTCGCGATACAGCCGGTAGACCCGCTTGTGGTTCACAAGCCAACCCTCCCGGCGCAGAAGAATGTAGATCCGGAAGTAGCCGTAGCGAACGCGCGTTTGCGACAGATCGCGGATCCGCAACCGCAACGGCGTCTGATCGGGCCGCACCGATCGATAGCGGATCGACGAGCGATCGACGCCGAGCGCCACGCAGCAGCGCCGTTCGCTTAGGCCATGAAACGCCTGGACATGCGCGACCATCTCGCGCCGTCGCCCAGGCGTCAGAGCTTTTTTGACAGGACATCCTGGAGGATGTGCTTGTCCAGGCTCAGGTCGGCGACTAGCTGCTTCAGATTGCGGTTCTCGTCCTCGAGCTGCCTCAGCCGCCGCAGCTCGCCCACGCCGAGACCGCCATAGAGCTTCTTCCAGCGGTAGAACGTCTGCTCGGAGATCCCCATCCGTCGGATCACCTCGGCTACCGCCGTGCCCGTCTCCGCCTGCTTCAACGCATAGGCAATCTGTTCCTCGGTGTACCTGGTCTTCTTCACGGCATGCTCCTCGATCACGGGGTTCACGATGCCGGAAAACTCACTTTCAAAAAGGACGAGGAAAGCGGGGGGACGTCAGGCAGCAGTTCGAAGCCGCGTACGTCGCGCTGTGTCTCTCCTGGCAGTTCGCCCATCTCGACAACGCCGGCATGGACAGCGCGATCGAGGAGCTGATCCGGCGAAACCGTTGTGGCGCCTCAACCATCATTCAGGAGAACGCCGCCGCGATCCGCGTGCTCTACACGTCCACCGACTTCCTGATGGAGGTCGACACGCGGCTTCAGGAGTCGCTCGGGCGCGTCCTCTCCAAGCTCGAGGTGCGGTCATGAACGGCCGTCGCGGCTTCCTCCGCCAGCTCGCCGCGTTGCCGCTGATCGGCGGCAGCGTCGCCCTAATCGGCCAGCCTACGGCCATCGCAGAGCCCGCCTCCAAGGCCCTTCTGTTCAACTACAAGAGCTGGCTGCATTTCGAGCACCGGATGCTGAGCTACGAGCTTGCCGGCCACGATCGGCAGCGGTGTCGCGAGATGGAACGGTTCTTCACCGTCACTCCCGGTGACGACTGGCATTTCCAGTGGGACGGCCAAGGGCCGGCCGGCTGGAAAGACGCACCGCAGCCCTCAACGCGTGCTGCTCTAGTTCTCAGCGCAGTCGGCTGCGATTGGCGAGGTGGCCTATGAGCGACCGCGACGTTCGCCACCAGAACCTCGATCTTGAGTCGGCGCTAGCTGATGCCGCCGACATGGCCAGTCTGACGGTCGAGTACATCGGCAGAGCTTTGAGGTTCGACGGTCTCGAACCCCCGCAGCTCAGTCGGGAAGACTGTGAGCTGCTCTCGTTCGCTGTGCCGCACACGCGTACGATGGTCGACAAGGCGAAGGCGATCTTCCACCGATAGTAATGGCGATGTCGCTCGTGTCGATCCCGGGGGCACGGTGGTTAGTCTACCGCGCCCAGCGTTTCGGTTAGCTGCTCGCGGAGTGCACTACCAAAGTAGTGAGCAGCGAAACCGACACCACAGCGCTTATCAAGCCGTCGGAAAGGCACACCGGCCACTACGGCAAAGGCCGCTCTGCCCGCAAACGTGGGGCGGCCTTTGTTCGTCGAAGGGGTCAGGCGCTCAGGAGTGAACTCGTTCGACCCTGCCTGTGCCGCAGGCGCGCGAGCAACCGATAGGCCTTTTGGAAAGTAAGCAGGCAACGATCGGTCGCAGACACCTCGTTTGTGTCGTCTTCGGAGCGGGGTGCTGCCTTGGCATGGAAACGCGCTACTTCGTAGGCATCGGATTCCATCTGAAGCGCAGCCGCTTCCTCATTGTTCCACTCGCCAAGCACGCGCGCATGCCTCAGTCATTGGCATCTGGTGGTCGACCGAGGCGACCTATCTGTTGATTTCCGCTGAGAGCTGACCCGGGAAGTGCCGAGTTTCCACTGAGAAGTGACCCATGTTTCTGACGTTTCCCTGACTGCTGGTCGGGGGATTCGGAGTGATCGACATGGCGTTATTGAGTGTGATCCGGCGCTGGCATTTTCGGGAAGATATGCCGATCCGGGAGATCGAGCGGCGCACGGGCTTGTCGCGCAACACGATCCGCAAGTATCTGCGAGCGGGCACGGTGGAGCCGAAGTTCAAGGTTCCCGAGCGGCCGAGCAAGCTGGATCCGTTCGCGGAGAAGCTGTCTGGGTGGTTGAAGATCGAGGCCGGCAAGTCGCGCAAGCAGAAGCGCACGGCCAAGCAGATGCACGCCGATCTGGTGGCCCTTGGCTATGGCGGCTCTTACGGGCGCGTCGCTGTTTTCGTGCGGGCCTGGAAGGCCGACCGTCAGCGCGACGCCCAGACCAGCGGCCGCGGTACGTTCGTTCCCTTGATTTTCGCGCCCGGCGAGGCCTTCCAGTTCGACTGGAGCGAGGACTGGGCCATGCTCGGCGGCGAGCGGACCAAGCTGCAGGCGGCGCACACCAAGCTCTCGCACAGCCGGGCGTTCATCGTGCGCGCCTATCCGCTCCAGACCCACGAGATGCTGTTCGACGCGCTGACCCAGGCGTTCCGGGTGCTAGGCGGGGTTCCGCGGCGCGGGATCTTCGACAACATGAAGACCGCGGTCGATCGCATCAGGGCCGGCAAGGCGCGGCAGGTCAACGCCCGGTTCGCGGCAATGGCCAGCCACTACCTGTTCGAGCCCGAGTTCTGTAGCCCCGCCTCGGGCTGGGAGAAGGGGCAGATCGAGAAGAACGTCCAGGATGCGCGTCGCCGGCTGTGGCAGCCGTTGCCGAGCTTCCCGAACCTGGACGCGCTCAACGCCTGGCTCGAGCAGCGCTGTATCGAGCAGTGGAGCGAGATCCTACATGGCATAATGCCCGGCACGGTCGCCGAGGCGCGGGCTCAGGAGATCGCCAGCCTGATGGTATTGGGTCGTCCGTTCGACGGCTTCGTCGAGCACACCAAGCGCGTGTCGCCGACCTGCCTCGTGCACTTCGAGCGCAACCGCTACAGCGTGCCGGCCTCGTTCGCCAACCGGCCTGTCAGCATGCGGATTTACCCGGAGCGGATCGTGGTCGCCGCCGAGGGGCAGATCCTGTGCGAGCACCCACGGATCATCGATCGGTCGCATCAGCCGGGAACAACCATCTACGACTGGCGGCATTATCTGGCGGTGATCCAGCGCAAGCCGGGAGCCCTGCGCAACGGAGCCCCGTTCGCCGACATGCCCGAGGGGTTCCGTCGCCTGCAAGGCCATCTGCTCAAGCGCGTGGGCGGCGACCGGGAGATGGTGGAGATCCTGGCGCTGGTCCTGCAGCACGACGAACAGGCGGTGCTTTGTGCGGTCGAGCTGGCCCTGGAAGCGGGCGTTCCCACCAAGACCCACATCCTCAACATCCTGCACCGACTGGTCGACGGCAAGGTGGATAAGGCTGCCAGGATCGATGCCCCGCAAGCGCTCGTCCTGCGGCGCGAACCAAAGGCCGACGTAGAACGCTACGATGCGCTCCTAACCAGGGAGGTGCGCCATGCGTCATGATCCCGCCAGCGCCGCCGTCGTGGTCATGCTGCGCGGCCTCAAGATGTACGGTATGGCGCACGCAGTCGGCGATCTCATCGAGCAGGGCGCGCCGGCGTTCGAAGCGGCGGTGCCCATGCTCTCCCAGCTGCTCAAGGCCGAGGTCGCCGAGCGCGAGGTCAGGTCGACCGCCTACCAGATCAAGGCCGCCCGGTTCCCGGCGTACAAAGACTTGGTTGGGTTCGACTTCGGTTCCAGCGAGGTCAACGAAGCCATGGTCCGCCAGCTGCACCGCGGCGAGTTCATTGTTGGTGCCGACAACGTCGTGCTGATCGGCGGCCCCGGCACCGGCAAGACGCACATCGCGACCGCGTTGGGCATCCAAGCGGTCGAGCATCACCGCAAGAAGGTGCGGTTCTTCTCCACCGTCGATCTGGTCAATGCGCTCGAGCAGGAGAAGACCATGAACAAGGCCGGCCAGCTTGCCGAGCGGCTGCTCCGCCTCGACCTCGTCGTCCTCGACGAGCTGGGCTATCTGCCGTTCAGCCCGTCAGGCGGCGCCCTGCTGTTCCACCTGCTCAGCAAGCTCTACGAGCGCACCAGCGTCATCATCACCACCAATCTCAGCTTCAGCGAGTGGGCCGGCGTGTTCGGCGATCCCAAGATGACCACCGCCCTGCTGGATCGCCTCACCCACCACTGCCACATCCTCGAAACCGGCAACGACAGCTTCCGGTTCAGAGTCAGCGCCACCACCGGCAAACCGCGAAAGGAGAAAAACCGTGACTTGACCGAAGCATCCCCAAAAATGGCATAAGCCTACACGAACGGGTCACCCCTTGATGGAAACCCCGGGTCAACTCTCAGCAGAAATCAACAGGGCACTGGCGCTGTCTGTAAATCGGCGCGGCATTTGACCCCCAATAGGCGTCGAACGACAACCCCAGTGGGCGTTCTACAACTATCTCGAACCATTTATAAATTGTTGGATCGAATGGGGTCAGCCTTCGGCGCCGATGAGGGGTCAATGCACCGCGCCGATTCACAACCTGCGCGAGGCTGATTGTCTTGGCGCGCGGGGAGAGGAGGAAGTGAACCGGCATGGCCGCAGCACCTAACGACGGGAGGTTTGACAGGCGGTCAAGCACTATCTAACGTTTTCGTGAGGTATCTGACAAAATAGGTGCGACATGGTGAATTCAGAGGCGGACTGGCAGACAGCCGTGACGAAATTCGTCAAAGCGAAGATGAAAGAAGCCGGCGTTACCTACGTCGAGATGGTCCGCCGACTTGAAGCGCACGGGTTCACGGAATCCGAGGCATCATTTACGATGAAGCTAAAACGGGGAGCGTTTGCTGCTACCTTTTTGATGGCATGTCTTGCCGCGCTAGAGTTGGACGGCGTTCGGCTTGAAGACCTATAGGAATTACAACGTGCCAATTTTAATTCTATTGCTTTCATTATTTGTAAATCTCGTACAGTACACAAAAAGATACAATAAGAGCAGCACATATCGACGTGATAAAAAATCCGCTAATATGCAAAAGTTCACCTTTTTCGCCCAATCCCATAAATATAAAGTGGCACTCCGACGAACACAAACGCCAAAATCGCCGAGACGAGTTCAAATGGTCCAAAGACGGCCCAGTATGGTTGGGGGCTTTCTTTGCTTTCGTCGCTGCCGTAACAAGTGTCGCTGCTATAAGCGAAAGTCGCAAAACTACAAGGGCAATTAATGGGCAATTGAATATCATGCAGCTCGACGAAAGGCCTTGGGTCAGCATTCAAGGGATACCCACTCTCGAGAGGCCCATATTCATTATAGGAGATCACATGATCATGAATGGAATGTTGGTTACTGTAAAAAACATCGGCAAGTCGCCCGCTAGCCATGTAAATATATATGCTCGTTATATTACAGAAAATAATGCCGCGACACAGGGCTTGTTCGCCTCCCAACACAAAATCTGCGACCCGCTGCGGCAAGACGTTCCGCTTCCAGAAGGCGCTGAACACTTAGACATGACTATGTTGCCGGGAGATGCATTCCCCGTCAATGTCACGGTTTCTACCGAAGGCAATGGTGCGAACCCCAAAACACTCGTCGATAACGTTTTTATTGCAGTTGGGTGCATCGACTACCAAATATTTGGGCAAGCTGCTCACCATCAGACAAGTTTCGTCTATGACCTGCAACGCAGAGACGGGAAGGCTACGGTCTTCCAGCCCGGCTTGAAAATCCTTGACGGGTCTTTCGGGTATGCTCACGACTTGGGCGGCACAGGCCCAGTTGACTAGAAAGATCATCGCCCCCCGCGAGCGCGCGCCACCTCACGTCAGGCTCCCGCAAAACGCGAGAGGACACACGACGCCTTCGCGTCGCCAGCCGATCCAGCTAGGCTGGGGCTTGTGGCGGGTGCTCCAGAATACCGAGAGCATGAACATTGGTTGATGAGCGACCGCGCGGTGACGAAGCCAAGCCCCTCAAGCCTTTCGACAATTCCCTGTCTAAGTTGTTCATCGGTCATGTTGGCGAACTCAATTGGACCGCCGCCGTTTCCGGTGCTCTCAATCGATGCGAGGCGCGCGGCATAATACGGCGCAGCCCGGGCAGCCGCATCGACACGCTCGGCGAACGTCGGCACATGTCCACCGATCGCTTCACCGCGGCTGACGGCAAGCAAGAACTCGTGCGGCAGCAGACCCGACGCCGCTGCCTGCGCTCGTACGGCGGCGTCGTTACCGTAATGCACTCTACGATGACACCTGACCGCCGGCGGCTTCTTTGCGGACTGGGTTGTCGATCCGCGCTGGAACCTCTGTAATGCGCCCGGCATCGATGAGACGCGAGTCGCACGGCCTCACGGCGAAAGCCCTAGCCGTCGGTGGCTTGGCGTGGCTCGCCACCACCGCCCCTGCGGCCGCCCAGATCCATCCGATGACGTCCGGATCGATGTGGTTCTATTCGCCGAACCACCACTTGCCGTTCAACCAGTTTGCGGCGCCCGCTCAGACCAAAGCGCCGTCGATCCGCCCCTGCGCCGGACACACGGCACCCGTCCGTCCGCTCAAGCGACCCTGCTGAACCTCGTCAACGAAGGAGAACACCATGAACAAGACACTCGCTATCGTCCTCGCGCTCCTGATGCCCGCCTCGGCAGCCGTCGCGGCCGAGCCCTACAAGGGCGAGGTGAAAAAGGTCGACGCGGCCGCCGGAAAGGTCACCCTCACGCACGGCGCGATCAAGAAGTTCGACATGGAGGACGGCATGACGATGGTCTACCGCGTCCAGGATCCGTCGATGCTGAACAACCTCAAGGCCGGCGACCGGATCAGTTTCGACACCGACAAGATCAACGGCAAGTTCACGATCACCAAGATGGAGAAGGCAAAGTAGGCGGCCGTCGGAGCGGAAAGAGCGACACCATGAGGAGCCAATCGTCCACCGCGACAGCCGCCTTGCGCATGGCACGCTTGGCCTGCATGGCGTCGGGCCTGGCGGCAGGCGCCGACACGGCGGCGCTTGCGGCTCTTCCTTCGGCTCGGCCGGCATCTTTTCGCGCCGGTGCCCTCCTTCTTGGGGTCAATCATCAAGCCGGGCATCCAGCCGAAGCTGCGCCGGACCCGCAAAGCGATCTACGTGCTCGGCAGGTCGCCGCGATCGAAAGCTACCTGCGCCACGCCTATACGATCTACCTCGGCCTGAAGGCGTGTTCGGAGCTGCGGACCGAGCAGAACGATCCATACTTCCTTCCGACCGTCGGTCTCGACGAGGCGCGCAAAGCCCTTCACGCCATCGACAGCGCGGCCTCGTCCGTCGGTGTCGACGTCGGCGCGCAGTGGGCGCAAGCCGTTCCGAAGGCCGTTGTGACCGCGGAGGCCCTCAAGCGGGAACCGCATAGGTTTATTGCGGTCTGCCAGCGCATGGGCGGCATCTTTCGAAACGATAAGGCCAATCTTCAAAACCTGCTGGCTGCGGTCGGGTCGAAGCAGGTTCTGATCCCGAAGGACTTCTGAACGCGCCGCGACGCGAATCGCTGTATCCGAATTCGGAATTGTAGGTAGCCTCGGAATATACCTAGTAAACCGACGAGGCGTAAAACGTGCGTCTTACGGATTCAAACATTAGTTCGTATTCCACAGCTTGAATACCTTCGATATGGAACCGCAGGCCGATCTTGTACTTGACCAAATGCTGCAAGCTGACAACGGAGAACGACAGTGCAAGATCTAGATGCCGTGAACGTGGTGGGTCACCCAACCGGCATCGACACGAAGGTTATCGATCCCGTCTGCGGAATGAAGGTTCCCTCGACGTCCGCGCTTCGGACCGTACACGGTGGGCAGACATTCCACTTTTGCTCGTCCGGCTGTCTGAAAAAGTTCGAGAGCGCGCCTGATAGCTACCGCGCGCCTAAAAGCGTCGCGCCGCCGAAGGCGGGCGCGATCTACACATGCCCGATGCATCCGGAAATCCGTCAGAACGGACCGGGCAGCTGCCCGATCTGCGGCATGGCTCTGGAGCCGCTGGAGGCAAGCGCCGAGGCGGCGCCAAACCACGAACTCGCCGACATGACACGACGATTTTGGATCGGCCTCGCCCTCTCCCTTCCGGTCTTCGTACTTGAGATGGGTGGTCACATCCCCGGTCTGCGCCTCCATGAGCTTGTACCGCCGACGACCTCGATCTGGATCCAGTTCGTCCTATCCACTCCGGTTGTGCTTTGGGCAGGCTGGCCGTTCTTTGAGCGTGGATGGATGTCGCTCGCCACCCGTCACCTGAACATGTTCACGCTCATCGCTCTCGGGACGGGGGCCGCCTACATCTACAGCCTCGTCGCGACCCTCGTGCCCGGCGCTTTTCCAGCCGGGTTCCGCGGCATGGGCGGAACCGTGTCGGTCTACTTCGAGGCGGCGGCGGTCATCACCGTCCTGGTCCTCCTTGGGCAGGTGCTGGAGCTTCGCGCGCGGGATCAGACCGGCGGCGCAATTCGTGCGCTCTTGAACCTGGCACCGAAAACCGCTCGCCGGATGAGGGACGGTGGCGATGATGAGGTGGTGCAGCTCGACCAGATCCAAGTGGGCGACAAGTTGCGGGTTCGTCCCGGCGACGGCGTCCCGGTTGATGGCACCGTGCAGGACGGCAACAGTGCCGTCGACGAGTCGATGGTCACCGGCGAATCCATGCCCGCGCCAAAGCAGAGCGGCGACAAGGTCATCGGCGGAACGGTAAACGGCACAGGTTCGCTGGTCGTACGGGCGGACAAGATCGGGTCCGACACCATGCTGTCGCGGATCGTGGCGATGGTCGCCGAGGCGCAACGCAGCCGCGCACCCATACAGCGCATGGCGGACACCGTGGCGGGCTACTTTGTCCCAGCCGTCCTCGCCGTCGCGATCCTTGCATTCGCAGCATGGGCGATCTGGGGTCCCGCGCCCGCGCTCGCCTATGCACTCATCGCGGCTGTTTCGGTGGTCATCATCGCCTGCCCGTGCGCCCTAGGTCTCGCCACGCCGATGTCGATTATGGTCGGCGTCGGAAAGGGAGCAGGCGCCGGCGTCCTGATCAAATCCGCCGAAGCCCTGGAGCGAATGGAGAAGGTCGACACGCTTGTCTTTGACAAGACGGGGACCCTCACTGAAGGCAAGCCCCGCGTCGTGGCGATTGTCCCCGCACGAGGCCTGTCGCAGACCGACGTGCTCACCCTCGCGGCGAGCCTGGAACGGTCGAGCGAACATCCGCTCGCTGCCGCCATCGTCGCGGCCGCGAAGGACAGAAGGGCCCCGACCAAGGACGCTTCCGACTTCGTATCGGTGACGGGCAAAGGCGTCACCGGCATGATCGACGGCAAGATCGTTGCGCTCGGCAACGCCAAGCTTATGACGGACCAGGGCATCGACCTCGGCGATCTCGGCGGTCGCGCGGACGATTTTCGTCGGGACGGAGCCACGGCTCTTTTCCTAGGGGTCGCAGGGAGACCCGGCGGCATCATCGCGATTGCCGATCCTATCAAGGCGACGACACAAGACGCGCTCGATACCCTACGATCCGAAGGTCTGCACATCGTCATGTTGACAGGCGACAACCGGACCACGGCGGAAGCTGTCGCTCGCAAGCTCGGCATCAAGGACGTCGAGGCCGACGTGTTGCCGGAGGACAAGAACAGGATCGTCCGCAAGCTGCGCGGCGAAGGGAAAATCGTCGCCATGGCTGGCGACGGCGTGAACGACGCACCCGCCTTGGCCGAAGCCGACGTCGGCATCGCGATGGGCACGGGAACAGAAGTCGCGATCCAGAGTGCGGGTGTGACACTGGTCAAAGGCGATCTAGCCGGCGTCGCGCGGGCCCGCGCGCTCAGCCGGATGACGATGCGAAACATCCGCCAGAACCTTGTATTTGCCTTCGCCTACAACGCGATCGGCATCCCTATCGCTGCGGGTGTGCTGTATCCGACCTTTGGCATCCTACTCAGCCCAGTCGTTGCAGCCCTTGCGATGTCGCTGAGTTCGGTTTCCGTCATCGGCAACGCGTTACGCCTACGAGCGACCCACTTGTAGGCGTAACGGTTCGATAAGTTGCATTCGAATGCGATCTCGGATTCGGATGGACCATCACCCGTCGCTGTTTGTGCGCGGCATGGGCGATCTCGGGCAGCGGTGTGCAGCTGTCCGGTTATCTCGCTCGGAAGTAACCCTTCCGCTCTCCGCCCACTTCGGCTGCCAGCCATCGTCCGCTTCGGAGCGCGTGAACAATCCAGCTGAACGGCAAAAGGGCAAAAGGTGGCGCAGAGCGGACACGGGCATTGGGCTGGAACGTCAAAAAGCGAAGGTTCGTCCCGGGAGACAAACTTTCGTCACCAGCTCTGCATGCGGTGGAGCCGAGGGGAAGGCAACCCGCCCTTGCCTTACCGCAACAAAAACAATCGGTTAGCCAGGGAGCACGACCTTGAATGCATCATGTCGAAGCGGCTCGACAAGCCTTACCGCTCCGGCCGGCGTACCGAATGGCTCAAGACAAAATGCGTGCTCTCGAACACCTACGTCATCGTCGGCTTCCAGCCGGGCACTGGCGCTGTCCGCACGCCGCTGGCGAATATCAAGGTCGCAACCTTCGACGGAACGCGGCTTCCCTATGCCGGCGCAGTAGGGACGGGCTTCAGCGAAGCGGTCGCCGCGTCGCTGCGGGCGCGCCTGGACAAGATCGTCGTCTAGAGGTGCATTTTGCCCGGTCTTGAGGGTGGCGGGCGCGGTGTGGGTCGATCCCAGCATCCACGCGACGATCGCATATCGCGGCGTAACGACGGCCGGCAAACTGAGACATGCAAGCTTCAAGGGGTTGGTCGAGTGACTGTCGGCAAGCGCGTCCAGTTCGACGAGGAGACCTGGGCGGTGGTCAACCTGCTTCGTCAGGAGAAGCGGCGCAGTTTTCAGCAGCTCGCTGACGAGGCGTTCGCGGATCTGCTTTCCAAGCACGGGCATCCCGTCGACATAAAGAACCAGCTGCGCGCAAGCCTTGGAGCCGGTGAAGCGGCCGAGGCGTAAACGGGATTTTGCCGAGGAGTGAACCCTAGGTCGTCGAGGCGGGCGCGTCTGCCCCGATCAATCGAATCTCAGCAGCTCGTCGAGACTCGGTACTTCGCCGAACTCGCGAAGCACGACGGCATCCTCGAACTCGCCGGACGCGGGATCGCCGGTCCGCGAAAATGCCACCGCGCCGGGGGATGTCTCCAATATGCGTCGCGCCGCGCTCTCCGCCGCGCCGGCCGACTGACGCTCCTGCGCCTCGCCGGCGACAAGCTCGCCATCCTCGTTCCGAACGAACGAGAGCGCCACGAAGTAGGTCACCACCGCCATGCGCTGATCCTCCGCTTGACCGCTTCGCAATAGCAGAACAGAAAAGCAACATGAAGTCTGTCGAAGAGCTGCGAGCGCTGGCCGATCGAATGGCGGGCGCCGGTGGCAAGCGGATCGCCGTCACGCCGGCGTCGGCGCATGTAGTTGCGCATGCGCTCCGCGTCTACGCCGATCAGATCTCGCGGCCTAACGAGGACATTCGAGCTTCCCGGTCGACGTCTGGAGCGAGGCCGAGAGCATCATCGAGACGATGGCAAGGTGCTCGAGCTGCTCGTCGGGCGGGCGGCGTTCGAACAGGCGGTGAAGGAGCGTCCGGCGAAGAAGGTAACGCTTCGCCAAGGCATCAGGATCGTCGCCACGAGCGAGCAGCGCGCTAGGTAAGCGGCGGGCTCGATCTACCACGAGCCCGTCGACGGGAAATCGCATCCATGCGCTTGCGCCTTCTGACCACGTTATGGCGCTTGTGACGAGGGCGAGGATGGGTCGCATGACGTCATTGTCCCCGGCATTCCTACGGCGGCCAGCCCAGCTTCCGGCGTATGTTTGGCGCTCGCCCTGTGCGCGTTCAGCGCGCCGGCAGCTCGGGCGGATGACCAGCACCACCTCGTCGACGTACCTTCGCGAGCACCCTGGCGATCGCCAAGACGGTCGCATCAGCATGCGAGGGCACCCGGATCAATCTCGTCATGATCGAGGAGCTGCGAACGCGCCTGCGTATGGTCGCCGCCGATAGGCCCGCCTTCGTCGAGGCAGGTCGCCAAGCTGTCGACGCGCTGCGCGAGGGGATCGAGCAAGCGCCAAGCCGGCAGGCCTGGTGCGACGCGACCTTCCGGCTCTACGGGCCTGACGGGACGATGATCCGCGGGCTGATCAGCCGTTGAGCTTGGCCGCGCTGGCGATGATCGAGAGGCGCGCCGACCGTGCCCGCGCCGTGACGCTCGGCGCCGACAAGGCCTACGACGCGGCCGACTTTGTGAACGAGCTACGCGCCATGAACGTCCGGCCGCACGTGGCGCAGAACAACGAGAGGCGTGGCGGCTCGGCGATCGACCTGCGCACAAATCAGCCTCCCACAACGAAGGAATTAATCACCAGAGATCAGCGACGGCGAGCTTCCTTTTTCAGCAGCCTGCTAATCGATTATGACCCAAAACCGCAAGACTCGCGGACGAGTGAACCCCAGCGGGCCGGCATGTGGGCGCCGATCGCCACCAGCCTAGTCGCTGGTTAACGCGGAAATGCTTCGCAACTTTCCAGATCCCGCAGCCTAATAGCCGCCGTGTGCGGCATTCCGCGCTCTGTGTCGATGTTGATCCGCATGCCACGCTTTTGTCGAGGACGGCACGCGAGGAACGCCTTTGAATATCGAAGTCCGCTCAGTCGGCCTAGCTGAGGTGCCTCTATTCCCGGCCGACCATGTCTTGGTCGCGAGAACAGCCGGCGGGACATACCGAGCGTTCGGCATAAAAAAAGGCGCTACCAGGAAAATGCTTCGCTACGCGCCTCCGCACTGTGGCGATCGAGAAGCTGCCATCTCCGCAGCTAAGGCTTGGGCAACAGCCAATGGGATCAAGGTTGTTCATCTGGTCGAAAATCTGCCACCAGATAATATGCCATCGACAGCACGGGCCGGAACTGACAGCGGAAGCATCCCGTGCGAGACGGGGGGGCAGCGGTGACAATCGGCTGAGTCGTCGTTAGGCGGCTCAAGGGCAGGAAAACACCACCGCGTGACGCGGTAGATCGATATAGAGCCAAACGAAATCGTCGAGTTTGGCCGCGAAGTCGGGATCGGTGGAGCGCTTGAAGGTACGCACCCGATGCGGCTGCAGCTTGTGGTCGGCCCAGATCTGTTGGATCGTCCGCAACGACAGGCCACTGGCCTTGGCCATCGCGCGACCGGTCCAATGCGTGACGCAGCCCCGCGGCGCCTCAGCGTCAAGGCGACAACCTCGTGGATCTTGCCCTGGCTTGTGGGAGCGATGCCTGGCGGGCGGGTCTTCGCAGCAACCCCTCGACACCTTCCTCGGCGTAGCGGCGCTGCCAGCGCCACACCATAGGGCGGCTAACGCCCGCCCGCTTGGCCACTTCGAGGACCGGCAGTCGCTGCGCCGAGAGCAGTACGACGCTTGCCCGCAGCACGTGCTTCAGAGTGGTATGCGATCCCTCGCGATGCGGTCGATGTGAATCCTCCGATCTCGTCAGTGCACTAGCCCGCAACGTGACGAAGGCGAAGAGCGCGCTCGTCGACCGCTGGCGGATCGTCGAGGCAAACCTCTGGGACCGCGACTTCCTCGACCTCTGCGGACCGGCCACGCTGGTTGTCGGCAGCGATGGACATTGCGAGATCAGCTTCGGCGCCGTGCAGGTCGGTCTCGACATTGCCTATCGACCTTGTAAGGCATCGCTTCCCCCACTCCCGACGGCCCGCGCTCGACGCGCGCTACTTTGTCCCTGGGGTCAAATCCCGATTGACCTGTTGGTACCGCATCGTCGTCATCCTCAACCTGAGGCTCTTTCGCGCGAGACCGGACGTGTCCATTCGGCAGAAGTGTGCCTGCACACTAATCTGGGCGACCCTGTCGATTGCTTGATGTCGTCGGAGAGCGTGACAATCCTGGATGCTCGCTGCGTCCTGACTGTTATACAAAACGTGACATCTCAGCGTCGTTCTGAAGCGCAGCTATTGGCGGCGGTCGAGGCCGTCATGCAGGACTCATCATGGCTTGGTCAAAAAATCGTTGCGAAAATCAACAGCTACGCACCGCCAGATCCTCGCTCGAATGGATGCGGAAGCGAGGACCTATCGTCTCGCGAGCGGGAGGTCCTCGCGCTCATTGCGCAAGGCGCGACGGACAAGGCGATCGGTTTGGCCCTGGGTGTGGCAGTCAACACAGTCCGCAATCATGTCCGCAGCATCTATCGCAAGACCGGCATTCACAAAAGGACGGAGGCAGCGGTGTGGGCGCGTCAGCGTGGCATGGTCAATCACACGAGCGAGCGGAGGAAGAATTGATCCCGACTAAGCCGGCTTCGGTGGCCGAGCCAGCAGTGCAAAGGCCCTGGGACGGCATGCTCAATCACACTAGTGACCCACAAGATCGCGTGAAATGACTAGGTCCATAGTGCTTTTATGCCATTGAACCATATTTACCATTAGCCACTTGTGCGAGCAGCGCAGCTAAATAGAGATGGCGCCGGCGCAAGTCTCGGGGCTTTATGACAACTATTTTACGTGATGAGTCAGGTCGCGATGGGGGAGCCTATCCCTCTACCGACCTTTGGGACGTCAGTCATCATACGCACCGGCGCATATCGTGGGCGGCCATATTTGGCGCCGTCGTGCTCGTGCTATCCATTCAGATCCTGCTTAGCCTGCTCGGCGCGGTCGTGGGGCTCGGAACGGTCAACGTCAACGCCGGCAGCACGCCCAGTGCATCGAGCTTCGGCATTGGCGCCGGGCTATGGTGGGCGCTGTCGAGCTGCATCGCGCTGTTTGTCGGCGGCTATGTCGCGGCTTGGCTGGCGGGCAACGAAATCAAGTTCGACGGCCTCCTGCATGGGCTGGTGACGTGGGGCATCTCGACCATCTTTACCGTGTACCTGCTGACCACAGCGATTGGCGGGATTATCGGCGGTGGCTTCTCTGCCATGAGCAGTGCTGTCTCGGCGGCGGGTGGCGGGATCAAAAGCGCCGCGGCGCCGATCGCAAGCTCGGTTGGTATCTCGCCAGACATGGTGCAGCAGCAGGCACAGGCCTATCTGCAGCCGCCCAATCCAGATCCGGCAACCATGAGCCCCCAGGATGCACAGAAAGCCATCGCGACTGATCTTGTAACCTACAAGCAAGGCGGGGCGGACGCACCGGCTGCGAAAGAGCAGATCATCGACATCACCGCCGCGCAGATGAAGATCAGCAAAGCCGACGCGACGAAGAAGTTCGATGACGCTCAGGCCAAGATCCAGCAAACCGTCGCAGACGCCAAGCAGAAGGCGGCGGACGCCGCCGACACCGCCTCCGCCGGAGCGTCGAAAACATCTTTCGGGATCTTCGTCGACCTCCTGCTCGGCGCGCTCGCCGCTGCTGCTGGCGGCCTGATCGCGACAAGGCGTCGCGTCATCGAAGTCGAGCGGCCGGCCGCCACTCGCGTTGTTCGCTCCTAAACCAATATTCCTCGTCCAACGGTCAGAGTGCTTGATGATCGACCACCGCGACGATGAGGAACCAGCCGATCGCCTGCTGCTTGCCGAGGAAATCGCCACGATCAGCAAGCGGCAGGTCTCGACTGGGAAAGTCGAGGTTCGTACCCAAACAGAGACCTTCGAGGAAATTGTTCGCAGCGTCCTGCGCGACGAGCACGTTGACGTGACACGTGTGGCGATTGACCGGGAGGTCGACGTCGCACCGACAATGAGGACCGAAGGCGATCTGACGATCGTGCCGATCCTCGAGGAGGTCCTCTTCATTGAGAAGCGGCTCATCCTCAAGGAGGAAATCCATATTCGCCGACGGGTCGAAGAAAGATCTGTCGAGATGCCGACGACTTTGCGCCGTCAGCATGCGGTCATCGACCGCGCGAACATCGAAGAGCCAAGCCCATCAATACCCACCAGCAAGGACACGCCATGACAACCGCTGACATGACCCACGATCGAACCGTCACTGCTTTCTTTGATACCCGTGCCGCCGCCACCAAGGCGGAGGCAAACGTCATCGCGACTGGCGTGCCAGCGAGCATGGTCAGCGTGGTCGAGGGCAACGATCCCAATCGCGCCGGCGCTGCGATCATGACGACTTCGACTTCGCAGGAAGGCGGCTTCTGGGGGTCCGTGAAAAACATGTTTGCGCCGGAAGAAGACAAGCATGCGTACGCCGAGGGGCTAAGCCGCGGCGGATACCTGCTGACGGCGCATACCGATGAGGCGCACTACGACCGCGTGATCGACATCCTCGATGATGAGGGTGCAGTCGACATGAACGAGCGGGAGACCCAGTGGAAGTCGGAAGGATGGTCCGGGCGCCATGATGCAGCCCCTGCGGTCGGCTCGACCATGGCGGCCGCGCGCGGTCTCGAAACCCCTGTGGCCTATCGACAAGAAACGTCGACTGCCGCGACGCTCGGTACGGCCGCGCCGGCTGAAGACCTCACTGGCACGACGGCGTCTCGCACCATGCCTGTGGCTGAAACGGCTGTCGGAGCGCGCGGAACTGGACTTGGCGACGAAACCATCCAGCTTGCCGAGGAGACGATGCGCGTTGGCAAACGCGACGTTGCGCATGGCCGCGTGCGCCTGCGCAGTTACGTCGTCGAGAAGCCGGTCACGGAGTCTGTCACGCTCCACAGCGAGACCGTCGATGTCAGCCGGCGCCCCGTCAGTCGAGCGCTCGGCGCCGGAGAGAACCTGTTCCAGGAGCGCACGATCTCGGCGGAAGGCCATCATGAAGAGGCGGTCGTCTCGAAAGAGGCGAGAGTCTACGAGGAGGTCGGCCTGAACCGGACCGCTACGGATCGGACCGAGGAGATCAAGGATACGGTCCGACGGACCGAGCTTGAGGTCGATGACGCAACCCTGGCCGCTGGCGGTGCCGTTCGCGGCACCGGGGCCGGCCTCGAGCGCCCCATCGTTGCTACGGGCGGAACAGCAGCAGCCGACATGCACTCTCGGATCGTCGAGCACATGGATGTCCTTGCCTCCGACGGAGAGAAGGTTGGAACGGTCGATCACATGGATGGGACGGACCGGGTCAAGTTGACCAAGTCCGCGTCTGCCGACGGAATGCATCACTTCATTCCGACGAGTTGGATCGCCCGGGTCGACGAGCACCTGCACCTGAACAAGCCGGCTGCCACGGTTCGCAACGACTGGATGTGATCGTTCGGTCAAGACCATCTCGGTCTCGGCTGTCGAGATCCGCCGGAAGCGCGACCGGCGGATTGCAAGCCAGCGCATCAATGATTGGCGACGTCTTCGAACGAATCGTCGATCTACGGAGGACGAGACATGGCTGCGACATCGCACAAGGAAGCCTCGAAACATCACGAGGAGGCTGCCAAGGCCCACAAGACCGCTGCCGAGCATCATGACAAGGGCGACGAAGCGAGCGCGAAAAAGCACTCCGAGACCGCGCACGGGCATTCGACAAAGGCGCACGAGTCCTCGAAGGCCGCGCATACGAAAAGCAGCAAGTAAGGGCTCGATCGCCGCGCAGGTAACACCGCGCGGCGTGTTCCGAAGGCTTCCATGCCAGATTTACTAACGTGCGCGCGAGGATAATATGCCGGAGACTTTGACATCTGAGGACAAGGCTTCGCCAGACCTGACTGGTACGATCGGCCAGGCGCGCCGCGCGGGATCTCAGGCGGCCTCCGATGCAAGCGACATCGCTGCCGACGTGCAAGTCCGCGGAAGTGCCCTGTTCGAAGAAGGGAAGGCGCATGCCCTGACGCTCGCCAATGAGCAGAAAACAAATGCCGCAACCCGAATTAGAGATGTCGCCGAAGCCCTGAACAAGACAAGCGCGGATTTGACAGACGACAAGGCCTGGATCGGCAACCTCATGAAGCGCGGAGCGTCCGAGCTGACCGGCGTCGCTGACACGCTCGGTAGCGAAGATCTCGCTAGCCTGGTCACGAAGGCTCAAAGCTTCGCGCGACGGCAACCAGCGGTCTTCGTTGGCGCCTCCCTGCTGGCAGGATTTGCTCTCGTACGCTTCGGCAAGGTAGCTGCCGCCGGCGCCTCGGCTGACGATCTGCCCCACGTCCCGGAGATCCGCCATGACGCGCGATGACCTTGCTTTCGACCGCCGTACGCTTCCGCCGCGCGAAGGGATTGGCGCCATGCTGGGCGGGCTTGTCGGCGACGTCCAGGATCTCGTTCGCGGCGAGATCAAGCTTGCCCGCGCTGAGCTCGATCAGAAGTTCGATCGCCTTCTCATGGGCACAATATGGCTCGGCGGCGGGGCGCTCGTCGCCTTTGCTGGGCTTGTGGTCCTTTTGCAAGCGGCCGCCGCGGCGTTGGCGCTGGTGATACCAGTATGGGCGTCGGCGCTCGTCGTCGGCGTTGGGATCATCTTAGTGGGCGCCATCGTCGCCCGTGCTGGCTTGGCGATGCTTTCGCTGAAAACGCTGATACCTGAGCGCACCGCTGCAAGCCTGCAGAAAGACGCCCGCCTCGTGCAGGAGCACGCCGATGTCAACCACTGACCTCAATCGTATCGAAAATGACCTTGCAGCGACGCGCACGCGTTTAGACAGCCGTATTGGTCTGCTCCAAGATCGGTTTACCCCGGGTCGCATCGCCGATGATGCCGTGGCCTATCTTCGCAGCAGCAGCGGTTCCGAGTTCCTCGACTCGTTGACGAGCAGCGTGAAGCGCAATCCGCTCCCCGTTGCGCTGACCGGCATCGGGTTGGCATGGCTGGTCGCGGCATCGCAGCGCCCGGCAGGGATTGAACGCGTTGGCGCAACGTCGGACGACGCTGTTGCCCGGCGCCTCATGATAAGGAGCGTCTCGCGGCGGGGGAACTTAGGGCTGCGCGTATGCCAGAAGACACGGACGAGGGCTACCGCGAACGGCTGCATACGACCAGGGTCAGCGCACTAGGAGTGCAGCAGGGGCAGGACGAAGACAAAGCATCCTTCGCGACGCGCGTCGCGAATATAGCTGGCTCCTTTCGCGACGGCACGACAGCCGGCGTTCAAAATGATCGTGACAAAGCCGGCGATCTTGTCGATCAAACAAGCGACTTGGCTTCTTGTACCGCAGGCGCTGCGTCTGACGCCGCAAGCAACATCGGCGATCGCGTCTCGCAAGGCTTCGATGCGGGGCGACAAGCGGCAGGCGGCATTGGTACCAGCCTACTGGCGAGCCCGGCGATGCTCGGCGCACTGGGTTTGGCGGCCGGTGCTGTCTTGGCCGCGCTGATCCTGCAGACGGATCAGGAAGAAGCAGCGTTGTGCGACATCGCCGGACGCGTGCGTCATGCCGCAAGCGATGCGGCCCAGGGTGTTCTCGACAAGGGCGGTGCGGCGGCAGGCGCGATCGTGGACCAGGGCCGCAGTAGCTTGCAGCAGCATGGCTTCGCAGGGGGCAAAAGCGCGGGCGATTACGTTGATGGCGCGCTAAGCGGAAATGTCAGCAAGAAACTCAAAGACGTCGTGACCGAGGTCATGGATGCGGGCGAGGCAGCGGCTCGAAAGTAGGCGGCTTAGATTACCTCCTGGAGGCAAGCACCCGCCCCTTAAGAAGAGTGTTGCCTCAAACAAAAGGAAGCAGGCACATGTCAATCATTGGATGGCTCATCCTCGGCGGTATCGCCGGGTTCATTGCAAGCATGATCATCGACAAATCTGGCAAAGGCTTGTTGATCGATACCGTGCTCGGCATTGTAGGTGCCGTGATTGGCGGTTATGTCTTCACGCTGCTCGGCGCGGCTCCGGTCACGGGCTTCAATCTCTACAGCATGTTCGTTGCTGTCGTCGGCGCTGTGATCGCGCTTGCGATTTATCACGCTGTGATAGGCCGCGCGGCCGAACCATTTGATCGCCGCCGCCTTCATGCATCTTCGATCCGCCAGAACGTAGGGATCGTTGTGCGCGTGAATGGCCTTCTCTGGAAGGGCGCTGATGGCGACGCAGGCTGGCTCTCTAACGACAGAGAACCATGTGCATTTTCGTATCGGAAGTTAGAATGCGAACGTCAGTCGTCTCGGTGAGCTTGTTGCTTGGCATAATGTGGACGAGCCAGTCATTCGCGTCGCCAAAGGACCCCTACGCAGTTACACCTGATGAGAAGGCCGCCTGTACAGATGACGCTATGCGACTATGCGCCGACAGCTATCCGGACGAGCATAAGCTCCTCCTTTGCTTAAAAACTAACCGGGCCTCGTTGAGCGCAACATGCGGCCCCGTGTTCGATGCTGGGATCAAGCGACGGCACCTTTGAGCAGGCATCGAACGTAAACTGTTAATTGGGAAGTTGGAATCGTCACGCAAGCGCGCATCCGATAGCCCGCCTCAAGGCGATCATCGACCGGAGGCGCCAGGCGCCAGGAGGTGCAAGCCAGCCTGTGTTTGATCGCCGCGCGGCTGGCCAGCGCTCCTCAGGTAAACAGCAAAAGACACACAGCGTGCCCCCTTGGCGACGACGCGCTTCCGGCTGGCGCTATGCCGTGCCTGGCAGGATGCGAAGGCCAAGCACGTGCTTAAGATTAATCGTTATTCTACGAAACGTTTTCACCCGCTTAACGAAGCGTTAGGTTTCGGAGCCCGCTCTGCCGCAATCACGGTGGGTAGCTTGAGCCGCCCCGCGCATTCACCTGCGCGCACGGGCGGCTTTGCTTTTGCGATCTCACGCACCCCTGCGGGACAACTTATTGACGATTTTCAACTCTATGGCGGGAAGAAGCCGGATTCAGCAGGTACCGCTGTCAAAGATACTAGAGAGGTGATTAATATTGCCGCGAATAGAGGAATTCCCAGAAATAACGTTTTTTTGACAGGGCACTCGCTCGGCGCTGCTGAGGCAGAATATGCGGCATCTAAAACCGGCTTGAGTGGGGATGCATTCGCTGGACCAGGCATCAATACGCAATTCACCAAAGGTCGTTCTGCAAAAATCACTGATTATGTGGATGCCGGCGACCCAGTTGGCAACTATGCCGCCGATAAAAACAACTCCGAATCGGCCGTGCTCGTCTCGAACAAAATCAAACATTATGGAAATCTTAATGTGTTGCTCTACGATACCGGGCTAACAAGTCTTCAAGGTTTTATGTATTACCAAATCCGGAAGTGATGATACCGTCGATACGTTCCAACTGGATATCGAGTCCTTCTCTTCGGCCGTGGCGGTGGACGTGTACAGCATGCGGATCGCGGCGACGTTCTCCTGGATGATGGTCGCGGCGCCACAACGGTTTCGGCGCACCAGCTCCTCGATCGCGCGGTCCATGCCGACATCGTCCAGATGGGCGAATTGCCAGGACAGGCAGAGCGCGACGAATGCGGCTTCGAATTGCTGCCGACCCGGCTCGAACTTGGCCGGCGGTGGCGACATGAGGAAGGTGATGATCTTTGAAGGCAAGCCGGTATCGGCTGCCGAGCAGGTGCTCGTCATGATGGTCTCCGTTTGGTGCAGGTAACAGTCGATTTAGGTGCGCTGAGGCTACGGCAGCCGCCGGCCAACGCGGTAACCTCAGTTCTGAGGCGACGTTCGGTGCCTTATGCCTTACTCCCGGGCGTCGCTTCTCAGCCTGGACGCGGCGGGCCTCGGGCAGCCCCGGCAACACGTTGCGGCCGCCGTAAACGGCATGGTGGGATGTTCTACCTTGCCCGCGACGTGAAACAACGCTTGGCGGGGGAGGTTGCGGCGCGAGGCGGCCAAGTATTGTTATGGTGGTGCTGCCGACATGCTCAGGGCACTCGATAAAACGGATCAGGCAGTAGAAACTTTTTCTCGGAATAGCCGCCACGAAGATCGGATGGTTGGTCGCCGACGTTGGCGATTATGTCCAAAGCCGTTGCGTTCGATCTTGGCTCGTACGGGTGCTTTGAAATCCGCGGCAGAAGCAAAGTGCTGATTGGCTGGAACCATGAAGAGTTCTAGGTAGCTGATGTAACCCACTTCAGTGAGATTGCGCTCTGTTGCAGCGCGCTGCGCTTCGGGGCGCCCTGTGATGAAGAAGACGGCTACGTTCAGGCCTTTAGCGGCCTCGAACAATGACAGCGTGGGCTTGATCGCCGGGTCGCGGCCAAGTTGGTCCCATGCAGCCCATCCGCAAGGGGCATCCAAAGCCAGGTCGCATCCTCCTGCAATAGGCCGCCCAAAATCGTCTCGCGTGATGATCTTCCAGTTCGAAAGAGCTGTCTCGTCGATATCAAGCACCAGGGCGGGTTTTGCAGCGTGTGGAGCGCGAGACCTCAACCAATCGGCTGCCATGCCGTCAACAGTCGCAAGTCCTGCTTCGTAGGCGCCCGTCATTCGGTAGACGATCGCCTCGGCTGCCGCATCTCCTACATTTTTTGGCTGCGCTGCGACCGAGACATAATCGGCACCCTCAAGAGGCGTCTGCGACAAAGCAGGACTTGCAAGCGGCAGGAAAAAGCCGAGGAACACAGTTCGTAGCGAAGGCATCACTTTTCCCTTTCACCTTGTCGGCCCTGATTGTGGCATTCGTCGTGCTGATGGTCTGCGCCCCTTGAAGTGGTCCTCCCTGATGTATGGCTTTTGCCATGGAGGAGGATCGAGATATGCCGAGGAAGAGACACAAGGCGGAAGAGATCGTCGCGAAGTTACGGCAGGTCGATGTGTTGGTCTCGCAAGGAAGACCAGTCGCTGAGGCCGTGCGAGCGATCGAGGTGACCGAGGTCACGTATTATCGGTGGCGTCAGGAGTACGGCGGCCTGAAGGGCGACCAGGTCAAACGGCTGAAGGACCTCGAGGCCGAGAATACGCGGTTGCGACGCGCTGTATCTGATCTGACGCTGGAGAAGCTGATCCTGAAGGAAGCCGCCTCGGGAAACTTCTGAGCCCCGCTCGTCGTCGGACTTGTGTCGATCGTGTCGTTGCCAAACACGGTGTCTCGGAGCGCTTCGCCTGCCGGGTTCTCGGCCAGCATCGCTCGACGCAACGCAAGATCCCAGCGCGCTGTGATGATGAGGCGGCCCTCACCGCCGACATCATCGCGCTCGCTCTCCAGTACGGCCGCTACGGCTATCGTCGGATCACGGCGATGCTGCACCAGGCGGGCTGGGTGGTGAACCGCAAGCGTGTCGCACGGATCTGGCGACGGGAGGGGCTCAAGGTTCCGCAGAAGCAGCCGAAGAGGGGCCGGCTCTGGCTCAACGACGGATCGTGCCTTCGGCTTCGGCCGGAGCGGCCCAATCACGTCTGGTCCTACGACTTCGTCGAGGACCGAACTCACGATGGACGAAAGATCCGCATGCTGAATGTCATCGACGAGTTCACCCGAGAGTGCCTGGCGATCCGGGTGAGCCGAAAGCTGAACTCGACCGACGTCATCGACGTGCTGTCGGATCTGTTCATCCTGCGCGGCGTGCCGGGTCACATACGTTCCGACAACGGCCCGGAGTTCATCGCCAAATCGGTTCGCGAATGGATTGTCGCCGCGGGAGCGCGAACGGCTTACATCGAGCCGGGAAGTCCATGGGAAAACGGCTATTGCGAAAGCTTCAACTCGAAGCTTCGCGATGAACTGCTGAACGGCGAGATCTTCTACTCGCTCAACGAAGCCAAGGTCATCATCGAGGGCTGGCGGTGCCATTACAACAAAATCCGCCCGCACTCATCGCTCGGCTATCGGCCACCCGCTCCCAAAACCCTGGTGTGGCCGGCTCCGCAACCCGGACCAGCTACGCCGGCCACACCAGCCCTCGCGCTCAGGCCGACCATGAACTAAGATAATCACCGGACCACCCGATGGGTGCCGGCCACTGACCATGTCGGGTGAGCCGAAGGGTACACATCCTTAACGCACTGGCGACAGGAAGTGGTGCCGAAGTCATCCGGCCGACACGCTGCTTCCAGTCGCTTTGCGATTGTAGGCTGCGGCTGGGTTTGACGAGGGGGCCTTAAGGCAGGCCCGCACATGGAGAACACATGCGGGTCGATGTCTGGTTTGCCTCTCGCCACATCCTTGCCGACAGTCTTTGCTTTCGCGAATGCGGCCAGATCTTCAATAAAGATGATGCGCTGACGGCTTTTGAAGACGGTAAATATGATTATATGGGAGCGATCGAGGCAACAAGTCTCCAAGAATGTAAAAGCCTTTCGCCCCGCCCCCGTCAAGACTAAAGATGCGGCACTTGTCGTCTTTGGCGGGGGCTGCCGACAAACCAGGAGAGCTTATCGGGATCGCGTAATTGCTCATAATCTCTCGTGTTCTGCGCTGCATACATATAAGAAAAGTCGTGCCTAAAAAGTTCAACAACTGACCTTTAGGCGGTTGCAAACGATGTCGGCTCTTCAAAAAAGGGCCCGCCTTGCCGCGCAAATGGAACTCTCTCATGCCTACCGGCGCTCGCAACTTCTATCTCGCTACCGCAAAACCCACGCTGGACGAGTTCTACCGTGAGCCATTAAATCTGCGCCGCGGCCGGCTGGCAGCTATCGTGCTCTTCCACGTAGCCGACTATCTGTTTCTGGAAGTCCCATCGTACTAAACACTGAAAGACCTCACTGATCATTTGGTAAATCAATGCCCCGACTTCGGCTTGGTGAAAGACATCGCCAACGCGTCGAAGCACGACAAGCTGACGTTGGGGAAACCAAAGCTTACAAATGCCAGTCAGGTCTCGCGAACTTCGGGCATTTTCGGCGCACCTCTGGGAACCGCCATGTTCGGTGAGGCATCCATTGTTATTGTGACGCTTGACGATCAAACGAGCATGCCTCTGCTGGGAGTGCTTCGGTCGGTTTCGAACCTTTGGGAGACTATCCTTCCATAAAACAATCGTGGAGCAGTCCCGAAATAACAGATTGGCCTTATCAGGGCCATTCCTAGCACCCTGTTACAACGGACCTGCCAACAAACGGCTCTGTTGCAAACATGTCGGCCGCGCGGCGTGGTAGGCTGGTCAGGAAGGGATGGGACTGTGTCGGACTTCAAGGGGGGCGGCATTTCGAGGGCGAGATCGTGATGTGGGCCGTCCGTTGGTATTGCCGCTACGGCGTGAGCTACCGCTACCTGGAGCAGATGATGGGCGAGCGCGGCGTCGTGGTTGACCACAGTACGATCTACCGCTGGGTGCAGAAGTATGCTCCCGAGATGGAGAAGCGCCTGCGCTGGCAGTGGCGCCAGCCGCGCTCAACCAGTTGGAGGGTGGACGAGACATACGTGAAGGTCCGGGGTGAGTGGGCCTACCTGTATCGGGCCGTAGACAAGCTCGGCAACACCGTCGACTTCTACCTTTCGCCGACCCGCAACTCCGCGGCTGCCAAGCGCTTCCTGGGCAAGGCGCTGCGTGGCTTGAAGGACTGGGAACAGCCAACGGTCATCAACACGGACAAGGCGCCGACCTACGCTGCTGCCTTGGCCGAGCTGAAGAAGGAGGGTCGGTGCCCAAAGGACGTGCAGCACCGGCAGGTCAAGTACTTGAATAACGTGATCGAGGCAGACCACGGCAAGCTGAAGCAGCTGATCCGCCCTGTGCGGGGATTCAAGTCGCTGAAGACGGCTTACGCCACGATCAAAGGTTTCGAGGTGATGCGCGCCCTTCGAAAAGGACAGGCATCAGCCTTCAACGTCACAGGCGACATCCGTGGCGAGGCTCGCATCGTCGAGCGCGCGTTCGGATTGGGCGCATCCGCCCTGTCCGAGGTCGTCAGGCTGCTCAACAAACGGCTTGAAGCCGAGGTAGCCTGACAGGACCAGCCGCCTGCTCATCCCGTCCCGCGCACTCACGCCAAGAGATTGCAACAGAGCCCTCTGGCCCTCCGCGCCCTGAGCGACGGAGCCGACGCCCCGTTCACCCACCTCGCCCCTTAAACGCGTTCTCGATCAGTGCAAGCCAAGCCCCCGACACCGATCGGTGACGCTCGCCTCGATCAAGGATCGGCCCGCGAACGACCCCGTCATGAATAGAAGCGGCTAACCAAATCGCATTTGACACCTGAATCCCCCGTCCCGCTTCGGCGGGGCGGGCCTTTCGCGTTCAGCATCAGCGCTAAGCGCTACTGGCCTGCATAGAGAGCCGGACGTGGCCTTAAGGAGCGACAGTATTAGCAGACGCTGCGCCTCGCGAGCCAAGCGGCTTTCCCGCGCCGACGGTGGAGTCGCTCTCCGTCTGCGTCTCTAACTCAGCGTTAATTTGTGCGCCGAGGAGCAGCACAGTCGTCGAGAGCCAGATCCAAGTCATAAAACCGATGATGGCACCCAGCGACCCATAGGTCTTATTGTAGCTGCCGAAGTGAGCGACGTACCAAGAGAAACTGATAGTGAGGCCGATCCAGCTCACCGCGCCGATCGTGCCGCCCCATGTCACCCACTGCCATTCGGCGAGATGCCGACTGGGGCCGAAGCGGTAGAGCATGGCCAGCGCCGCGACCATGATCAGGACGATGACCGGCCAGCGGGCAATGCGAGCGACGACATCGAAAACGCCGCCGAGCCCAATGCTGCCGAAAAGCAGCGGCAGAAGCGCGATGAGACCAATCCCGAGGAGAACCAGCGCGACCCCTCCGACAGTGAAGGCCAGTGAGATCGCGGTCACCTTGACGAAGCCCCGCTCTTCATGTTCGCCGTAGACATCGTTCAAGGCGCTGAACATCGCCTTCGTGCCTGCGTTCGCACTCCACATGGCGGTGAGCAGTCCAATCACGGCGCCGACTCCGAGACCGCTGGCGGGGCTTTGTGTCAGTCGATGAACCTGCTCGCGAATGATATCCATGCCGCCACTGGGGACGAGCGAGGACGCGTTCGCAAGCTGGCCTTCGATCGTCGAGCGATCGGTGAAGAGGCCGTAGATCGACACGATGGCTGTGATGGCCGGAAAGAGCGAGAGCAGAGCGTAGAACGTCACGCTCGCCGCCTCTGACAGCAACTCGTTTTCAGAGAATTTCTGAGCGGTGCGCTTCGCAACCTGCCACCATCCACGCGCCGGAATCTCATGCGGTGCGTTGGCATCTTTCCCAAGCGCTTTCGTTTCGGCCGCGCGTCCGCCGTCGCCCTGCGGCTTCAGCGCGTCCAAGCTCCGGGGTTGGCGTTGGCCCTCGCGGCGGAATGCGAAGGCAAAACGCACGGCGCTAAACAGAAGAGAGAAGACCGAGAATGGCCGGCGCGCCCGGCTGGGGGTCGGCGCTTTGGCCTTGCTCGGCCCGACCTCTGGTCTTCGAACTTTACGACTTCTGGTCATGATCCGCTCGAACTAGAGACGCTGTCCCAACGAGCGTCGATTTTCCCGGTTGCAAGACGCGGTAGCTATTTCGAGCGATGGCCTTCGAACTATCAAAACCGCCGGGCGAAGGTGGCCTGCCAAGAGACGAAGTGGTGTCGCACATCCAGAGGCGATTATTGCGACCGCCTCTGCGCGCCTCAAGGCGTTTCGAAAAAGCTCGATGTCCGGCGCCATCAGGCCAAGCGCGCCGGTGGGGTCGCCGTCCGAAAGCCTGGCGTAGAACTCGCGGACAATGTCGGTCGGGGGTGTTCAAGAGAGTAATCCTTTACGTGAGAAGAGGCAGGTCGCCGGCCGACAGCACGGCGGCGTCTCGAACGGGATCTTCGGGAATGGTTGGGGAGCCGGCGCCCGCACGGAGCGAGGGGGCGGTAACGGTGTTCGCGCGGGCTCAGCTTTCAGCAAACTCCGCCTTGATCTCGCTTGCGACGACAGTTCTCGTCGAGGACGAAGTGACCCGCGTCGAGCCAAACGAGCCTCGCCTTGGGAAGGTCCTTCAAAAAGGCTTGTGCGCCCGCTTCGGTGAAGAATGGGTCGTGCTTGCCCCAAACAATCAGCGTTTTTGGTTGATGCTGGCGGAAAGCCGCCTGCCAGCTGTCATAGGCGGCGACGTTTGTTTTATAGTCCTCGAGTAAGTTGAGCTGGTAGGCGTCGGTGCCGGGGCGGTCGAGTAGTGCTTGGTCGTGGGTCCAGTTGTCCGGGCTGATTGCTTCCGGATCTTTCGCGCCGATGCTATATTGAAACTTCGCCGTTCCAGCCTGGGAAGGCGCGTGCACCTTCCTCCGACGCTGCGTCGCGCTTTTCCCACAACGGCATGAACACCAACTTGGGCGGACCGCCGACACCTTCCATGTAGGCGTTTGTGTTTTGGATGATAAAGCCCTTCACCGCGTCGTGTCGCTGGGCGAAGATGCGAAAGCCCACCGGGTCGCCGTAGTCCTGCATATAAAGGACGTAGGATTGAAGCCCGAGTTCGTCGATCAAGCCGGTGACGTGGGCTGTGAGATTGTCAAACGTGTAGTCGAACTCGGTTGCCGATGGCGCGTCGGACTGGCCAAAGCCGATATAGTCTGGCGCAATAACATGGAACACGTCGGCAAGCTGCGGGATCAGGTTGCGGAACATGAAGCTTTTTCGTTGGAAAGCCATGCAGCAGGATTGTTGGCCGTGCGCGGTCGCCCGCCTCCCGGTAGAACACCTTGCGGTCGTTCACGGTGGCGAAATGGTAGGTCGTAGCGTGAATGGTTTGGGTCATGGTGATGGTCCTTGGTACGGCGGCTCGCGCGCGACGGGTCTGGGGATGGAAGGCAGCCGCCACGGCGTTGATGGATTCAAAGACGGAGCGAGATCGAACGAGCGGCGAGCCTCGAGACTTCGAGAGGATGCAGCGTTGCTAGGGCTATGACCTTGACGCTGCTGGGACGCATTTGCGTTGCATCTGAAGCTCCCGGCGGCGACACCGAGTGTCTCTGCTGATAACAAGAAAATAGAACCTTCCGAACTGAAGCTGTACCGGTTGATCCCGATAGTCTAGCTTCTGAAATTCGAAAGGGTCGATATGGACCGGTTTAATGCGATACGCACGCTTATTGCCGCCGTCGATGGCGGCAGCCTTTCGGCGGCTTCGCGCGCTCTCGGCATGTCGCTGCCCACCGTCAGCCGAAAAATATCCGAACTGGAGGCGCATCTGGGCACGCAAGTGGTTGTGCGAACCACTCGCAAATTGCTGCTGACCGATGCCGGAACTGCCTTCGTACAAGCAACCCGCCGGATTCTGAGCGAACTCGACGAAGCCGAACGCACCGCATCTGGCGAGTATCATGCGCCGCGCGGCGAACTCCTGATTACCGCACCGATCATGTTCGGAAAACTGCACATGCTGCCGGTGGTGTTACAGTTTCTGCAGGCCTATCCCGATGTAACCGTTAGGCTTGTGATGGCCGACACCGTCGTCGACCTCATCGACAACCACGTCGATGTCGCCGTGCGCCTGGGGCGGCTTCCAGATAGCGGACTCGTCGCTGTTCGACTTGGCGAGGTTAAGTGGATTACTTGCGCCAGCCCCGATTATCTAACGCGGCGCGGAATACCGCAAACGCCTGCCGACCTCGCCAACCACGATTGCCTTGCTTTCGAGGGACTCCAGACATTGCGTAGCTGGTCATTCGGCCGCGGAGACGAACATAGGCAGGTCGCGATTCGCCCGCGCTTATCCGTAAACACCGCTGATGCTCTGATCGAGGCTGCAGGGGCCGGTCTGGGCGTTGCCGCATGATGTCATATCAGGCCGCCGCGGCACTCCCGGGGGTAGGCTAAACAGCCTCCTGTGCGCCTACGGACTGGAACCAATTCCTGTGCATCTTGTGCATACCGGACCGTCTCTCCTACCAGTGAAGCTGAGAGCGTTTCTCGATTTTGCCAGCCCCTTTCTCAAATCTTTGCTGGCCGGGCTGCCAGAATGAACCGCCTTCATTGTGGCGGATCCGACATTGATCCGAGCTTACATGCGGGGAAGGTCCTCTACTCGAGGTCGCCGCTACCTCTGCGCCGAGACGTTAGGAGAGGCGCCTGTCGAGTGCCTTATCAGTACGCAACCAACCGGCTTCTCTGACGAGACAAGCCTGCTGATCGCCTCGAACAAAATCGCTCGTGCGGCAACAGCGCCGTCAAACTCGAGCTTTGACGCCTGCTCCGCATCGCGTGATTGCGTAATGCGAGACGAGTAGCCAGGTGGCGCCGTTGCCAACACCAGGCTGCAGCTCGGCAATCGGTGCTGTCCATCCGCGCCACAAGAGGCCACCGGGTGGCCCTGTTGCACCGTCGAGAGGCGTGATGATCCACGCGGGCGCGTCGGCAGCCGCGCAGAAGGCCGCCAGGCCCCCTGCCGTGATCGAGCTTGGTTGCGCGTTAGGATGCGGGGTGAGCGGCTCCATCAGGTCCGGCTCGGCAAGACCCGCCTGGATGGCACGAGCCGTACGCTCCTTATAAAACAGCGCGAGCTGGCGTGAGAAAACGAGTCCCGCGCCCTGGATCGGCGCCAGCCATTGCGGCCGGTGCAGAAACCACCAAGTCTGACGACCGCCGCCGACCCATAACACTTCGCCGGGACTATCCGCGATGGCTCGTACGAGGCCGGGAGCGCCGCCGCCGGAATCATAACCGACATTGGCTACGCTGCGCTGGTCCCAAACCAGGACGACGAGCACGGCGCAAAGTGCTGCGGTCGTGCTGATGGCGGCGGGGGTGCAGAAGCGCGGGCGCCTAGTGATGGCCAGCACTGCCGCTAAGAAGGCGACAGGCGTGTAATCAAGCCCGGTGGCCGTAGCCCGGCGTACCTCGGCGGCAAGCTCGTTTGGAACCCCGTGCGCCGCGAGGATTGTCAGCTCGTTGCGAGCGAGCCCATATAACGCCCCCGTGATGAGCACAACAAAAACGAGGTCGAGCCACCGTGCCGCGAACGCGTAGCGCTGCGGATCGATGGCGAAGACCACGCCAACAGCCACGATCGCAAAAAGGCATGCGGGTCCGTCGTAATCGGCGAAGACCCAGGCCAGGGCTAACAAGCCCAGCGCGATCCGCGAGGTACCTCCGCAACGCCACAGCTCGCGCGTCGTGATCGCCAAAGCACCCGTCGCCAAAGCGAAGACGAGCCACATCATCCGCCATGTTTGCGCTTGCAATACGATGAGCGATCCGCCGCGCTCACCGAACAGGTATGCTGCGGCAAGTCCGCCGACGCCGATAGGAATGGCAAGCAGAAATAGCCGTCGCACGCGCGGAGGGGCGAAGCGCGCGGCGATAACAAGGGTGGCGACGCGCACCGTCAGTCGCCCAAACCAGCCGTCGAGCCATAGGGAGGGAAAGAGCTGCGGGTTGCGGCCCTTCAAAATCTCGGTCCAGGCTGGGTCGACGATCGTCGTGAGCCGGTCGAAGGGCGCGGTCCCGACTGCAGCAGCGATCGCCACCGCGACGAGTACGAAGGCCATCGGCCCGAGCCACCGGCGATCCTCGACGACGAGCCAAGCCGCAAGAAGCGCGAAGCCGCTCGCTGCCATGATGGGATGCATCAGCGCGGCGAATGACATGAGGGCGATCGCTGCAGCGTAGCGGCGACAAAGCAGCGCCGCGATACCACACAGAACGAGTGCTTCAGCGAACGGCCGAGGTGTTGCAGCCACCTCAGCGTAAGAGAACAATTTGTAGCCGCCGTATTGTGCCGGTAGCGCGGCGGCGAAGGCGACGATCAGCCATCGGGCTGGCCCCGTCGCGATCGCCGAAGCCAGGACGATGGCACCAAGGAATGCGACCGCAACGGCGGCTGCCGCGATCAGCATCGACGCGCGTGACAGCCCGATCGTATCGGCCAGTGCTCGGAAGAGCGTCGTGAACAGCGTGAAGCTGCTTTGGCCGTCGTGCACGAACATCGCATCGCGTCCGACGCCGCCCGGATCGAGGTCGGCGAGCGCGCGCCCCGCGTAGATCAAGTTGCTGGCGTCGACGCCGTAAAACGGATTGCAGAACACCCAAAAGACGAACAGAGAAGCGAGCGTTGCGATCTCGCGGGCGCTCAAAGTGCGCGCGAAGGCATAGCGACCTGCCGCCCGAGGGATGAGCGGGAGAGGGAGAACAGGCTTCGGCGGAGCGCCCGTGACTGCGGGAGAATGCATTCGAAGCTTTTGGATTTCGCTAGCGTCTACTTCCAAAACCGTGGCTCAAAAACATTAACGGACTGCTTCGATTTGTTCCCATGTTGGCCGTACCAAGCTCCACGCCTGCCTAGGTGTTTAGTCCCGGCATTTGATGGATCGGCTCGAGAGTGAATCTTTCCGGCTCGTTTGTCCAGATTTTGCAAACTCGGGATGTGCGCACGACTGAGCGCTCTTGCGATAGCCGCAGCCTTCGAAATGCCGATACTTGTCAGCTTCGAGCATCGCGGCCGGCTGGCGAGTGCTTGACCTGCCCCCGAACTCTCATCCAGCGGCGATTAGAGCCTGTCCGGTTGTGACGGTCCCCGGTTTCTCCTCCACCCTGAAGGTGAGGTTCCGGTGTTCATTCGGCGGCTTTCAGTGCCGCCGCAGCAGCGTATTCGTTTGGCGTCTTCCAGCCAAGCGAGGTGTGAGGACGGCTCTCGTTGTAGTCCCTCCGCCAAGCCTCGATCTTGGCCCTGGCGTCGGCCAGCGACAAGAACCAATGCGTGTTCAGACATTCGTCGCGCAGCCGGCCGTTGAACGATTCCACGAAGGCGTTGTCGGTTGGCTTGCCAGGCCGGCTGAAGTCCAGCGTGACGGCGTTCTCGTAGGCCCAGCGATCGAGCGCTTTCGAGACGAACTCCGGGCCGTTGTCGACACGGATGGTTCTCGGAGCGCTTCGTCTCATCGCGATCCGTGTCACCGCGTCGACGACCTGCTCGCCCTTGATCCCGTGATCGACCTCGATCGTCAGAGCCTCGCGCGTATACGCATCGACGAAGGTCAGCGCCCGCAAGCGTCGTCCATCGAACAAGGCGTCGGACACGAAGTCTATCGACCATAGCTCGATCGGCCTTTATCGGCCAGGTCGAACGCGAGCCTTATCGCTCGTTCTTCTGACGATAGCGGGCTCGACCTACCCTCACCGCCGTCCGGCAGGCTGATCACAACGACCCACACCGCCATCGGTCGTCGGCCGTTTCCTTGGAAGGCGACCTCGTTCCAGCTTGCGGAGCTCATCTCCTTGGCACGGCGTCCGCAGCTCTGACAGATCAATCGTCGTCGTCTCGGGATGTCGATGAAGAACGTCTCGTCGGGTAATCGCAACGCATCGAACGTGAGCTTCGAAACATGCCCGCATGGTGCTGCGCAATGCACTGAGAACGTCGTCATGCCTTGACGGCGCGTATCGCCGATGGTCGGCGGATGTCGCCGAGTAGGTCTTTCATGCTGCCCATAGCGCCCTCGAGGTTCGCTAATTGTTCTAGGCGTGGGAGAGGGTGAGAGTCGAGCGGCGGCTTCGCAGCCGGCAACCTACCGAGGCCACTCCGAGAAGACCGGCCTTCGCTCCCGCCGTTGGCGCGAGTATCGCAGCGATGCCATCGTACTTTGAGGAGAGGCTCAAAATGCTCAAGGCTGGCACATCTCGGCGAGGCGTGTCCTATAGCGAGACTACAGACGGCCGCATTTACGCAGTCCGAATTCTCCCGGTGCGGCGGCTCGACGGTTCTAAATCAAGGCGGCGAACGTGGGAAATATCGATGCGGCGCCCCAAGCCGATCTTTTTGGCTTGTGGAACGGCTGGCTCCGAGGAAGAGGCTAGAGCCGTAGTGGCGTCACTAATGCGCAACTCCTAGCAGAGCGCACCATCGCTCCATCTCGCCGCAGCCGCATGGCCGTGCTCTGCGCCCGATTGGCTAGATAACGGAGCCCCCATCGCTCAGGCCGGCGAATGGGCTGCCAAGGCGCCTGCCGTCTGCAATCAGCCTTCTTCGTCGATCGTTAGGGACAGCTTAAGAGCGAAGCAGACCTGCCGAACCTCGGCCAGGCTCAAGGTTGCGGTGCATCAATTCCGCGCGTCGAGAAGTCCATTAGCCGCTCGCGAACGGGCCGGAAATCATTAGCGGGCTGCTTAGCGCTTCTTGCCTTAGTGTGCCTCCCCGCCATTATGGGCCGTGGGAGCGGGTGGTGTCGTTGCTGACCGAGGGGCTAGTCGAGGCGGGGGTGGATGTGACGCTGTTCGCGACCGCGGATTAATTACTCGGGCGCACCTCGAAGCCGTAGTGCCTTCGCCCTACGAAGAGACACCCGATATGGACGCAAAAGTGTGGGAGGGCTTGCACCTCGCCCACGCTTTCGGCATGGCGAAGTCGTTCGACCTCATCCACAATCATTTTGACTTTCTTCCGCTGACCTACGCCAGCCTCGTCCGCACGCCGATGCTCACCACAATCCACGGGTCTTCCAACCCGAACATCATTCCCGTGTACCGGAGATTTGATGCCCGCAGTTGGTACGTGAGCATCTCGGACTCCGACCGGCACCCGACTTGTCATACCTCGCGACGATCCATCACGGCATTGATCTGCAAGAATTCACCTTTCAGGCAGCGCCTGGGGGTACCTGCTGTTCTTTGGCCGGATCCACCCCGACAAGGGTGCGTCGGATGCCATTCGGGTAGCTAGGGAGGCGAAGATGCCCCTGATAATGGCCGGGATCGTCCAGGACCGAGACTACCTTCAGAAAGAAATTCAACCGCACCTCGGACCGAACGCGCGTTTTCTCGGACCAATTATTATACGGTCTCCAACCTCCAGGATGTCGAATCGCGTGGGAATTGGAACCTCACGCCAAACTTCCTCCGCCGCCGTCCGATACCGCTACGGCGATCTTCTTGAACATGACATCTTGCCTCGGAGCCCGCTCTGCCGCAACCACGGTGGGTAGCTTGAGCCGCCCCGCGCTCATGACGCTGAAGAGCACGGAACCATAGCGAACCCCGCTGCCCGGGTTGCGGCTCGCCAAAAAACTCAAGAACCAATGCATGGAAGACGCTCCTCGCCGAGCGTAACGGCTCCGCGGGGCTGCTCGGCGTGCCGCTCCGCTACATGCACACGCCCGTTGAACTTCTAAGCCTGAAAAATGTCGAGGACTGCGCGTGACAGATGGCAGGATTGCAAGCAAGTGAAACCGAGCACCGACTTCACGCCACTGTAAAGTCGCGGAAGAAGCTGGCCCGCCGGCAGATACTCGTGTTCTGTGTAACTTTGGCTCCGCCTGCAGTTAGCTTTCAACATGTTCGATGTGCTCGACGAACGAGCGGATGCGGTCGCCGGCTATACGGAGGAATTTTGAAGGTCATGAGGAACTGACGGGAACAGAGTAAGGTGGGTTAGAATATGGATACTGAGACGAGTTCCGATCTTGGCCGCATCCTCCGATAGCGCTGTCGTTGTTCTCTCCTTCTCGACCGCCCGCACCTCATCTCATCGCGCCGATCCCCAGCTTGCGACGTCTTTTAATCAAATTACCTCAGTTATCACTCTGATAACCTTCCCTTGCGGAAGCGCTTCACAAATCGCGTAATAGCTTTAGCGAGAAGCGTCGGGTTATCTTAGGAGGTTGTTTATGACGACTGAAGTCAATAGTGACAACATCGTGCCGCTGCCACTTGCCGAACGGGCGCATACGACCGGCCCATCTGGCGACTCTGGCGACTTTATCAATCACCTCGCCTTCCAGGCTCTCCATCTTCCAAACACCCTATCCAAGTCGCAAATCGAACAGCTGGGGCTCTACATCCTGCAGTTGCCGCTGCGGGCATAAGCTCCCGGAACGGATTAGGTATATCCAGAGCGTGGCCAACGTGACTGCTATGCAACGCTTTTTCGACCCGCTACCTCGATCTCATTATGAGACGGATCGAGAGCTTTTTGAAACAAGCCGAGCGTCTTCTCAAGATGGGCCAAGCCCTGAAAGGCTAGTGGGAACAAATCAGCGTTCTGCAAGCCGGCGATGTAGCGTTTCTGATAGACGACATCCTGCATCAATACATGAATTTTGGCGCGGATCTGAGCGGCCGAGTTTGGTGGCTTGAGCATGGCATGCCGTTGCTGGAGTGTGTATGCGCTAGCGGCCCCACCCGGTTCAGGATGAGGCACCGCAGCGTCGCGTTCGACACATGTCGGCGAGGATCATGCCGGTTGATTGCAGGTCTGCGGTCCATTGGAACGGCTTCGGTACGTCGCTGGTCTCGGCGAGGAAGCGGTTGATGGCGGCCTGCAGGTCGACGATCGAGCGGAACACGCCGCGCTTCAGGCGTCGGCGCGTGAGCTTGGCGAAGAACCCCTCGACCGCGTTGAGCGAGGAGGCAGAGGTCGGCGTGAAGTGGAAGGTGAAGCGCGGGTGGCGGCCGAGCCAGGCGCGCACCTTGGGGTGCTTGTGGACGGCGCAATTGTCGAGGATCACCTCGACGATCTTGCCGGCCGGCACCTCGGCCTTGATGGCGTTGAGGAAGCGGATGAACTCCTGGTGACGATGGCGCTGCATGCAGCGGGTCCTCGGACTTGATCCGGGGATGACCTTGCCGTCGAGCACGTCGAGGGCGGCGAACAACGTCGTCGTGCCGTGGCGCTTGTAGTCGTGGGTCATCGTGCCGAGCCGGCCCTTCTTCATCGGCAGCCCTCCGCCTGCAACTCCACTCAGCTTTGCTGAGCGGAGCCTCTTGCAGCTCCGCCCGGCTGCGTGCGGTCGAGCGCCTGGATCTGATGGGGTGGACGGCCCCTGCTACCGGCATCGATGTGCCAAGATGCGGTCGTTCAACTTCCCATCAACAGGAGCCGTCCATGGCAAAGGTTAGCATCATCGGCCTCGATCTGGCGAAGAACGTGTTCCAGATTCACGGCATCGACGACCAGGGCAGGGTGCTCGTGCGCCGTTCACTGCGCCGAGCCGAGGTCCTGACCTACTTCGCCAAGCTGCCAACTTGCCTCATTGGCATAGAGGCATGCGGCACGGCGCACCATTGGGCACGAGAATTCGGCAAGCTTGGCCACACCGTCAAGCTGATGCCGCCGAGCTACGTAAAGCCGTACGTCAAGCGTGGAAAGACCGATGCCGCCGACGCCGAGGCCATCGCTGAAGCAGTAACCCGTCCGACGATGCGCTTCGTTGCGGTCAAAACCGTCGACCAGCAGGCCGTGCTGATGCTGCACAAGGTGCGCGAGCTCCTTGTCCGGCAGCGCACCATGCTGACAAACGCGTTGAGAGGCCATCTTGCGGAACTTGGCATCATAGCGGCTCAGGGGCAGTCGGGCTTGAAAGACCTCATCACGCAGTTCCAAGCCAAGCAGTCCAGCTTGCCGGAGCTGGCCAGGTCGGCCCTCCAACGCTTGATCGATCAAATCGGAGAAGTCGCCAACGAGGTCGGGAAGTCGGAAAAGGAGATCGTCGCGTGGTGCCGGACCGATGCCGCGAGCCGCCGTCTCATCACCATCCCCGGCGTCGGGCCGATCACCGCGAGCATGATCTCGGCGGCCGTGCCTGATCCGAAGCTGTTCCAATCCGGGCGGCAGTTCGCCGCCTGGCTTGGCCTTACACCGCGTCCGCGCAGCAGCGGCGGCAAGGAACGGCTCGGCGGCATCAGCAAGCAGGGTGACGGGGCCATTCGAAGGCTGCTCGTCGTGGGCGCAACGGCGGTAATCCGGATGGCCCGTCGGGACACTCCGGGCAGGACCTGGGCGAAGCAGCTACTGGAGCGCAAGCCTCCACGGGTCGTGTCCGTAGCCCTCGCCAACAAGACCGCCCGGATTGCCTGGGCGGTGCTAACGCGAGGTGAAGTTTACAGGGCGGTTCCTGCCGTCTGACGAGATCCCGTCGCCAGCGTCCGACGCCGGTGACGGGGGTGCAAGGTGCTGAGATGTGATGACGAACCGGTCGACCCGGGACCGAGGAGAGCCCGCTGTGAGCCATGCGCTTTCGAGCACGAGGATCTGATCAGGGACTTCGGTCGCGGACTTCATCAAGGCCAGCGGTCATGAGCACCGCGTCAACAGGCCGGACACATGGCTGCAACCCGACCGCGCAGCATCACTTTCCGCTTGCACCACAGGGGCCGTCCACACATGGCTCTTCTCGTCGAGCGACAGCACGATGGCGTGCGCCGGCGGGTCGACGTAGAGGCCGACGATGTCGCGCAGTTTGGCGGCAACAGCGGATCATTCGACAGCTTGAACCGGCGGAAGCGATGCGGCGCCAGCCCATGCGCCTTCCAGATGCGCTGGACCGAGGAGATGCTGATGCCCATGGCCGCCGCCATGGGGGGCGCCATCCAGTGCGTCGTCTCGTCGGGCGGCTCGGTCTGCGTCAGGGCGACGACCTCGTCGACGACGTCGGTCGGCAGCGGCGGCTTGCCGGGCGGCCGCGTCTTGTCGCGCAGAAGGCCGTCGACACCCTCCTGCATGTAGCGCTCCTGCCAACGCCAGACCGCGGTCTTGGCGACACCCGCCTCGCGCATGATGGCGCTGGTGCCGAGCCCGGCGTCGGTGAGCAGAACGATGCGGCAGCGCCAGACATGGTTCTGCGGACTGCCGCGATCGGCGACGATCGCTTCCATCCGAGCTCGGTCGACGGCGGCGACCTTGATGCTGATCCCTGTGCGCATCCTCGAGACTCGCACGACCACGAGCTACAACGAATCCCGCACGGGACTCTACCGCTTTTATCCACTAGCCGCTCCTCGACCCGCCGTTCATTTGGCTGGGCGTTCTGTCGCGAAGGCGGAACGGCCCACGAACAACGTAGTTGCGCGTCAGTAGACACGAGCTAGAGGAGTTGGATGCATGTTAACTGGCAGCCTGCTTTGGCTGATTGGGATACCAATCCCTGTCATCATCTTAATTTGGTTCTTTTTCTTTCGCGGTAGATAAAGCTTTATCGGTGGGTTCAGCATCGCAACGCAGCAGGCATGTAGGGGGCGCCGAAAAGGCGCCCCTTTGCCGATTAATGTTTAGTACGATCGGAATAACTAAACTCGGGGGCGGCTTTCAACTCTTTTTTGTCGGCATTGATGATGGCCTTCCACTTCTTCGCACTATCATCATAGGTCACTGCAACAGATGACGGCATCACTTCGACATAGTGCTCGCCCATGCCCAGAAATCCGCCTACCGAAAGCACGTAACCAACGAGCTTACCGTGGTCGATCACAAGGTCTTTAATCTCGCCAACGCTGTCCTTGTTGCCGTTGTAGGCAGTGAGTCCGATGAGATCTCCACTAACCAGAGCATCGGTGGGCATCTTGCGGAATTCGACTTTCGGCGAAGGTGTTCCGGTCTGTGCGATGGCAGGGGCAATGAGGGCGGTGGTGGCGATAATCGCGAAAGCCAAACTACGCATGTCAGTCTCCATAGCCTCGGGATTTGAGGCAAGCAGGCAAGGCTGCCGGCCTAGGCGAAGCTCAGAACAGCGAATGGAGCGTTCGGTTTGGCATTACCGCCGACAATGGGTCGGTCGGCTAGTGTTAGGAGCCTAACGTCATAAGTGTCAGATGCGTGTTCGGCGACTGACTTGGGATCGCGCCGAGCCGGCCGTTGACTGCGATGGTTGGAACGGTGCGCAACGCGCAAGTGCGATCGGCTCTTTGCGCGCGCACTTTCCTTGCCACCCGCTTCGCTCCACGTGGAGATCTCGCTCGACTGTACCATGGGTCGCGCGCGCGAATCGTCGTTCGGGTCTGCGCCGTTCCGGCTCGGCCTGCTACTTTAGTGCGGCAGAGCCTCGCATAAGACGCCAAAATCACCAGCATACTATGCCGGCGACCTTGACGCGATCGCGCGAACGATCGAAGCGGCACCGACTGCCTATGATGCCGCGCACAACATGCTACCAGTTCTACCGCGTCGGAGGCAGGGTGTGTCTCTCGTCGACCTCTACCGGCCGGGTTGGGGCAGATGCCCTTTTGGAAGCGGGTGTGTTTGGTGGCTTGCAATAGCCAACGTCGTCATCTGACATGTATCGGCTCAAGATCGAGCGCGTGTGGCAGGCCGCGCGTCACGATGACGTTTGGCGGACGCGCGGGCTTCTGCATCCGGGCGAACGACTCGTACTTTACCCTTGCGATCAGGGCGCGGCGATCGCCGCCCATCTCCTTGGTCCAGAGCAGCTTGAAGATCGCGGCGAATACCGTGACGCGCGTGGCCTTACCCTGGTCAATCACGACCACCCGCTTGTTGAAGGCGTGGTCAATCAGGTTGCCAACGTTCACGGGTTTGCTCGGCTTGGCCCGAGCAGCCGGCCGCTTCTTCCGCTTCGTCCCGGCTCTCGTAGGAACAGGCATTGAGCTTGTGCAGTCCGTCGTCATGTCGCCGCACTCCGATGGGCCTGGAGGTTCGCGAACTACAGTCCGGACTCATGCCGCGCTCGACGGCCGGTCAAAGACTCCCAACGGGCAATCGCGGCGTCGACGTAGATCGGGTTGAGTTCGATGCCGTAGCCTCTGCGTCCGGTTCGCTCAGCTGCGAGGATCGTCGTCCCCGCTCCCAGAAAAGGATCGAGCACAATATCCTTGCGCTGGGTCACGTCCAGGATCGCGTCTGCCACCAACGCGATCGGCTTCGAGGTAGGATGGTGCTGGTGACCTGCTCCCGGAAAGTTCATCCAGCTGGATTAGAGTCTGACCGCCTTCGAAGGGTCAGACGATGAAGCGAGTGCGTTTTACGGAAGAGCAGATCATCGGCGTGCTGCGGGAGCAGGAGGCTGGAGCGAAGGGTGCCGATCTTTGCCGAAGTACGGGATGTCGGAGGCGACGCTGTACAATTGGAAGGCCAAGTACGGCGGCCTCGACGTGTCGGAGGCGAAGCTGGTAGGGCCCGCCGCCAAGCGCGAGGCTGTCGCTCATCTTCGGACGCAGTTCGAGATGAGCGAGCGGCGGGCCACGACCCTCGTCGGCGCGGATCGCACGATGATCCGCTACAGGCCGCGTCGGCCGGACGATGCGGCGCTGCGGGCGCGCCTGCGCGATCTCGCGCATCAGCGCCATCGCTTCGGCTACCGGCGGCTGCACGTGCTGCTGCGGCGCGACGGCGAGGCGGCGAGCCGCAACAAGGTCTACCGGCTCTACCGCGCCGAGGGCCTCGCGGTGCGCAAGCGCAAGGGACGGCGTCGCGCCGTCGGGGCGCGGGCGCCGCTGGCTGCGGCGGCGATGCCGAACGCGCGCTGGTCGCTCGACTTCGTGCAGCCCCTCGGCTTGCCCCTGCTGCGCCGGTCGCCGACCAGCTCGCCTGCGGGCGGCGCTTCCGCATCCTCAACAGCCTGCCCCCGCGAAGGCGGGGGTGGTCGACGATGCCACCCGCGAGTGCCTGCTCGCGGTCGCCGACACGTCGATCTCCGGCCGGCGCGTGGTCCGCGAGCTGACGGCGCTCGTGGCGCGCCGCGGGCGGCCGCAGACGATCGTCTCCAACAACAGCCTGCCCTCGGGCTTGACCCGATGGGGCACCGAGTTCACCTCGAACGCCGTGCTCGCCTGGTGCGAGGCCGCAGGCGTCGCCTGGCACTACATCGCGCCCGGCAAGCCGATGCAGAACGCCTTCTGCGAGAGCTTCAACGGCCGCATGCGCGACGAGCTTTTGAACGAGACCCTGTTCCTGGGTCTTCGCCATGCCCGAGCAAAGCTCGCGAGCTGGGCCGCCGACTACAACACCGCGCGGCCTCACTCGGGGCTTGGCTACCTCAAACCGGCGGCGCAAGCCGCCCTCCCCACCGCAACGGGCGATCGGCTGCGCAACCCCGACCAGCTCCGCCGATCGCCCGTTGCTCCATCTGCGCCAGACGGCGTATCAACCGGACAGGCTCTAATCGCCGCTGGATGAGAGTTCGGGGGCAGGTCACCGGGCACGACATGCCGACGAGCGCGCTAAAGTGCGCCGCCCCGACCCCCTCGGCCGAAAAAGAAAAACAGTATCAGAACTACGATTATTACGGCTCCAATGCCGCCCAAACCACCATTCCCGAGCCCGCCACCATAATACCCGTAGCCACCACCTCCGAGCAGAAGCACAAGAACTAAAATGAGCAAGATGAGAGGCATGAGTTATCTCCGAGTCGAGCTAGCCACGGCCGACGGGAATCATAGTCTGCACGAACCAACAAAGACCGCCAGGACGTCCTGTCGAGCAAGAACTGCGCCGGGCTGACGCTTAGTCGCTTCACGCTGCCTGCATTTTGCTCTCACAAACGCTTTCATCGCTCCCCGCGAGGCCAGACGCGAACCTGTCTACATATTGACGGATCAGCTGGGTTTGTTCGCCAACCTCAGCAGCTGCGATGCGCAGGAAGCCGGCGCCTTGAGTGCTTTCCTCAGCCACCTGCTCGATGGCCTCAATCGCTTTCGTGACACGCTGCACATCTCCAGCCACGGCATCGACATCCGCCGACATGTTTGCAGCCAGTCGCACACGTTCCTGCACCGCGCTTGCGACGAATGCCGTCTCCCTATTCAGCCCACCGATTGCTGCCAAGATCGCCGCCATTGCCGTTTCAGTTTTCTTGCTGGAGCCTTGAATGGTAGCCACCATGCCGCCAATGGAACGGGCCGCTTTCTCGACTTCTGTGGCCAAAGACTTGACCTCTCCAGCGACAACCGCAAAACCGCGCCCGTGTTCCCCCGCCCGAGCAGCTTCAATGGTTGCGTTCAATGCAAGCAAGCTCGTCTGATTTGCGATATAGGCAATGAGCTTTGCCGCGTCTTCGATATGATCAGACACCGCGACAAGCTCGTCGATGGCGGTTGTCGTTGCTCTCGCCTCTTCGACCGCCACCGCACCTGATCGTGCCGAGCGGGATGTGTAGTCTCCGATCTCGGCCATCACCTCCAAATATTCTCGTCCCGCGGCAGCGACGTTGCCGACACTTTTGCTCGCGCACTGGGCGGCTGACAATACGGCCACGGTTTGAGAGGTGGTTAGGTCGACCGCGCTGGAGAAGCCATTCGCGGTCTCGTCAAGCTCCTTCGATGCGTTGACAAGCCGATCTAGGCTGTTGGCCATCTCCAATCTGAACGTTGACAACGCGCTTTCTAAGCGGTCCGCCCTGACGGTCGACGTAGTCAATTGCTCCTCAAGTCTCTCGCCAACACTCACAAGACGCGCAGCCGACGCGTGTGCCGTCTCTTTCGCTTTAGAAGCAGATGCGAAGCTAGCCCTAATCATACGCACGATCAGAATCAGCATGACGGTCTCGATGACCACGATGCTCGCGTGCACGCCTACGCGGAGGATGTTGGTGCCGCCCGGGAAGAGGGCATCTGGCAATACCTCGTTGAGGAGCAGATGATGAAAGGCAATCGCCGACGCCGCGACGATCAAGACAGGCGCGTCAAAAAAGCCGGCGAGCATCGCTAGCACTGCGAAGAGATAAAAGTGCATCTCAACCTGCCACGGGTGACCCGCGAAGAGATAAATCGCCAGTGCGGTCTGACCCACGAGGGCAATCGCTAGCGCTCTCCCAATCACTTACGGCGGCCGTTTGAAAGCCATCATGCCTAGCGGAAAAGCAGCCATTAGAACGGCGATCACGCCAACCAAGCCGGTGTCGGCTCCGAGCATGAGTCCAAGAGTCAAGATCACGGGTACATGGATGGCAGCAAGACCAGAAAGACACTTCCCTACGAGTTGCCTAACTTCGTCTAAGACCAAGTCCTGTGGACGGCGACTCGCAGCCGATTCCCAAATCACGCGCGGTTCGATTCCATCGCGATATCCGATGGAGGTAAGCCGTGGCGGTGGGTATCTCTCTTCGAGATGATTTCGATGCGGCGGGGCTTCGCGGGCTGGCGAAGCGCTGCAAGGACGCGGGCATGGCGCGCCGCCTGCTGGCTCTGGCGACGATCTACGATGGCGGCTCTCGCACAGACGCGGCCCGCCTCGGCGATGTCGGGCTGCAGACCGTCCGCGACTGGGTCCTGCGCTTCAATGCGCGCGGTCCCGACGGATTGGTCGACGCCAAGGCGCCCGGTCCGAAGTCGAAGCTCGACGACGCGCATCGGCGCTCGCTGGTCGCGAAGATCGAGGCCGGACCGATCCCTGCCGTCGACGGCGTGGTGCGCTGGCGCCTGATCGACCTCGCGCAATGGGTCTTCGAGGAGTACGGCGTCACGGTCACCAAGCAGATCCTCAGCCGCGAGCTGCGCGCGCTCGGCTACCGCAAGCTTTCGGCGCGGCCTCGTCATCACGAGAAGAGCGAGGCGGCCGCCGCGGCTTTTAAAAAAACTTCCCCGAAGTCGTGGCGGGTGTCGAGGCCAGGACCGGCGGCAAGCCGATAGAGGTCTGGTTCCAGGACGAGGCGCGCATCGGCCAGAAGAACAAGATCACTCGGCGGTGGGCGAGGCGCGGGACCAGGCCGTCGGCCCCCAACGACCAGCGCACCGCCTCGACCTACATCTTCGGAGCCATCTGTCCTGCGCAAGGCAAGGGCGCAGGCCTCGTGCTGCCGCGCTGCAGCACGCAGGCGATGAGCCTGCACCTCGCCGAGATCTCCACCATGGTGGCACCCGGCGCGCACGCGATCCTCGTGCTCGACAAGGCCGGATGGCACATCTCCAAGGCACTCGAGGTGCCCGACAACATCACCCTGGTGCCGCTGCCCGCCAAGTCGCCCGAGCTCAACCCCGTCGAGAACGTCTGGCAGTTCATGCGCGAAAACTGGCTGTCGAACCGGATCTTCACATCCTACGACGACATCCTCGGCCACTGCTGCGAGGCCTGGAACAAGCTCGTCGACCAGCCCTGGAAAATCATGTCGATCGGATTGCGCGACTGGGCCCACGGGTTATGAGCCGTGGGACCTGGTATAATTCATTCATGCCGGTCCTCCGCTCCTGAGGAAGCAGCCGCCCAAGCCCCTTACATCGACTGTGATGAGCGCGCCCGCCGCGCGAGCGCGGGACGCGTAATCTGGCGCTATCGGACGGACGATGATGATGAAAGGATATCGCCCGCTCTGTATGAGCGTTGCGCCGGCGCTTGCTGCTTGCGACGCTGCGGTTTTGGCATCCGTCCACGGTGGGAAAATCACGGCCGTGTTGGTGCCGACATAGCGGGGTGCGAAGTCGACGATTCCTAGAGCAATTGTGCTTGAAGCCCCGAAGATGGCTATGGCGATCCAATCGGTTTTGGAGTTTGAAATCGCCACTGACATGTGCCCGCCTCAGCCAAGAGGTATTGCTAGATCGCTATGGTTAAGGATCCCTGACGCCAGCGAGCGCCTGGCCAATCTGACGTTGCGGAAGGACAATCCACCCCGCCGCGCGCCACCGCCCTGAAGCCTCAACTCGGCTTTGCCTTACCCGCCGTGGTGGGTTCGCCGCAAACCCTGAACTCTTTCGCGCCGGTCAATCGCCTTCTCGCTCTTGTCCTTCAGACGGCCACGACAACGTGGACGCGCCCGCAGCGCTTCTCGTCGGCCGTTCGATCTTGTGCGGGCCGCACGAGACGCCAGCGGCCAGAACCAGCATGAAGGACCTCGCGGCGGCTCCGACATCGGGGGGATCGCAAGCGCAACCACTGCATCCGACACGCTGAAACCCAAGCAATGTCAATCGGCCCTTTAATTGCGGGTTGAGGTCAAGGTCTTTTTGCTAGGCTCGATCGCGGCAGTTTCTTCATCATGGACGTGCTGATCCATTCCGTCACGAGCGCCGCGCGGAGATGGTCGGGGTTTCGAAGCGCGGTGCTCTCTCTGGCGCCGGCACGGATTTGTTTGTCCTCCTCCTTTCAGTCATCACCAAGATCTTCGACACGCTTCGTGCTCTGTTTGTCCTGACGCCGGGGTCACGGTCCTTTCCGAGGTCGACGAGCGCCTCATGATGATGTTCGGGTGCGACGCCTCACCGTTCGCAGCGAAGTGCGGCGTACCGCCTTCAGCCGATTGACCGAGGTCATCCCACCACCGTCCCGGCGGGGACATCGCAGGCCCGCTAAGCGAGCCCGCGAACCGTTAGCATCTGCTTGGATCAAGCGGCCTTCGCCTGGCCCCACTCGAACGTGGTCCCGTCCACCCAGATGCAATGCAAAATGACGGCGATCTTGCGGGCGATCGCGACCTTCGCTTTCTTCATGCCGATGCGTTTTGCGAGGCGCATGCCCCAGGCCTTCAGTCCCGACCAGCGCTTGGTGCGATGCAGCAGCACGCTGGCGGCCTCGTAGAGGTAGCTCCTCAGCAGACGATCGCCCCATCGCGAGATCTTGCCGTTCCTATCCAGCTCACCCGATTGCTTGCGGCGCGGGGTCAGCCCGAGGTAGGCGCCAACCTGAGCGGCCGAGCTGAAGCGGGACGGATCATCGATCGTATGGCGGAACGTCAGCGCCGTGACGACGCCGATGCCGGGCACGCTCATCAGCCGCCGCGTCGTCTCGTCGGCCTTCGCCAACCGCCGCACCTCATTGTCGAGCTTGGTCTGCTGCAGGCAGACCTGATCATGGATGACCAGCAGAGGCCCGAGAATGGGCTGAAGCTGATGATCGTCGGCGACGAGCTCATGCACCTTCTGGCGGAACTGCGAACCGATCGCCCGCGAGAACAGAAGCCCGTACTCTTTCAGGAGGCTACGCATCTGGTTCTCGAGATCGCGCCGGATGCTCACGAGCCGGGAGCGAGCGACCAGCATGGAGCGGACTTGTTGGCTTTGCTCGCTTTTCACGGCCACTTCGCGGAACCAGCCTATACGCACGAGATCGGCGAGGCCGCGAGCATCGTTCTTGTCGCTCTTGTTCATCCGCACCGACAAGGCAGCATGCGCGTGCCTGGCATCGATGCAGACGACAGGAAGATCGACCCGCTTCAGCTCGTGCCATAGCCAGCTCGACATGGCGCCGGTCTCGAACCCAATCCGCTCAGCATTCGGCGCCTTCAAACGTATAAGCTTCGTCAGAGCGCCCGGCGTGGACTGCGCCTTGCCTTCGAAAACGAGACGGCCTTCCTCATCGAGGACACAGACCGACGTTTCTTTTTGCGATACGTCCAAACCAACATACTGCTTCATGGCGCGCTCCGACTTCGATGCTGAAGGAGCGGAGTGTAGCTGGCGTCTCGCCGAACATGCTCCCGAGCAATTACGTCATCGTCTGCATGGCTCTGTCGCGTTTTTGATGATGGGCGAGATCGCTGGTTTCATACGGCACCGATAAGCCGAGCCTGCAGCAGATCGATCTTCGCGCGGCCGTACATCTGGCGTTTCACCAGCTTCAGCCGTGTGACTTGGCCTTCGGTCTGGCCGTTGGACCATGAGGTGGTGATCGCGGCGCGGACAGCGGCCTCGTCCTTCGCGATGCCGTTGGCGAAGGACACGACGAGACTGCCGCGCGCCTGATGAAGCCACGGCGTCAGATCATCCTTGATCTTGCGGCGGATCATCGCGTGGAAGCGATCGATGCTTTGTCGGGCTTCGACGAGCGTCGGTAGGCCCGCCTCGATCGCAGCGATCGTGACCGCGTCGGCCTTGGTGAGATGATCACGTCCGACGGTCATCATACGTGCGATGGTCCGAGCCGAGGGCACCCGCTGTAGCTGCTTGTCGCTTGCCTGTTCCGCGCGCCTCCGGCGTGTGGACCATTCGCCGACGACCCTCAGCGATCCCCGGAAGCCCTTCTCCCGCAGCTGCCGCCATAGCGCGGCGCCGTTCCGGCGCCCTCCCACAACGCGTCGAGAAGCGGCAGGTACGCCTCGAGCGAGCTCTGACGGACACGGAAGACGTCGCTTCGGCACCCGCGAACGATCTGCCGAACGGTCCCGCGGCTGAGACCTGTGCGTCGGACCATCTCTTTGATCGGCACGCCGTCCGTTGCCAGCGCCGTGACCGCGGCGTTGGCGTCCTCCCGACGCAGATAGCCCTCGTACTGCAGCCGTTCGGCAGAGGTAAGAAGGTCTGGATCGATCGTCGTCGAGCCGATCGCCCGTCGGATCTCCCGCAGCGATTTGCGAACCGCGTCGAGGAAGGCGCGGCTGGCGTTTTCCATCAGATGCCAACGATCGGCGACCTGAGTGGCACGAGGCAGCGCTCTCGCAACCGCTTCGCTGTAGGCCCCACCGCGATCTCTCGCGACGATTTCGATCTCCGGGCGCAATGCCAGCCAGGCTTGCGCCGTGGCGCGCTCGCGATCCGGCAACAGCGCGACGATCCGACGACGCTCGAGGTTGCAGACGATCGTGCCGTAGCGGTGATTACGCCGGTACGCCCAGTCGTCGATCCCGACGACACGCAAGGCCTCTGTTGGCTCGGCACTTCGCCGCCTCACGACGCGCAGCAAAGTGTCCTTGCTGACCGGCAGCATCAGCCGCTTGGCGAAGCCTTCGGCCGGACGGCCACCCAGCGCCAGACCGAGGTGGTGTGACCTGCTCCCGGAAAGTTCATCCAGCTGGATTTAGAGTCTGACCGCCTTCGAAGGGTCAGACGATGAAGCGAGTGCGTTTTACGGAAGAGCAGATCATCGGCGTGCTGCGTGAGCAGGAGGCCGGTGCGAAGGGTGCAAACCTCTGCCGGAAGTACGGGATGTCGGAGGCGACGCTGTACAATTGGAAGGCCAAGTACGGCGGCCTCGACGTGTCGGAGGCGAAGCGTCTGAAGGCGCTCGAGGACGAGAACGCCAAGCTGAAGCGGCTCTTGGCCGATGCGATGCTGGACGCGGCGGCCTCGACGTGTCGGAGGCGAAGCTGGTAGGGCCCGCCGCCAAGCGCGAGGCTGTCGCTCATCTTCGGACGCAGTTCGAGATGAGCGAGCGGCGGGCCACGACCCTCGTCGGCGCGGATCGCACGATGATCCGCTACAGGCCGCGTCGGCCGGACGATGCGGCGCTGCGGGCGCGCCTGCGCGATCTCGCGCATCAGCGCCATCGCTTCGGCTACCGGCGGCTGCACGTGCTGCTGCGGCGCGACGGCGAGGCGGCGAGCCGCAACAAGGTCTACCGGCTCTACCGCGCCGAGGGCCTCGCGGTGCGCAAGCGCAAGGGACGGCGTCGCGCCGTCGGGGCGCGGGCGCCGCTGGCTGCGGCGGCGATGCCGAACGCGCGCTGGTCGCTCGACTTCGTGCACGACCAGCTCGCCTGCGGGCGGCGCTTCCGCATCCTCAACAGCCTGCCCCCGCGAAGGCGGGGGTGGTCGACGATGCCACCCGCGAGTGCCTGCTCGCGGTCGCCGACACGTCGATCTCCGGCCGGCGCGTGGTCCGCGAGCTGACGGCGCTCGTGGCGCGCCGCGGGCGGCCGCAGACGATCGTCTCCGACAACAGCCTGCCCTCGGGCTTGACCCGATGGGGCACCGAGTTCACCTCGAACGCCGTGCTCGCCTGGTGTCAGACCGAAGGCGTCGCCTGGCACTACATCGCGCCAAGCAAGCCGATGCAGAACGCCTTCTGCGAGAGCTTCAACGGCCGTATGCGCGACGAGCTCCTGAACGAGACGCTGTTCCTCGGCCTTCGCCATGCCCGAGCAAAGCTCGCGAGCTGGGCCGGCGACTACAACACCGAGCGGCCTCACTCGGGGCTCGGCTATCTCACACCGGCGGCGCAAGCCGCCCTCCCCACCGCAACGGGCGATCGGCTGCGCAACCCCGACCAGCTCCGCCGATCGCCCGTTGCTCCATCTGCGCCAGACGGCGTATCAACCAGGCGGGCTCTAATCGCAGCTGAATGAGAGTTCGGGAGCAGGTCAGGTGGACAATGATCTCCAGCCTCGCTGTTCGTCGCGCCGAGGGCGCCAAGACCTCATTGCCTAAGCGTTCGGCGAAGATCTGCTTCGGGCACGCTCTGACATCACAACGAAAGCGGCGCGCGACGATGGTGATCCTGACGCACCGCCCCGATGACGGCAGATCCGCTGCCGTCCTTCGGTAGCGGCTATGAACTCGACGAGAGGCGATGCCGCACAAGGGGCACGGAGAACTTGTCGAGCTCGCTCTCGCCATGACGGTCGTCGACGCACCGTCGGTGATCACGCTCTTGACGATCAAACACGCCGGCGCAAGGCATCTGGAATGATGTGCCATCATCTGTGATTCTCTACAGGGAGAATCGCAGGCCGCCATCTAACTTCATCAGAAGTGAGTCAGAGCCAGTTTTGGACGCCGATCACCCCGATAAGGGGGTCAATCTTGCAGGCCGAAACACACCGACAACGGCACCGAGTTCACCTCGAACGCCGTGCTCGCCTGGTGCGAGGCCGCAGGCGTCGCCTGGCACTACATCGCGCCCGGCAAGCCGATGCAAAAACGCTTTCTGCGAGAGCTTCAACGGCCGCATGCGCGACGAGCTCCTGAACGAGACGCTGTTCCTGGGTCTCCGGCATCCCTCCGCTTGCCACCCCACCAAGCTTCGCTTGGCGTGGCCCCTGGCCAGCTCCGCCCGCGCGAAGCTCGCGAGCTGGGCCACCGACTACAACACCGAGCGGCCTCACTCGGGGCTCGGCTATCTCACATCGGCGGCGCAGGCCGCCCACCTCACCGCAACGGGCGATCGGCTGCGCAACCCCGACCAGCTCCGCCGATCGCCCGTTGCTCCGCCAGACGGCGTATCAACAGGGCAGGCTCTAATCGCGGCTGGATGAGAGTTCGGAGGCAGGTCAGCGCTCACTCGACTGCACGTAGCTTCAGTTTAGCCGGCGCGGCCTGCGGATCGTCCGGAGTCGCCCTGAGCTCAGGTCTGGGTAGAACGCGCCGCAGAAGCCCTAAGCGTTCCGCCTCGCATCGCGCCGATCGCAGTCTCCCGCTAAGCCATCGAGGCTCTGCAGCCCCTGGCCGCGATCCGCTGCTATCTCATGGCCAATTAAGCTAGAATGTTGAAAACGAAGGCTCTACGCTCTCGCGCGTCAGAGAGCCAGACATGTCCGACGTACCGCCCAACACCCACGAACAGTCAGACGACCGCGCTCGGCCTTCAAACGATATGCCGTACACGTCCGTGCTGGATCAGGTCCATGACGACGCGAAGCGCGGGCTCGAGGATCCACTCAGCCTTGCTCCGCTCGAAATCAAACGCATTTGCTACGCAGTCGCCGCAGTCCTTTCGGGACGTGCAAGGCCATAGGGCGTCCCGTATACGCACCAAAGAGGGTCGAGCTGATTTGGACCTACGACTTAAGCTCAATGCAGTAGGGCGCGCAAATCCGCTACTGTCGGTACATGGCTTTGGAACCACCTATCAATTGGCTAAATAGCGCGCTCGGAAAAGAGGGTGCGCCTCAACCGCCCGCGCTGGACTCTGATCGCGTGAAGGACTTAATTTCTCGCGCTCTGATGCGGCCGGCCTCGCTGGCGCCAGACGAAGTTCAAGAGCTCGCCGCTTCTGCGCTTTCCCACCTGGTCGTGCTGGGCAAGGCTTGATGCTTTCTGAACACAATGGTCAAGCCAGCAGCCTCGCGGCATCGGCGGCAAGATCGGCGAGCCCGTCCTGGCTTTGCGCTCTTGCCTCAGCCGAGTACGCAATAGCTCGTCTGCTAGGTCGGGATCAACTTGTCTAACTATAGCCTGGCTAGCCGCCCGGGTTAGCGGGTTAGCAGCTCGGCACTCTCGTGATCATGTAGTTGGGCAAGGTCAGCCCAGTCCCGCAGCCTGGAAGCAATCTGATTGTCCGAAATTGCCATGGCTCGACCCATGAACTGAAGCGAGCGATCTGGCACCTAAAAATTTTAGCTTATCCGTCTCGGAACGACGTGCGGATCCGTCACGCGTCGAAAGCAGGTTAACCGTAGCCAAGAGATCCACGCGCAATTATAGTCTACCACGTTGTTTTTACGATGGGATGGGGCGTGGCAGAGACCTACGAAAGCCGGCTGGCGAGTATCGGAGTTGACCTTGCAAAGATGCCCGCAAATGATTCTCGGCCCGTACGCGAGCGGTTGAAAGACTTCTCGGCTCGCGGAATTGATGCACCGCAAACCTTGAGCTTAGCGCAGATCCGGCAAATCTGCTTCGCGCTCTTGCTGCAGCTGACGATTGACGACGATGGAGCCTAGTACTTTGTAGACGGCGGGCCGTTCGTTAGCTCGAAGTTCGCCTCTCGAAGGCCATCGAACGACGTGGTTTATGACAAACCGTTCGATACACCTTGAAACTTAAGATTGAGCTTCGTTCCAACGGCGGTTGCACCAGCGACGATAGCGATTGAAATGAAGCCAGCTATCAACGCGTACTCAATAGAGGTTGCGCCGAGGTCATCGCGGAGGAAGCGGCCAAAGATGCACATTGATTGATGCCTAATAAGCAGAAAGCGCAGGCCGTCCAGCCTGGGAATGGATGTTGAACGACCTACACTTCGCCGACAGATCATGCCGGCATGCCGGGTTCTACGGTCGTTTCCCTAAAGGCACGTTAGAGCCCTGAGCTGATCGCAAAGCATGCTTAAGCGGCGATTAATCCGCCGATGCTGTTGATCGCTTCGCCTTAATAGTATCGTCGCCTTTCCCAATAGCCTTCATCTTTTCAGACGCCGCGTCGAGTACTCCCGACCCGAACGCCACAAAGGGGTACTCCGACAGCCGCATGCCGCATGAGCGGAATGTGCAGGAACATGAGGCAGGATTTCGACAACAGAGCCGCTGCGCGTGAGATGAGGCCGGCGCGAGAATCCTATTCAGGTGCTGGTAACGTTTCATTTCCCGTATCGACAATCGAAGATAGACAGGCAGCTTCCATCAGACGAGAGCGATGCGACGAGGATGGCCGCCGTGAACACTTTAGCCGAGACAGGAAGCCGCTGGTTTTGCACGGCAGCTCATTATGCGGCTTCAGCGCCATTTGAGATGCAGGTGTGCGGAGACGAGACGAACCGCTTCGTCACGGGAGTGATGACGTTGGCCGTCATCTCAGTCCTCTGCATTGCGACCGGTTGGCGCGTGATCGCGGGTCGAAGTTAGATTGTCACTTTAAACGCGCCGCCTGCATCCCACACGTTCCGCTTCGCTTTCGCTGCACCACGAGCAGCCCGATCCGAACCGTATTGCCTGTCCACAAGCGCAACGCTGCTGCAGCTCTACGACTAAGAGCCCACCCGGAAACGCCACAGCGATTATGATTTATTGCTTTTTCGCCAGGTCTCGCCGTGGCTTGGCCAACGCCCCGACAACTTCTACTCCGGCCAACCCGACCCCGACCATTCCGCTTCCACAAGCGGAGTGCCGACGTCTACAAACGGCTCATCTGCTGGCGCGTCTAGACTAACGTCCCTCTACATGTCCTGCGCATGAACATCGGCAGCAGACTGCAGGGGCACGCCTCTCGCTGTTACCGACGATGTTGCAGCTTACCGATCGATTTATGCCCCGTCCTGGGTCACACCAGGGCGGGGTTGAAGTTTTACGGGACTAATCTGAACCGGCGGGTGGGCCGACGTATCGGTTTCTTGCTTTGACGCGCCAAAAAACCTCTCTGCGTTTTCGAGGCGTCTGACGGCCTTCGATAGTGGTCTGCCCCCTGAGAAGTGGTCCTCCCTGATGTATGGCTTTGCGCCATGAGGAGGATTTCAGAATGCCAAGGAAGCGACACAAGGCGGAGGAGATCGTCGCCAAGTTACGGCAGGTCGATGTGTTGGTCTCGCAGGGCAAACCAGTCGCCGAAGCGGTGCGCTCGATCGCGGTGACCGAGGTGACGTACTACCGCTGGCGACAGGAGTACGGCGGCCTGAAGGGCGACCAGGTGAAGCGGCTGAAAGAGCTTGAAGCGGAGAACTTGCGTCTTCGACGAGCGGTGTCGGATCTCACGCTTGAGAAGCTGATCCTGAAGGAAGCCGCCTCGGGAAACTTCTGAGCCCAGCCCGTCGCCGTGCTTGCGTCGATCAGGTCGTCGCCAAGCACGGCGTGTCAGAGCGCATCGCCTGCCGAGTTATCGGCCAGCATCGCTCGACGCAACGCAAGATCCCGACGGCCAGCGATGACGAAGCGGCGCTGACCGCCGACATCGTTGCCCTCGCGCTTCAGTACGGCCGCTACGGCTATCGTCGCATCACGGCGATGCTGCATCAGGCCGGCTGGATCGTGAACCGCAAACGCGTGGAACGGATCTGGCGACGGGAAGGGCTCAAGGTTCCCCAGAAGCAGCCGAAGAGGGGCCGTCTCTGGCTCAACGACGGATCGTGTCTTCGGCTAAGGCCGGAGCGTCCCAATCACGTCTGGTCCTACGACTTCGTCGAGGATCGAACACACGACAGAAGGAAGATCCGTATGCTGAACGTGATCGATGAGTTCACGCGTGAATGCCTCGCGATCCGCGTCAGCCGCAAGCTGAACGCAACCGACGTCATCGACGTGCTCTCGGACCTGTTCATTCTGCGCGGTGTGCCAGGCCATATCCGCTCGGACAACGGTCCGGAGTTCATCGCCAAATCGGTTCGCGAATGGATCGTCGCCGTTGGCGCACGAACGGCCTACATCGAGCCCGGCAGCCCATGGGAGAACGGCTATTGCGAAAGCTTCAACTCGAAGCTCCGTGACGAACTTCTGAACGGCGAGATTTTCTATTCGCTCAACGAAGCCAAGATCATCATCGAGGGCTGGCGGCGCCACTACAACACGATCCGCCCGCACTCATCGCTCGCCTATCGGCCGCCGTCACCTGAAGCCCTGGTGTGGCCGGCTGCGCAACCCGGACCAGCTTCGCCGGCCACCCCAGCCCTCGCGCTCAGGCCGACGATGAACTAACATAACACCCGGACCACTCGATGGGGGCCGGCCAATAGGAGAGCTCCGAGGACATAACTGTAGGCTGAGAGGCCTTCGCCCGGCTCACACTCCCGCATGATCAACCGCGTCTGCCGATAGCCATATGCGTCATCCGAGGAGAAGCTCCCTCGCGACATTCGTCGCACTGCCTGCTGGCTCAATGCGTCCATCACGGACAAGACCCTACCTCGTGGTGACCTGCTCAGGAGGCGGTGATTGCCTCCCCGAGTTTCTCGTGGAGCGCGCTGCCCAGGGCACGGCGAACGTTAGTTGGGGAGCGCCTTGCCGGTCAGCCAAACGACTATGCGACTCTTGGCAATGACAGCGGGAGACGGCGCTGGTACCGACATCTGACATCGCTTGCGTCGTAAGGCCGTCAGGGCCGATCCGAAAATCGCGCGCCGCGCTTATGAGTGGCGATGTTCGGTCAAATGTACAAAAGAGCTTTAAATCAACGATGTAGGGTCTCGGCACACTGATAGAGGTCAAACGAGATGTTACCGCGAGGGCACATCGAATCGTCTCTTCAGCGATCTCACGATTGCGGCCTTCGCCGGCGTGAAAATTATGCTACCACTTTCGGGCGTTGAGTGACGAGTTAAGCATATGCGTGTTGCCGTACCAAGCCTACGCTTTCTCTTAATTTGTTTGGGCGTCCTCATGTCTCAGCATAATGAAACATCCCTACACAATCATTCCGAAACTAGTATCGACTTCATTACGGATGAATTACCCCCTTTGGGTGAAAAGGTGGAGGTGCTTGGGACAGTCGGCGGGCGGGAGCATCTGATTCCGTTTCTCTGTTCTTGGACCGACTCGGGGTGGGTCATTTCGAACACCAAGCGTTTGCTAGCTTTCGACGTGCTAGGATGGCGACGCCGGTAAGTCAGACGCCCCTCCCTTGATCGATATGTCAGCGCCAGTGATTGAATCCGCCATCAGGCCGCCCGAACGCGATCGATGAAGCCCATCACCTCCTCGTTGAGGCGCATGCTTTCTGAGACGAGTTCCTCGCTTTCGATCAGCATGAATGCGGCTGCGTCGCCGGTCTGCGTCGAGGCCCTATCAAGCTGGCCGATCGTTGCCGTGACTTGTCGAGAAGCGCTTTCGGCACTCTCAACCGATAGTCCAATATGAACGGTGGCCCTGCTTTGGGCGGAAATAGCATCGCCAATCCGCAATGAAATCGCTTCAATGTCAGCGACGCTGGCACTGATTAACGTCAGCGCGCGAGCTGCTTCCACGGCCGTACTCTGCATAGCCTTGATTTGCTGCCCGATCTCGCCAGTTGCGCCCGCAGTCTGAGCTGCCAAACCCTTGACCTCCTGCGCGACAATCGCGAACCCGCGGCCCGCCTCGCCAGCGCGTGCTGCTTCGATGGTTGCGTTGAGCGCGAGCAGGTTTGTACGCGAGGCGATGGTGGTAATCATGGCCACTATCTCGCCGATGCGAGAGGCCCGTGCCGAAAGCTCGCTCGTTACGGTGCTTGATTGCCTGGCATGGATCGAAGCGTCGCCTGCGATCGTTTGGGCACGCTCCATTTCGCTGGCGATATCGTCAATCGATTGCTGCAGAGTGCGTGCTACACCCTTGACAGCGGTCACCCCGTCCTCCGCAGTTGTTGAGGCCTGCGCAATGACCTTGGTCTTGTCCGCGGAGGCGATGGCTGTAGCGGCGACGCTTTCAGCCCGGCGCATGATACTACGCGCGGTCCCTTCGACCTCGCGCGAGACCGCCTGCACGCTCACCGCGAGCTGATCCGCGAGCGCATGTAGTTCGTCATGACGGGATGTCGCAAACGCCGCCTCGTCGGCTGACTTCGCAATGCGAAGACGTCCCACCTCCTGCTCGGTTTTTTGGAAAGCAAAAAGCGCCTTCGCAATGGCGCCAATCTCGTCGGTTCGATGCACCTCGCGACAAGGGTGCCTCTTGACGTCGCCTAAAGAGGCGACCATGCGTTCGATAGAGGTGAGCGGGTTCGTTATCATACCGCGAACGGCAAGAAGGATGGCAATTAAGAGTATGAGCAAGGCGCCGAGTGCCACAAGGGCGGTCGTGCCCTGGCTCTGCTCTGTCGACATGAATGATCGGGTGGGTATATTTGTAAGAACGTACCAAGGACTTTTGGCTGTTCCTATTTGGATTGGTATCCACGCACGCAATGCTGGACCATAAGAGCTATCCAACATCTCGTCCGATCGCCCGGTCGCGCGGATCGCATTGAATGCCGCGGCAAAACCAGTCTTCTTCTCGAGCAACGAGGTGTCGCGAAGCTCAGGGACCGTAGACCCGACCACAATGCCGTTGTGCGAAACTAACGAAATGCTGCCGCCATCTGGAAGCTTGATTGCGTTTATCAAAGCCTGGATCGGCGCTATCGCCACGTCGACCCCGATGGCACCGATGATCTTCTCATCTACCATCAAAGGGCGCGAGTAAGTGGAAGACGATGGAACTTCGTCACCTACGCTACTTTATCGCGGTCGCCGAAGAGGGCAGCCTCACGCTTGCCGCCGAGCGGCGCTTGCACACCGCGCAGCCATCGCTCAGCCGCCAGATGCGCGACCTCGAATACGAGGTCGGCGTCGCGCTCATGACCCGCGGCGTCCGTGGTATCGAGCTGACCCCGGCGGGACATGCCTTCATCGACCATGCGCGCCTTGCGCTGGCAGAGGCCGACGCGGCAATCGAGGCTGCGCGACTGGCGGCACGCCCTGCCAAGCAGGCCTTCGCCCTGGGTTTCCTGACCGGGCAGGAGATGGACTGGCTACCGGCCGCCATGAATTTGCTGCGTAGTGAATTGGCGGACATCGAGGTGACGGTCTCGAGCGACTATTCACCGGATCTTGCGGAAGCGCTCGCGCGTGGCCGCGTCGACCTCGCTTTCATGCGGGCAGAATCGGGACGGCCCGAGCTCGTCTATCAGGTGGTATCGACGGAACCCCTCGTTCTCGCCTTGCCCAGCGACCACCGGCTCGCATCGCACAAGGCGATTGCCCTCGAAGAGCTCGCAGGCGAGACTTTCATCGGCATGTCGAAGACGGCGCCGGTCCTTGGTGCCCTCATCGAGGACTACCTCAAACGCAAGGCCGTCGCGCTCCACCGGGAGCACACGATCGACAACCTCGGGATGGCCATGTCGCTGGTCGCCTCGACTCGGGGCGTGACCTTGCTGCCGGCTTACGCCAAGAACTTTTTAACGTGGTCCGTCATAAGCCGCCCACTGATCGGCGATGCACCAACGATCGACCTCGTCATCGCCTACAACAGAGCAAACACATCGCCGATCCTGAAACGCTTCTTGTCACGTAGCGACGAGCTGAGGGCGCATATCGTGACGACATTAGGCAGGGTTGATCGCTGACAGTGATCGTGAAAGGCGCCTGTTACCTGAACGTCCGGTGCTGGCTAGTTGCGCTCCGCAGCGGAACGGCCGCTTGCGGCCAGACCAAGACCTTCCTCCACCATCGGCAGGGCTTACGCTTTGTCTCTAATAGGAGACAGATGAGGCTTGTGCTGGAGGATAATAGTCCGCTTCCACACTTTCCTCTCGACTAGTGCCGGCAACGGAGCATGCATGCACCTGTCAGGAGACGGGACATGGCGGACAGTTTCGAGGCAAAGGTGATCCAGGACTTCGCGCGCGATATCGCGGCGAAGTTGAACGAGGCGGCGGTCATCGCCCGTATGGCGGATGGGTTCGGTCAGCAAGGTCTGCCGGATCGCGCCTTCGAGACCTTGCTCGGCGTCGAGACGCTGATCCATGACGCTTCGATCCTGCTCAACGCCACGTCCGTGGTGCGCCGCCGCGAGCATGGCGGTGATGGCGAACCGCTCGATTGAGGTCTGTTCAGCCGGATTGAATCGGCTGGTTCTGAACCTGAGCCCCGCGTCGCCTCGCGACAGGGGCTCGCCCTCGTGCGGCGCCGCGATGATCCGGTGTCGAACCCGAGGTGCACATCATGACCAAGCTTACCGACACTCAGCTTCTCGTTCTTGCGTCCGCATCCCGAGACGAGACGGGTCTGGCAACCCGTCCTGATAAACTGAACACCACCGCCGCAGCCAAGGTCGCGGCAAGCCTGATCGACCGGCGGTACATGCGAGAGTGCCTGGCCAAGCCTGGCTGGCCCGTCTGGCGCAAGGACGGCAACGGCAAGGCCTACAGCCTCAAGATCCTGAAGGCAGGAGGTGTCGCATTCACGGCGCTTGGTAATCGCGCTCCGTCAGCGAATGAGGTATCGAGGCCGATAGCTGTTGCGATGGCAAACCCGGCAGGCGTTGCTCTTGATGCTCCACGCGCATCCAGCAAGATCGCGGGTATCCTGGTCCTGCTCGAAAAGACGGAAGGGGCCTCATCGAGCGAGATGATCGCAGCCACGGGCTGGCTGCCCCATACGCTCCGGGCAGCCCTGACCGGATTGCGCAAACGCGGGTATCTCATAGAGCGGACCCGAACGGACGGCGGTGCGACGATCTACCAGCTCGGCCAAGCTGCAGACGTTGCGGCGGCAGCCTGATCGTGAAGCGCGCTGCGCTATCAGGGAATGCCACCTTCGAGGACCTTGCTCGTGAGTTGGCCCGCCTCCAAACGTTGAACACGAGCGAGCTGCGTTCTCTCGTGCTCGCAACCACAGGCAAGCCGCCAAGCCGTGAGATAACCGGCGACTTGCTCCGCCGAATGGTCTCACATCGTCTTCAGACGCAGGAGCTGGGTGGCCTAAATCCGAAGATCGCCAAGCTCCTCCATCGGCTTGCTGATGGAGGAGGGGAGGGCGCTCGACGCCTGATGCCCGGCTCGGTCCTGACGCGTGAGCTGAATGGCACCCTCCATCAGGTGATGGTCGTGGAGGACGGATTCATGTGGCAGGATCGGATCTACCCGAGCCTGTCGGCCGTCGCCAAGGCGATGACTGGCACGAGCTGGAATGGGCACCGCTTCTTCGGCCTAAAGACGTCTGCTGGATCCGATGCGGAACGACCGAAGTCGAAGCGTAGAGGCGGCAGCGCGGAGGATCGAAGTGACAGCGGCTTGGTAGCTGCTCCATGAAGCACCTCCCGCCCAGGGCGCAACGGTGCGCGATCTATACCCGCAAGTCGACCGAGCATAATCTAGACCTCGCCTTCAACTCGCTCGATGCGCAACGCGAGGCTTGCGAGGCCTACATCAAGAGCCAGGCGCATGAGCCCTGGCGCTTGGTGCCTGGCCATTACGACGACGGTGGCCTCTCCGGTGCCTCGCTCGATCGTCCTGCCTTGCAAAGGCTGCTTGATGACGTGCGAGGACGCCGGGTCGATATCATCGTCGTCTACAAGGTCGATCGTCTGACGAGGGCGCTTGCTGACTTTGCCAAGCTCGTCGAGCTGTTCGACGAGAATGAGGTCTCGTTCGTATCAGTGACCCAGTCGTTCAATACGACCTCCAGCATGGGCCGGCTCACGCTGAACGTGCTCTTGTCCTTCGCGCAATTCGAACGCGAGGTGATTGGCGAGCGGGTACGTGACAAGATCGCGGCGTCAAAGCGCAAGGGCATCTGGGTCGGGGGCCCAGTGCCGCTCGGCTATCGCTGCGAGAACAAAGCTGTCCTCATCGCGCCGGCGGAAGCCGAGATCGTACGGACCATCTTCGCGCGCTATCTCGTTTTGAAGTCTGTGGGTCTGCTGGTCGCCGAACTCGACCGAGACGGCGTTCGCTCCCGTACCGGCTTTCGCATCGGTGTCGGGGCCCTGGCCCATCTGCTGCGGAATCGCTTCTATGTCGGCGAGGTCGCCTATCGCGGTGAGATCCATCCGGGTCCGCAGCCTCCGATCGTCGATCGCACGCTGTTCGATGCGGTGCAGGCCCAATTGGATGCGCAGGCTATCGAGAGGCGAGAGCGCGCAGATACGTCGGCAGGGCTCCTCACGGGGCTGCTCCATGACGATCGAGGCAATCGGCTGACGCCGAGCCATACCAACAAGCGCGGCGTCCGCTATCGATACTACGTGTCCCAGGCTGTCTTGCAGAACCAAAAAAACGCCGTGACCTCGATCAAGCGCATTGCGGCGCACGACATCGAGCAGGCCGTTATTAAAACTGTCAGAGCTTGGCGTGCATCAGCAGACGGGACATCGGACCGCGATCTTATCGTTCGATACGTCCGATCCGTGATCGTCAAAGACACGAGCCTCAAGATCACGGTCTGGGACCTCGGTGGGGACCCTAACGAGCAGCACGCCGAACACGATGCCGAGTCTGCAAGCCAGGTGGAGCCCCCTAAGATCGTTCTGACCGTCCCGTGGATCGCCAGGCGCACCCGATGCGCCAAGCATCTGCAGGGCAGCGCAACCACCAACTTATCCGACCATGACCGACTGCGGCTGCTGATTGCGATCGGCAAGGCGAAGCGCTGGATGAGTGATGTGGACGACAAACTCCGTACTTTCGAGGACATCGCCATCGCGGAAGACTGCGTCGAGCGGCACATCCGCTTCCTCGCGCCGCTGGCCTATCTTTCGCCCCGGATCATCCAGGCCATCGACGACTGCAGCGCGCCCTCTCACTGGACCGTGTCGCTGCTCGCGCGAGCGCTACCGCACGATTGGACGAGCCAGGAAGCCAGTCTCGGGCTGCGCTCGTAGTACCGACATCGTCCGGCTTGGACAGCTTGTAGCGCCGCAGATCCCAACCCGGCGGCTTAACTCGTGCGTCGATCGCCTCGCACTGAAACACCAGCGCATGGAATATGGAGATTGCAAATTCGGCGGCGCAGACCGGCGCCCAAAAATACCGGAAAGCGCCTGATGCGGCGCTTGTCATGGCGCCTCAGACAGCCAAGCGCTGACTAAGTCTTTGACTTGTCGCAGAGCTTCGACCGACAGCGGATTGTCTGCGAGTGACAGGTATGCGTGGCTGGGGCGGGAGGATTCGAACCTCCGTATGGCGGAATCAAAATCCGCTGCCTTACCGCTTGGCGACGCCCCAATCCCGGCCGGGCTCGGGCGCTCGGCCGCGCCGCTCGGGCGGCGGACCATAGGGCGATGGAGACGCCATCGCAACCGCTGGCCGGCCCGCGATGTCCCACGCGCCGATCCGCCGCGTGACCGGCGCAGCCGCCGGCGGCGGTACCGTCCGTAGCGCGGCTTGCAACCCAGCGCGGGGAGCGGCATGCTTTCGCGATGACGTCGCCCTTCGACCAGACGGCGCGCGACGCGCTGCGCGAGGCGGGCGCGCTGCCGGGCCTCAACCAGCGCTCGCTCGAGATCTTCCGGCGCATCGTCGAGAGCTATCTCGCCACCGGCGAGCCGCTCGGCTCGCGCAATCTCTCGCGCCTGCTGCCGCAGCCGCTGTCGCCGGCCTCGGTGCGCAACGTCATGCAGGCGCTGGAGGAGAACGGGCTCATCTTCGCGCCGCACACCAGCGCGGGCCGGCTGCCGACCGAGATCGGCCTGCGCTTCTTCGTCGACGCGCTGCTCGAGATCGGCGACATCGGCGAGGACGAGCGCCGCCAGATCGAGGCGCAGGTGGGCGGCCCGCGCGACCGCGGCTTCGAGGCGATCCTCACCGAGGCGACGACGCTGCTCTCGGGCATGACACGCGGTGCCGGCGTCGTCGTCACGACCAAGGACAACGCGCGCCTCAAGCACATCGAGTTCCTGCGGCTCGAGCCTGAGCGCGCGCTGGCCGTGCTCGTCGGGGAGGATGGGTCCGTCGAGAACCGCGTCGTGCCGATCGCCCGCGACCTGCCGGCCTCCGCCCTGATCGAGGCCAGCAACTACCTCAACGCGCGCGTGCGCGGCCGCACTTTGACAGAGGCGCGCGCCGAAATCGACGCTGCCCGCGGCGTCGCCGCGGCGGAGCTCGACGCGCTCACGGCGCGGCTCGTCGACGCGGGGCTCGCCAGCTGGGCCGAGGGGATCGGCCAGCCGCAGCTCATCGTCCGTGGCCAGGCGAACCTCCTGAGCGACCTCCACGCCGCCGAGGACCTCGAGCGGATCCGGCTCCTGTTCGCCGATCTCGAGACCAAGAAGGACGTGGTCGACCTGCTCAGCCGCGCCGAGGACGGCGAAGGCGTGCGCATCTTCATCGGCTCGGAGAACAAGCTGTTCTCGCTGTCCGGCTCGTCGATGATCGCCGCCCCGTTTCGCGACGGCCAGCAGCGGATCGTCGGCGTGCTCGGCGTGATCGGGCCGACGCGGCTCAACTACGCGCGCATCGTGCCGATGGTGGATTATACGTCGAAGCTGTTGGCTCGGCTGGTCTCGCGGGGTTGAGGGCGTGCCCACGAACGCTGACCGCGGACCATGCCGCGTAACCTCATGCTAGGTTCGAGCGAAGGCTCCGCGGACCACGGCCGAAGGCACAATGATGCGAACTGATCCCGTTTCCGACATCTTCACCTTCTTGACGGACTCGTTCTACGACGAGCCGGACTGGGTGCATTACATCTACTGGGCGCTGGCGATCGCCTCGCTCGCGATCGCGGTGGCGGCGTGGATGCGCGTGCCAGCGCAGGCGCGGCCGCTCAACCTGTTCCGTTTCGCGCTGCGCTTCCTGCTCGCCTCGTTCTGGTGGCAGCAGAGCCTGTGGAAGTTTCCGACCGACACCGGCGGCCTTTTGTACTGGACGCAGCAGGAGGTGAAGAACTCCGCCTACGCGATCCAGGGCCAGCTGATCGACAAGCTGATCATCCCGATCTTCCAGCCGTTCGCCTATGCCGTCTACGGCTTCGAGGTGCTCGTCGCGGTGCTGCTGTTCCTCGGCCTCTACGTGCGGCCGATCTCGGCGCTCGGCACGCTGCTCATCGTCAACCTCTATTTCGGTCTCTACCGGAACGCGACGGAATGGCCGTGGAGCTACGCGTTCCTGATCGTCTTGATGATCGTCATGGTCGTCGAGAATTACGGGCTCAGCCTCGGCCTCGATGCGTTCCTCGCCGCGCGCAGCCCCGAGGCCCGCCGCAAGCGTGCCGCCGCGATGGCGATGTGAGGCGCGATCCCGCTCACACGAGCGGGATGCCCTGCTGCTCGGCGTAGACGCGTAGCGGCTCGCGCAGCGAACGGCCGCCGTCGACACGCTCGACCTGATCGATGACGAAGCGCTCGAACTCGCCGAGGTCGGTCGCCAGCACCGCCGCCTTGACCGGCCCGATCGCGGCCGGCGACATCGACAGGCCGCGAAAGCCGAGCGCGATCAGCACGATCGCCTCGAGCGGCTTGCCGCCCATCTCGCCGCACAGCGTCAGCGGCGTGCCATGCGCGCGCGCCGTGTCGGCGACGAGGCGCAGCGCCCGCAGCGCCGCCGGCGACAACGTGTCGAAGCGTGACGAGACCCGCGTGTTGTCGCGGTCGGCCGCGAACAGGTATTGCATCAAATCATTCGAGCCGACCGAGATGAAGTCGACGTTGGCGCAGATCTCGTCGAGCTGCCACAGCAGGCTCGGCACCTCGAGCATGATGCCGAGCTTCAGGTCCGCCGGCAGCGGGTGGCTGTAGCGCGCGAGGTAGGCCACCTCCTGGTCGACCACGTCCTTGGCCTGCCGGAACTCCTCGATCGCCGCGATCATCGGGAACATGATGCGCAGCTCGCGACCGCTGCCGGCGCGCAGCATCGCGCGGACCTGCGAGCGCAGCAGCGCCGGCCGATCGAGGCCGATGCGGATCGCCCGCCAGCCGAGCGCGGGATTCTCCTCCTCGACCTTGTCCATGTACGGCAGGATCTTGTCGGAGCCTATGTCGAGCGTCCGGAACGTGACCGCGCGCCCCTCGACCGCCTCGAAGATCGATCTGTACAGAAGCTCCTGCTCGCGCATGCGCGGAAAGCGATGCGCGACCATGAACTGGATTTCCGTTCGGAACAGCCCGATCGAGGCGGCGCCCGTCTCCGCCACGTGCTGCAGGTCGACGACGAGGCCGGCGTTCATGTGCAGATCGATGGCGACCCCATCGCGCGTCACGCTCGGCTTGTCGCGCAGCGCGCGATACTGCTCCTGCCGCCGCGCCCGCAGCCGCGCCTTCTCGCCGTAGGCGTTCTCGACGTCGACGGTCGGGCGCACGTAGACATCGCCGGTCGTGCCGTCGACGATGATGTTGTCGCCCTGCTCGGCGAGATTGATGATGTTGGCGACGTTGCCCACGGCGGGGATGCCGAGCGAGCGGGCGACGATCGCGACATGGCTCTGCGCGCCGCCGTCCTCCAGCACCAGGCCGCGGATGCGCGCGCGCTCGTAGTCGAGCAGCGCCGCCGGGCCCATCGCGCGCGCGATGATGATCGCGTTCTCCGGCAGGCTGCCGTGATCGGCGACGAAGGCGCGCCCGACCAGCTCGTGCAGCAGGCGGTTGGCGAGGTCATCGAGATCGTGCAGGCGCTCGCGCAGATACGGATCGGTCTGGCGCTGCATTTTGGCGCGCACGTCGCTTTGGACGCGCTCGACCGCGGCTTCGGCGGTGAGGCCCGTCGAGACCGCCTCGCGCAGCCGCCGCAGCCAGCCGCGATCGTTGGCGATGGTGCGGAACGTCTCGAGGATGTCGCGCGTCTCGCCCGGCGCCTGATCGCCGAGGTCGACCAGCCGGTCTATCGAGGCGCGCACGGCCTCGAGCGCCACGTCGAGGCGCGACAGCTCGTGCTTCAGGTCCTCGGCGACGATCTGCGTCACGACGATGCGCGGCTCGTGCAGCACCGCGCGGCCGAGGCCGATACCTTCCGTGATCGGCGTGCCGGCGAGCGACAGCGGGCGCCGCGCGGCGAGCCCGTCGTCGGAGGCGGCCAGCGACTGCAGCTCGCCCGAGGCGATCATCTCGGCGAGCAGCATCGCCGTCGTCTGAAGGACCTCGACCTCCTCGTCGATGTAGAGGCGGCGTGCCTTGTTCTGCACCACCAGCACGCCGAGCGTGTTGCCGCCGCGCAGCACCGGCACGCCGAGGAACGACGAATAGACCTCCTCGCCCGTCTCGGGACGGTAGGAAAAGGAGGGGTGGTTCTGCGCGTCGGCGAGCGCCAGGCTCTCGGCCGTCTGCGCGATGAGGCCGACGAGACCCTCGTCGGCGCGCATCGTCGTCAGGTGGACGGCCTCGCGGTTCAGGCCCTCGGTCGCGTAGAGCTCGAGCCGGCCGTCGGCGCGCAGCACATAGACCGAGCAGACCTCGGCCACCATGTTCGAGGCGATATGCACGACGATGCGATCGAGGCGCGTCTGCGCGCTGACCGGCTCCGCCATGACTTCGCGGAGCCGACGCAGCAGCAGACGAGGTCCGCCGTGAGCCGGCTGCATGGCCCTATCCTGTCACCATCAAGAGTGCGCGACCCGCCTCATTGCGGCGCGCGCGGGTGGGCGCGTCCAGGGCCATCCGCCACGTCCGCCGTCTCCCCTCGCCCTATACAGGCTGCAAAGTCGGCGCCGCAAGCCCGCCCCTCGTTGGGGTCTTCCGGGTGCAGCGGCACCTCCCTTTGGTCTGGCGAAACAATCATCAACGGGGGCTGAAACGGCACGCAGCCCGCCTCCGGCTTGGGCGGATTTTGGCGATCGCGCCGAGGGAGACGCGCACTTTCGCCGAATTTCTCGTGCCATGTGATGCATCCCTCGATCGACCCAAGATGTCCGAACCCTCGCGCCTCTTCCTCATCACCCCGCCCGTAACCGATGCCGCGGGCTTCGCGCCGCTGCTCGAAGCCGCCGTCGGCGCGGCGGATGTCGCGTGCGTGAGGCTGCGCACCGCCACCCGTGATCCCCGCGAGGCGGAGGCGATCGTCCGCGCCCTCGCGCCGATCGCGCAGCGGCGTGGCGCGGCCGTGCTGGTCGATCTCGAGTCCCGCCTCGCCGTGCGCGCCGGGGCCGACGGCGTCCATGTCGGTGGCGTCCATGTCGGTGGCATCCATGTCGATGGCGTCCATGCCGACAGCGATTTGCCCGAGCTGGAAGAGGCGCTCGCGGCGCTACGGCCCGGCCGCATTGTCGGCGCGGGCGCGGCCGATCGCGACGCGGCGATGCGGGCTGGCGAGGCCGGCGCCGACTACGTGATGTTTGGCGGACCCGAGGCCGGCTTCGACCACGAGCATATTCTCGACGAGGCGGATTGGTGGGCGGCGATCTTCAACGTGCCCTGCGTCGCCTACGCGCACCACCCCGATCTGGTGGGCGAGCTGGCCCAGACCGGCGTCGAGTTCGTCGCGCTCTGCGACGGTCTCTGGGACGATCCGGGCGCCGTCGCGGCGACGGTCCGCGCCGCGTCGCTAGCGCTCATTCGGGTCGACGAGGATGTGCGATGAGGCGGCTCGCTCTTTCGATCATCTGCGGCGTGGCGCTTTGGGCGGCCAGCATTCCCGTCGCTGATGCGCAGAGCGTGCTCTCGTTGACGCCGCCGAGCCCATCGGCGTTCGGCGCGCCCACGATCGCGCCGCCGCGGACGCTGCGGACCGACCCCGATCGGCCGACGCTGCCGTCCCCCGCCGATATGCCGGAAAGCAGTTCCGGCAAGGCGAAGGCCGGCGCCGATCTCGCCTTCGGTGCCTACCAGCGCGGCTTCTACACGACCGCGATGCAGGAGGCGATGAAGCGCGTGAAGCGCAACGCCGCCGACGGCCCGGCGATGACGCTGATCGGCGAACTCTACGCGCAAGGGCTCGGCGTCGAGGCGGACAGGGCGGAGGCGGCCCGCTGGTTCGCGCTCGCCGGCAAGGCCGGTGACCCGCAGGCCATGTTCGAGCTGGGGCTGGCCCGCATGAAGGGCGACGGCATCGCCGCCGATCGGGACGGGGCCAAGGCGATCTTCATGCGCGCGGCGGCGCTGGATCACCCGGGCGCGCTGTTCTATCTCGGTGTGATGGCGCTGCAGAACAACGGCGTCGCGCCGGACTACGACACGGCCGCGACCTATTTCGCCCGCTCGGCCGCGCTCGGCAACGTCGAGGCGCAGTACGCGATGGCGATCATCTACCGCAACGGCACCGGTCGGCCGAAGGACGAGGCCAAGGCGGCGGAGCTGATGCGGCAGGCGGCCGAGAACGACAATTCCGCCGCTCAGGTCGAGTATGGGATCATGCTGTTCAACGGCGTCGGCGTCGACAAGGACGAGACCGCCGCCGCCCGCTACTTCATCAAGGCCGCGGGCCACAACAACCCCGTCGCGCAAGACCGTGCCGCGCGCCTCTACGTCACCGGTCGCGGCGTCAAGAAGGACCTCGTCGAGGGCATGAAGTGGCACATGCTATCGCGCTCCGCCGGTCTGGTCGATCACTGGCTCGAGGGCGAGGCGAGCAAGATGACGCAAGCCCAGCGCGCCGCCGTCGAACTCGCGGTGCGCCGTTACGTGGGGAGCTGAGGGAACCGTGTCCCCCACTCAATCGGTGACATAGATGGACCATCTGACAATCGAGGTCGCCAACGGCGCCCACCTGCATGTCGCGCGGACGGGCGAGGGGCCGCCGCTGCTTCTTCTGCACGGGTGGCCGGAGTTCTGGTGGACTTGAGAGCCGGTGATGGTTCGGCTCGCCGACCGCTTCACGCTGATCGCGCCGGACCTGCGCGGCTTCGGCGACAGCGCCAAGCCTGCCGGCCGATTCGGCCCGGCGATCATTCCGCCGACCTGCGTGCGCTGGGCCGCGCACGACCCGCTGTTTCCCGCCACCTGGACGAACAGGCTCGGCGAGACGTTCACGGATCTCGATATCGCGATCATGCCCGACGTCGGCCACTTCCCGCACCGAGAGGATCCGGACGCCGCCGCCCGCGAGATCGCCGGGTTCTTCACCCGCGCCTGATCACGCCCGTCATTGCTTCGCCTTCGGCTCGCGATGACTCGAGCGAGCGGCCTTGCCCGATCCCCCACCGCGCGCCTACCGTGCGCCGATGGACATGCGAAAGGACCGCTCGTGAAAGACCTGATGGGCCTGATGAAGCAGGCGCAGGCGATGCAGGCCAAGATGGCCGAGGTGCAGGCCGAGCTGGAGACGCGTGAGGTGCAGGGCCAGTCCGGCGGCGGGCTTGTCACCGTCACCCTCACCGCCAAGGGCGCCATGCGTGCTATCGTGCTCGACGACAGCCTCATCAAGGCCGACGAGAAGGAGATCCTCGAGGATCTGATCGTCACGGCGCACGAAGAGGCGCGCAAGAAGGCCGAGCGTCTCGCCGAGGAGAAGATGCGCGACGTCACCGCCGGCCTGCCGCTGCCGCCGGGCATGAAGCTGCCGTTCTGAGGGCTCTCGCCTTGACATCGCATGGCTGAGCGCGTCGCCGGCCCGGAGATCGAGCGGCTGATCCAGCTGCTCGCCAAGCTGCCCGGTCTTGGGCCGCGGTCGGCGCGGCGCGCGGCGCTGCACCTGATCCGCAAGCGCGAGGAGCTGCTCGGCCCGCTCGCCGAGGCGATGGCGCGGGCGAAGGAGACGATCCGCACTTGCACGATCTGCGGCAATGTCGACACGATCGATCCTTGCTCGATCTGTCGCGATCCGCGCCGCGACCCCGAGACGATCGTCGTGGTCGAGACGGTCGCCGACCTGTGGGCGCTCGAACGCGCGGCGGCGCTGCGCGCACGCTACCACGTGCTCGGCGGCACGCTGTCGCCGCTCGACGGCATCGGGCCGGGCGAGCTCAACCTCGCGACCTTGCCGGATCGCGTCGCGACGAACGGTGTCAAGGAGGTGATCCTCGCCGTCAACGCGACCGTCGATGGCCAAACCACCGCGCATTACGTGACCGACATGCTGGCCGGCCTCGAGGTCCGCACCACGCGGCTCGCGCATGGCGTGCCCGTCGGCGGCGAGCTCGACTATCTCGACGAAGGCACTCTCGCCGCCGCGCTGCGCAGCCGCACCGCGTTTTAGCCGCGTAGGGCGAACAATCCGCTTCAACCCCCCTCATGGTGAGGAACGCCGCAGGCGTGTCTCGAACCACGAGGGCTCCAGGAGGCGAGATCCGTGGACTGTCAGGCTTTCGATCAAAGGATGCTTCGAGACGAGCTTCGCGCCCCTCAGGACGACGCTACCGCATCATCGAGCCGTCCCACCCCGGCGCTAGCACGCGAGTTGCGTGGGCGGCGGCGTATCGCTCGGGGACCGCCATGTCATCGCCCACCACGCCAGCACCATCCGAGCGCTGGCTGCAGCTTCTGTTCGCGCTGATCGCCATGATGGCGATCTCGAGCCCGCAATATGTGTGGACCCTCTTCGTGCAGCCGTTCGCGGCGGCGACGAAGAGTTCGGTGCCGACGGTGCAGATCACCTTCTCGATCCTCGTCGTGTTGCAGACCTGGGCGGCGCCGGCGCAGGGCTGGTTGATCGATCGCTTCGGCCCGCGCCTGCTCGTCGCGCTCGGCGCGCTGCTTAGCGGCCTCGGTTGGGTTCTGGCCGGGCAGGTGACGTCGCTCGCCGGGCTCTACGCGACCTACGGCGTGCTGTGCGGGCTCGGCACCGGCTTCGTCTATATCGGCGCGATCGGGCTGATGGCGCGCTGGTTTCCGGATCGACGCGGGTTCGCCTGCGGGGTCGTCGCGGCCGGCTACGGCTTCGGCGCGCTCGCGACGACCTTTCCGATCGACACGATGATCAAGACGGAAGGGTTTCGCGTCGCGCTGCTCGCCTTTGGCCTCATCCTCGGCGGGGTCGGTGTCGCCGCCGCGCTGCTGCTGCGCGCGCCGGCCCGCGAGGACGTCGCGATCGGCGCGGCGCCGCCCGCCGGCATGGCGCCGCGCGAGATGCTGCGTCAGCCGGTGTTCTGGCTGATGTTCCTGATGATGACGATGATGTCGACCGGCGGTCTGATGGTCGTCTCGAACTTCAAGAGCTTCGCGACCGACTTCGGCCTCGTCAACGCCTCCGTGCTCGGTGCGGCCGCGGTGCCGTTGGCGTTGTCGATCGATCGCGTCGCCAACGGTTTGACCCGACCTTTCTTTGGTTGGGTCTCAGACCATATCGGCCGCGAGCCGACGATGGCGCTGGCCTTCGCGTTGGAGGCCGTGGCGATCACCTTGCTCATCCTGCTGCGGCACGATCCGCTGATCTTTGTCCTAATTTCGGGCGTCGTCTTCTTCGGCTGGGGCGAGATCTTCTCGCTGTTTCCGTCGACCCTCACCGATACGTTCGGCACGCGCTACGCCACGACGAACTACGGCTTTTTGTACATGGCGCAGGGGGTCGGCTCGATCCTCGGCGCGCCGCTCGCCGCCTCGCTCAAGGGTGCCGTCGGCAGCTGGCTGCCGGTGTTCGCCATCGTCGTGGTGCTCGATCTCGCGACCGCCGCGCTGGCGGTCCTGGCGTTGCGGCCGATGCGTGCGCGGGCTGCCGCCGCCAGCACGATCGAGATGGACGTTGTTCCGGGAGACGCCTGAGATATGCGGGGGGTCTGCCCGGCAAAGCGGCAGAACCGGATATCACCCGAAAGGGGACCTTGCCCGCGCGCCGCTGGCGCGGCACGTAGTCGCGCGTGCTTTTCAAAAATCGGCACCATCGAGGCGAGGATTTCTCATATGGCACATCAGCTCATTCAGCGGGTCGGCAGCACCGACTACAAGGCCTCCTACGAGGTCAAGGGTGACAAGGTCGCCGTGACGCTCGACGGCGAGACGCGCGAAGAGGCGTTCGAGAACCAGGGCCCACTCTACAAGGCCCGCGACCTGCTGCGCATGATGGTGCGCGATAGCCACAAGGCGGCGGCGTAAGGCTCGTCCGTATCCTCCCCGCTGCTCGGTCCACGACTTGGAGAGGATCTACGCGACCTTGTCGCGCGCGAGCTCGGCGCGGCCGTTGAGCCACGCGGTGGCGAAGGCGGCGACGAGGTCGAGCGAATCCTGGGCGCCGTTGGCCGCGCCCTTCTCGAAGTCGCCCTCGACGCGACCGAGCTGGTTCGTCACGTGCGCGAGGCAGAGCACCGGGCGGCCTGACGACCGCGCGAACGCGTAGAGCGCGGCGGCCTCCATCTCGACGGCGGCGACGCCGCTGGCGGCGCGCGACGCGATCGCCGTCTCGGTTTCGCGGAACGGCGCGTCCGTCGTCCAGGTCGCGCCCTTCTTGATCGCCTGCCCCAACCTCTCGAATGCGCGCGCGGCAAGCTCGACGACCGCGGGGTCGGCCTCGGCCCAGGGCGAGGGCGGCAGGTAATGGTAGCTCGTGCCCTCGTCGCGCAACGCCCTGTCGATGATGATGTGGTAGGGCGGCGGCCCGAGATCGCGGATTTGCCCGGCCGAGGTGACGCTCACGAGCAGCTCGCACCCCGACGCGAACGCCTGCTCGGCGACGAGCACGGCGAACGACGCGCCGACCGCGTGCCCGACCACGCCGAACCGCTGCCCATCCTCCTGCCACTCCCACAGCTTGGTGTGGTAGCAGGCCCAGTCGCGCGAGGGCGTGGCGCCCTTGGCCTCGCGCACGTACTCGACGATGTCGCCATCCGGGTCGAGGACGAGCACCGCCGGTACCGGCGCCGAGCCGAGGCCTTTCTGGCGACGGGCCTCGCGCATCATGTTCTCGGGCCGAAACGCCGAGGCCTCGGTGAAATCGTCGCGCTGCAGCAGCGGCGCCGCATCGGCGACCAGAGTCATGGTTTGATATTCTCCAATCGCGCCGACGCCTGCTTCGGCTCTGGTGCCAACTGGGGCATGGGCTCGCGGGCGACCCGCACGAAAGTCGCGATGATGCGGCTGCCGGCGCGCAGCGTGCCTTTCAGCGATCCGGCGACCTTCGAAACGCCGGCGGTGCGGCAACGGGCGGGCACCGGGATCTCGAGGATACGCAGGCCCGCGCGGGCGGCGCGCATCTGCATCTCGAGGTTCCAGCCATAGGTCATCTCGCGCATGCCCAAGCCGAACAGCGTCTCGCGGCCGATCGCGCGGAAGGCGCACATGTCGGTGTAGCGGGTGCCATGGAGCACGCGGATCGCGACGCCGGCGGCGTGGCCCGCCGCGACTTGGTGCCAGCCCATCGCGCCGGCCGCGCGCGTGCCGGTCGTGCGCGAGCCGATCGCGAAGTCGTGCGTGCCGGCCTGGATCGGCGCGGCGAGCGCCGCGATCATGCCGGGATCGTCGGCGCCGTCGCCGTCCATCGTCACGACGATCGCGTCGGCCGGCGCGGCCTGGGCGGCGAGGAGGCAGGCGCGGCCATAGCCGCGGCCTGCGTCGATGACGATGGCGCCCTCGCGCCGCGCCACATCCTGCGTGCCGTCGGTCGAGCCGCCGTCGGCGACGAAGATGTCCTTGAACCCGGCGGCGACGATCTCGCGCAGCAACGGGCCTATGGCTTCCGCCTCGTTCCAGGTCGGGATCGCGACAACGACGGGTCGCGCCATCAGAGGCTCCAGCGCAGGCCGCAGCTTTCGCAGGCCTTGGGCGGCTGGTCGGAAAGCAGCGCCTCGCGGAAATCCTCGTAGGCGGGGCCGTTCCAGATATCGCGCAGGCTCTGCTGCGTGGCGTCGCCCAGCGTGTAATTCTCGTAGCCGCGCTGCGAGAACGGGGCGATGCAGCAGGGCAGGGCGCGGCCGTTGGCGGTGAAGTACATCAGGCTCCATGGCCGCCGGCAGAGCGACCACGGCGAGGCGCTATCCTCGCGCTTGAGGCTCATGCCGGGCTCGGAGGCGGCGCCCGAGGCCGAGAAGGTAAGGCCCAGCGAGGCGGCCAGCGCCTCCGCCTCGGCGATCAGCCGGCCCTCGTCGGCATCGAGCCGCTCGTAGAGCGCCTGGTCGGGGTTGGCGAGGCCGATCGACTCCTCCTCGAAGAACACCAGCCGCTGCAGGTAGACCTCTTTCACGCCAATGTCCGCGGCGACGCGTACGAAGTCCGGCAGCTCGACGATCGTCTCCTTGAGGCCGGTCAGCCAGGCCGAGACCTTCGGCAGCGCGTGGCCCTCGCGCTCCTGCAGCTCGCGGAAGCGGCGCACGTTGTGGAGGATGCGGGCGAAATAATTCTTGCCACGCACGGCGAGGTACGAACTTGGGTTCGAGGCGTCGAGCGAGACGCGCAGCTCGTCGAGCCCGGCGTCGATCAGCGCGCGGCCGTTACGCTCGGTGAGCAGGGTGCCGTTGGTGTTGAAGAGCGTATAGACGCCGCGGTCCTTGAGATACCGCACCATGCGCGGCAGCTCTTTCACCAGCATCGGCTCGCCGACCCCGTGCAGCACGGCGCGCTGGAGTGTCGGCACCTGATCGACGATCGAGGCGAACAGCTCGAACGACATGTCGGCCGGTGGCTCCAGCTCGACATAGGTGCGCGGGCACGTCGTGCAGAGCAGATTGCAGCGGTTCGTCACCTCCAGATAGAGGCAGACCGGCTCGCGCTCCTGACGCGCGGCGCGCTTGGGCGCCACCGCCTCGAAGTAGCGGCGCGGGTCGACCGGCGTCGATGCCTCGAGAGCGGCGGGGGCGAGCGCGCCCGAAATCGACGTGTCCATGTTCGAGGTGTCCATGCAGTCCTTACGTCGGCAGGCCGAGGATCGTTTCCTCTCGCTTTCCGTGGCGGATAATCGCGTCGACGGCGAGCAGGGCGAAAAACGGCAGATAATAGAACGAGCCCGCCGCGAAGCTCGGCGGCCATTTGATGATGTACATCAGGGTCGCCGACCCGGTCAGCCAGATCACCGGCCAGGAGGGTATGAAGCACAGGAAGGGCACGAGCCATGCCAGGTACCATGGGTAGTGCGGCGACGTCACCACCGTGAAGGCGCTGGCCAGCATGAAGGCGCCGGCGATGTCGGCGCCGCTCCCGCGACGGCGGAGCAGCACGGCGAGCCCGAGACCGCCGAGCACGGCGGCGGCGAGCAGCTTGTAGAGCGTAGCCGCATAGGCCGGCATCGTCGGCACGAGATGCTGGGCGAGCACGAGTAGGTAAAAGCCCCAGCCGCTGCCGTAGCCCTCCTCGTCGCCGTAGCCGTTGAGGAAGCCGAAGACCTGCCGGCCGGCGCCGATGTAGGGCAGGTAGAGCAGCACGATCGTGGCGAGGCCGGCGGCCGGCAATTTCCAGTCCCAGCGTCGATAGAGGGCCGGCCCGACCGCCGCCGGGAAGAACTTCACCAGCGCCGCGCCGCCGAGCGCGATCCCGGCCAGCGCCGGCTTGCGCCGCTCCGCCGCCAGCAGCGCCAGGGTCACGCAGGCGATCGCGATCGCGTCGACATGGCCGGAGCCGGCGATCTCCCAGATCGGCAGCGGGTGCCATGCATAGAGCAGGATGCGGGTCAGCGGCAGGCCGCGCGCGGCGAGCAGCGCCAACAGCGCGAGGATCGCGACCGCCTCGAACGCGACCATCGCCGCCTTCATGACCGCGACATCCTCGTCCCAGCGCGTGACGAGGTAGAAGACGATCTCGGCCAGCGGCGGATAGATCGTGCGCGCGTAGTCCTTGCGGTTGATCTCCGTGTAGATGTCGTCGTCGCGCAGCGATTTCAGCGCCGGGTCGGCCGGCACGTAGAGGTAGGGGTTGATGCCCGCCGCCTGGACGCGGCCGTCCCAGATGTAGCGGTTGATATCGGTCGAGACCGGATCGATCGGGACCAGCATCACGCGCAGGATCGCCGCGACCACGAGGATGAACGCGAGCGCCCCGCGCCGGCCAGGCGGGGCCCGACGCTCGTCGCGCAGGACGACGAAGACGGCGAGCGCGTAGATCACCACCTCGACCCACGTCCATCGCATGATCGGCGCGTCGGATTCGGCGCCGAAGCGGCTGGCGAGCCCCGCGTGCACGGCGAGCAACAGCAGCGCGAGCCCGACGAGCTTCACGAGAGCGGGGCGGCTCATGCGCCCGCGCTGTTCGCCCGCGCCCTACTTGAGCGGCGCATTGAGGATCCAGCGATGGCCGAACGGATCGCGAAACGTGGCGAGCCGGGTGCCCCAGAACGAGGCCGTCGGCGACGTCTCGGGCTTGCCGCCGAGCCCGGTCGCCTTGGCGAAGACGTCGTCGACCTTCTTGGCCGTGTCGAACTCGAGGCTGACCGAGACCGTGACCAGCTCGCCGGGGATGCCGATGCGCGTATGGCCGAACTCGGGAAACGCGTCGGCGAGCATGATCGCGCCGCCGTTGATCGCCAGCTCGCAATGCATGACGCGCATCCCATCGAGCGCCGGCATGTAGGCTTTCTGCTCGGCGCCGAAGACGGTGGTGTAGAAAGCGATCGCGGCGAGCGCGGGCGAGCAGGTCAGGTAGGGCGCGACGGCCGGGCGCGGCATGGTTGGGCTCTCGACGAGTTGGCGACGAGGCCTGTTGTAACGCATCGCGGCGGCAGCGGAAGCGCGCCGAGCGATCCGACTGCTTGCCACGGCGACTACGTCACACGTCAAACAGATTGCCCGGGTAGGTTGCGGCCATGACACGCCGCGCCAAAGGGCGCGCCGCGCTCGTCGGCGCTGTCCTGAGCTACGCCGCGCGCGCTTCGATCTTGAACCCGCCGACGAGCGCGGCGAGGCGCTCGGTCTCGCGGCTGAGTCGTCGCGCCGCGCCGGTGACGTCCTCGACCATGCTCACGTTCTGCTGCGTGACGCGGCCCATCTGGCCAAAGGCCGCGTTCGTCTCGACGAGCATGTCGGCCTGGACCGTCGCGTTGTCGGCGATGCCGCCGATCGCGAGCTTGGTCTCGCCCACATGCGTGACGATTCGCTCGAGCGCCTTGCCGGTCTCGCCGACAAGGCCGGAGCCGTAGCCGACCTGCTTGGTGGCGGCCGAGATGAGAATTCGGATCTGCTTGGCTGAATTGGTCGAATGCTGGGCGAGGTCGCGGACCTCGGCCGCCACGACGGCGAAGCCGCGCCCCGTTTCGCCGGCGCGCGCCGCCTCGATCGCGGCATTGAGGGCGAGCAGGTTGGTCTGCGCCGCGATCCGGTCGATGTAGCCGATGATCTCCTCGATCTTGGCCGAGGATTGCTCGATGACGGCCATCGCGATGATCGCCTCGCGCACGACGCTCTCGCTTTGCTCCGCCTCGGCCTTCGTCGAGGCGATGATGTCTTGCGCGCGCACCGCGCCGCCGGCGGACAGGTCGATCGAGCTCGTCAGTTGACCGAGCGCCGTCGCCGAGACGTCGAGCGCGGCGGCCTGCTGCGCGGTGCGGCTGGCGAGATCGGTCGTCGCCACGGCGATGTCGGCCGTGCCGACACGGATGATCTCGGTCGATTGCGCGATGATGCGCACGGTCTCGCGCAGGGTCGAAACGGTCGCGTTGAAGTCGATACGGATCGGTTCGAATTCCGGCGGGAAGGCGGTGGCGAGCTCGGCCGTCAGATCGCCGCGCGACAGCCGCTCGAGCCCTGCCGCGACGGCGCCGACAACGGACGCCTGCTCCTCGGCGCGCTCCTTCTCGCCCTGCAGCTCGGCGCGCGCGAGCACGTTCTGCTTGAACAGCGTCAGGGTCCGCGCGATGGCGCCGGTCTCGTTGCGATCGTCGAGATAGGGGATCTCGACCGCGGCGTCGTTTGCCGCCAGACGATCCATCACGGCGACGAGGCGGCGCATGCGCCGCGACAGGCCGGACGAGACGATCTTCGACAACGCGTAGGAGATGAGGAGCGAGACGCCGGCGAAGATGAGGCTCGTCGTGAGCTTCCCGTAGAAGCCCGAGATGCGCGTTTCGAGAAGGCGCTCGAGTTCGCTGTTGGTCGCGCCCCAGGTCGTGTCGACCTGCTTCAGGAGGTTGGCCTCGGCGGCGCCGAGATCGTCGACCTTGACGCCGTCGAGCAGCTTGTGACCGCGCGCGGCCATCTCGTTCGAAGCGGAGCGCAACGAGAGGGTTAGCCCTTCCAATGCCGTCCGCGTCGCGCCAGCCGCGTTGTTCTTGATCGCGGCGCTGAGCGAGGAATCGGCATCGTTGGACGAGATCTCGAGCCGATTGACGGCGAAGGCGATGTCGATCAGCCGCTTGGGCGAGGCGACCGGCTCCGCCGCGGCCTTGCCGAGCGCGACCGCGGCGACCGCCAGGCCGGGTAGCCGCACGGTCGCGGCATCCATCGCGTAATAGCTGTCGAGATCGGGGTCGAGCGTGAGATTTGAGCCGTCGGCGACCGCGCCGATCAGCGACTTGCCGGCGTCGAGCCGATCGGACAAGCCGGTCGAGGCACGATAGGCCTTCGAGGCCTCCGCCGCGTTGAACTTGGCGTCGGCCTCGGCGTCGATCATCAGCGGCGCGTCGAGCGTGCCCTTCACGGCCGCGTCGAAGAACGGCCGCCAGAGTTTCGATATGTACGCGCAGCCATCGTCCTCCTTCTGCGCGAAGGAGATGTCGAGCATCGATTGCTTGATGAACATCGCCGTCAGCAGCACGTCCGGCACCGCCGACAACGTGATCATGAGCCACAGTCGTGCCGGGATCGACAGGCGGGAATTGATGAGCTTGATCATCGCGGTTCAGGCGGGCTGTTGACTGACTGACCCGCATGATCGCGCAACTGTGGTTAATAAGCGTCTAAGCCCGCCGCGTATACTTTGTGCAATCTTACGCTCATTTAGGGAAGCCGTGAGCAAGAACGCTCGCTTGCTGAGCAAAGCAGACTGTAGGTTGCAGGGAAGGTCGCCGACCTACGGACGGACTGATCGCCGACGGCAAGCCGCTCGACCTCGTCATCGCCAATGTTGGCGTCATGGCCTGTCCGTTCGGTCATGCCGCGGACGGGTTCTAGACGCAGTTCGGCACCAACCATCTCGGCCATTTCGTGCCGGTCGACCGGATCGCCCCGCCAACGAGGCCCGGTGCGCGGCTGGTCAACGTCGTCGGCCGGACACCGATACGGCGACGTCGCGCTCAACGACCCGAACTACGAGCGCACGCCTTACCGTGGCTCGGCTACGGCCGCTCGAAGACCGCCAACATTCCGTTCGCCGTGGAATTCGACCATCGACTTGTCGGTTGCCTTGGCATCTCAGACCGACAGGCCTAAATCACCATCCAAACGCATCGCATCTGGACAACATAGACATGACGGCGCCGCGCACCTTGTACGACAAGATCTGGGACGACCATGTCGTCGAGGAGAGCGGTGACGGCGCGGCGCTGCTCTACATCGATCGGCATCTCGTGCACGAGGTGACCAGCCCGCAGGCGTTCGAGGGGCTGCGGATGGCGGGGCGCAAGGTGCGCGCGCCGGAGCGCACGCTCGCCGTCGTCGACCACAACGTGCCGACGACCGACCGGACGCAGAGCATCGCCGACCCCGAGAGCCGGATCCAGATCGAGGCGCTGGCGAAAAACGTCGCGGACTTCGGGATCGAGTATTTCGATCAGCACGACAAGCGCCAGGGCATCGTCCACATCATCGGCCCCGAGCAGGGGTTCACCCTGCCCGGCACGACGATCGTGTGTGGCGATTCGCACACCTCGACGCACGGCGCGTTCGGCGCGCTGGCGCAGGGCATCGGCACGTCCGAGGTCGAGCACGTGCTCGCCACCCAGACGCTGATCCAGAAGAAAGCCAAGAACATGCTGGTCGAGGTCGCGGGCGAGGCGGCTCCCGGCGTCACGGCCAAGGACATCATCCTGGCGATCATCGGCGAGATCGGCACGGCTGGCGGAACCGGCCACGTGATCGAGTACGCAGGCAACGCGGTGCGCGCGCTCTCGCTCGAGGGCCGCATGACGATCTGCAACATGTCGATCGAGGGTGGCGCCCGCGCCGGCATGGTGGCGCCCGACGACAAGACGTTCGCCTACCTACGGGACAAGCCGCGGGCGCCGAAGGGCGAGGCCTGGGAGCGGGCGATGGCTTACTGGGCGGGTCTCGTCACCGACGAGGGCGCTCATTTCGACAAGGTCGTCAAACTCGACGCCGGCAAGCTGTCGCCGATCGTGTCCTGGGGCACGAGCCCGCAGGACGTGATCACCGTCGACGGCACCGTGCCGCGCGCCGAGGACGCAAGCGACGAGGTCAAGCGTGCCGGCATCAAGAAGGCGCTGGCCTACATGGGGCTCTTGGGGGGCGAGAAGATCACCGACATCGCGCTCGACAAGGTGTTCATCGGCTCCTGCACCAACGCCCGCATCGAGGATCTGCGCGCGGCGGCGAAGATCGTCGAGGGACACGTGGTGGCCGAGGGCATTTCGGCGATGGTCGTGCCGGGCTCGGGGCTGGTCAAGGCGAAGGCGGAGGCCGAAGGCCTCGACACGATCTTCAAGAAGGCCGGCTTCGAGTGGCGCGAGCCCGGCTGCTCGATGTGCCTCGGCATGAACCCCGACAAGCTGGAGCCTGGCCAGCGCTGTGCCTCGACGTCCAACCGGAATTTCGAGGGCCGGCAGGGCCCGCGCGGTCGCACCCACCTCGTCTCGCCACAAATGGCGGCGGCAGCGGCGATCGCCGGCAGGTTCGTCGACATCAGGGAGTGGCGATAGCCCCTACCTTGAGTGAGCCTCCCCGGCGAGGCCTTGCCGAGGAGGGTCTCCGGTTAGGAAGCTTTCGGCGTGTAGAGGATGCACCAGCCGTTGGGCGAGATGTCGCCTTCGACGAGCTTGCAGGCGTTCGGCGCCTCGAACTGCATGCAGCTGCTGCACATCGCGCTGCCCTTCGGCATGGTCTGATACTGCGCGTCCTTTTGCGCTGTCTTGGCGTAAGCCGCCGTGGACAGGAGACCCGCGCCAGCACCGACGGCTATCGCCGCACCGCCGAGCACCGCGCGGCGGGACATGCCGCGCGCGGCGCCGTGATCCGCCGTCTCGAGGTGATTGTCGCGGGTATCGTCCGTCATCGTGGATCCTCCATGGAAATCAGACAAAGCCGGCGCGTCCACGCTCACTTTGTAATCATTCCAATCTTCGAAGCTCCCAGAGGTTGCCTCCTCCGAAAGTAAGGGTCGGCCAAGGACGGCCGGTTCAGCGCGACAGAAGGTCCGGCCGGCGGGCGCGCGTGAGGCGCAATGCCTCCGCGGCGCGCCAGCGTGCAATCTTGCCGTGGTCGCCGGACAGCAGCACGTCGGGGATCGCCTGACCCTCGAACTCGCGCGGCTTCGTGTAGTGCGGGTATTCGAGCAAGCCGGTCTCGAAGCTCTCGTCGTCGCCCGAGGCGCCATGCCCCATGATGCCGGGGATCAGCCGTACGCAGGCGTCGACCAGCACCAGCGCGGCGATCTCCCCGCCCGAGAGCACGTAGTCGCCGATCGACACTTCCTCGAGCTCGCGCGCGGCGACGATCCGCTCGTCGACCCCCTCGAACCGCCCGCAGACGAGGATCGCGCCCGGCCCCGCCGCGAGCGCCCGCACGCGCGCCTGCGTCAGCGGCATGCCGCGCGGCGTCAGCAGCATCCGTGGGCGCGGATCGTCGGCCGCCACATGCGCGTCGAGGCTCGCGGCGATGACATCGGCCCGCATGACCATGCCGGCACCGCCGCCGGCCGGCGTGTCGTCGACCGCGCGATGGCGGCCGAGGCCGTGCTCGCGGATGTCATGCGCCGCGAGCTGCCACAGGCCGCGAGCAAGGCCTTCGCCGGCGAGCGACAGCCCGAGCGGGCCCGGAAACATCGCGGGGAAGAGCGTGAGGACATCGGCGCGCCACATCCGCGCGTCTTACCGCAAAGCCGGCCCCGCGTCGCGACACGGGCCACGCGACATGCGACCGTGCCGCCAGGTGGACCAGCCGTCCCCCGCGTGCATTCTCGCCGGCGATCGAAAGGAACGACATGTCGAAGTCCGAGATCATCGCTGACGTGGCCGACATCGGCGCGCATGGCGCGATCGGCAACATGCGCGCGGTGGCGCTGGTTTCGACGGCCGGCACGGTCGACTACCTCTGTCACCCCAATCTTGATTCGCCGTCGGTTTTCTGCGCGCTGCTCGATCCCGAGCGCGGCGGCTCGTTCGCGATCGCGCCCGACACCACGAGCGAATGGCGCACGCGGCAGATCTACATCCCCGACACCAACGTCCTGATCACCCGCTTCATGGACGGCGCCTCGGTCCTCGAGATCACCGACTACATGCCGATCATGGCCAAGGACGGCCCGCGCAGTGCGTTGATGCGGCGTGTCGCCTGCGTCAAGGGCGAGGTCGACATCCAGATGCGCTGCGCGCCGCGCTACGACTATGGCCGCGATGGGCCGCCGGGCGTGACGCTCGCGGGCGACGCCGCCGTGTTCGCGCCCAACGAGGCCGCGGTCGCGACGCTGCGACTGCGCGCCAACGTGCCGCTCGTGCAAGGTCGCGGCGAGGCGACGGCGCGGTTCCGGCTGGCCGAGGGCAGGCGCGCGAGCTTCGTGCTCGAATGCAACGACGAGCGACCCTCGGGCGCCGACGAGCTCGAGGACCATCTTCGCGCGGCGTTCGATGAGACGATCGCCTACTGGCAGAGCTGGTCGGCGCATTCCTCGTACAAGGGCCGCTGGCGCGAGCATGTCATGCGCTCGGGACTCGTGCTGAAGCTGCTCACCTCGGCCGAGCACGGCTCGATCGCCGCCGCCGCGACCTTCGGCCTGCCCGAGAAGATCGGCGGCTCGCGAAATTGGGACTACCGCTTCTGCTGGATTCGCGACGCGGCCTTCGCCACCTTCGCGCTGATGCGGCTCGGCTATGTCGGCGAGGCCAAGCGCTTCAACGAATGGGTCTCCGCCCGCGCCGACACCAGCGAGGCCGGCGAGTTCCAGATCCTCTATCGGCTCGACGGATCGAGCGAGGCCGAGGAGCAAACGCTCGATCACCTCGCCGGCTACCGCGGCTCGACGCCGGTCCGCATCGGCAATGGTGCCGCTCAGCAGCTGCAGCTCGACATCTACGGCGCGCTGTTCGATTCCGGCTATCTTGCCGACAAGTACGGCGAGTCCGTCACCTACGGCGCCTGGGAGCGGATTTTGCGCACGGCGAATTGGGTCTGCCGCAATTGGGACCAGGCCGACGAGGGCATCTGGGAAATCCGCGGCGCGCGCCAGCATTTCCTCTCCTCGCGGCTGATGTGCTGGGTGGCGCTCGATCGTGGCTTGCGCCTCCTCCGCAAGCGTTCGCTGCCCGCCGGGCATGCCGCCGAGTGGGAAACGAACCGCGATCTCATCTATCGCGACATCCACGACAATTTCTGGAACGAGGAGCGCGGCGCTTTCATGCAGTACAAGGGTGGGGCCAAGCTCGACGCCTCGGCGCTGCTGATGCCGCTGATGCGCTTTATCGCCCCGCATGATCCTCGATGGCTGTCGACGCAGGACGCCATCGAGCGCGAGCTGACCTCCGACGTGCTCGTGCGCCGCTACGAGAGCGGCGACGGCGACGACAATGTCGATGGGCTCGCGGGCGACGAGGGCGCCTTCACGCCGTGCTCGTTCTGGCTCGTCGAGTGCCTCGCGCGCTCCGGCAAGGTGCGCCGCGCCCGGCTGCATTTCGAGAAGCTGCTCAGCTACTCGAACGAGCTCGGCCTATTCGCCGAGGAGATCGGGCCGGGCGGCGATCAGATCGGCAACATCCCGCAGGCGCTCAGCCATCTCGCGCTGATCAGCGCCGCCTACACGCTTGATTCGGCGCTCGACCGCAAAGGGCCGCCGACCGATAGCTGGCGGCAGTTCTGAGGCGCCGGCCGCGCCGGTCATCAAGTTGACGCCGGCGGTCGGGACTTTCCAAATCGTCGGCACCGTCGTAAGTCCGCGACGTCGTCGACGACAGTCAGCCGCGGATCGGGCCCGTTCCCCGCGTCGGACCTTTAAATCCGCGACGTTTCGGACCATCTGCCTGTCGTTGGATGCGGTCCGCCACCTGTGCCGGGCGGGGCAGGATGTCGCTGGGCAAGATCGTCCGGCCGGAAAGGTCTCTCCAGGATGCTGGGCAATCTCGCGAAGAAGATTTTCGGGTCGTCGAACGACCGGCGGCTGAAGAGCTACCGACCGAAGGTCGCCGCGATCAATGCTCTCGAGCCCGAGCTGATCAAGCTCTCGGATGCGGAGCTCGCCGCCCGCACCACGATGTTCCGTGAGCAGCTCGCGGCCGGCATGGCCCTCGACGATCTGCTGGTGCCCGCCTTCGCGACGGTTCGCGAGGCGGCCAAGCGCGTCCTCGGCCAGCGCCATTTCGACGTCCAGCTGATCGGCGGCATGGTCTTGAACGAGCGCGGCATCGCCGAGATGCGCACCGGCGAGGGCAAGACGCTGGTCGCCACGCTGGCTGCCTACCTCAACGGGCTCGAGGGCAAGGGCGTCCACGTGATCACCGTGAACGACTACCTCGCCCGCCGCGACGCCGAGTGGATGGGCCAGGTCTACCGCTTTCTTGGGCTGACCACCGGCATCATCGTGCACGGGCTCGACGACGAGGAGCGCGGCGAGAGCTACCGCGCCGATATCACCTACGGCACCAACAACGAGTTCGGCTTCGATTATCTGCGCGACAACATGAAGTACGAGCTGCACCACATGTCGCAGCGCGGGCACAATTTCGCGATCGTCGACGAGGTGGACTCGATCCTGGTCGACGAGGCCCGCACGCCGCTGATCATCTCGGGGCCGTCCGATGACAAGTCAGAGCTGTACAACGCCGTCGACAAGGCGATCCCGCGCCTCGAACCGGCCGACTACGAGCTCGACGAGAAGCAGCGCACCTCGCATCTGACCGAGGCCGGCAACGAGAAAATGGAGCAGCTGCTCGGCGAGTTGGGCATGCTGACCGAGGGGTCGCTTTACGACGCGCACAACGCGACGCTGGTCCACCACGTCAACCAGGCGCTCAAGGCGCACAAGCTGTTCCAGCTCGACAAGGATTACATCGTCCGCAACGACGAGGTCGTCATCATCGACGAGTTCACCGGGCGCATGATGCAAGGCCGGCGCTATTCCGAGGGCCTGCATCAGGCGCTCGAAGCCAAGGAGCACGTGACCGTCCAGCCCGAGAACGTCACGCTCGCCTCGATCACCTTCCAGAACTACTTCCGGCTCTACAAGAAGCTGTCGGGCATGACCGGCACGGCCTCTACCGAGGCCGACGAGTTCGCCGAGATCTACAAGCTCGAGGTCGTCGAGATCCCGACCAACCGGCCAGTTTCGCGGATCGACGAGCACGACGAGGTGTACCGCTCCTACGAGGAGAAGCTGAAGGCGATCGTCGGCGAGATCGGCGAGGCCAACGCCAAGATGCAGCCGATGCTGGTCGGCACGACTTCGATCGAAAAGTCCGAGCAGCTCGGTGAGTTTCTCGCCGGCCAAGGCTACACGCTGCTCGACGTCTCGCAGCCGGACGCGCTGCAGGGGCTCTACAAGGCGGCGCGCGAGGGCAAGCCCTCGAAGCTCTTCACCGTGCTCAACGCGCGCTTCCACGAGCAGGAGGCGTTCATCGTCGCCGAGGCCGGCGTTCCCGGCGCGATCACGGTGGCGACAAACATGGCCGGCCGCGGCACCGACATCCAGCTCGGTGGCAACGTCGAGATGCGCGTCTCGCAGGAGCTGACGGACGTGCCGGAGGGGCCCGAGCGCGATGCTCGCGAGGCGGCGATCCGCGCCGAGGTGGCGAGCTTCCGCGACAAGGCGAAAGCGGCCGGCGGCCTCTACATCATCGGCACCGAGCGCCACGAGAGCCGGCGCATCGACAACCAGCTGCGCGGCCGCGCCGGCCGCCAGGGCGACGAGGGTCGATCCAAGTTCTACCTGTCGCTCAAGGACGACCTGATGCGCATCTTCGGCTCCGACCGCATGGAGAACATGCTGGTCAAGCTGGGGCTGAAGGAGGACGAGGCGATCGTCCACCCGTGGATCAACAAGGCGCTGGAGAAGGCGCAGCAGAAGGTCGAGGCGCGCAACTTCGACATGCGCAAGAACGTCCTGAAGTACGACGACGTGATGAACGACCAGCGCAAAGTGGTCTTCGAGCAGCGGCGCGAGATGATGGCGGCCGACAGCCTCGAGGAGCAGGTCGCCGACATGCGCTCCGGCGTGGTCGACGACATGGTCGCCCGCTTCATCCCAAAGGATGCCTATCCCGAGGCGTGGGACGTCGCGGGTCTGACGCAGGCCGTCGACGAGGCGTTCGCGATCGCCCCGCCGCTCGCCAACTGGCAGCAGGAGGAGGGCATCTCCGACGAGGAGATGAGCGACCGTCTGCACAAGGCCGCCGGCGAGGCTTACGCCGGCCGCATCGAGAAGAACGGCGCCGACAACATGCGCTATGTCGAGAAGCAGGTCGTCCTGCAGGCACTCGACCACCTCTGGCGCGAGCATCTCGTGACGCTCGACCATCTGCGCCAGGTGATCGGCTGGCGCGGCATGGCGCAGGTCGACCCGCTCAACGAGTATAAGCGCGAGGCCTTCCAGCTTTTCGACGAGCTGATCACGCAACTACGCGAGACGACGACGACGCAGCTGAGCCGCGTCGAGATCATGTTCGAACAGCCGGAGGGGCAGATGATCCCGCCGATGCAGGCCTCCCAGTTCGAGCCGATGAACGGCAATCACGACGAGCTGGCGCAGCTGATCACGCGGCTCGGCTCACCCGCCGATGTCGTGCCGCACGACGGAGCGACCGTGCTGGATGCGCTCAGCGGCGAGACCGAGACGATGCCGCGCAACGCCGAAGATCCGGCGAGCTGGGGTCGGGTCGGGCGCAACGCGCTCTGCCCCTGCGGGTCGGGCAAGAAGTACAAGCACTGCCATGGCGCGCTGAGCGCGTAGGCGTTCAGCGAGCGGTCGGCGCGCCTAGGACGGGACGCGCGTCGCGCGCGATGATCCGGCGGCTCGCCTTGCGCTCGACGATCACGGTGCGCGCCCCGTCTCGCGAGGGAGCGGCGACCAGCCGGGTGGCGCGACGGTCCGGCGCCAGCTTCATCATCTCGGCCTTCACCTCGGCGGACGGCACGCCCATCAACGCGGCCGCGATCTCGATCTGGCCCGCCGCATCGTCGGTCAGCCCCTGCGCGGCGGCGATCGCCTCGGCCAAGGTTGGCGGATCATGCCGCACGCGGCGCGTGCCGTACTTCGTATTCCAGGTCGCGGACATGCCTTATCTCTCCCGTCCGAAGAAGAGTAAGAGCGTTTATGTTGCGCCGCAATAAGACTTGTGGACGATTTTCTCGTGCCTGCCATGCGCCGGGCGAGGGGCCGGCGGCGGGTCATGCGAGACAGGCGCGGGCGAACTGCTGGAACGCGCGAGCGCGATGCGACAAAGCGCGCGAGCCGTCCGCTGGAATGCCGTGCTTTTCGTCCGCGCTCATCTCCCCGAATGTGCGGGCTTGGCCGTCTGGCTTGAACACCGGGTCATAGCCGAAGCCGAGCGTGCCGCGCGGCGGGAAGACAAGGTCGCCGTCGACGCGGCCTTCGACCGTGATGGTGCGCTCGCCCGGTCGCGCCAGCGCCAGCGCCGACACGAACCAGGCGCGATGCGGCGGCTCGGCTCGACAAAGCGCCATCTCGAGCCGGGCCATCGCCGCCTTGAACGAGCCAGCCTCGTTCGCCCAGCGCGCCGAAAAGATGCCCGGTGCGCCATCGAGCGCGGCGACGCAAAGCCCCGAATCATCCGCGAAAGCCGGCAGCCCCGTCGTGGCGGTCGCGGCTTCGGCCTTGATCACCGCGTTGGCGGCGAACGTGTCGCCCGTCTCCTCTGGCTCGGCGAGACCAAGCTCAGCCGCCGACACCGCTGCTACGCCGTAGGGCACGAGCAGTTCGCATATCTCGCGAAGCTTGCCTGCGTTGTGCGTTGCAACAACAAGCCAATCGCCAATCAGCCGCATATCTAGATCCGCCTCTAATCAGCGTCGTCGCCCTCGATCTCGTCCGGCGGGACGATTGTGACCCGGCGGCCAGCCAGATCGATCTCGGGCACCACGGCGCGGGTGAACGGGAACAGCAAGCTCTCGCCGCCCGCCACCGGCCGCACCTCGACGAGGTCGCCACCGCCGTAATTCGGTACGCCGACGATCACACCGAGGCGTACGCCGCCGGTGTCGACCGCGTCGAGCCCGACGAGATCCGCGATATAGAACTCGTCCTCCTCGGGCGGTGGCAGGGCCGCGCGCTCGAGGGTGAGCTCGAGGTGCGTCAGCGCCTGCGCCGCCTCGCGGGTCAAAACCCCGTCGACGCGTGCGACGAGCATGTTGTCCTTCAAGAGCCGCACGCTTTTCAGCGTGAACGCGCGTCCATCAGTCGCCGCCAGCGCACCATAGCGCGCGATCGCCAGCGGCTCCTGCGTGAACGATTGCAGCCGGATCTCGCCACGCACGCCATGCGGCGCGCCGAAGCGGCCGACCACGATGCGGCCAGCGACCACGTCGCAGCCGTTAGGCAGCGGCCTCTTCGGTCAGGGCGGCGGCCGCGGCGGCGGCCTTCTCGGCGGCGGCGGCCTGGGCGGCGGAGCGCTCCTGCGCCTTCTTCTTCGGCGCGCCCTTCACCGGGTTGCTGCCAGTCTTGAGCTCGCCGACGCCGACACTGGCGAGGAGGCGGGCGACGCGGTCGGTCGGCTGCGCGCCCTTGACCATCCAGGCCTGCGCCTTCTCGCCGTCGATCACGAGCCGATCGGCCGCGTCCTTGGCCTTGATCGGGTCGAACGTGCCGAGCCGCTCGATGAAGCGCCCATCACGCGGCATGCGCGAGTCGGCGACGACGATGCGGTAGAACGGACGCTTCTTGGCGCCGCCACGAGCGAGGCGAATTTTTAGGGACATGAGGTGGGGTCTTCCTGTTGGGCCGGTTGGTTTGAGTTCAAAAGGTTGAGGCTCGCTCCGTCTCCCGCTTGCGGGAAAAGGTTGCCGACGAAGTCGAGGGGTCGTGCCGTTTGGGCGAGATACGAAGTAGAGGCGGCGAGTCCCCTCATCCGTCGCCGCTTCGCGGCGACACCTTCTCCCGCAAGCGGGAGAAAGAGGGGATCGAGGCGCTCATTTCTTCTTGCCGAACGGAAAACCGCCGCCGCCGAGGCCGGGCAGGCCGCCCTTGCCGCCGAGGCCGGGAAAGCCGCCGGACATCCCGGGCATGTTCGGCAGCTTGCCGCCCATCTGCTTTTGCAGCGCCGCCATCTGCTCGGGCGTCGGCTGCGGCATGCCGCCCGACATCCCGCCGCCCATGCCGGGCATGCCGCCGCCAATGCCACCACCGAGCATCTTGGCCATGCCGGCCATCTTGCCGAGCCCGCCCTTGCCGCCCATCAGGCCGCCCATCGACTTCATCATGTCCGCCATCTGACGGTGCTGCTTGAGCAGGCGGTTGACGTCCTCGACCTTCATGCCGGAGCCGGCCGCGATGCGCTTCTTGCGCGAGGCCTTCATCAGGTCCGGGTTGCGCCGCTCCTGCGGAGTCATCGAGAGGATGATGGAGCGCTGGCGCTTGATCGTCTTATCGTCGATGCGCCCGGCCATCTGCTCCTTGAGCTTGCCCATGCCGGGCATCATGCCCATCAGGCCGCCGAGCCCGCCCATCTTCTCGACCTGCGCGAGCTGGTCGGACAGGTCCTCGAGATCGAACTTGCCCTTGGCCAATTTCTTGGCCATCGCCTGCGCCTTCTCGGCGTCGATGTTTTCCGCCGCGCGCTCGACCAGCGAGACGATATCGCCCATGCCGAGGATGCGGTTGGCGATGCGGTCGGGATGGAAATCCTCGAGCGCATCCATCTTCTCGCCGGTGCCGAGCAGCTTGATCGGCTTGCCGGTGACGTAGCGCATCGACAGCGCCGCGCCGCCGCGTCCGTCACCGTCGACGCGGGTGAGCACGATGCCGGTGATGCCGACGCGATCGTCGAAGTTCTTGGCGAGGTTGACCGCGTCCTGTCCGGTGAGGCTGTCGGCGACGAGCAAGATCTCGTGCGGGCGCGCGGCGGCCTTGATCTCCGCCATCTCGGCCATCAAGGCCTCGTCGATGTGCGTGCGGCCGGCGGTATCGAGGATCACAACGTCGTAGCCCTGCAGCCGCGCCGCCTGCTCGGCTCTCTTCGCGATCTGAACGGGGGTCTGCCCCGGCACGATCGGCAGCGTGTCGATGCCGACCTGCAGGCCCAGCACCGCGAGCTGCTCCTGCGCGGCCGGGCGCTTGACGTCGAGCGAGGCCATCAGCACGCGCTTCTTCTGCCGCTCGGCGAGGCGCTTGGCGATCTTCGCGGTGGTCGTCGTCTTGCCGGCGCCCTGCAGGCCGACCATCATCACCGCGACGGGCGGCGCCGCGCCGAGGTCGATCATCTCGGTCGTCGCGCCGAGCGTCTCGATCAGCACGTCGTTGACGATCTTGATGACCATCTGGCCAGGCGTCACCGACTTGACGACGTTGGCGCCGACCGCGCGCGCCTTCACCTTGTCGACGAAGCTCTTCACGACATCGAGCGCGACGTCAGCCTCGAGCAACGCGCGACGCACCTCGCGCATCGCCGTGTTGACGTCCTCCTCCGACAGCGCGCCGCGTTTCGTCAGCGCATCGAAAATGCCGGAGAGCCTATCGCTGAGACCTTCGAACATGGTCTTTCCCAGGTGCCTGCCAACGCAAAACGCGCCCGGGGGCGCAAGGCGCTGCCGGGCGTGCCGCCGGCATCGGGCCGGTCGGGATGATCCTCGTCTGAGGAAGAGCGAGCGTTTACGCGCTCGGCGGTCGGATGACAACCACCGCACGACCAGTCATCGTGATCGATTGGAATTCGTCAGAGATCGCGCCGCCCTCCAGACATGGAAGCTCCAATCTCAGGAAGAAAGTAAACACTGCCAGCGCGTCATCGCGAGTGCCCCGTCGCCTTGCCGGCGAGGTCCATCGCGGGGTTGCGCCGGGCCAGGTGCAGCACCGCGACGAGGGCCGCCGCGAGGCCCGCCGCGGCGCCGACGGCGAGCGCCCAGCGCGGGCCGAACGTGTCGGCGACCCAGCCGACGATCGGCGCGCCGAGCGGCGTGCAGCCGAGGGCGACAGCGAGGCGGAGCGCCATCACGCGCCCGCGCATCGCCGGCTCGGTGGTGAGCTGCATCAAGGTGTTCGAGGTGTTGGTCACGCTGAGCGCGGCGGCGCCGATCACCACGAGGGCGGCGCCGAAGAGAAGCGTATTCGGTGCGACGGCGGCGAGACCGCAGCCCACCCCGAACGTGGCGGAGGCGCCGAGCAGGATCTCGAAGCGCGGCCGTGCGCGTCCCGCCGCCAGCAGCGCGCCGGCGAGCGTGCCGACCGCCATCGTCGAGGCGAGCAGCCCGTAGGTGCTGGCGCCCGCGTGGAAGACGGTCACCGCCATCGTCGAGATGAAGATCGGAAAGTTCAGGCCGAACGTGCCGATCAGGAACAGCATCAGCAAGGTCGCCATCAGATCGGGACGGCCGCGGACGTAGCGAAACCCTTCGGCCAGGCGTCCCGGCGCCCGCGTGGCGCGGATCGTCGGAAACAGGGTTTCGGGGCGCAGACGCCACAGCGAGACGAGCACCGCGCCGAACGACAGAGCGTTGATGAGAAACGCCCAGCCGGTGCCGACGGCCGCGATCAGACCGCCGGCGACGGCGGGCCCGATCATCCGCGCGGCGTTGAAGGAGGTCGAGTTGAGCGCCACCGCGTTGCCGAGATCGCGCTCGCCGACGAGCTCGGCCACGAACGTCTGCCGCGCCGGGGCGTCGAGCGCGGCCGCGCAGCCGAACAGGAAGGCGAAGACGTCGACCTGCCACAGGCGGACGAGGCCGGTCAGCGTCAGCCCGGCGAGCGCGAGGGCGAGGGCGCCCATCGTCGCCTGCGTCGCGAGCAGCAGCCGGCGCCGATCGAGCGAATCTGCGGCATAGCCCGACCACGGCATCAGCAGAAGCTGCGGGCCGAACTGCAGCCCCATGACGATGCCGACGGCTTTCGCGTCATGATGCGTCAGCTGCGTCAGCACGAGCCAGTCCTGCGCTGTACGCTGCATCCAGGTGCCGATGTTGGACACGGCGGCGCCGCCGGCCCAGATCCGGTAATTGCGCGTGCGCAGGGCGCGGAAGGTACCGCGCCGCCTGGCGCTCACGGCCCGCCCTCGTCACGCCCGGGCGCGGCGAGGCAGTGCGCGAGATAGAGCCGCGACGCCACGCGCAGACCCGCGAGCGGCCCCGAACCGGCCTCGGCGACGAGGATGCGGGCGCCTTTCAGCATCTGCAGGATCACGGCGGCGGCATCGCCGGCGTCGGTCTCGGTCAGGCGCGGCGCGTTGTGGCGCAGGATCGCGGCGAGCTCAGAAGAACGGGTTCAGATGCGGCAGGGTCGCGCGGACCGGCAGCGGGTACAGGCCAGCGCTGAACGTGTAGCCGTCGGTCGGGAAGACGAACAGATTAAAGCGGATGTGCACCATGTGCATGTAGCGGCCGCCGACGAAATCCTGGCTGACGGCGACGACTGTGTTGTCGTCGACGTAGCGGCAGCCCGGGAACGAGAACAGGCCGATCGGCGCCTCGGCGACCTGGGCGTTCAGCAGCGCCTGCAGCTGGGCGCGGGTCGCGCAGACCGGCTGGCCGTGCGAAACGGCGAAGAGGTGGGCACCGGCGATCTGCTCGTCGGCTTGCGCCGTGCCGGCGGCGAGCCCGCACAGAAACGCGAAAGACCCGAGGGCGGCTGCAAGGCGCTTCATCGTGGACGATCCTCTATACGCCGCGCTCCGCGAGGCGCCGACACTATAGGTCGCGGCCTGGCGCGAGGCGAGCGCCTCGATGAGGCGCGGCCGCGAATCTGGCCGAGCCTGCCCTGCGTGCCACACTCACCGCGTGCGCGGCTGCGGCTCCGCCGGCTCGCCCGAACCGCGCCAGACCGGGCGGGCGCGCACGGCGGCATCCCATGCGGCGGCCTGGCGACCGCGGCGTGCCGCGAGCGAATGCTGGTAGAGCGACTCGAACGACGCGCTCGGAAAGGAGCGTCCGATCAGAGCGAAGTTTGGTGCCGACGGCGTCATGTGAAGTCCCCCAGGCCGAGACCTTAACGGGTCCATTTGAAGGACAAACGACAAATTTCATTCAAATGCCTCGGATCTGTCACCTGGTTGCGTCGGCGGCGCTGCCCGCCTAGGAGAGGCGTGTTTCAAGGAGCCATTATGCGTCCATCCAACCGCGCGCCGAACGCGCTGCGCCCGATCTCGCTGGAGCGCAAGGTCGCCCGCTACGCCGAGGGCTCGTGCCTCGTGAAGTTCGGCGGCACGCATGTGCTCTGCACCGCCTCGCTCGAGGATAAGCCGCCGCCGTGGCTGCGCGGCCAGGGGCGTGGCTGGATCACCGCCGAATACGCGATGCTGCCGCGCGCCACGCACACACGCACGCGCCGCGAGGTCACCTCGGGCAAGCCGTCCGGCCGGACGCAGGAGATCCAGCGCCTGATCGGCCGCAGCCTGCGCGCCGTCACCAACCTGCAGGGCATGGGCGAGCGCCAGATCACGCTCGACTGCGACGTGATCCAGGCCGACGGCGGCACCCGCACCGCCGCGATCACCGGCGCCTGGGTCGCGCTGCGCGACTGCCTCGATTGGATGCGGGCGCGTTCGATCGTCAAGGAGAGCCCGCTGCGCGACCATGTCGCCGCCGTCTCCTGCGGCATCTACCAGGGCAACGTCGTGCTCGATCTCGACTACGCCGAGGATTCCGAGGCGCAGACCGACGCCAATTTCGTGATGTCGGGCGCCGGCGCGCTCGTCGAGGTACAAGCCTCGGCCGAGGGCGCGGTGTTCAGCGAGGCCGAGCTGGCGTCGATGATGGCGCTCGCCAAGACCGGCATCGCCGAGCTGGTGGCGTTGCAAAGGGCGGCGTTCGAATAAGCCTCACACCGTCGCGACAGACCCGCCATCGACTCGGAAGTTGGCGCCGGTGATGAAGCTCGCCTGCTTCGAGCACAGGAACACGACCATCGCGGCGACCTCCTCGACCTCGCCGCGGCGGTGCAGCTCGAGATGCGGGCGCTCCTCGTCGAGAAAGCTCGAGATGGCCTCCTCGAAGCTCACGCCCATCTCCTTGGCGCGCTTCTCCATCATCGCGTCCGTCATCGGCGTCGCGATGTAGGCGGGGCTCACCGTGTTCACCAGCACGCCGTGCTTCGAATAGGTCTTCGAGAGCCCCTTGGTCAGGTTGAGGATGCCGGCCTTGGCGGCGCAATAGGGCAGATCCTCGGGGTACGGCTGCTCGGCATCCTCCGAACCGAACAGGACGATGCGGCCCTGCTTGCGCTCGACCATGTGTGGAACGAACGCGCGGACGATGCGCACGGCCCCCATCAGGATCACGTCGAGCGCGCCGAGCCATGCCTCGTCGTCGATGTCGTGGAAGTCGCCGGTCGGGCCGGTGATGCCGGCCGCGTTGACGAGGATGTCGACGTGGCCGAGCCGCGAGATCGCGAGATCGCGCAGGGCGTCGACGCTGGCGGGCTTGGTGATGTCGACCACGGCGGGATGCACCTCGCCGTAATGCGACAGCGCGTGCGCCGCGCCTTCGATATCGTCGGGCTTGATGTCCGCGATGACGACGCGCACGCCCTCCTCGAGCAGCATGCGCGCCGTCATCAGGCCCATGCCGGAATCCGCGCCGGTGACGACCGCCGTCTTGCCCTTGATGCCGAAATCCATCGTGCGTTCCTTCCGATGAGCCGCTGTCCGACGCGCAACACGTCGGCCGGGCCATCGTTGCGGGGATGCGGCGCGATGCAGCCGCCGGATTGTCTTGGCGGCGGCTAGTCTTCGAGCGACACGCCCTCGACAGGAAGCAAGGCGGCGAGGCGCGGCCCCGACACGCTCCCGCGCACCGCCGCCTGCAGATCGCCCGCGCGCAACATTTCCGCCGCCCGGCTAGGGCCTGCCGGTAGAGCGCGCCGCCGAGACTGACGCGGCGGACGCCGATCGCGGCGAGGTCCCGCAAGCTGGCGCCGGAGCCGATCAGCACGTTGACGGGCTTCGGCGCCACGGCGCGTACGATTGTCTGGATCGCCTCGATGTCCGGCAGCCCGGGCGCGTAGAGAACATCCGCGCCGACCTCAGCGAAGGCGGCCAGGCGGCGGACGACGTCGTCGAGGTCCGGACGGCCGTGCAGGAAATTGTCGGCGCGGCCCGTCAGCAGGATACGACCTCGCGCGGCGCCCGCCGCGGCGCGCATTCGGGCGACGGCGTCGTCGAATTCATGGATCGGCCGCGCCGGGTCCGCCGTCGTGTCCTCGATCCCCAGGCCTGCCAGACCGCCCGCGATCGCGGCCTCGACCGTGGCCGCGCAATCCTCCGGCGTCTCGCCGTAGCCGTCCTCCAGATCGCCGTTCACCGGCAGGTCGGTCAGGCGGCCCAGCAAGGTCGCGTTGGCGATCGACGCGTCGCGGCTGACGGCGTGCCAACCGTCCCGCCGCCCCAGGGCCGCGGCGATGGCGAACGACGAACTGCCGAGCGCCTCGAAGCCCGCCTCCTTCAGCAGCACCGCCGACCCGCCGTCCCACGCATTCGGCATCACGAAGCCGCATCGCGCTCGTGCAGGGCGCGAAAGCGTTCGTAGGCGACGGCCTGGATCATTGGCCTGTGCTCGTCATGACCCGCATGGTTCAGACGCCGAACGCGCGGCCGATCACCGGGGTCGAGGGGGAGGCCATGTCGCGCGGCTCCATCGGGCTCGCCAGATAGGCGGTGCGCCCCGCTTCGACCGCCAGCGCGAACGCCCGCGCCATGGCGACCGGATCGCCGGCCTTGGCGATCGCGGTGTTGAGCAGGATCGCGTCGTAGCCGAGTTCCATCGCCTCCGCCGCATGCGACGGCGCGCCGATGCCGGCATCGACGACGAGCGGCACGTCCGGGAAGTGCGCGCGCAAGGTTCGCAGCCCGTAGCGGTTGTTGAGGCCGCGACCCGAGCCGATCGGCGCGCCCCACGGCATCAGCACCTCGCAGCCGGCGGCGAGCAGGCGTTCGGCCGTGACGAGGTCCTCGGTCGTGTAGGGGAAGACCTGGAATCCGTCGCGCGAGAGGATCTCGGCGGCCTCGACGAGGCCGAAGACGTCGGGCTGCAGCGTGTCGTCCTCGCCGATCACCTCGAGCTTGATCCACGGCGTGCCGAACACCTCGCGCGCCATCTCGGCCGTGGTGACCGCCTCCTTCACCGTGCGACAGCCGGCCGTGTTCGGCAGCACGCGCACGCCGAGATCGCGGATAAGGCCCCAAAAGCTCTCGCCGGCGCGGCCCGCGCCGGACTCGCGGCGCAGCGACACGGTGACGATCTCCGCCCGCGAGGCGCGCACCGCCTCCGCGAGGACCGAGGGCGAAGGAAACAGCGCCGTGCCGCAGATGAGGCGAGAGGCGATCGGCGTGCCGTAGCAGGCGAGTGTGTCCGTCACCCTTACCCCCCCTGCCGGGGCGAGACGATTTCGACCGCATCGCCCTCGCGCAGCCCGGTCGCCCGGCGGTCGGTCGCGCGGACAAAGGCCTGGTTGAGCGCCGTGGCGACGGTCACGTCGGCATAGTCCAGCTCGTCGAGCAGCGCGGCCAACGTGGCGGCGGCGACCTCACGCGACGTGCCGTTCACGATGATCCGCATCCATCAGCTCCGGGAAGGTCGCGCCCTCCAGCACCACGCGTACGGCGCGAGCGGCGAGCGCCGGCGCCAGCAGGAAGCCGTGGCGGTAGAGGCCATTGATATGGAGGCGCCGGCCCTCGACGCGTAGGCGCGGCAGGTTGTCGGGGAAGGTCGGACGCAGGTCGCAGCCGATCTCGATCACCTCGGCCTCGCCGAAGGCTGGGTGCACCGTGTAGGCGGCGCCGATCAGGTCGAGCAGCGCGCGGGCGCGGACCCGGCCGCGCTCCTCGCATTCGAGCATCGTCGCGCCGATCATGAAGCGGCCGTCTCCGCGCGGCACGATGTAGACCGGCGTGCGCGGGTGCAGCAGTTGGACGGGCCGCGCGAACGCGATCGCGTCTGTCTTGAGCACCAGCATCTCGCCCTTGACGCCGCGCAGATCGGGCAGCCGGTCGCGGGCGGCGAAGCCGCGGCAATCGATGGTCCAGTCGGCCTCGGGCGCCGCCTCGGTCCCGAAACGAAACGTCGCGTTCGGGCTCGCGCGCAGCCGGCGTGTCAGTTCGACAACGGCGACGCGAGGGTCGAGATGCGCTTCCTCGGCGAAGAACAACCCGCGCCGGAAGCGGCCGGCAAGGTCGGGCTCGAGCGCGCCGATGGCGTCGGCCTCAAGGGTCTCGAAATGCGAGGTCGCGCGAGCGAAGCGGGCAAGTTCGGGCAGATCGCGTGCCGCGGCGACGAGCAGGCTGCCATTGTTGAGCGCGACCGGCACCTCGTCTCGCCAGTAGGTCAGCGCCTCCTGGCCAAGGGCGACGACCAACGGGTGGCCAGCCTCCTTCTCGCAATAGGGCGCGAGCATGCCGCCGGCATAGAACGAGCAGCCGCGCCCCGCCTCGGGCTCGCGCTCGACGATCGTCACCGTGCAGCCCTCGCGCGCGAAAGCGTAGGCGGCGGTCAGTCCGGCGACACCGGCGCCGAGGATCGCGATCTTCTGGGCCACGCGGCTCCGCTTCTCTAAGGGCTGGCGGCGGAATGGCAGGACGGCAGCGCTTGCCACTTCGCCATCCCTCCGCCAGTCCGAGCTGGATCAGGTTCTAAGGGTCGCCGGGCCACCGCGGGTAGGGTGAAACCAGCCTCTCAGCCCCCTGGGCTCCCCTCGGCTGAGGTGTAGAGTGGGAGCGCCGGGCGGCGAGGTCAAGCGGCGGCATGCCACGCTCGCACCCGCGCTCGTTGTCGGCTAGCGTAGCCCAAGTCTCCAACAAGGGCCGACCCGCATGATCTCGGCGCAACTCTTCATGCTGCTGCATCTCGCGATCATCGTCGTGGTCCTGGTCGCCATCGCCGTGCTCGAGCGACGCGACCGGCGCTCGTGGACCAAATGGCACCGGAACGTGCGCTATCGTCACCTGACGACGGACGAGATGATGCGGCGACTGCGGAAGGCAGGCCGCTAGGCTTTCGGCCCACCGCGCGAGACGCCGACCTTGGCCGCGCGCAGCACGCGCTCGCCGATCGTGTAGCCGGGCTCGACCACCTGCATGATGGTGCCGGTGGCGACGCTCTCGTCGGGCATCTCGAACAAGACCTCGTGGTGGTTCGGATCGAACTTCTTGCCCATCGGCTCCATCTTCTTGACGCCGAACCGGGCGAGCCTCGAGACGAAGTCGCGCTCGGTCAGTTCGATGCCCTCGACGAAGCCGCGCAGGGCGGGATCCGCCGCCTCGAGCTGTTCGGCCGGCACGGCATCCATCGCCCGGCGCAGATTGTCGGCGAACGTGAGCATGTCGCGCGCGAACGAGGTGACGCCGTAGGCCTTGGCGTCGGTCACCTCGCGCTCGGTGCGGCGACGCAAGTTCTCCATCTCGGCCAGCGTGCGCAGCGAGCGATCCTTCAGGTCGACGTTCTCGGCCTGCAGCGCCTCGAGCACCTTGAACGGATCGGGCTCGGCCGGCGCGCCTGCCGCAGTTGCGTTCGCCGTGGCGGCGTCCACCTCGGTCGCGGCCGTACCGTCGGCGCTGTTACGGCCCGGATGCTCCTGCTTTTGATCGTTCATGAGACCTATGGATCGCGTGACGTGAAACCGGCCTCCATATCAGTTTGACGCGACCAAATATCAAGCTGAAGCAAGGATTCGAGGAGCAAACATGGACCAGGTCGAGCACGTCGTCGTCGGTGCCGGAGTTGTCGGCCTCGCGATCGCGCGGGCGCTGGCCCGGGCAGGCCGGCCAGTACTCATGCTCGAGGCGGCGGATGGGCTGGGCGCCGGCACCTCGGGTCGCGGCAGCGGCGTGATCCACGCCGGCCTCTACTATGAGCCGGGCAGCCTCAAGGCGCGCTTTTGCGTCGCCGGTCGTCCCGCGCTCTATGCCTACGCGGAGGCGCACGGCCTGCCGCATCACCGCTCCGGCAAGCTCGTGGTCGCGACGTCGGCCGACGAGGACGCGCGGCTCGTCGCGATCGCCGATCGGGCTGGAGAGAACGGCGTCGAGGACCTGACGCCGCTGAGCGGGGCGGCCGCGCGCGAACTCGAGCCGGCCTTGGCTTGCACCAGCGCGCTGCTCTCTCTTTCGACCGGCGCAGTCGACGCCGTCGCGCTGATGCGCGCGCTGCGCGACGATGCCGAGGAGTTCGGCGCCGTCTCGGCGTTTCGCGCGCCGGTCCTGCGCGCCTTCCGCGAGAGGGCCGGCTTCGTGATCGAGGTGGGTGGCGCGGCGCCGATGAGGCTCGGGTGCCGCGTGCTCGTCAACGCGGCCGGGCATGGGGCGCCGGCGCTCGCGCGCGCCATCGAGGGCATGCCGGCGGCGCACGTGCCGCAAGCCGCCTTCGCCAAAGGCAGCTATTTCGCGCTCGACGGGCCGGCCCCGTTCGCGCGGCTGATCTATCCCGTCCCGGTGCCCGGCGGCGTCGGCACGCATCTGACATTTACCCCCGACGGCCGGACGCTGTTCGGGCCCGACGTCGAATGGGTGGACGGGCTCGACTATGCCGTCGATCCATCGCGGGCGGCGTCGTTCTACGCGGACATCCGCCGCTATTGGCCGGCGCTGCCGGATGGCGCGCTGAAACCCGCCCAGGCCGGGATCCGCCCGAAGATCGCCGGACCGGGCGAGGGCGCGCGCGACTTCATGATCGAGGGACCGGAGCGGCACGGCGTCGGCGGCCTCGTCAACCTGTTCGGCATCGAGTCGCCGGGGCTGACCTCTTCGCTCGCGATCGGCGATTATGTCCGCGATCTCACGGACGCGTGTTGAACGCATCGAAATGCGCTATGCGAACGCCGCGCTGCCAATGCCGGCGCTTGGAGACGCAACCATGAAGATTTCCGCGCGCAATCAGCTCGCCGGCACCATCGTCGACATTCACAAGGGCGCCACCACGTCGCACGTGATCATCGAGGTCGGCGGTGCCAAGCTCTTCGCCTCGATCACCAACGAGGCCGTCGCCGAGCTTGGCCTCGAAAAGGGCAAGGCCGCGACCGCCGTCATCAAGGCATCCGACGTGATGGTCGCGGTCGATTAGCGCGACCCGCTCGCGCGAAACGCTCCGGCTGGGCTTGCCCTGCCGAGATGCCGCCGGAGCCAGTCGCGACCGGCTTGCGCGGCGAAGTTGCGATAGCGCCGCGCCGACCAGACGAGGCCCGGGTTGATCGCCATCGCGCGGGCATAGGCGATCATGCGCCGCGCGTTGGCATCGCAGGCGAGCTTGATCGGGTCGTCGTAGAAGCGCGCGACGACCGCCGCGCTGATGTCGCCCGTCGCAAGCCAGCCCGGCACCAGGGCGGCGAGACGCTCGACATCGGTCAAGACCTTGTCGAGACCGGTGCCGCCGGTCGGGCAGGTGGTGGCGAACGCATCGCCGACGAGCACGAGGCCGTCGCGCTCCGGCTCCTCCGTCATGTAGAGCGCGATCGGCCGCACCACGGGGCGGCCGACGATCGTGAAATCGCCGAGGATCGGGCCGAGGCCCGGCATCATCGCATGCAGCATCTCGGCCGGCCGCGCGCGAAAGGCCTGCGTCCAGTCCTCGCCGCGGCGGCGGTAGACGAACAGGTTGCCCCGGAGCCGATCGCCGACTGGAAACAGCGTCAAGTAGGCGGAACGGTCGGCGAGACGCTCGCCGTGATAGGTGAGGGCGCCCCGGATGGCGGTCGGATCGTCGATCGCGAGATCGAAGCCGATCGCCAGGCAATGCTCCGCCTCCAGGATCGTCCGTCGGATGCCGAGCCGCACGATGAGATTGCGGCCGAGGCCGGTTGCCAGGACGGCGAGCCGCGCGGTGATGGATCGACCGTCGCCGAGCGTGAGTGTCGGACCGGTCGCCGCCGTCTCCAGGCCAATGACCCGGCCGACGCGGATCGCATGTGTTGGCACCGAAGCGCGAACGACGTTGACGAGATCGGCGTAATCGATCCCGACTTCGCGGTTCGGCCGCCTCTCGACCAATCGCCCGAAGCGCGCGATCGACAGCTCGTCGATCGGCGTCGCGATGCCGCGCAGATTGTCGCCGAAGCCGAGCCGCTCGACGTGGCGGACTTGCGGCGCCGTCAGCTTTTCGGCGCGAAAGTCAGCCGGATATGCCGCGTGCAGGTCGCAGAGCGCGACGGAGACGCCGCGCGCGGACAGAACGGCGGCCAGTGCCGAGCCCGCTAGCCCGGCGCCGACGATCGCGACCTCGACCTCATCCCGCATTACCGCTTCACCTCGCCCAACTGTCCTGCCATGCGCAAGCAGGTAGGATGCAAGGCAAGCCGTTAGCGGGCCTTGAAAGCCATGCGATAAAGTCCGGGCGATCCGGGACTTCGAGGACCAGACGATGCGTCGATGCCTGCCTTTCGCGGCGATTGTCCTTGGCCTGTGGCCCGCGTCGGGGCGCGCCGCGATGCCGCCCGGCTTCGTCGATGCCGCGACGATCGTGCCCGGCCTGCGGACCGACATCCGCTATGCCGGCGCGCACAATTTCACGGGAGCGCCGGTCGCCGGCTATGCGGCGCCGCGCTGCTGGCTGACGCGCGAGGCGGCGACGGCGCTCGCCGCGGTGCAGGCGGACTTGGCGCCGCGCGGCCTCGGTCTGGAGGTGTTCGACTGCTATCGGCCACTGCGCGCGGTCGCGCGCTTTGTCGAATGGGCGAAGGCGCCGGGCGAACAGGCCGGAAAGCGCGAGTTCTATCCCGATATCGCCAAGGACAGGCTGTTTTCGGAAGGCTACATCGCCGCGCATTCCGCCCATTCCCGCGGCTCGACTGTCGATCTCACGCTTGTCGTAACCGGCAGCGGCCAGCCACTCGACATGGGGACGCCGTTCGATTATTTCGCCGCCGCCTCGCATCCCGCCGCGCCCGGCCTCCCGCGCGACGTCGTCGCTCGTCGTACGATGCTCACCGAGGCGATGACGCAACGCGGGTTCATTGGCTACGACAAGGAATGGTGGCACTTCACGCTTCAGCGCGAGCCGTATCCGAATGTAGCTTTTGATAGTGCGGTCGAATAGCGAATGGGACCTTGGGCCAAGGCCAGTATGCGCCGATAGGCAATCACGACCGGGTCGGTGTAGAAGCGCCGCGACGCATCGGAACTCGTGATGGGCCGCTGACGTTTTTGAACAAACGCCAAGCCATCGCTTGCTGCTCGAAAGAGGAAAGATTTGATGAAACGCTTGTTCGAAATTGGGTGCCGTACGCAGCGCCAGATCGCGCTCGCTGGCGGCATCGCCACGCTGGCGCTCGGTGCCTCGGCCGCGCTGTCGTCGGCGAATGCCGGACCGTTCAGCTCGTTCGAAGGCAATTGGACCGGCGCCGGCGTCATCTCGATCGACAATGGAAGCAAGGAGCGGCTGCGCTGCAAGGCGCATTACGACGTCGGCGGCGACGGCTCGTCGATGGCGCAAAACCTCACTTGCGCCAGCGACAGCTACAAATTCAACGTCGTGAGCAACGTGCGCGCTTCGGAAGGCGGCTCGATCTCGGGATCGTGGTCGGAGACCTCGCGTGGCGCCAACGGCCAGATTTCGGGTCACATCACGCCGTCGCAGATTTCGGCGCAGGTCGCCGGTATCGGCTTTACCGCGCGGATCGGCATCGCCGCGCGCGGCGGGCGTCAATCGGTGACGATCAGCCCGACCGGGACGGATATCACCAATGTCTCGGTGACGATGTCGAAGCAATGACCCACCGCAGGCTCGATCGTCCATAACGAAACGATTATGGTTGGTGACCTTACTTAATTCGGCCGGCCTCGGGATCGAGGCCGGCCGATTTTGTCAGTAGCGGGCGACGACGGGAGCCGCCGGCGAGCCGAGAAGGTCGAACTTGTAGTTGATGCCGGCGCGCACGATGTTGCCGTCGGTGTGGATGCTGCTGACACCCCCCCGCGTGCCGATCGCGAGGTTCTGCGTCCCGAGATCGTAGTGTAGATACTCCGCCTTCAACGTGACCGCGCTCGAGTGGAACACGTTCACGAACGACGTGGTCGGGATCGCGTATTCGAGGCCACCGCCATACGTGTAGCCGGTGCGGATCGTGTTGGTCGACGCGTAGCCGTCGGCGCCGGTGATGCTGTCCTTCACGCCACCGTAGGCGAAACCGCCGGTGCCGAAGATCAGGAAATTGCCGAAGGCATAGCCGATCCGACCGCGCGCGGTGCCGACATACTGGGTGTTGGCGCTGAAGCCGCGTGTGCCGACGAGCAGGTTCTGGCGGAGGTCGGTGTAGGCCGCATCCGCCTCGACACCGATCACGACGCCGCTGCCGACACCACCGATGCCACCGAGCAGCGGCAGACCGGTTTGGCCGAGTTCGTAGTTGTAGCCGATCTGCGCGCCGCCGGTGAAGCCGTCCGTGCTCGACCGGACGTAGGCGGGGTAGGTGCCGGCCGCGACGCCACGACCGGAATTCGAGAAGTTCTGGTGGCCGTCGAACGCGTAGCCCGCGTTGACGCCGGCGTAGAGGCCGCTCCAGGTGAAGACCGGCACGGGGACTGCCGGGGGATAATAGACCGGGGGAGCGCGACGCGACGGAAGGTCGGCCGCGAGTGCTGCGGTAGAGGCCGCGCCGAGAAGCACGACACCAAGCAGGATCTTTTTCAATTTGAGCTCCAAGCGAACCATTCGCTGGCGTCTCATATGACCCCGATCGTGACCATTTCCTGCCGGTGCCCGCCACACTTGTGGTTTCGAGCACGACCGTTGCGGAAATGCCGCGATCAGCTTTTGCGAGCAATCGTTTGCTGTCGCGGCGTCACTCGGCCGGCTTTTCCGTCAGCTTGTGGGGGACCAAACTATAAAGGTACATGGCCGTTGGACGCAGGATCAGGAGATCGGCGACGAGCGCGGCGATCATCGCGAACGCCGAAAGCCATCCGAACAGCCGCAGCATCGGCAGGTTCGAGAACGCCGTCACGGCGAGCCCGCAGGCGAGCACCACGGAGGTGAGGATCAGCGCCGGCCCAACGAGGATCGTCGCGCGCTCGACGGAGAAAGCCGCGTTCTCGCCCGGCCGCTCCTCGAGCCGCAGGCGGTTCAAGAAGTGAATGGTGGCACTCAAACCAAGCCCGAACGACACGGTCAGCGCGACGACGCTGGCGAATTGCAGCCCCTCGCCCATCGCGTAGAGCAGCGCGCCGGAGGCGATGATCGGAAAGATGCCCGGCATGATCGCGAGCAGCATCACCTTCCACGATCGGAACGCCAAGCCGATGAAGCCGGCGACGAAGACGATCTCGACGGTCAGGCCGCGCGACAGCCGCTGGATCATCGCCGCGGAATTGCGCGCGGCGATGACGGCGAGGCCCGTCACCGAGATCTGGTAGCCGGGGTGTTCCGCGCGGATCGCGTCCAGCCGCGCGTCGAGCTTGTCGACGACCGGCAGCAGCGCGCTCGCGTCCTTGTCGGGGATGCGGCCGGAGACGAGCACCGAGCGATGATCGGCGGCCACGAAACGCCGCACGAGCGGCTCGGGGATGTAGCCGACGTATTTCTTCAAGGTCTCGACATCGTTCTCGCCGAGCTTCTGCGAGAGCCAGTCGCGCAGCGTCTGCAGCGAGAACACATTGCCGACGCCGGGCTCGGACGACGCCGTGCGCTGCACCGCCTCGATCGTCGACAGCGTCGCCGGCGAATAAAGATCCTCACCCTTGGGAATCTCGATCAGCACGTCGATCGGGTTGGCGCCGGTCAGCTTGCGATCGAGGCTGCCGTTGGCGGTCGTCGCCTGCTCGTTGTTGGGCACCTGGTCGGCGAGCCGGTAGCGCGGCTGCAGGTTGGTGTAGATGATCGACAGCACGATGCAGACGACGATCGCGATCAGGCTGTAGAGCCCCGGATGCGAGACCATCCGTTCGGCGATCCAGCGACAGAAGCCGCGCAGCAGATTGATCGCGGTGTCGGAGCGCGCGGTGGATTGCGCGAGCTTGTCCTCGCCGCGCACGAGCGTGACGGCGAGCAGCGGTAGCAGCACGAGCACCGTCACGAGAGCGATCGCGGTCGTCATGAGCCCCGCCTCGCCAAACGTCCGGATCAGGTCCGAGTCCGAGAAGAGCAGAGCCACGAACGAGACCATCGTCGTCGTGTGCGTGAGCACGCAGGCCGGGCCGACGACGGCGAGCGCGCCGCGGATCGCCTGCGCCTTGCTGTTGCCGGCCACCAACCGATCGCGGATCGCGAAGGTCAGCTGCATCGAATCCGAGAAGCTGATCACCATGATCAGCGGCGTCATCACGTTGAGGAAGATGTTGAGCCGGAAGTCGAGCCAGCCGAGCGCGCCGACCGAGATCAGGATCGCGACCAGCGGCGGCGCGGCGGCGACCAGCATGAACGAGACGCGGCGGAAGAACAGGATGGCGATCACGCAGCCGGCGATGAAGCCGATGAGGTTGTAGATCACACGGTCGCGCTCGACGGAATTGTGGATCTCGAGCTGCATCACCGGCACGCCGGCGAGTTCGGCCTTGAGGCCGGACCCCTCGAGGTCCTCGTTCATCGTCTTGCGGATCTCCTCGACGATCTTGCCAGACTTCGAGCTCGAGGCGACGTCGGGGTCGAGCGCGAGCACGACCAGCGCGAGCGTGCCGTCGGGCGAGATCAGCTTGCCGTCGATCAGCTCGTTGGCGCGGATCTTCGTGACGAGATCCGCGTAAGCCTGTCCCTCTGGCAGCGGCTCGGGGAACAGGGCGGGCGGGATCGTCTGCCCCGGTTTCGGCGGCTCGCGCGCGGAAAACATCGAGATGATCGAGCGTTCGCCGTCGATCAGCTGCAGGTCGGTCACGAGGTTGCGGATCTTCTCGACATTGTCGCGCGTCAGGAGATCGGCGCCGGAGATCACGACCAGCACGTCGTATTCCGACGACGGGAAGTCGCGCGTCACCGCCTCGTACTGGTGGAATTGCGGGGTGTTCGAGCGAAACAGCTGCGAGAGCGAATCGTCGACCTTGAGCTTCTGCACGCCGAACACCGCGCCGATCGCGAGCAGCACGAAGATGACACCGACGACGAGCGGCGCCTTCAGCGAGACGAGCCCCATCCGCTCCGCGCCGAAGGCGAGCTTGGGCAGCCCGCGATCGGGCGTGCCGGTCCCCGACTCCGACGCCTGGACCTCGCTTTGGACAGTTTGCATCTAGTCTCTCGCCCTCGACCGCGGCGGCACCTATCGGCGTGACACGTACCCGAGGGTACGGTTTCTGTCACGTACGGCTTCCGAGTTCGCCCCCCGCCACGCTCGGCCGCCTGTGTGCGCGTGGCAACACCTCACCCGCAAGCCATGGCGCTTCCAAGGCGGGCCGCAAAGTGGCCATCAAGCCTTTCTTCAACTGAGTGGCGTGCGCGACTTTAGCCGGCGCACCAGTACGGAGGATGGCCCATGAGCCGCAACCACGTCGCGAAACGGATCGGCATCGCCGCTGCCCTGGGCCTGGCGCTCGCTGTCGGCGCCTGCGCCAAGGCGCCGGTCGAGAACGGCTTCAACGCCTACGCGGGCGCCGAGCCCGGCAGCGCCGCGGATTTCGCGCAGAGCGCCGGCGACCGCGTCTTCTTCGAGGAGGATTCGTCCGACCTGACGCCGAAGGCGCAGGCGACGCTCGATCGCCAGGTGGCCTGGCTGCAGCGCTACGACCGGCCATTCACGATCGAGGGTCACGCCGACGAGCGCGGCACCCGCGAGTTCAATTTCGCGCTGGGCCAGCGCCGCGCGCAGGCCACCAAGGACTACATCGTCGCCCGCGGCATTCCCGCGTCGCGCGTGCGGACGATCAGCTACGGCAAGGAGCGGCCGGTCGCGGTCTGCAACGACATCTCATGCTGGGCGCAGAACCGCCGCGCCGTCACCGCCGTCGGCGGCAGCGACCAGAGCTGAGCCTGGCGCGCCCGGCTCCGGGCGGGCGAACAGGTCGCGGTTGGCCTCGCCCCATCGCTTGAGGCTGTCGAGCACCGGCACCAGCGTCCGGCCGCGTGGCGACAGACTGTATTCGACCTTGGGCGGCACCTCCGCATAGACGGTGCGCACGACGAGACCATCGGCTCCAGCTCGTGCAGCTGCGCCGTCAGCGGGCGATCTCGGTCAACCCGGTCGACACCAAGGTGCGCAAGCGTGCGGCACCGGAACCGGGCGACTGGAAGATCCTTGGCTTGGACGCCGCCAGCGTCGTGACGGCGGTGGGCCCCGATGTGCGTGGCTTCGCGCCCGGCGACGAGGTCTTCTATGCCGGCGCGGCGCGCGGCAAGATCGTCCTCGAGGGCTTCGCTTCATGATTGCCGCGGGATCGGCGGCGGCGTCCGGCTTGTAAAACGCCGCCATGGACGGCAAGGCAGGCGCCAACGTCGGAGCGTGACGCGCGACATGATCCGGGCTTGTCTTGCTGATCTTTCTTCTCATCGCCGCCGCCGGGTTCGCGGCCGGCTTCATCAACGTGCTGGCCGGCGGCGGCTCGTTTCTCACGCTGCCGGCGATGATCGCCGGTGGCCTTACCGCGCTCGGCGCCAACGCCTCGTCGACGGTGGCGCTGTTTCCGGCGCAGGCGATCACCACCTGGCTCGCGCGCAAGGACATGGTGATGCCCGACGACGCCGAGGGCGTCAGCGTCAGGATGCTGGCGCTGATCAGCGCGATCGGCGGCTTTTTCGGCGCGTTGCTGCTGCTGGTGACGCCGCCCGGCCTGTTCTCGCGCATCGTGCCGTGGCTGATCCTGTTCGCCACGGGCATGTTCGCGCAGGGCAGCTTCGGCTCCGGCGCGCTCGCCGGCGGCCGCCTCAAGCTCGGCCGCAACGGCGTCTACGCGGTGCAGACGGCGGTCTCGATCTACGGCGGCTATTTCGGCGGCGGCGTCGGCATCATGATGCTGGTCGCGCTGATCCTGTTCGGGCTCACCGACATCAAGGTGATGACCTCGCTCAAGATCCTGCTGTCGATGCTGATGAACGTGGCCGCCGTCGCCACCTTCGTCGTCATCGGGCTGGTGCGCTGGCCGCAGACGCTCGTCCTCATGGCGGGTGCGGTCGCGGGTGGCGTCGTCGGGATCGTGGCGGCCAAGCACGTGCCGGCGCTCGCCGTGCGCATCTTCATCATCGTCATCGGATTGGTGCTGACGATCGTGTTCTCCCTCCGCGCGGGGACGAGCTAGCGCATGGATCGTCTCACCGCCTTCGGGCTTGTCGCCGTCACGCTGATGCTCGTCACCTACGCGCTGGAGTCGCGCAGTCATTGGTTCACGCTGGCCTTCGCGGGGTCGTGCCTGCTCGGCTCGACCTACGGCTTCCTGCAGGGCGCCTGGCCGTTCGGGCTGGTGGAGGGCATCTGGGCGCTGGTGGCGCTCGCCAAACGGTGGAAGCTCGGCTGAGCTTGCCGGGCCGCCCGCCCCCGGATAGGAGGCCAGCATGAGCGACAGCAAGGCGAGCGACATCAAGACGAAAGCCGCCGAGGCGCGGCTGCCGCGCGGGTTGATCGACCGCGGGCCAGCCGACATCGCCGCGACCGCGCGGATGCTGGAGAAAATCCGCGGCGTCTACGAGCTGTACGGGTTCGAGGCGGTGGAGACGCCGGCGATCGAGTTCACCGATGCCCTCGGCAAGTTCCTGCCGGACCTGGATCGGCCGAACGAGGGCGTGTTCTCGTTCAAGGACGACGACGAGCAATGGCTTTCGCTGCGCTACGACCTGACCGCGCCGCTCGCCCGCTACGTGGCGGAGAACTTCGAGCGCCTGCCGAAACCGTATCGCTCGTATCGCGCCGGTTACGTCTTCCGCAACGAGAAGCCGGGGCCGGGCCGGTTTCGCCAGTTCATGCAATTCGACGCCGACACGGTGGGCTCGGCGAGCGTCGCGGCGGATGCCGAGATGTGCATGATGGCGGCCGACACGCTGGAGGCGCTCGGCATCGCGCGCGGCGACTACGTCATCAAGGTCAACAACCGCAAGGTCCTGGATGGCGTGATGGAGGCGATCGGCCTCGGCGGCATCGAGAACGCCGGGCGGCGGCTCACCGTGCTGCGGGCGATCGATAAGTTCGACAAGTTCGGCGTCGAGGGCGTTGCTGCGCTGCTCGGCAAAGAACGGAAAGACGAATCTGGTGATATCACTAAAGGGGCAAACCTTGAGCCATATCAACTCGGGCTGTTGATGCAATTTATCCAGACAGCAGCCAACGTTGCAAATCTTCCGGATGAGGCCTCGACTCAGATCGACTATCGGTCACACGGTCACGTCTCGATACCGCAGAAAGATTGGGGGTTTTTCAACTACTTTCTTAGGGCTGAAAAGCCGGATAGCCCCATTTGGGTAGGGATAGATGAACTCTTCGATTTGGCGCTTATCCTGAGAGCTTCTGGTTATGCGTCGGACCGCATAAAGATCGACCCGTCCGTCGTCCGCGGCCTCGAATATTACACCGGCCCTGTCTTCGAGGCCGAGCTGACCTTCGAGACCCTCGGCGAGGATGGGCAAAAAATTCGTTTCGGCTCGGTGGGTGGCGGCGGGCGCTACGATGGGCTCGTCGGCCGGTTTCGCGGCGAGGACGTGCCGGCCACCGGCTTCTCGATCGGCGTCTCGCGCCTGTATGCCGCCCTCAAGGCGATCAACTCGCCGATCGTCGCGAGCGCCGTGCATCGCGGCCCGGTCGTCGTGCTGGTCCTCGATAAATCCGAGATTGCCAGATATCAGAAGCTCGTCACTGACCTGCGCAAAGCTGAGCCGCCCATTCCCGCCGAGCTGTACCTCGGCCAGTCCGGCATGAACGCGCAGCTGAAATACGCCGACAAGCGCGGCGCGATCTGCGCGATCATCCAGGGCTCGAACGAGCGCGACCACGCGGACGGCCCGCAGGTGGTGGTGCGCGACCTCGTGCTAGGCGCCGAGCTCGCCAAGGCCTCGAAGGACCGCGCCGATTACCTCGAGCTGCGCCAGAAGGCGCAAAGCCCCGTCCCCGAGGCCGAGCTGGTAGCCAAAGTGCGCGAAGTGCTGGGGCGGCACTCGCCTTCATTGCGAGCTGAAGGCGAAGCAACCTAGGGCCGCGCGTCGGCCCTGGGTGGCGTCGCCGCGCTCGCGACGGCCTACTGGTTGTAGTCGTACCGGTGGTCGTAGGCGTCTAGCACGGTGGCGGGCGGCGGGCCGTAGGGGATCGGCACGAGGTAGGGGCCGATGATCGGCAGCGCGGCGATCAGTGGCGGCGGCTCCGTGTAGACGGGCGGCGGCGCATAGGCGACCGGCTCCGGATTGCTTCCGCCCGGCACGATCAGCACGATCGGCGGCGGCGCGACGACGATGTTGGGTGGCGGCAGAAGGTAGGCGGGCGGCACGTGGCGCCTGATCGAGGTCCGCACGCGCGGCCAGTCGGCATACGTCCGATCGAGATCGGCGGCGCTGGCGGCCGGCGCTCCGGCAATCGCGACCATCAGTACGACCAAGCCCCGCATCCATCGCTCCCGCCCCGACGCGGACAGCGTGCCCGATTGTGGTTAACGGATCGCCGCGCATCGACATGCCATCGACTCGGCCGCGCGGTCCTCTCTAGGGTGCCGTGACCGACAATGGCCGGAGCCCGCATGTCCCTGATCTGGCCCTCGCAACGCATCAGCGCGGCCCTCGCCGACGGCACGATCGTCACCGAGCGCGCCATCGACGCGGACCAGGTTCAGCCGGCCAGCCTCGACCTGCGGCTCGGCCCCAAGGCCTTTCGTCTGCCGGCCAGCTTCCTGCCCGGCCCGGGGCGCACGGTGGCGGACCGTCTCGCCGACCTCTCGACGCACGAGGTCGACCTCACCCGGCCGACCGTGCTCGAGCGCAATTGCGTGCACATCATCCCGTTGATGGAGCGGCTGCGCCTGCCGCCCGGCGTCGACGCGCGGGCGAACCCGAAAAGCTCGTCCGGGCGGCTCGACATCTTCGTGCGCATCATCGTCGATGGCGGCGCAACCTTCGACGAGATCCCCGTGGGCTACGAGGGGCCTCTCTATGCCGAAGTGGTGCCGCGCTCGTTCCCGATCATCGCGCCGGCCGGCAGCCGCCTCGCGCAGCTGCGCTTTCGCGAAAGCGGCGGCGAGACCAGCCGCATCGTGCCGGTGACGGTGGACCTCGACCCGGCCGGCAAGCCGGGCGGCATCATCGGCTATCGCGCCCGCAAAACCTCCGGGCTGATCGAGCTGGCGAAGATCGGCGCCTACCCGCGCGAGGCCTTTTGGGAGCCGCTGACCCTGCGGTCAGGCACCCGCGACCTGGTGCTCGATCCGGACGAGTTCTACATCCTCGCCTCCGCGGAGGCGGTGGTGGTGCGCGCCGACGAGGCGGCCGAGATGGTCGCCTACGACACGTCCGTCGGCGAGCTGCGCTCGCATTACGCGGGGTTCCTGGACCCAGGCTTCGGCCTCGACGAGGCGGGCGGCGCGGGCAGCCGCATCGTGCTCGAGGTGCGCAGCCACGACGTGCCGTTCCTGCTCGACCACGGTCAGCGCATCGCCACCCTCGTCTACGAACCGATGGCCGCGCGCCCGGACAAGCTCTACGGCGCCGACCTGCGCTCGAACTACCAGGGTCAGCAGCTCAAGCTGTCGAAGCACTTCGCGTGACCCTTCCTTCTCCCGCTTGGCGGGAGAAGGAGCGCGCTACCGCAGCGTCCGACCGAAGAGCGCGAACAGCCGTTCCCAATGGCGCTCGGCCGACGGCTTGTCGTAGGCGCCGCGCTTCGGGAAGGCGAAGCCGTGGCCAGCGGTTGGATAGATCTCGACCTCGGCATCGACTTCGCCCTCAAGCAGGGCGTCCCGCATGGCCGCGACCACGTCGAGCGGCGCATACTCGTCGTGCTCGGCGCAGGCGAAGTACAGCTCCGCCTTGGTCTTCGCCGCCATCAGATTTGGGCTGTCCGGCTTGTCGGTCACGAGCCGCGTGCCGTAGATCGACGCCGCGGCGGCGATGCGATCGGGATGGCGGGCCGCCGCGTTGATCGCGTGCTGCCCGCTCATGCAGTAGCCCAGCGTGCCGGCTGGGCCTTTCGCGGCGGCCGGGTCGGCGTCGGCGAAAGCGAGCAGGGCGTCCGTGTCCGCCATCGCCTTGGCGATCGTGAGATCGTTCATCAGCTCGAACATCTTTTCGCGCGAGATGGCGTTCGGGCCGGTGAACAGCTCCTCGCTGCGAACCCGGTAGTAGAGGTTCGGCAAGAGCACGTAATAGCCGACGCAGGCCAGCCGGCGCGCCATGTCGCGCAGCTCCTCGCGGATGCCGGGCGCGTCCATGAAAAAGAGGATCGCGGGGTGCGGCCCGTATCGTTCCGGGTGGCACACGAATGTGCTCATCCGGCCGGCCGGCGTCTCGATGTCGACGGTTTGCTCGATCATGAGAATGCTTCGGTCATGAGAGTGCTTCGGTTATCGGGCGGACAGGATCTGGTCTTCGGACCGAGCTGGCGCCGCCTCGGCCGCGAGCCGTTCGATCGCGGAGGCGTGCATATCGATCGCGTCGTCATCGCCCCAGCCAATGACCGAGTCGCTGACGAGGTGAACGCTTTCGAAGAGCGCCCGATCATCGCGCAGCGGGGCGTCAATCTTGAGGCGTTTAATGGCTGAGCCGAGATCGACCGAGATCTCGGAGCGGCCCTCCAGTGTGACCCTGATATGAGACGCTTCGCCGGGCGCAACGGCAATGACGCGTTCGAAAGCTACCCCAACGGTCTCGATCTCTTCAGCTTCTTTCATTGAGCCTTCTCCATTCGGCCTCGATGAAGGAACGGTTCGCAGGTCGCGCGGCCCACTCGAGCCCGGCAACAAGGTCTGTCTTCTGATAGCGGCCGCGCATCACTTCGAGTGCCCGCAGATCGATCAACACGTCCGTTTCCGCGGACATTAGATGAAAATGGGTGGCGCGTGATCGTCGGCTAAAACCCAGATCCCCAGCGAGCGGGAGAGGGTCGTGACGCGGGGCATGATGGATTCCCTCGCGCTCGATCAACACTCCGGCACGTTGACCGCCAGGCCGCCGCGCGCGGTCTCGCGGTACTCGGACTTCATGTCGAGCCCGGTCTGGCGCATCGTCTCGATGACCTGGTCGAGGCTGACAAAATGGCTGCCGTCGCCATGTAGCGCCAGCGAGGCGGCGCTGATCGCCTTGATCGCGCCAAACCCGTTGCGCTCGATGCATGGCACCTGGACCAGCCCGCCGATCGGGTCGCAGGTCATGCCGAGGTGGTGCTCGAGGCCGATTTCGGCGGCGTTCACCACCTGTTGCGGGCTGCCGCCGAGCACTTCGCAGAGCGCCGCCGCCGCCATCGCGGCCGCCGAGCCGACCTCGCCCTGGCAGCCGACCTCGGCGCCGGAGATCGAGGCGTTGCGCTTGACGAGGTCGCCGATCAGCGAGGCCGTCAGCAGCATGTTTCGGGTGTCGACGGCGGTGCCGTCGCAGAACTCGCGGTGGTAGCGCAGCACGGCCGGGATCACGCCGGCGGCGCCATTCGTCGGCGCGGTGACCATCCGGCCACCCGCGGCATTCTCCTCGTTGACCGCCATCGCGAAGGTGGAGACGTAGTCCATGATCTCGTGCGGCAGGCGGCGGTTGCGGTGCTCGGCGGCATTCAGCCGAGCGTAGATGCCAGAGGCGCGCCGGCGCACCTTCAGGCCGCCCGGAAGGACGCCATCGCGGCCGAGGCCACGGTCCATGCAGTCCAACATCACGGCGGCGATGTGATCGAGGAAGGCGAGCGTCTCGGCCTCGGGCCGGCGCGGCGCCTCGTTGGCGAGCGCGATGGCCGATAGCGGCAGGCTAGTCGCGCGGGCGATGGCGAGCAGCTGCGCCGCGCTGGCGAAGCGATGCGGCAGGTCCGGCGCGGCCTCGCCATCGTCGGCCGCCGCGCCCTCGCGCTCGATGAAGCCGCCACCGACCGAGTACCAGGTCTCGGTCGCGATCGCCGCGCCACGAAAATTCTCGGCGACGAAAGTCATCGCGTTGGGGTGGCGCCCGAGCGGCGGCCCGTAGTCGAACACGAGGTCGGTGTCGGGGTCGAAGGCGACGCGGCGGCCGGCGATCGCGAGCGCCCTGTCCCGCGCGACCTCCGCGACGATCGCCTCGATCCGATCGGGGTCGACCGTGTCCGGCCATTCGCCGGCGAGGCCGAGAATGGTGGCGATGTCGGTCGCGTGGCCCTTGCCGGTCCAGGCCAGCGAGCCACGCAGGATCGTCTTTACGCGCGTGGCCTCCGGCGAACGCTCGAGCTGGCGCCGGAACGTCGCCGCCGCCCGCATCGGCCCCACCGTGTGCGAGGACGACGGGCCGATGCCGATCTTGAACATGTCCATGACGCCATGCGGCGGTGCCGCCGTCGCCGGATCGCGAGGCGGCAAGGTCGCGGAGCCGAGGGGTTCGACGGTCATGGGCGCTTTCTGCTGACGCACGAGGCGAATGCGCGACCGCGAGAATCGTGCCGCGCGGCGTTGCGGTGCTGGCCGGCGACCATTTGATGGGTTGTCACATAGGGTGGGCAATGGACCGATATCCGTAGACCTCGACGACACGACACGACACGGGCGCGGCTCGAGCGCCGCGCCGTTCGCAAAGGCCGCGTCGCGGGGGCCGAAGCGGGAGAGATTCTGCGGACTGCATTGGGCGGACGCGGATCAGGCGGGTTACGGACTTGGCTCCAGGATAGCCGCCCGTTTTCGGGGACTCGGCTTTGAGCCATACGAGATTGAGGAGCTTCGGGGCCGCGTTTACCGGGACTCTTAAGAGGAATGATCGCAGCCTGAAGCGCGCTTCTTGTCCAGCATGCTACATCGCCGTAAATGAGCAGCTTCGCCGTCTACGGCTTTCCCCCGCCCCAACTCGCCGACGTGCCCGTCGGCGCCACGCAATGTTCGCCGCTGGTCCCCGGCGCCGCCGATCTCGCCGCGATGCCGGAGGGCTCGCTCGCAGGCATGGTGATGCTGGCGGCGCCCGGCACGCTGGAGCGGCAGCACGATCTCGCGGCGATGCTGCGCGCTCTGGCGCCAGGTGCGCCATTCACCGTGCTGGCGCCCAAGGACATGGGTGGCGCGCGGCTGGCGGGCGAGCTGGACAAGCTCGGCTGCGCGGTCGAGGAGACCGCCAAACGCCACCACCGCATTTGCTTTGGCACGCGCCCGGCGCGGACGGGTGATCTCGCGGCGGCGCTGGCGGATGGCGCGCCGCGTCGCGTTGCCGAACTCGGCGGCCTGTGGTCGCAGCCGGGCATCTTTAGCTGGAACCGGCTCGATCCCGGCTCGGCCCTGCTGCTCGAGGCGTTGCCGCCGCAGAGCGGGCGGGGCGCCGATTTCGGCTGCGGCGTCGGCGTGCTGGCGCACGGCGTGCTCGCCTCGCCGAAGGTCGAGCGCCTCGATCTGGTCGACGTCGACCGGCGGGCCATCGAGGCCGCGCGGCGCAACGTCGACGATCCGCGCGCGCGCTTCGCCTGGGCCGACGTGCGCGCCGGCACCGCTCTCGAGAAGCTGGATTTCGTGGTGATGAACCCGCCGTTCCACGATGTCGGCAACGAGGACCGGACTCTCGGCCAAATCTTCATCAAGCGCGCGGCGGAGGCCTTGCGGACGAGCGGCCACCTCTGGCTCACCGCCAACCGCCACATGCCCTACGAGGGCGTGCTGAAGCCGCTGTTCAAGACGGTGCGGCCGGTGGCCGAGGCGAATGGCTTCAAGGTGCTCGAGGCGAGGAAATGAGCGAGCCGGCGGATAGGCCGATTCGCCTCGACAAGCTGCTCGCCAACCTCGGCTACGGGTCGCGCCGCGATGTGCAGTCGCTCGCGCGCGCCGGCCGGATCGCCTGCGGCGCGACGCTGCTCGTCGAGGCGGATCGCAAGCTGACCCCCGTCGAGACGGCCAATCTGACGGTGGATGGCGCGCCGCTCGACCCGCTGCCGGGACTGGTCCTGGTCATGAACAAGCCGGTCGGCCTCACCTGCTCGACAAAGGAGGCGGGACCGCTCGTGCACGACCTGCTGCCGACACGCTGGCGGCGTCGGGATCCGCCGATCTCGACGGTCGGCCGCCTCGACAAGGCGACCTCGGGCCTGCTCCTGCTGACGGACGATGGCGCCCTATTGCACAAGATCATCGCGCCGAAGACCCACCTGCCGAAGTGCTACATCGCAAGCCTCGCGCGCCCGCTGTCCGGCGACGAGGCCGCGGCCTTCGCCGCCGGCACGCTGATGCTGGACGGCGAGACGAAGCCGCTGCTGCCGGCGCGCCTCGAGGTGCGCGGCCCACTCGAGGCCGCCGTCACCATCGTCGAGGGACGCTACCATCAGGTCCGCCGAATGTTCGCCGCGTTGGGCAACCGCGTCGAGGCGCTGCGGCGCGAGTCGATCGGTGATTTGACGCTGCCAGGCGAGCTTTCCGAGGGCGAATTCCGGATCTTGAAAGGACACGAGATCATCGCGATCCTCCGCGAGGGCAAATTTCACACGCAAGTGACTTGAAAGGACATTTTCTTCATCTACCGTTCAGGCGAGACGGCGAAATCTGGCCGTCTCCTTGGAGAACATCAGATGCGTAGCCTCTTCGTCGCCGTGCTGACGGCCAGCGTACTCGGTCCGCTCACGGGCTCGGCGTTCGCCGCCGATCTCGACTATTCCTATGGCCCGCCGCCGGCGGTCTACGGCCCCCGCCCGGTGCCGCCGGCCTTCATTCCGGAACCGGCGCTTCTCTACCGCCGCCCGGTGGTCCGTCTCTATCCGCGCTACCCGCGCCGTTTCGCGCGGTTCTATCCGGGTCAGCCCGGCTACCCGCGCCCCTTGGTCGACGCGGGCTACGACCGAGGCTTCGGCCCCGAAGCTCGGCCGTTCGGCGGCCAGGGGTTTGGTCGTGATCCGCGCGAGGGCCAAGCGTTCGGGCGCGAGGACTTCGGGCGCGAGGACTTCGGGCGCGAGGATTCGCGTCGAGATGCGTTCGGGCACGAGCGTGACGGCCGCGAAGGCCGCGAAGGCCGCGAAGGCTATGACCGCGGTCGGGAGTTTGGCCGCGAGCAAGGCCGCGATCTCGGCACCGATCGGGGCCGCGACTTCGGCAGCCGAGGCTTCGACAAGGGTCGTGAGCGGGAGCGCGATCAGGCTCGCGGCGAGGGCCGCGAGGAGGGACAGCGTGGCGAACAGCAGCGCGGCGAGCGCTACGGCCACTACCTGAACCCGCAAGAGCGACGAGACGTCGATCACCGCGCCGAGACGCGCGGCTCGGAGCGCGATCGCTACGCTGACCGCGAACAGTCACGCGACTTCGATCGCTGAGATCGGCCGACCCTCCGGGGTCTGCCGTCAAGGATTGCGCGCCGTCCGGGCCACTTCGCAGGCGTGGGCGGCGTCCGCGCCTTTGCGGGCGCCCGGGCGGTCCGTTTGGCCGGCTGGCGCGGCGTGGTCGAGGACCGACACCGTTACGGTGAGGCCCGACGCCAGCGTGATCGGGCACGGCACGTCGTCGAGCACGACGCGGATCGGCACGCGCTGGGCGAGTCGCACCCAGGTAAACACGGGATTGACCGACGGCAGGCCTTGCACGCTCGGCGTCGCGTCGGAAACGCTGATGCCGCGTCCGATGCCGTCGACGTGCCCGACCATCGCCGTGTCGGGATAGGCCAACATCACCATGCGGACCGCGTCGCCGATCTTGATGCGCGGCAATTGCGTCTCGGCGAAATAGCCGTCGACCCAATAGCTGTCGGCATCAACGAGCGTCATCGCCATCTGCCCATTGGCGGCATAGCTGCCGACCTGCAGGATGAGGTTCGTTACCCAACCGTTGACGGTCGAGTACAGCCGTGTCCGCTTCAAGTTCAGCTGTGCCTGATCGAGCGAGCCCTGCGATTGCAGCGTCGTCTGCTTGGCGGCCTCGGCCACGCCCGATTGATCCTGCTTCTGCTGCGCGGAAGCGGCAAGATCGTTCAGCGCATTGGTGCGCGCCGCGTTGGCGACGAGATAGACCGACCGCGCCTTGGCGGCGGCAAGCGCGCCCTGCGCCTGCGTCACGTCGTTCTTGAAGGTGCCGGGATCGATCTCGAATAGGAGATCGCCCTTGTGGACGAACTGGTTGTCCTTGACCAGCACGTTGATGACCGTGCCCGAGACCTCCGGCGCGACCATCACCGTGTAGACGCGCACGCGCCCGTCGCGGCTCCAGGGGGTGTACTCGTAATAGTCCCACGCCATCCATGCGAGACCGACCGCGAGCACGAACGCGATGACGGTGGCGATCACGTTGAAGGCGGGCGGCGGCTGCCAGCGCACGTTCGCCATTTTCAGACACCCCCGAAGCGCAGGGACAGGACGAGGATCGAGGTGATGGCGACGAGGATCGCGAGATCGAACAAGGCTCTGTTCCAGACGAACCGGTCGATGTTGAGCTTATCGAAGACGTAGCGGACCAGGAAGAGCCCGACCAGCGCGAAGCCGAAGCAGACGATCGCGGGCGTGACGTAGATGCCAAAGATGTCGACGTCGTGCAGCGGCATCATGCGGCGGCTTGCCAGGCTGGTCCGCTCGGCCAGCCCTCGAGATGGTGGGCATCGAGGAGGGTCGTGATCGCGGCGATCCGGTCGCGCTGCAGCGGCGCCGCATCGCGGGCAAGATCGTCGAGCGCCGCGCGCGCGTCGCCTTTGGCCCACAGTGTGCGCGCGGCCGCCCGACCGAGCTTGTCGTCGCCACGTCGCATCGCCCCGAGCAGCGCGCCGACGAGAAGCAGGACTTGGCCACCCTGCGCCGCGCCGGGATCGCCGTCGACTATGGCGAGACGCTGGTGCATCCGCGCCACCCAGGTCGCGCGTGTGGGCAGGAGCCAGGCGGGACGTCCGATCGCGCGCACGCCCTTCGCCATCCGCCGTTTCGCTCGTTTCCGTCGTGTCGCGAGCGAGGCGGGTGGTACGAGGAAGGTGAACCCCATGACCGCCACCGTCATGCCGAGGATCGTCGCGAGGACCGAATTCAAGCTTGCCGCCAAATTGTAGGTCATCACATTATTCGGCGATACGGCATCGAGAATGAGGAACGCGAACCCGCCGCCGAACGCCGCCTGCGTCTCGGAATGACCGATCGTCGCCAGCATCATCAGCGGCAATAGCACGAGCGCGAGCTGCGGAAAGCTGAAGCTCGCGGTGAGGATTACATACTGGACGACGATGCCGACGGCCGAGGCCAGTAACGCGCCGACCAGGAAGTTGCGCGTCACCTCGGCGCCGTCGTCGCGCGTCGCGTAGAGCACCGAGATCAGCGCGGCCCAGGTCACCATGCCCGAGCCGGGCGGCCAGTTCGACACATACCAGAAGGCATTCGTGAGCGAGACCGCGAGCACGGCACGCATCGCGTTGCGCGCGGCCTTCGTCCCGTCCCAATCGAGCGCCAGTGGTTTGGCCGGAACTCGCCTCGAGCTGCGGCGCTCCATGCTGCGCAGATCGCGGCGGGCGGTGTCGAGATGCTCCCATTCGCTCTCGTCGGCGGCGATGTCGGCCCCGAGCAGGGCGCGGATGTCGGTGCCCTCCGAGAGCCGCGTCCGCAGCATCGCCACCGTCAAGAGATGCAGCAGGGTGATCGGCGCCTCCGCCACGGCCTTGCCGCCGGTGCGCAGCGAAGGCTGTTCGGTGAAGGCATCGAAGATCGCGGTGTCGAGGTTCAGGACCGTCGAGATCGGCGGCGAGTCACCGGGTGGTCTGCCCCGCTCGGCATGTGCCCAGCGGGCGCAGTCCTCGACCGCTCTGTCCATCGTGCCGGCCAACGCGCGTCGGACCGAGCGCACGCCGCGCGCGACCAGGACCGACGACGCATAGGAGCAGGCCACGCCGAGGATCAGTGTCGCGCACCGATCGGTCGCGGTGTAGAAGACCTCGTTTGGATGCTGCACGTCGTTCAGCGTGACGATCGGCACCGTGTAGCCCATCAGCGCGAAACCGTAGGTGCGCAACCCGCGCTGGATCGTCGCCATGAACGTCACGAAGGCGAGCCACAGCGCCAGCGCGATGTCGAAGGCGAGCGTGTCCTGGGCGAAGGCGTCGACCATCGCGAGGGCGACGGCGGCGCCGATGATCGTGCCGACGGCGCGCCATAGGCTCTTTTGCAGCGAGTTCGCGCGTGTCGCCAGCGAGACGGAAATCACCGTCCAGCCCGCCCATTCCGGCGTGTTCAGCTCGAACAGCATGCACAGGTACATCGCGACGATCGATGTCAGCGCGAGCCGCACCGAGTAGGCCGCTTCCTTGGGCCACCAGGCCCGCGCGAGCCGCAGCGCCGCGACAAGTCGCGTCTCTTGGTCGGGCATCGTCGAGAGATCCGTCATCGGCGCTCGGCTCGCTCGCGCTTGAGATGACGGCGACGCATCAGCTTTTCGCGAACCCGGCCCAGGTCGCGAAGAGGGTGGGCCACGCGTGGTCCTCGTCGCGGGCGCCGCCGATGTTGAAGCCGTGCCCGCCGGAGCGGAACGCGTGCAGCTCGACTGGCACATGCGCCTTCCGCAGGGCGGCGAACATCAGCAGGCTGTTCTCGACCGGCGCGATCGGATCGTCGGTCGCGTGCGCCAAGAACGTCGTCGGCGCGTCGTCGGTCACCTGCAGGTCGACCGACATGTCCATGCTCTCCTTCGCGGAAGGGTTCGGACCGAGCAAGGTCAGCGTGGTGATCTTGGTCCGGTTGGGCGGAATCATCGTCAGCACCGGGTAGATCAGCCCGGCGAAGTCCGGGCGCGCGGAGCGCCCGTCGGCGTCGTCGACCGGCGCATAGAGCTGGGCGTCCGGGCGCACCGATGTCATGCCCGCGCAATGGCCGCCGGCCGAATAGCCGATGATCCCGATCTGCGACTCGTCGAGATCGAGGCTGTTCGCCCGCGCGCGGATCAGCCGCATCGCGCGCTGGGCATCCTGGAACGGCGCGCTGCGCGGCCAGCCGCCGTTGGGCAGGCGATAGTACAGGATGAAGCTCGTCACGCCGTGGTCGCCGAGCCAGTCGGCGGTCGGCTTGCTCTCGCCGGCGATGCCGATGCGCCGATAGCCGCCGCCGCCGAGGATCAACACCGCCGCGCCGTTCGGCTTGTTGCGGGGCCGCTGCATGACCATGCGAGGACGCACGATGTTGGTCACCGCGCCGTTCGGCGTCACTTGCTCGAAGCCAGTCGGGCCGGGGCCGCCGGGCGGCTTGCGCGGCCACAGGTCGATCGTCTCGCTCGGACTCTTTTGCGGCGCCAAGCTCGGCGTGGCCAACGTGGTCTGAACCGGCGCGACGAAAGGCTCCTGCGCCCGCGCCGGCCCCGCGAGCGAGGTCAACGCGGCGCCGAACATCAGATCGCGGCGATGGAGAGGCGGCAAGAGAGGTTCCGGGTCGCTTCCGCCCGTGTCTGGCAAGGATTTGCGCGCAAACCATGACGCGCCACCCCCCACGGGGCGATCCGTCGATGCTACGCAGTCGGCGCACCGAGCGCGTGGGTGATCGCATCCACGACCTTGGCAAGATCGGCGCGCGCCAAGCCGAGATCGCGCTCGAGCCCCGTGGCGCGCGACACGTGGTGGGCAGCAAGGCTCTCGAGGCGCTGCACGCGCTCGCCTTCCGCCTTGAGGTTGGCATCGAGGGTGTCGCGCTGCTGCACGATCTCGCCGAGTTGCGTCGTCAGCTGCTGGTTGTGAGCCTCCAGATCCTGGTTCTGCGTCTCGAGCTCTAGGCCGTGCGCCTCGAGTTCCTGGATCCGCTCCGCCATCGCGTTCATCGAGGAGGCGGCGTGCTCGACGGCCTCGAGAACGCCGGAAATGTCGACACGCCCGGTCGGGATGGTCTGTGCCGGCGGCGGGGGTGGCTCGACCGGCTCGTGCGCGCCGCGGAGGTGCCGATCGAGATCCCGCATCAAGTTGCGGTCGATCGACGGAAAGAACGCCGTCACCGGCTCGATGTCTTTGCCACTCACGATTGCACCTGCGCTCAGCGAATTGCTGTGAACTTACAGTGAAATACACATCGCTGGCGAGTCATTCCCTGGGCCGGCGGGTCATATCGCCCGACGGACGACCAGGGCGTGTCACGAAACACGCACCCTGGAAGGAAAGATGGCGCGTGCCCCTCATTTGGGTGATGCGCGGTCGCGATCCGAATTTCACAGTCGCGACAAGCTTACGCAGGCGGAGGCGAAGACGATGTTGGAAGGCAGCGATCCGCTCGTTTTTTCAAGACCGACCCGGTTTTCGCCCGAGCTCACGCTCGGTCTCGTGCTCCTGGCGATGCTCCTGCTGACCGCGATCTTGCTTCTGGCCAGCTCCTAAGCCGACAGTCGCTGAAGGCCGTGACGCTCCGTCGTTCGAGGGATTCGACGAACGGCGCACCCACGCCCCGCTGCCGAATCGTCATGTTAGGTTGTGGCCCCTTTTGTGAGGACGCGATCATGGCGGAGCAGGAGACGCGACAAGATAGTCCGAACGCGATCGGCGCTATGGCGGCCGGGATGGCGGCCGCCGCCGGCATGTTCCAAAGCGCGGCCATCGTCGGCGCCTTGATCGAGAGCGGCGCGATCGATCCGGAGAAGGTCGCGGCGTGGGCGGAGATGTTTGCCGAGAGGCAAAGCCAGCAACTGAGCCCGGATGTGCGGGAGGCCGTGTCCGGCCACCTCAAGGGTTTCGCATCGTTGATTCGCTCGATGCCGACCAAGCCGGCCACCTCCGGCACGGCCTAGCCCTTCGCGCGGACGAGTCATCAGTCGGCGCTCGGCAGCCGGCGTATGGTGAACTCGATCTGCCCATCGGCGAGTTCGCGCCAGGACTCGATCTCGGTCATGTAGGCGGCTTTTGGGAAGGCGGCGAACCACTCGTGCGCCTTCTCGCGCGCCTCGAGGCGGGGCAACGTGAATGTCTCGCGACGCCAAAGGCTCTGCGTTCGCGCGCGGGCTCGGCTCTTTTCGCCGAGCGACCGCGCGACTTCGGACGGTGATCTGCGTCCCGCGCCCATGTCCGCACTCCCACGCGCGTCCCGCGTACGCCGCAGGCCGCGCTCTGCACGATAGTCGCGCCTCGGCGAGGCCGCAATCGATTCGGCGACGGGTTTGATTGGGGAGGGTAGGCGGGTGTCGTCAAGGATGCGTCACGGGCGCCTTGGCGCCCGCATCGCGCGGGCTCATCAGTGCGTGGCCGACACGCTCGAGGTCTTGCCGCTCGCGGCCGTGACTTTGGCTCGCTTGACGCTCTCGGGCTTGCTGCTCGCAGCCTTGACGCCAGGAGCCTTTGTACCTGCAGCCTTTGTACCTGCCGCTTTGGCGCCAACAACCTTGGCGGCCGCCGGCTTCGCGGCCTTGCTCGGCTTGGCCTTCGGCGCGGCCTTCGTGATGATGATGACGGGCTCCGCCGCCTCGACCGAGATGGCCTTCTCGCCGATCACCGCCTGTTCCGCGCGGACCCAGTGCACGACCGCCTGGCCGTCGGCCATGCCGGCGGCGAGCCAGATGTGATAGGCGCGTTCTCTGATCTGGTCCTCGAAATTCATGTTCATGTGCCGTTGTCCTCGCTCATCGACACCCGCACCAAAGCCCGGCATTGGTTAAGCGCAGGTTAACGCCAAGCGCACGATCGAGAAGTGAAGCATCGCGCCTCAAGCTTCCCAATCACCGGCCTGCCTACATCAATTGTCGGCAGCCTCGCGTCGAGCCAATTTGCGCAAATACAATGCGTTGGCTTGTGCGTATCGAATTCAGACTGCTCAGAATTTAGGCTGCTGTGTTCGAAAACAAGCCGGCGCAACCCTGCGTAGCCAAGGTCGCGGTAGCGCGCCGTCGAATGGCGGAGTTTTCGGGAGAATTATCGCTGTGCCGGCGGCATCGCTGGCGTGCGCAGCCCGAATGCCTTCGCGAGAAACAGGCCCGCGTGGGTCATCGCCGCGCCGTCGATGCCATGGCCGACGTTGGCGGAGATGTGCCACTGAGCGGGGATGCCGATCTCGGCCAGATCCTCGGCGGCGATGAACATCGCGTCCGCCGGGATCACCTCGTCGGTGGCGCCGTGCGTGAGCAGGATCGGCGGCGGCTTCTTCGGCGCGATCGCGGCCAGATGCTCCGGCCCGACCAGCGTGCCGGACAAGCCGACGATAGCCGCCGGCGAGTGGCGCCGACGCAGGCCGACGTGCAACGCCATCATGGTGCCCTGGCTGAAGCCGACCAGCGCGAGCTTGTCGTCGGTCAACCCGTGGCTCGCCAGCTCGCTGTCGAGAAACGCGTCGAGCACGGGCGCCGCCGTGTTGACGCCGACCCAGCGCTCGTTCGGATCGCGCATGGTGAGCGCGAACCATTGCCGGCCCATCGGCGCCTGCGCGCAGGGCTCGGGCGCGTTGGGCGCGACAAAGGCGGCGTCGGGGAGCAGCGCCTGCCATTGCTGGCCGAGCGCGATGAGATCCTTGCCGTCGGCGCCGTAGCCGTGCAGCAGCACGACGAGCTGCTTAACCTTGCCGCCAGCCTTGGCGTTCTTGGCGCCGAGGCGCGGTCCGTCGAGCTCTGCCATCAGGTTGTCCGTTCGTCCGCGGCCGCGGGGCTGTTGAGGGTGCTGAGTTTCTTGCGCGTGGCGCTGTAATAGGCCCAAAGGCACTGCGCGGCGACCCCTCTGAGCGGCCGCCAGCGCTCGCCGATCGCGATCATCCCCTTGCTGTCGGGGCGCGCGTCGAGATCGAGCGCCATCTTTGCCGCCTCCTGCAGCGCGAGATCGCCGGCCGGCCACGCGTCGGCATGGCCGAGGCAAAACAGCAAAAACACGTCCGCCGTCCACGGCCCGATGCCGCGCAGCGCGCAGAGCGCGGCGTGCGCGACCTCGGCATCCGCGTGGGCCAGCGCGGCGAAATCGAGCGCGCCTGCGATTTGCGCCTCGGCGAGCGCGCGGATCGTCTTGAGCTTGGACGCGGAGAGCCCGCAGGCGCGCAGGTCCTCGTCGCTGACGGCCATCATCGCGGCGGCATCGAATTCGGCGACCCTCGCCCGCAGCCGGCCGAAGATCGCCGCGGCGCTCGCCGTCGACACCTGCTGCGACACCACGATGCCGACGAGGCCCTCGAATCCCGCGGCCCGTCGTCGCAAGGCGGGCGGAGCGCGATCGCCGAGAACGCGTGCGCGGAAGCCGGGCTCGCGGGCGCAAAGTGCGTCGATGCAGGCCTCGAACACGGCTTGATCCGTCAAAAGGGCTGGCTCGCCCAGCGGCTGCTGCTGTTTTCGCCGGGGCGCCAAACGTCGAACCTGTCAGGATGAAAACCGAAGTCACGGACGACCGGGCGCGAACGCCCGCTTGCTTCACAAGGCCGACCGGACCTGTAAGATAGCGCCCACGGCGCGAGCGCGCCATATGCGGAGAACCGCGCGGAAAATCCAGCGCGGCCGCCTCGGTCTGGACCCCCGCATGACGACCACGTTCGCCCCGACCGTCATGCGTTTCGCGCCGTCACCGAATGGCCATCTTCACCTCGGCCACGCCTATTCCGCGATGATGAACCAGCTGATCGCGCGCGAGATGGGCGGTCGCCTGCTGATGCGGATGGAGGATATCGACACGACGCGCTGCCGGCCGGATTTCGAGACGGCGATCTGCGAGGATCTCGACTGGCTTGGGTTCGAGTGGGAGACGCCAATGCGCCGGCAGTCGGAGCATTTCGCCGACTACGCGAGCGCTCTCGAGGGACTTGAGGCGCGCGGGCTCGTCTATCCGTGCTTCTGCTCGCGCGGCGACATCATGGCCGTGGTCGCGCCGCGGCCGAGCTGGCCGACCGATCCCGACGGCACGCCGCTCTACGCCGGCACCTGCAAGCATCTCTCGCCGCGCGAGCGCGAGCGCCGGCTCGCCGCGGGTGAGAAGGCGAGCTACCGGCTCGACATGGACCGCGCGCTGCGGATGGGCGGCTTCGGCCTGACCTGGAACGAGTACCGCGAGGGGTCGGAGTGCATCGAGGAGGATGCCTCGCCCAACGTCTGGGGCGACGCGGTGCTGGCGCGCAAGGACATCGCGACGAGCTACCACATCGCCGTCGTCATCGACGATGCCGCGCAGGGCGTGACCGACGTGGTGCGCGGCGAGGATCTCTTCATGGCGACGAGCCTGCACCGGATGCTGCAGGACCTGCTCGACCTGCCGGCGCCGAACTACCATCATCACATGCTGCTGCGCGATGGCGCCGGCCAGAAGCTTTCGAAGAGCCTGCGCGCCAAATCGCTGCGCTCGTTCCGGCAGGAAGGGCGCACCGCCGCCGACGTCCGCGCGCGCATCGGACTGCCGGACCGCGCGATGGGCTCGGCGACGGTTCGTTAAGGTAAATCTTTAACCTCTCCCCCCTTAGCTAATTCTACTGAGTCACGAACGCCAGTTCGTTCTGCCGACGGCTGATTTGATAAGGTGGCGATTCGCTTTTTTGGATGCGGGCGTCACGATGGATCATGATCTGCCTGCTAGCGAAGCGCGGTTCGCGACTTATGTCGAGGCCTTGGGCAAGTCTCTCGGCCACGCGGATCGGGCCGGCCCGCTGAGGCATTATTGCACCGGACTGCTGTTGCCCGGCGAACGCAAGAGCGTCGAGCCCATGGCGGCAATCGTCGCGCCGGAACGGGCGGCGGCTGAGCATCAATCGCTGCTTCACCTCGTCGGCCAGGCCGCGTGGTCGGATGCGACGGTTCTGCAAACGGTGCGCGATCTTGTGCTGCCGGCGATGGAACGGCAGGCGCCGATCGCGGCGTGGATCGTCGATGACACGGGCTTTGCGAAGAAGGGCGTGCATTCGGTCGGCGTCGCGCGCCAATATTGCGGACGTCTCGGCAAGCAAGACAATTGCCAGATCGCGGTGAGCCTGTCGGTCGCCCATGCCCATGCGAGCCTGCCGATCGCCTACCGGCTCTATCTTCCCGAGGAATGGGCCGGCGATCCCGTCCGGCGTGCCAAGGCGAAGGTTCCCGAGGACGTCGTGTTCCAAACCAAGCCGGAGATCGCGCTCGAGCAGATCGCGACGGCGCGCGCCTCTGGTGTCACGCCCGGTGTCGTGCTGGCCGACGCGGCCTACGGCGGCAACGGGGCGTTCCGCGCCGGCATCACCGCCCTCGGCCTGACCTATGCGGTCGGCATTCAATCCCACACGACGGTCTGGCCGCCCGGCCTCGCGCCGTTGCCACCCAAGCCATGGAGTGGACGCGGCCGTCCGCCGTCGCTGTTGCGCCGCGACGCCGATCACGCGCCCGTCTCCGTCAAGGACCTGGCCCTGAGCCTGCCGGCTGACCGTTGGACCTCATGCATCTGGCGCGAGGGCACAAACACGCCATTGTCCTCGCGCTTCTGTGCGCTGCGCGTGCGGGCCGCCGGACGCGACTGGAACCGGACCACACCTCATCCCGTCGAATGGCTTCTCATCGAATGGCCCGAGGGGGCTGTCGAGCCTGATCATTACTCCCTCGCAACCGTTGCGGACCAAATCGACTTGTCATCGCTCGTCGAGATCACCAAGCTGCGCTGGCGCATCGAGCGTGATTATGAAGAGCTGAAGTCCGAACTCGGCCTCGCCCATTACGAGGGGCGGGGGTGGCGAGGATTCCACCATCACGCCACGCTCTGCATCGCCGCCTACGGCTTTTTGATCCGCGAGAGAGCGGCCGTTCCCCCCTCCGCCACCAAGCTCGGCGAGGCGCCTCGCATTTCCTCGCGTCCAAGACCCAGAGGCGCCCCCGATCCGGCCCGAACGCCACGTCACAAACTCCATCGCGACCTTGCGGAAGAAAATCGCCGTCGCCCTCGCCAGAACCTTGAAACGATGTCCATGCTGTCACGCAATCAAAACGCGACGATGGGGGAACTTCGTGACGCAGTAGAACTAGCAGGCTGTTGAAGAAGGCTCAATCTCGATCGTTTGAGTTCTAGCCTTGGCTTTGAAAGCCGATTCGCTGCGCTAGACCTTTTTCGGATTTGAGTCAGAAGCGCCCCGTACGCTGGCGCTGCAGGTTATGCGCTCGTTCCCATCAGCTTTGGCGTCGATCAGGTTGTAGGCGGCGGCCGCGAAGGTGAAGGCCTATTAGAATCGGTTGGTGCCGCGCTGCATCGGTCGCCGATGCCGCCGATGCTCTTCATCCGAGGCCCCCTCAATGCGCTTGCAAATGCGCTCGCCGCCAGGGTAGCCGGCATGCCGTGTCGTGCGGCCGTTGATAGTCGAGCGGCGCGCGTGGTGTTGTGCGCGATATGCGGCCGCACCTTCATGCTGCGCAGCTCATTCACGAAGTCGGCAGCGACATAGCGCTGTTTGGTCCCAGGGAGTCGTGACGCTACGCTGAGCCGAGAGGCTGAGGAGGCGTTATGGCAAGCATTCTTCACGGCAGCGCCCGAACAACGCCGCGAGTTCGAGCCGAACTCCAAGCGTCGAAAGAGAAGGCGGGCATCCTCGCCAGGCGCTACGGGCTGAGCCGCACGACGGTCAACAAGTGGCGCGCGAGGACGGGGACGGCAGACGCGCCGATGGGTCCGCGCGATCCTCACAGCACGGTTCTGACGCCGGCCGAGGAAGCGATCATCGTCGCATTCCGCCAACGAACGCTGCTGCCGCTCGATGACGTTATGGGCGGAGGAGCCAGAGGCTCCGTCATGCGTAAGCATGATGGAGTGGCGACGGAGGGTGCCTTCGCGACCAGATCCCGAAGCTGACGCGTTCGAGCCTGCATCGCTGCCTCGTCCGCCACGGCATCTCGCGTCTGCCTGTCGACGAGACGATGACGAAGCGCGGTCGCTTCGCCGAGACCACGATCGGCTACGTCCACATCGACAGCTGCGAGCTGCGCCACGCCGATGGCAAGCTGCACATGTTCCTCGCCATCGATCGCGTCTCGAAGTTCACCTTCGTCGAGTTCTACGAGAAGGCTGGCAAGATGAATGCGGCTGCCTTCCTACGGCATGCCATCGAAGCCTTTCCCTACAACATCCACACGATCTTGACGGACAACGGCATCGCTTTCGCCGATCTGCCGAAGAACCGCAACGGCGCAACTGCCTACTGGTCGGGCGGCCACATCTTCGGCCGTACCTGCGCCGAGAACGGCATCACCCACAAGCTGACGAAGCCCTATCATCCCTGGACCAACGGCCAAGCCGAGCGGATGAACCGGACAATCAAAGACGCGACGATCGAGGTGTTCCATTATCCAGATCTCGATAGTTTGAAAGCCCACGTCCTCGCCTTCGTGAAGACCTACAACTTCGCCAAACACCTGAAGGCATTACGATGGAGAACACCGTTTGAGCCATCGCCCACGCATGGACAAAAGACCCGACAAGCTTCAAGATTGATCCGCGTCACCTCATCCCGGGACCAAACAGAAGCCGGCAATCTGGGCTGCGCGGTCGCGCCGACTTATGCCTTGCTGATGCTGGCACGGATCGTCACCGCGTTCAGCCATGCCGCCTTCTTCGGCACCGGCGCGGTGGTCGCCGCGCGGCTCGCCGCGCCGGGTCGCAGTGCTCAGGCGATCGCGCTGATGATAAGCGGGCTGACCATCGCCAAGGTCGTCGGCGTGACGCTTGGCACCTCCATTGGCCAGGCGGCCGGCTGGCGCATGACCTTCCTCGCCGTCGCCGGCATCGGAGTGTTGGCTTTGCTCGGCATGGCGTGCATCCTGCCATCGATCGAGACCGCACGCGATCTAGGCGCGGAGATCCGGCGCTGAAGGCGCCGCAGGTGTGGCTGACGCTGGCGGTGAGCACGCTCGCCGCGATCAGCATGTTCACCTTTTAACCTATGTCACGCCGATCCTCACGCAGGTTGACGGCGTGACGAACGCGCATGTCGGCTTCGTCCTGCTGGCCGCCGGAGTCGGCCTGACGGCAGGCAATTACCTCGGTGCGCGACTAGCAGACTGGCGAGCCGGGCCAAGCCTCGGAACAGTGCTGATAGGCGTCGCCCTGATGCTCATCTTTACCGCCCTCGGGCATAGGACCGCGACCACGATTTCGACCAACAGTCCTATAGCAGGTGAGAGAGGCCCGTCCGCGCCATCTGGCTGTCACGCGCTTGCGCGAACATGTCGGACAGGGTTCGCCCGGCCTGCGTTGCCGCCGGCGACGCGGCTCGCTCGATGGTGCCTGTATCGGGCTGGATCGTCAGGACCCGCTCGACGACGACACCGTTGGTCATGATCGCCTTGACCTTGATGTCGATCGACTCGACCCCCCGGCGGCACCTTGCCGGTGACCAGTCCCTTCGGGCTGACATGCAGCCACGGCGGCAGCGGCTCGTCATCGGCGAGGGTCGCTTCGTAGCGGGCGACCGGCACGACGCAGGCGACCCTGGAGGCGGTGTCGAAGCTCAACGTGAGCACCCCGTCGAGCACCATCGTCTCGACGTTGATCGTCGTCGGCGCGCCTCCCGTGAGGCCGCTGACGTCGCGCAGCGAGCCACCGACGTAGGACGAGCTCGAAAAGCCGCCGAGACCATCGGTATCGAACGTCGTTTGCGTCCGGTCGAAACGGTCGCCCCGCTCGTTCGTCGCCGCGCCGGAGCGGACGATGCCCGCTCCGAACACGTCGAGCGGCTGAAGGCGCTCCAGGGGCTGCACGTTGTTGACGGTGGACAGGACGATGTCTTCGGCCCGGATGGCGATCGACTGCTCCTGGTCGCCGGTGGTCTGATTGACCGCCGCCAGCACGGCGTCCTTGATCTCGAACTTCGGCGCCGCCTCGGCGTCGAAGATGACCGGCGGGACGTTGCGCGCCAGCGGCAGGATCGATGGCGCCACATTCGAGATGTTGCAGACGAAAATCTCGCTGGCCGAAGCCCCGTCTTGATCCGTCGCCGTCACCGTGACGGTGAAAGAGCCGCGCTGGCCGGCCTCGTAGGTTGGCGTTCCGCTGATCCGGCCGGAGGTGGCGTTGATCGTCATGCCGGGCGGCAGGCCCTTGGCCGAATAGGTCAGCGTGTCGCCGACGTTCGGGTCTTGGAATGCCGGCGCCATGTCGAGCGTGATCGGCGTGCCGCTGGTACCGGCCTGATCGGGCGTCCGGGCGACGACAACCGGTGCGCTGTTGGTCGCGTCGAACGTGAAGGTCTGCGTCGCGACGCCACCATGGCCGTCGTCGGCTGTCACGATCACCGTGTAGGTGCCGTCCAGCGTGCCGCCCTGTCCCTTCGTCTGCGGCGCCGTGCGGGCCGCGTCAGGGTCGAGCGTCCCGGTGATGCGCCCGGTCGTCGGGTCGATCGAGAGCCCCGGCGGCAGACTGGTGGCGCTGTAGGTCAGCGGCTGGCCGTATGGATCGTTGAAATGGCTCGCCGTGTCGATCGGCGCGATCGTCGTGCCGTCGCCGGCGACGACGCCCGGGATGGGCGAGTTCGCGATCGGCGCGTCGTGGCTGAGGGTCCAGGCGAAGGTCTCGGTCGCAGCCGCGCCCTTGTCGTCGGTGGCCGTGACCATGACGCTGTAGGGGCCGTTCGCCGAGGCGCTCGGGTCGATCGTGCCGGTGATCTTGCCGGTGTTCGGATCGATCGCGAGGCCCTTCGGCAGGCCGGTGGCCGCATATGTGAGCGTGTCGCCGGTGTTCGGGTCGCTGAACGCCTGCGACACGTCGACCGACACAGGCTGGCTGTCGGCATTGTGCTGGTCGGCGGTTTTCGTGCCGATGACCGGCGCGTTGTTGGTGGCATCGAACGTGAAAGTCTGCGTCGCGGTGCCGCCTTGCCCGTCGTCGGCCGTCACGACGACCGTGTACTTGCCGTCGAGCGTGGCGCCGGAGCCGGTATGCGTCGGCGCGTTGGCCGAGGCATCATGATCGACCTTGCCGGTGATCATGCCCGTCATCGGGTCGATCGCGAGACCGACAGGCAGGCCGGAGACCGAATAGGTCAGCGGCAGGCCGTTCGGGTTGTTGAAGTGGCTTCCCGCGTCGATGGGCGCGATCGTCTGCCCGTCGGGACCGGATGCCGGCGCGATCGCGGCTCCCGCGGTTGGCGGATTGTTGTCGACGGTCCAGGCGAAGGTCTCGGTCGTCGCCGCGCCCTTGTCGTCGGTGGCCGTGACCATGACGCCGTAGGGGCCGTTCGCCGACGCGTTCGGGTCGATCGTGCCGGTGATCTTGCCGGTGTTCGGGTCGATTGAAAGGCCCTTCGGCAGGCCGGTGGCCACATAGGTGAGCATATCGCCGGTGTTCGCATCGCTGAACGCTTTCGAGGCATCGACCGATACCGGCTGGCTGTCGGCATTGTGCTGGTCGGCGGTGTTCGCGCCGATGACCGGTGCGTTGTTGGTGGCGTCGAACGTGAACGTCTGGCTCGCCGCGCCGCCCTGGCCGTCGCGGGCCGTGACGGTGATGGTGTAGGTCCCGTCGAGCGTCGCGCCCGAGCCTGAGGTCGTCGGCGCGTTCTTCGAGGCGTCGTGGTCGACCGCGCCGGTGATCATGCCCGTCTTCGGGTCGATCATCAGGCCGGCAGGCAGGCCGCTGGCGCTGTAGGTCAGCGGCTGCCCATTCGGGTTGTTGAAGTGGCTGCCGGTTTCGATCGGCGCGATCGCCTGGCCGTCGGCGCCGGTCGCCGGTGCGATCGCGGCCCCCGCGGTCGGCGGATTGTTGTCGATGTTCCAGGTAAACGTCTCGGTGGTGGCGGCACCCTTGTCGTCGGTCGCGGTGACGTTGACGGTATAGGTTGGGGTCGCCGAAGCGTTCGGATCGATGATGCCGGTGATCTTGCCCGTATTCGGGTCGATCGCGAGGCCCTTCGGCAGGCCGGTGGCCGCATAGGTGAGCGTGTCGCCGGTGTTCGGATCGCCGAACGCTTTCGATGCGTCGACCGACACCATGGCCCCATCGGCGTTGACCTGGTCGGGGGTCTTTGTGCCGATGACAGGTGCGTCATTGGTGGCGTCGAAGGTGAACGTCTGGATCGCGGTTCCACCTTGCCCGTCCTTGGCTATGACGGTCACGGTATAGGTGCCGTCGAGCGTGGCGCCCGAGCCTTCCGTTGTCGGCGCGTTCTTCGAGGCGTCGTGGTCGACCGCGCCGGTGATCATGCCCGTCATCGGGTCGATCATCAGGCCGGCCGGAAGCCCCGTCGCCGTGTAGGTCAGCGGCTGGCCGTTCGGATTGTTGAAGTGGCTGCCGGTGTCGATCGGCGCGATCGCTTGGCCGTCCGGGCCAGACACCGGTGCGATCGCGGCCCCCGCAGATCCTTCAGATCGGGGACGTCGGCTTCGATGAAGACGACGGAATGGTCCCGCTTCACGACAGGGGCGCGCAGGTCGGCGAGCAAGGGCGAGCCGAAGAGACTGGACACGCGGGTCTGCGCGACATCGCGGGCGAGATCGGCCTGAGGCACGGAACGATGATGCGTGACGGGGTCCTGCCCGCCGCTCCGAACATCCGCCGCGGCGGCCTTGGCGAGCTTGGCGACGACGTGTGCTCCCGCGGCGTCGAACGCGATGCGCTTCTCGAGGGCGAGGATCGTCGGGCTGGCGGAGACACCCCGCAGCTTGCGCGACGGGCGAGACGTATCGGATTTCTTGGTCATCGAATCACGCCTGTTTTTTCGCCGAGCGGCTTGGGGCGTAGGGCCACACTTTTGAGCTCGACACGTTCAGAAGCCGCTTTCCCGCACCAGGACACGGGCGACATTGCGGAGCGCCGACGCCGCGATGCTCTCGCGCTCGCCGTCGATCAGGACAATTCCGCGCTGGACCCGCGGCAGCGCGGGTTGGTCCACCGCGAACGACGCCGGGTAGATCGCGTAATCCGGGCTGAACCCATGATCCGGTGTCGGCCGTGCCGCGATCGGTCCGCCGTTGGTCGAGGCGAGCGACAGGATGTCGATCCACGGCGATGCGGCGTAGGCGATGCTCGTGAGCTGCGCCGGTCGGCTATCGGCGAGGTATGAATCAGGATAAAAGGTGCCATCGGCACCGATGGCCAGCAGGTCGGCTTTGCCATCGCGCGCATAGCCGCGCACGACGGCGGCGCCGGGCGCCACGACGAGGGCGATCTCGGCGTCGCGACCCACCCAGCGTCCGGCTTCGAGATCGGGATCGAGATCGCGAACGATGCCGTCCATCGGGCTCTTCAACACCAGCTCGTCACGCTCGCGATCGAGCCCTTCGATGCGCTCTGTCAGCAGACGATGCTCCATCTCCAGCGAGAGGGTCGATGCCTTGTCCTCGGCATCGCTCGAGCGGCGGCGCAACCGCGCCTCGATAAGAGCGAGGCGAATGCGGGCGAGGCTCGCGTCGCGATCGATCTGTGGCGAGACAAGGGTCGCCAGCGTCTCGCCAGCGGCGACCTTGTCCCCTTGCTGGACGGAGACGGAGACGATCCGGCCCGGGCTCGTCGGGAAGATACGTGTGAACGACGCGGGCTCCAGCACCGCCGGGACCTCGACGCGGGCGTGGAACGGAAACACCAGGACCAGGGCAACGACAACGCCGAGCGCCGCTGTCGTCATCGAGCGGGGATTGACGTTCATCTCGCCGCGGAGGCGCCACCACATAAACATCTCCTTGAAGACGGGGCCGGCGATGAACCAGCCGATTTCGACCATGAACAGCGCGATGCCGAGCAGCTTGAAAAACTCGTGATAGACGAGCAGCGCGATGCCCGCGTAGAGCACCGCGCGATAGACAAGGATCGCGCAGGCATAGGCGAGGACCGCGATCTCCTTTGTCGAGCCGAACACGTCGGGCTTCGGCACGCCGAGCCTGAACAGCACTTCGCGCAGGCGCCAGCGCATCAGGTCGAACGCGCGCGTCTGCAGGTTCGGCACGTTCATCGCGTCCGAGAGGATGAGGTAGCCGTCGAGCGCTCGCGTGGTTGTCGGGGCCGGGAGTGCGGTCCGGGGAGCTCCGCCCCCCCACCATCCATCGCTGTTATTTTCATGCAGAGAAATCAGTTTTACCCCTGATTTGACCTTCGACGAGCTATCCTGTTATCAACTGTGGCAATCAGAGGTGTTGGATGTGCGGGATTGTCGGCCTTTTTTTGAAGACGCCCGAGTTGGAGTCACGGCTCGGCGCGCTGACGGCGGCAATGCTGGCGACGATGCGTGATCGCGGGCCGGACAGCGCCGGCTTCGCGGTCTACGGCGCCGAGGCAGCCGGCGTGAAACTGACCCTGCGCGGGCTCGACACTGTGGCGCTCGAGCGCGCGATCGATGATGTCGGCGCGGTCTTCAAGAGGCGCTTCGAGGCGACGTATCGCGACACGCACGCGGTGCTCGTCGTGCCGGAGGATCTGGCGACGGTGGTCGGCGACTGGCTGGAGGCCCATGCGATCGACGTCGTCGGCGCGGGCGTGCGGATGGAGATCTACAAGGAGGTCGGGTTGCCCGACGACGTCGCCGCGCGGTTCGATCTGGCCGGCATGCGCGGCACGCACGCCATCGGCCACACCCGCATGGCGACCGAGAGCGAGGTGACGACGAACGGCGCGCATCCCTTCTCGACCGGCGCCGATCAATGTCTCGTCCATAATGGTTCGCTATCGAACCACAATGGTCTGCGCCGCATGCTGCGCCAGAAAGGCATCGCGTTTTCCACCGAGAACGACAGCGAGGTCGCGGCCGGCTATCTCAGCTGGCGAATGGCCGACGGCGCCTCGCTGCAACAGGCGCTGGAATCGAGCCTCGCCGATCTCGACGGCTTCTACACGTTCGTCGTCGGCACGCGCACCGGCTTCGCGGTGCTGCGCGACCCGATCGCCTGCAAGCCCGCGGTAATGGCGGAGACCGACGCCTATGTCGCGTTCGGCTCGGAGTACCGCGCGCTGGTCGGCCTGCCTGGCATCGAGACGGCGCGCGTGTTCGAGCCCGAGCCTGCCCGAGTCTATGCCTGGGAGCGCGACTGATGCAGGTCATCGATCTTCGCGACACCTCGCGCCGCGAACTCAACGCGATGCTGCACGGCCTGCGCCAGGACACCAACGAGACGCGCTGGCGGGTGCTCAATCCGGAGGGCGGGCACGCGATCGCCGCTGGTCTCGACGCGCCGATCTCGGTCGAGATCGAGGGCTCGGTCGGCTATTATTGCGCGGGCATGAACAAGCAGGCGACCGTGACGATCAACGGCAGCGTCGGCACCGGCGTCGCCGAGAACATGATGTCGGGCGCGGTGCACGTACGCGGCGATGCCAGCCAATCGGCCGGCGCGACCGCGCATGGCGGCCTGCTTGTCGTCGATGGCAACGCGGGCGCGCGCTGCGGCATCTCGATGAAGGGCATCGACATCGTCGTGAAAGGCTCGATCGGCCACATGTCGGCGTTCATGGCGCAGGCGGGCACGCTCGTCGTGCTGGGCGATGCCGGCGAGGCGCTCGGCGATTCCCTGTATGAGGCCAAACTTTTCGTGCGCGGCACGGTGAAGAGCCTCGGCGCCGATTGCATCGAGAAGCCGATGCGCGACGAACATCGCTTGCTCTTGCGAGACAAGCTCGATGCCGCCGGCCTCAACGGCGAGGTGGATGTGGGCGCGTTCAAACGGTACGGCTCGGCGCGCAAGCTCTACCATTTCAACGTCGACAATGCCGGCTCCTACTGATGGCGGAGGCCTTTTGATGGACGACCAGGTCCGCAAGCCGCGCACGAGCCCGCGCTTCTCGGCGACGTTCGATCCGGTAACCATGGCGGAGATCCGGCGCGCCGCGACGACGGGGATCTACGATATCCGCGGCGGCGGCGCCAAGCGCAAGGTACCCCACTTCGACGACCTGCTGTTTCTCGGCGCCTCGATCAGCCGCTACCCGCTCGAGGGTTATCGCGAACGTTGCGGCACCGACATCGTGCTCGGCACGCGCTTCGCGAAGACGCCGATCGTGTTGAAGACGCCGATCATGATCGCCGGCATGAGCTTCGGCTCGCTGTCGGCCAACGCCAAGGAGGCATTGGGACGCGGCGCGACGATCGCCGGCACCTCGACGACGACCGGCGACGGCGGCATGACGCGCGAGGAGCGCGGCCATTCGAAGACGCTCGTCTACCAATATCTTCCGTCGCGCTATGGGATGAACCCCGACGATCTTCGCCAGGCGGATGCGATCGAAATCGTGATCGGCCAGGGTGCCAAGCCTGGTGGCGGCGGCATGCTGCTCGGTCAGAAGATCACCGACCGCGTCGCCGGCATGCGCTCGCTGCCGCCTGGCATCGATCAGCGCTCGGCCTGCCGTCATCCCGACTGGACCGGCCCCGACGATCTCGAGATCAAGATGGAGGAGCTGCGCGAGATCACCGAATGGAAGAAACCGATCTACGTGAAAGTCGGCGCGAGCCGCCCTTATTACGACACCGCGCTGGCGGTGAAGGCCGGCGCCGACGTCGTTGTGATCGACGGCATGCAGGGCGGCACCGCGGCGACGCAGGACGTGTTCATCGAGAATGTCGGGATCCCCACCTTGGCGGCGATCCGCCCCGCGGTGCAGGCGCTGCGCGATCTCGACATGCACCGCAAGGTGCAGCTCGTGATCTCTGGCGGCATCCGCTCCGGCGCCGATGTCGCCAAGGCGCTGGCGCTCGGCGCGGATGCCGTCGCCATCGGCACGGCGGCGCTGATCGCGCTGGGCGACAACGATCCCGCCTACGAGGCCGAGTATCAGGCGCTCGGCACCACGGCCGGCGCATACGACGATTGGCACGAGGGTAACGATCCGGCCGGCATCACGACGCAGGACCCCGATCTCGCCGCGCGGCTCGACCCGGTGCTGGGTGGTCGTCGGCTGGCCAACTATCTCGCGGTGATGACGCTGGAGGCGCAGACGATCGCGCGCGCCTGCGGCAAGTCGCACCTGCGCAACCTCGAGCCCGAGGATCTTGTCGCGCTGACGATCGAGGCGGCCGCGATGGCCGGCGTCCCACTCGCCGGCACCACGTGGATCCCTGGCCAAGCGGGATTTTGATGCGTATCACCCGCCCGTCACTGCGAGCCGAAAGCGAAGCAACCCAGAGCCGCACGCTGCAGCATCGCCCGACATCGCGCCCTGCCGCCTTGGGTCGCTTCGCTGCGCTCGCAATGACGGGTGGGAAAGGAGCGTAAATGCTGGATCTCGAAGCCGCCGCGAAAGAGCGCGGCATCAAATATTTCCTCATCTCATTCACCGATCTGTTCGGCACCCAGCGCGCCAAGCTCGTGCCGGCGGCCGCGATCAAGGCGATGAGCGAGGACGGCGCCGGCTTCGCGGGTTTCGCCACTTGGCTCGACATGTCGCCGGCCGATCCGGACCTGTTCGCCAAGCCTGATCCCGACAGCCTCGTCCAGCTGCCCTGGAAGCCGGAGGTCGGCTGGCTTGCCGCCGATCTCGTCATGAACGGCGAGCCTGTCGCGCAGGCGCCGCGCAACGTGCTGAAGCGCCTCGTCGCCGAGGCGGCGACGGACGGGCTGTCGATGAAGACCGGCGTCGAATGCGAGTTCTTCCTGATCACGCCCGATGGCTTGTCGCCAGCCGACCTAGCCGACAAGCAGGACAAGCCCTGCTACGACCAATCCGCGTTGATGCGCCGCTACGACATCATCGCCGAGATCTGCGACGCGATGCTCGGGCTTGGTTGGCAGCCTTACCAGAATGATCATGAGGACGCCAACGGGCAGTTCGAGATGAACTGGGCCTACGCGGATGCGCTTGTCACCGCCGACCGGCACGCCTTCTTCAAGTACATGGCGCGCTCGATCGCCGAGAAGCACGGGCTGCGCGCGACCTTCATGCCGAAGCCGTTCGCCAATCTCACCGGCTCAGGCTGCCACGCGCATGTGTCGCTGTGGCGCGACGGCGCCAACGTCTTCGCCGACAAGGGCGGCGAACTCGGGCTGTCGCAGGTCGGCTACCATTTCATCGGCGGTCTCATGCACTCGGCCGAGGCGCTGGCGGCGATCACCAATCCGACGGTCAACTCCTACAAGCGCATCAGCGCGCCACGCACGATGTCGGGCGCGACCTGGTCGCCGAACACGGTGACCTACACCGGCAACAACCGCACGCACATGATCCGCATTCCCGATGGCGGCCGCTTCGAATTCCGTCTCGCCGACGGTGCCGCCAATCCATATCTGCTGCAGGCTGCAATCCTGGCCGCCGGCCTCGACGGGATGCGCAACGCGCGCGATCCGGGCCAACGGCTCGACATCAACATGTACACGCACGGCCACACCGTCGAGGGCGTCAAGACGCTGCCGCTCAACATGCTCGACGCGATCCGCGCGCTCGGCGCGAGCGAGGTGATGCACGCCGCGCTCGGCGCCTTCGTGCCGGCCTATGTCAAGCTGAAGGGCGACGAGTGGAACGCCTATTGCCGCCACCTCACCGCCTGGGAACGCGACAACACGTTGGATTGCTGACCGGTTGAAAAAATCGATTCATATCGAGATCGACGGTCGCCCACGTTGTCTCGGCGGAGCCGAAGATCTGGACGATAGTCTCGGCCCGGTTCCTGAGCTAGATCGCGGCGGACCCTCGGGTGGGTCCGCGACTTCAGCCTTCCGGTATGACTGATCGGCTCGTGGCCGCACGCATCGTGAGCGGCGTGTCAGGGCTCTCATACCGCGGTGTCGTGGTCTCCGGAGGGCCTACCATCGGCTGCGCACCGAGCATCGCCAGATGGAGGGCGCGGCCGGCATCGTCGATGTATCGATGCACGCATTCGAGCTCGATCTCGTGCCAACCCCCGGCCTGATCGGTCAGCGGCAGGACCAGTCGAGTGGGCCGGTCCCACGAGCTGGGATCCAGCGCCGCATAGAGAAATCGATCGCCGGCGGCCGTGATGAAAATCTCCTGGCGGCAGGGCAGGTGGATGTCCAGGCAGAGGCTGTCCTGGCCGGGCTCGCTGGCGACGAAGAGCCGACCTATCGGCGCGGTCAGCCAGGCGAGCCGCATCGGAACGCCGATGTCTGGATAGGGGCCTTCGACGCGATCGAATCCGGCGCGAAGGAGCAGATCCCGCTGCATGGCTTGACCCGGCGGGGTCATCGTATCCTGCTGGGTCGCCGCGAGACCTGGGTCCTCGGCACAAGGCAGTGCGGGTCCGGTCCGCTCGATGCCGCGGAATCCATCGGCGACATCGGTCGGCTCGAGCGACGCGCCGAGAACGGCGAGATGAAGGTTGCGTCCCGGCGTCTCTAGGAAGCCCGCCGCCGCGAGGTGCAAGGTCGTCTCGCCAGCGGGCAGGTCCAGCGCGAATGAGACGGTGCGCCGTACCGCCCATGGCTCAGCGGCGAGCTCGAAGCTGGCGACGCATTCGCCGCCGCGGGAAAGTCGGACCTCCTGCGAAACAAAGACGTTGCCGAAGCCGATCGTCAGCAGAAAAACGCCGGCCGCCGGCAGGAGGAGATCGAACGTCGCCTCCGGCGTCGTCATCCACCGCAGCTTGCAGTCGATACCGTCATCGAGGAACGGACCTTCCAGCGGGTCGAACGCCGCGCCGAAGACGATCTTGGGATCATGCATGGAGCGGATCGGCAAGGTCAGGATGCCGCCGTATTGGATGCCGGTCGGGATGGTGACGTCGTCTCGACCCACGAGGGCTCGGAAGACCTCGTTGATTCCCGAGAGGAAGCTCGGCGCGCCCCATCGCGATGTCGCGTGGATGTGAGCTCGCCCGCGCATCGCATCACGGCTCTCGTCGTCGAGCCGCACGAGCTCGCGCAACCGGTCGGCCAGGCCCGCGATGTCGTTGCGCTCGACGAGCCAGCCCGTCTCGCCGGGCACGCAAACTTCCGGCACGCCGCCGACGCGATAACCGATCGAGGGACATCCGCATCTGGCCGCCTCGACGAAGACCTGGCCGAACGTGTCGTCGGCGGTTGCCGAGACGAAGACATCGGCGGCGCGAAAGCATCTCGCCAAGGCCTCGTCGTCGTCTAGGTGACCGAGATATGTGACGTCGTCGAGCTCATGCTCGGGCTCGACCCTTCCCAAGGCGAAGAGCCGCAGCCGGGCGTCACCGACCAGCTGGCAGGCCTCGACCGCATGGCGGAAGCCCTTGCGGCGATCCGTGACGCTGGACGAGGCTGTCAGCACCATGACGTCGCCCGCGTCGAGCTCGAACGCGGCCCGTGCCGCCGCGCGATCGCCGGGTCTGAACGCCGCCTCTGGCACCGGCAGCGAGATGCAGCGAACCTTGTCCTCCAGCTCCACGTCCGGCCATTTCACGGCGAGCAGGCGCCGCGCGCTTTCCCTCATGTAGCTGCTGTTCGCGAGAAAATGGACGTTGTCCAACCCCATGTTGGCGATCTTGCGCGTGTGCGCATGCGGGATCTCGTCGAACGGGATGACCGGATATTGGTCGCGCGTCGGGCAGGTCGCCGGGCACATGAAGAGATATTCGTCGCAGCCGAGCGGATAGGGGCAGCGGCCGGTGAGATGGAAGAAGTCGTGCGTCACGATGAGCACCGGGGCCAGCGCCGCCATCGTCGCGAGATCGACACCCTCCGGGAAGGCGCCATGCAGGTTGCCGAGCAAGATCACATCGACGTCGGCCTCCCTCATCGCGTCCACCGCGGTGTCGAAGCGGCACGCCGTCTCATCGCCGACATCGTCGAGAAACGTATAGAGCACGATGTCGTATCGCGCCGCCGAGAGACAGTCGGCCATGCGCCGATGGGCGCGACCGGCGCCGTAGCGAAAGCCGAAATCGTTGACCATGCCGACACGAAGCCGACGCTTCTCTTTTTGCTCCTGGGGAGGCGGCGCCAGCGCGGGCAGCCCGATCGCCGCCCGAAAGCTTTCCGCATGCCGCGTCAGCTCCGGCAGGAACGCCGCCACAGTGCTGGTCTTCTGATCCGCGTGAACACGAAAATTCGCCAGCTCGTAGTCGATCGGTTTGATCCGCGCTCCGGCGCGCGCGCAGCGGACCCAGAGGTCGTAATCCATCGAATAGTGCAGACCGCGATCGATCTTGCCGCCGGCGCGCTCGTAGATGGCGCGCGAGAAGAAGACTTCGGGCTGGTAGAAGAAGCGGCCGGTCATCCACTCGGTTCGGAGATCAAGCAGCCTCTCGATTTCGAGAGGGCCGGCGCGGCAGCCTGTGCGATGATGATGAACGAGGCGCCCATTCTCCCTGATGTTGACGATGCCCGCGACGATGTCGGCATCACCGCCTTCGAATGCCGCCGCCACCGCGGCGAGGGCGCCAGGGGCGAGGGCGTCGTCGCTGTTCACCCACGCGAAGATGTCGCCTGTCGCCCGTGCAAGACCTTGCTCGATCGCATCGCTCTGACCCGCGTCCTTGGCGCTCACCCAATAGGCGATCCGGTCGCTATATCGCTCGATCACCGAGACCGTCTGGTCGGTCGAGCCGCCGTCCATGATGATATATTCTAGGTTGTCTTCCATACTCCTGATCGAGGACGGAGCGGATCGTCTCCTCGATATAGCCGCCTTGGTTGAAGCTCGGCGTCACGATCGAAATCTTTGGTCTAGCTTTCAATTGGGTCTCGCTCACGGCGGCTGGCACTCGTTCGAATTTGATCGGGCCGATCAGGACGCGGAAAAGGCGTCGGATTGGCAACGGCCAGACCGAGGGTCGGTCGGTGGTCGATGCGCGGTGTTGCAAGCTCCCGACCAGGATACACCGCATTTCGCGACGCGGGGAGCGCTCCGCACCGGTCAAATTGGCTTGTTTTTGAAAGACTTTCCAATGGGATCCACGTGCCGAGGGCGACGAAACAATGCGCGGATCAAGCCAGAACGTCCGGTGTCTGGTGTGGCAAACCTCGTGTCACTGATGTCGCCTTTGACACGGGTCCGACGAGCCGCGACGGCAGGGTAGAGCATATGAGCACCGTTCGCCAAGCGCCGGTGGGATGTCCAAGCCCACAGTCATGCATCTTTATCTCGTCAGGATGACGATGCGTTCTCGCCAGGAGCGAAGGCGAGCCGGCAAGTCGGCTGCGAAACCGTCCGCCCTGGGCGGTCGCGTCGACCTAGCCGCCTAGCGGCATTCGAGGCCCGTGACGCAGACGCCCAGCGTGCGACGCTCCTGTCCGCCGCCCAGCCTCGTCAACGGGCGTAGCTCGATCTTGCTGATGCCCGTCGCCGACGTGCTTTCATATTGCAGGACGATGTCCTGCGGGCTCTCGGCGCCCAGCAGATGACGGCCCATCGGCCGGCCGTCGATCTCGATATCGACGCCGCGACGCTCCGGGTCCTGCACGAAGGGATTGCCCATGCACCGAAGGACGAGCGACGTCACGCTCGGCGACAGTCGCATGCGTAGCACCGCGCTTTCGCCGACCGTCCAGATGAAGTCGCTTTCCTGGACGCCCCAGCCGGCGCCGAGCATACGCTCGGTCGTCGCCCGATTGCGGGTCGAGAACGGGACCTTGTCGCCGCGCGTCAGCGGCGTGGGCTCGTTCCCGGCGCCTTCGAAGGCGAAGGCGGCCATGGCGAAGCCGACGATGCGCCGATCGACGTGGGAGATCTCGCCGCACCGTTGCGTCGCGATATCCACCACCGCGAGCGGCGCGACATCTCGCGTGAAATCCACCGTCTTGCTGAACCAGCCCTTGGCGAGCGAGACCGTGCCGATCTCGTCGTCACCGCAAAACAGGGTGAGCCGCTGGTCCTCGAATGGGCAGAATCCCTCGAGACGGAGCGCCCAGCACGAGCCTCGCTCCGGGACCCGCAGCTTCGTCCCATCCGGCCGGCACCAGGCGATCGCCTTCACCACGTCCGCCCCCATATCCAGCATCTCGCGTGGATAGTCGCCCGCGAGAAAGATGCCCGTCAGACCGTTTTGCGGACCGAACGGGGACGGCGTGTCGCCCAGGAAGAAGCGATCCACGGCGGCCGGCTCGGCCGAATATTCGCGGTAGAGCGCGCACCATTCGAGCATGAGCCGTTCGGGCCGCTGCGCCGAGAACCCGCCGCCGACATAATGGCTGACGGTCTGATCGATGTATTGGAATCTCGCACCCGCCCGGTGCGCCCGCATCATGACGTCGTGATCGGCGCAAATCTCGATGTCGGTGTTGAACCGCAGGCGCCGCAGCAGATCCGCGCGAACGAACGTCGCCTGGTGACCTGGGAGGCGCGCCAGCCAGACGTGGTCGATCTCGCCCTGCATCAACAGAGCCGCGCTCAAATCATAGTCGATGGAGCGCCTGAAATATTCGCGGCGGCCTTGGACGTAGACGTGATTGCCGAAGAAGACGTCGACGTCGTCACGCTTGCAGGCCATCATCCGGCTCAGCGCGGTGGAATCGAAGAGCGTGTCCTTGGCATTGAGGAACAGCACGTAGTCGTTGCTGCAATGATCGAGCGCGATGTTCATCGCGTGATAGATTCCGGCATCCTCGGTGCAAACGACCTTGTCGATGACGTCGGCATAGAGCGCGAGGACGGACGCCGTGTCGTCGAGACTGCCGCCGTCGACGACGATGAGTTCGACGTCGCGGTAATCCTGCTGGCGGACGCTCTCGATCGTCAGAGAGAGGTCCGCGGCCGCGTTCAGAACGACCGATACGATACTGATGCTCACGACGCCTGCTCCGCGGCGCTGACCTCTCGGCGGCCGCCAAGCGACCTCTCCGAGGCGGACCGCCGCAGCGAATTCATGAAGCGGCTCGAGACGTCGCGCGTGGACCAGCGCCTTCCGTCGTCGAGCAGGAGGCTTTTCAGGCGATCGATATCGGCGAGCCAGTCGGCGCGCCCGAATTCGATCTTCTGCCGCGCCGCGGCACTCATCCGGTCCAGCGCCTGGCTGGCGAGGCGACAGGTGATCTTGGGCTTGGCGGGATCGTACAAGATCCCCGTCGTCAGGTGGCTCACGTATTCGTTGACGGTCGGCCGATCGGGCGCGACGACGATCTGGCCGATGCTCATCGCCTCGAGGATCGCCATCCCGATCCCCTCCTGAAGCCGAGGGGCGAAGAAGAACAGCGGATCGCGCGCGACCGCCTCGTACTCGTCCCGGCTGTCGAACCAGCGCGACCGAGTGATCGCGACGCCGTCGATGAGCGCGCCGTTGAGCCGCGAGGTCGGCCTCGCGTGACGCGCGAAATCCGGCGCGGCATGGACATGAAGAGCCGTGACCTCGAGCTGCCGGCAGAGGGACACCACCGAGCCGAGGTTCACCTCCTTGTCGGGACGGCGCTCCCAGAAGAAGGCCGTCCGCTTCGAGACGTCGCGTGCGGGGACGGGTCGCGGCTCGGGGTAGAACTGGAACGACGCCGAACGGCAATCCAGCGCCTCGAGATGCTCGTGATGCACGCGGCAAAAGGAGATGAAGCGGGCGTGGACGAATTGGCGCCAGAAGGCGTCGGGGATGCCGTGCGCCCCATCGTACATCGGGATGATGACGAAGCGTCCGACCCCAAGCGGGCGGAGGCGGGCGGCAATGTATTCTGTTTGAAGAAAAACGTAGCAGTCGTAATCGGCGGCGGCCACTCGCGCGACGAGTTCGTCGTCATCGTCAACCGTCTCGGCGTCCGGATCCGAAGAAAAGACCTCAACCTCGCCGATTTCTCGCAGTATCTCTAAAAGAAAGACTGTCGATTTACTACGTTCATGAAGCCTGTGGCCAATATAGCAAAAGCGCAAGTGCTGTCCCGATCCACGACGACCCTGTATTCATCGTAAGGGTCGGAGGCGAGAAGCGCAAGGCGCGCAAACGTCGGAGCGGCTCAAGCCGCGCGCTTGGCCTGGGCAACGTTGTCCTGGAACCAGCGATAGGTCATCGCGATGCCGTCGCGCAGGCCGATCGTCGGTGCCCAGCCGAGCGCGCGGATGCGCCCCGAATCCATGAGCTTGCGCGGCGTGCCGTCGGGCTTGCTGGCGTCCATGACGATGTCGCCCTCGTAGCCGACGACCTCCTTCACCAGGCGCGCCAGCTCGGCGATGGTCACGTCGGAGCCGGCGCCGCAATTGATGTGCTCGTACTCGTCGTAATTATCGAGGCAGAAGACCACGCCGCGCGCGAGGTCGTCGACGTGCAGGAACTCGCGCAGCGGGGTGCCGGATCCCCATACCGTCACGGTCGGCAGGCTGGCGATCTTGGCCTCGTGAAACTTGCGCATCAGCGCCGGCATGACGTGGCTCGACATCAAATCGAAGTTATCGCGCTCGCCGTAGAGGTTGCAGGGCATTACCGAGATGTAGTGCCGTCCGTGCTGCTTGCGGTAGGCTTGGCAGAGCTTGATCCCGGCGATCTTGGCGATGGCATACCATTCGTTTGTCGGCTCGAGCGGGCCGGTCAGCAACGCGTCCTCCCGGATCGGCTGCGGCGCGAATTTCGGGTAGATGCAGGAAGAGCCGAGGAACACCAAGCGGTCGACGCCGGCGGCGTGGGCGCCGTGGATCACGTTGGTCTCGAGCGCGATGTTGTCATAGAGGAAGTCGGCCGGCAGCGTGTCGTTGGCGTGGATGCCGCCGACCTTGGCGGCGGCGAACACCACCGCGTCCGGCTTGTTGCGCAGCATCCAGCTCGTGACGGAGGGCTGGTCGCGCAAATCGAGATCGGCACGCGACACCTTCATGACGTTTTCGCCGCGCGTCTCGAGACAACGCACGATGGCCGAGCCGACCATGCCGTTGTGTCCGGCAACCCAGATCCTTCGTGACATGCAATGGTTACCCCGTGGATCTCAAATCCTGATAACAGGTGCTTGGAGAGCTGAAAACACTCCAGTTAAAACCGCGCGACAGCGATCGGGCAAGGTCGTCGACAGCTATGCCGTCCGAGGCGGACCGAGGACGATGTCCTAGGATGTCCCGAACAGTCTCGGCGCGCCAGCGAAGACAGGACGGCGTCAGTGATCGCCCATCCAGGTCTCGCCGGAGAGGTCCTTGCGGACCTTGTCGAGCTCCTCCGTATAGCGGCGCAGGACATGCGCCTCGCTGAGCGACCCCACCACACGGCGGTCGTTCGCGCTGACCACGACCGCGAGCGCCTCGCTTTCCGTCGATTCGAACACCCGGGCCGCCTCGCGGATGTTCATGTCCGGCGTCAGGGCGGTCTCGCCGAAGCGAAGCAGGGTCGCAAGTGGGTCGCGGCACTTGCCGGCGTCGGGCTGCAGCGCGTGCGCTTCGCCGAGCGCGACCATCCCGACATATCGATCGAACGGATCGGTCGCGACCACCCAATGGCCGCTGCCCAGCGGATGGTTTTCCAGAAAGCTGCCGATCGTCGAATCGGCGAATGCCGTCTCGACATCGTGGCGCATCATGCGCTCGACGGTCAACGTCCGGATCCAGCCGATATCCTGCGCGCTGCGGATCGATTCGCCACGCAGGTGAAGGCGCCAGGTCGCGAATGAGTAGCCGAACGTGCGTCGGACGATGACCGAGACGAGCGTCACCGCAGCCAGGATGAGGATCGACAGCGGGAAATCACCGGTGGTCTCGAGCGCGAGGAAGCTCATCGTCAGCGGGCCGCCGACGATCGTCACGGACAGCCCGGCCATCGCGACGATGGCGCACGTGGCGCCATCGATGGGAAGTTGCGGCGCCGCCAAGATCGCCAGCGCGTAGAACAGCTTGCCGAGCAGGCCCCCAAGATAGAGCGAGGCGAAGAAGAGGCCGCCGCGAAACCCGGAGCCGATCGAGATCGCCGAGGCCAGCGATTTCAGCAGCAGCGTCAGCGCGAGCATCCAGGTCGCCGGCGCCGCCGTGTGCAGCAACTCGGCGAGCGCGCCGTGCCCGGAGGCGAGCACATGCGGGGTGACGAGCGCCATCGCGCCGAGCCCGATGCCGCCGACCGCGGGCTGCCATAGCGCGGGCAGGCGGCTGCGCTTGAACAGGTCGTCGACCAGGGTGACGCCGCGCATGACGGCAATGCCGAGCGCGGCGCAGGACAGCGACAGCAGCGTGAGGGCGACCATGCCGGCACCCGTCAAGGTGAAGTCGGACGGCAGGTGGCCGATGAAACTCTCGCCGGTGCCGATCGCGCGGGCGACGAGAACGCCCGAGATCGAGGCGGCGATCACCGGCGCCAGGCCGAATGGCGTGTAGGTGCCGATGATCAGCTCGAAGGCGTAGAACGCGCCGGTGAGCGGCGCCCCGAAGGCGGCGCCGATCGCCCCGCCGGCGCCGGCGCCCACGATCATCCGCATGTCTGAACGGCGCAGGTTGAACACGCGCCCGAGGTAGGAGGCGAAGCCGGAGCCGAGCTGCGTATAGCCCGCCTCGAGGCCGACCGAGGCGCCAAAGCCGTTCGAGACGAGCGTCTGCAGTCCGATCGCCAGCGAATCGACGACCGACATGCGGCCGCCGTGCAACGCGTTGGCCTCGATCGGATCGACGGGGCGGCGGCGGCGCAGGCGCGGCAGCAGCCGGCTGGCGACCCCGAGCAGAAGGCCGCCGGCGATCGGGACGAGCGCGAGCCAGGCGCTGTCGAGATGGTCGAGCGCGCTCACGGAGCCGGGCCCATCAAGCCGGAACAGCAGACCGTGCAACGCGGCGGCCGCGCGCGACAACGCGACCGTCAGCAGGCCGGCGGCGATGCCGACGACGACGGAAAGGAAGATGAGTCCGCTCTCGCGGGCGCGGATGATGGCGCGGAACGCGTTGAACACGGCAAACCAGGAGCCGCGACGGATCGCACGATGGCCCGGGCCCTGTGTCTCGGTCGCGGGTGTCACGGTTTCCACTGAACACGTTCACAAACAAGAAAGCCCGACCAAGCGGCCGGGCTTTCTTTTCGCGGGTTCAGCGTCTCAGACCTGCGGCTGCGGCTCCAGGCCGCCCGGCTCGTGGCCGGGCTTGGGCCGCGTCGAGCCGGTCGTCGGCACGGGCGAGCCGCGCGGCGGGGTCGGCGTATCGTCGCCGGCATCGCGGACCGGCAGCTTGCCGTTCAAGAGGCCGATGATCTCGTCGCCGGACAGCGTCTCGTCGGCACTCGAGCAGGCCCTGCGCCAGCGTCTCGAGATCATGCTTCTTCTCGGTGATGATGCGCGTCGCCTCCGACAGGCCGTACTCGACCAGGCGGCGCACCTCGGCGTCGATCTTCTGCGCGGTCTCCTCGGACAGGGTATTCTGCTTGCCCATCGAGTAGCCGAGGAAGACCTCCTCCTGGTTCTCGCCATACATCACGGTTCCGAGCGCATCCGAGAAGCCCCACTGGGTCACCATCGCGCGGGCGAGCTTGGTGGCCTGCTGGATGTCGGACTGCGCGCCGGACGTCACCTTCTCCTTGCCGAAGATGATCTCCTCGGAGACGCGGCCCCCCATCAGCACCGCGAGCCGAGAGGTCATCTGCTCGTAGCTCATGGAGAGCTTGTCGCGCTCGGGCAGCTGCATCACCATTCCGAGCGCGCGGCCGCGCGGGATGATCGTGGCCTTGTGGACCGGGTCGGTCGCCGGCACGTTCAGCGCGACCAGCGCGTGGCCGCCCTCGTGGTAGGCGGTGAGCTGCTTCTCCTGCTCGGTCATGACGAGGGTGCGGCGCTCCGCGCCCATCATGATCTTGTCCTTGGAGTCCTCGAACTCGGACATGGTGACGATGCGCTTGCCGCGCCGCGCCGCCATCAGCGCCGCCTCGTTGACGAGGTTCATCAGATCCGCGCCCGAGAAGCCCGGCGTGCCACGCGCGACGACCTTCAGGTCGACGTCGGGCGACAGCGGCACCTTGCGCACGTGCACCTTGAGAATGCGCTCGCGGCCGATGACGTCCGGGTTCGGCACGACGATCTGGCGATCGAAGCGGCCGGGACGCAGCAGGGCCGGATCGAGCACGTCGGGCCGGTTGGTCGCGGCGATGAGGATGATGCCCTCGTTGGCCTCGAAGCCGTCCATCTCGACCAGCAACTGGTTCAGCGTCTGCTCGCGCTCGTCGTTGCCGCCGCCGAGGCCGGCGCCGCGATGGCGGCCGACGGCGTCGATCTCATCGATGAAGATGATGCAGGGCGCGTTCTTCTTGGCCTGCTCGAACATGTCGCGCACGCGGCTGGCGCCGACACCGACGAACATCTCGACGAAGTCGGAGCCCGAGATCGTGAAGAACGGCACGTTCGCTTCGCCAGCGATCGCGCGGGCGAGCAGCGTCTTACCGGTGCCGGGAGGCCCGACCAGCAACACGCCGCGCGGGATGCGCCCGCCGAGCCGCTGGAATTTCTGCGGATCGCGCAAAAACTCGACGATCTCCTGCAGATCCTCCTTCGCCTCGTCGACGCCAGCGACATCCTCGAACGTCACGCGGCCGTGCGCCTCGGTCAGCAACTTCGCCTTCGACTTGCCGAAGCCCATGGCCTTGCCGCCGGCCCCCTGCATCTGCCGCGAGACGAAGATCCACAACGCCAGGAAGGCAAGCAACGGCAAACCGTTGACGAGCAGCGTGATCAGCCAGGAATTGCCGTCGGACGGCGGCTTGGCGGTGATCGCGACGTTCTTCTTGTAGAGATTCTGCACCAGCATCGGGTCGCTCGGCGCGTAAAGCGTGAAGGACTGGTTGTTGGTGAAGTGGCCGGTGATCTCCGGGCCGGCGATCGTCACGTCGCGAACCTGGCTGGCATCGACCTGCTTCAGGAGTGCGCTGAAGGTGATCTCCTGCGAGGTCGTCTTCTGCCCTGGATTCTGGAACAGCATCACCAGCGCGACGACGAGCAGGAAGATGATGACCCAGAGTGCGAAATTGCGGAAATTGGGATTCATGAGCGACCCAGGGTGAGCCGGGCGACGGCCCCGGTGCGAAGGAATGGAAGGCGAAAGCCGAACGTGGCCCAGGCCGTGGCGCGTCGAGTTCTCTTGCGTATCCTGCTTCGGCCCTAGAGGGCGACGAGTAAAAGGCAATGTAAGCCCGGCGTCTTCCCTTGCCAAGAGAGTGCAGGAGGCGCGTCGATATGGCCTTAATCGAGGCTACCCTCGGCGGATCGCACGATCGGCGCTCCGCCGCATGGCTCGGGTGGCGGTCGACGCGGCGGCGCTTGGTCGATCGTCAGCGTGCCCGCGACATCGAGAACGATGCGCGCGCCGCCCAGCGTGGCGCGATGCGGCCGGCCCTGGGCGAGGGCCACGGCGACCGCCTCCGTCAGGCTTTCCAGCCGCTCCAGGCGGATCGCGCCGCCAGCGGGGACGGTGGCTTCGATGGCGCGCCGCACCAGGCGCAGCAGGATTTCGAGCTGCAGGTCACGGCCCGCGCCAAGCATCGCGCATCGGCCATCCGGCATCGATCGACAGACCAAAGCCTCGATCCGGTCGACCTCGGCCTCGAGCGCGGCATCGGCGCGCACGGCACGACGTGCCAGGCGCGCCAAGGTCGCGGAATCGAGCCCGAGGTCGGCCAGGGCGGGCGCCGCCGCGCGGAGCCGGGTGCGGGCATAGGCGGGGTCGTGATTGGAGGGATCGTCGGCAACGGCGATCCCCTCGGCGCGACACAAGGCCACCAGATCGGCCTTGGGCGTCTCGAGCAGCGGGCGGACGAGGACGATGTCGGGTGCGAGCCGGGTCTCGCGCCGCATCCCGGCAAGGCCGGCGAGGCCGCTGCCGCGCGCGAGCCGCATCAGCACCGTCTCCGCCTGGTCGTCGGCATGATGGGCCGTCAGGACATGCGTCGCGCCGACGGCGCGGGCGTGCGCGGCGAGCAGCGCGTAGCGCGCGACGCGCGCGCGCTCCTGGATGCGGGTGCTTGGCTTTTGACCCTCCCAGGCGAGCGTCGCGTGCGGCAGTCCGAGCCGCGTGGCGGCCGCGGCGACGAGCGACGCTTCATCGCGGGCGGCAAGCCGCAGGCCATGGTCGACGGTGGCGACATGCAGGGCCGGCGCGCCGCCGCCGAGCCGGGCCGCCCAGCGCGCGGCCAGCAGCAGCATCGCCATCGAATCGGGGCCGCCTGAGATGGCGAGCAGCAGCGCCGGCGCGAACTCTAGACCGTCGAACAAGGGCGGCACTTCCCTTCTCCCGCGAGCGGAAGAAGGGAGGCGCGCCCACCTAGCCGCACTGCGCCCGCTTCAGCTCGCGCTCGGCGCCGCTCTTCACGTAGGCGGGGGCGTTCGGATACTTGCGGGTCACCTCGGCGAAGGTGGCGCAGGCCTGTTCCTTGGCACCGAGCGATTTCAGCGACATGCCGAGGTGCAGCATCGCGTCGGGCGCCCGCGTCGAACTCGAGAACTCGGTCGAAACCTTCAGGTATTGCTCGGCGGCCTCGCGGCTGCGGCCGCGCTGCGCGTAGCTCTCGCCGAGATAATAGGTGGCATCGGCGGCAAGCCGGCTCTTCGGGTTCTTGTCGATGAACGCGGCGAAGCCTTTCTCGGCTTCGTCGTATTGCTTGTCGCGAAACAGGCCAAGCGCCGCATCGTAGGCCTCGCGCGGCGTCGACGGCGTCGCGGTAGCGACGACGGCGCGGTCCGGCGGCGGCGCGTCCGGCGTCGAGGATGCGCGCGGCTGCAAGCGCAAGGTCGGCGCGATCGTATCGCCGTCGGCGCCTCCGCCGGACTTGCGCAACCGGCCGCCGGCGAGATCGAGGGGGGCACTGCCGGTGTCGTCGGGTTGCGCCGAGGCGACCGAGCCGAGCGGCTTCGGCCGGCCGGGATCCTTCGGCGAAGCCGTGTCGGGATCGAACGCCTCGTCGCGGCCCCTGTGCGGCTTGGCCGGCGCGCTGTCGGCCGCATGGTCGGCGCTGCTGGCGACGGGACGCTCGGCGGCAGGCGGCGTCGCGTCGCTCCGCTTGCTGTGACCGGCGGCCGACGAAAGTCGGTCGTCGACGTCGGCCTGGAATTTCTGCAGCTGCTCGACGAGCCTGCGGTTGGCGTTCTGCAGCTCCTCGATCTGCCCGGTCATGTCGCGGATGCGCCCCTCGAGTCGCCCCACGCGCACGGCGAGCCCGGCCGGATCGGGCCGGTCGACCGGCGCCGCGTCACCGCGGTCGTTCCGATCGCCGCGGTCGCCCCGGTCCCCATTGTCGTAGCCCTGGTCGGCCCCGTTGCCATAGCCGCCCCGATTTTCGCCAAAGCCCGGCGGCGGACGGTCGTAGTCCTGCTGTGCCACTGCCGGCAGGGCGGCAGCGACAAGCGGCAGCGCGAGCAGCGCGGCGACAAGGTGGCGATGCGAGATCATCTGAATCAGGTCCGACCGGTTCGGCGATGCCGGCATGGAACGCCGGAATCCGGGCGGATTTGGGCCGGCGCACGCTGTCCCGGCCGCGATGGAGTCCTACGCCGCCTTCGCCAGTTGGCGCAGCACGTAGCTCAATATCCCGCCGTTGTTGAAATACTCGAGTTCCTCGAGAGTGGCGATGCGGCAGAGCAGCGGCACCTTCTCCTCGCGGCCGTCGTCGAACTTGATGGTCATCTCCATCGTCTGACGCGGCTTCAGGCCCGCCTTCAGGCCGTGCAGCGTGACGATCTCGTTGCCCTTCAGCTTGAGCGAGGACCAGGTCGTGCCCTCCTCGAAGGTGAGCGGCAGCACACCCATGCCGACGAGGTTCGAGCGGTGGATGCGCTCGAAGCTCTCCGCGATCACCGCGCGCACGCCGAGCAGCTTGGTGCCCTTGGCCGCCCAGTCGCGCGACGAACCATTGCCGTACTCGGCGCCGGCGAAGACGACGAGCGGCACCTTCTCCTGCGCATATCTCATCGCCGCGTCGAAGATCGCCATCTCGCCGCCGTCGGGCCAATGCTTGGTCAGGCCGCCCTCCGGCACATTGCCGTCCTCGCCCTGGCGCATGAAGTTCTTGATGCGGATATTGGCGAACGTGCCGCGCATCATGATCTCGTGGTTGCCGCGCCGCGTGCCGTACTGGTTGAAGTCCTTCACCGACACCTGGTGCTCGGAGAGGTAGGCCCCGGCGGGCGAGGCCTGCTTGATCGAGCCGGCGGGCGAGATGTGGTCGGTGGTGATCTTGTCGCCGAACAGGGCGAGGACGCGCGCGTCGACGATGTCGTCGATGGCGTCGGGCTCCATCGTCATGCCCGCGAAATAGGGCGGGTTCTGCACATAGGTCGAGCCCATGTCCCAGGCATAGGTCTCCCCCTTCGGCGCGTCGACCTCGCGCCAATGCTCGTCGCCGTGGAAGACGTCGGCGTAGCGCGACTTGAAGACCTTCCGGGTCACGTATTTGGTGATGTATTCGTCGACCTCGGTAGCGGTCGGCCAGATGTCCTTCAGGAACACCTCGCGGCCATCCTGGTCCTTGCCGATCGGGTCCCTGGTCAGGTCGAGCTTCACCGTGCCGGCGATCGCATGCGCGACGACGAGCGGCGGCGAGGCGAGGTAGTTCGCCTGCACGTCGGGCGAAACGCGGCCCTCGAAGTTGCGGTTGCCCGACAGCACGGCTGCGGCGACGATGCCGTTGTCGTTGATCGACTTCGAGATCTGCTCGGGCAGCGGGCCGGAATTGCCGATGCAGGTCGTGCAGCCGAAGCCGACGAGATTGAAGCCGAGCTTGTCGAGATCGTCCTGCAGGCCGGACGCCTGCAGGTATTCGGCGACGACCTGGCTGCCGGGCGCGAGCGAGGTTTTGACCCAGGGCTTGCGTGTCAGGCCCTTCTCGGCCGCCTTGCGCGCGAGAAGGCCGGCGCCGATCAGCACGTTCGGGTTGGAAGTGTTGGTGCACGACGTGATCGCGGCGATCACCACGTCGCCATGGCCGAGCTGGTAGCCCTCGCCGTCGACCGCGAAGCGCGCCTCCTGGTCGTCGGTCTTCTTATACTCGGAGCCCAGCGCTTCCACGAAGCCGGCCCCGACCGTCTCAAGCGAGACGCGGCCCTCGGGCCGCTTCGGGCCGGCCATCGACGGCACGACCTCGCCGAGATCGAGTTCGAGCGTGTCGGTGAACACCGGGTCGGGCGTGTCCTTCTTGCGATAGAGCCCCTGCACCTTGGCGTAGGCCTCGACCAGCTCGACGCGATCCTCGGTGCGCGCCGACATGGTGAGATAGGCAAGCGTCTCCTTGTCGATCGGGAAGAACCCGCAGGTCGCGCCGTATTCCGGCGCCATGTTGCCGATCGTCGCGCGGTCGGCCAGCGTCATCGTCGATAGGCCGGGGCCGAAGAACTCGACGAACTTGCCGACCACCTTCTTCTTTCGCAGCATCTGCGTCACGGTGAGCACGAGGTCGGTCGCGGTCACGCCCGGGCGGAGCTCGCCGGTGAGACGGAAGCCGATCACCTCCGGCAGCAGCATCGAGAGCGGCTGGCCGAGCATGCAGGCCTCGGCCTCGATGCCGCCGACGCCCCAGCCGAGCACGGCGAGGCCGTTGACCATGGTCGTGTGCGAATCCGTGCCGACCAGCGAGTCGGGATAGGCGATCTCGACCGTCTTGGTCTTGCCGTTCTCCTTCTCGAACTCCTCCTCCATCGTCCAGACCGTCTGGGCGAGATACTCGAGATTGACCTGGTGGCAGATGCCGGTTCCGGGCGGGACGACGCGGAAATTGTGGAACGAGTCCTGACCCCATTTCAGGAACTTGTAGCGCTCGCCGTTGCGCTGATACTCGAGGTCGACGTTGGTCTTGAAGGCGCGATCGTTGCCGAACGCGTCGACGATGACCGAGTGGTCAATCACCAGATCGACCGGCACCAGCGGGTTGATCTTCTGCGGGTCGCCGCCGAGCGAGGTCATCGCGTCGCGCATCGCGGCGAGATCGACAACCGCCGGGACGCCGGTGAAATCCTGCATCAACACGCGGGCGGGGCGAAACGCGATCTCCTGCTCGGTCTTGCCCTTGTTGTCGAGCCAGGCGGCGCAGGCCTCGATGTCCGCCTTCTTGACCGACTTGCCATCCTCGAAACGCAGCAGGTTCTCGAGCAGCACCTTCATCGAGAACGGCAGCTTCGAAATGCCCTTCAGCCCGTTCGCCTCGGCCTCGACCAGCGAATAATAGTGGTAGGTCTTGTCACCCACCTGGAGCTTTTTGCGGCACTTGAAGCTGTCGAGAGAGGCCATACGAGTTCCCGGCTTGAGGGGCGCGCTGACGCGCCACGCTGTAGCTAATCTAAAGAGGACGGGTTACCTGATGCTCCGTTCCCTTTTGCAATGCAAGATCGCGCGCAGCGACACCCGGTGATACGCGCTTGGCCCCTCCGCTCCTGGCCGTCGAAGGCCTCATCGTCGAGCGCGGCGGTCGCGTGGTGCTCGCCGGACTCAATCTGGAGCTGGTCGCGGGCGAAACCATCCTGATCGCCGGCCGCAACGGCGCCGGCAAGTCGACGCTGCTGCGCACGCTCGCCGGCCTGCTGCACCCGGCCGCTGGCACGATCCGCTACGGGCAGGCCGACGAGGAGACGCGCGGCATCGAGACCGCGCATTATCTCGGCTACGAGGACGCGCTGAAGCCAGCGCTCACCGTCCGCGAGAACCTCGCCTTCTGGGCAAGCATGCTGGGCGCATCCTCCCCCGCGGCGCGGGGGAGAGGGATCCTGCCCCGTTGCACGGGGGAGGATATGCGCCCGCAGGACGCCCTCGCGGCGTATGGTATCGCCCGGCTCGTCGACCTGCCGGCCGGCTACCTGTCCGCCGGCCAGAAGCGCCGCGTGGCGCTCGCCCGGCTGCTGCTCGCCCACCGACCGATCTGGCTGCTCGACGAGCCGCTCATCGCGCTCGACACCGCCGCGCAGGCGACCGTCGTCGACCTCATGGCCGCGCACACGGCGGCGGGCGGGGCGATCCTCGTCGCTTCGCACCAGCCGCTTGCCGCCACGCGCACGATCGCGCTCGACCAGCCCGCATGAGCGGCCCGCTCGCCGCGCTGTTCGTGCGCGAGATCCGCGTCGGCCGCAGGCTCGGCGGCGGTGCCGCGCTCGGTGTCGTGTTCTTCCTCATCCTGATCACGCTGATGCCGTTCGGCGTCGGGCCGGACTTGAACCTGCTGTCGCGCATCGGCCCTGCCATCCTTTGGATCGCCGGCCTGCTCGCGACCCTGCTCGGCCTCGATCGGCTGTTCCAGGCCGACCGCGACGACGGCTCGCTCGATCTTCTCCTGATGAGCCGCACGCCGGCGGAGGCGATCGTCCTCGTCAAATGCGCGGCGCATTGGCTGCTCACCGGCCTGCCGCTCGTCGTCGCGACACCGCTGTTCGGGCTGATGCTCGGCATGGGCGGCCAGGCGCTGGCGCAGACGACCGCCTCGCTCGCCGTCGGCACGCCGGCCCTTACCATGCTCGGCGCTGTCGGCGCGGCGCTCACCGTCGGCCTGCGAAAGGGCGGCCTCCTGATGGCGATCCTGATCCTGCCGCTGTCGATCCCCGTGCTGATCTTCGGCGTCTCGGCGGCGACCGCCGGGCTCGGCAACCCGATCCCGTTCACGACGCCGTTCCTGATCCTATGCGCGATGAGCCTCGCCGCGATCGCCGGCACGCCCTTCGCCGCCGCCGCCGCGCTGCGGGCGATGAACGAGTGAGCCCAAAAAAAAGGCCCCGAAAACGGGGCCTCCTAACCATTTGAGCCCAACGCGCGATCAGATCGCCGCGTCGATCCACTTCTTCAGCTCGCCCTTGGGGGCGGCGCCGACCTTCTGCGAGGTCATCTTGCCATCCTTGTAGAGCATCAAGGTCGGGATCGAGCGGATGCCGAGTTGGCCGGCGATGCCGGGGTTCTCGTCGACGTTGACCTTGGCGATCTTGACCTTGCCGTCGAGCTCCTTGGCGATCTCCTCGAGCGAGGGGCCGATCATCTTGCAGGGGCCGCACCACTCCGCCCAGAAATCGACCACGACGGGCACACCCGAGCCCAGTACGTCCGCTTCGAAGCTGCTGTCCGTAACCTTTACGGTGCTCATCGAAAAACCTTCCCTTGAGCCGTGGCGATTCACGGTCCCTTGAGTTCGAACGTAGGAACCGCGCCATCGAGCGTCAAGCTGCGTACGATCCCCTCGCGCGCAGCCGAGTAATGCCCCTCCCAAGGCGTCTAGTGTCAGCGCCCTAGTCTAGGCCGCCGGCCCTCACCGGCCGAGATGATCGCCGCCGCCGAAGATCGAACACGCGGCGCCGACGCCGCGCCGACCGCCAGGCCGTTGCCACGTGAAGTCAAGCCGGACATCGCGCCCGACCGCGCGCGTCAAAGGACGGATATCGCGATACGGAGGCTATCGGTACTCCCTTGCTATCGCACGCGACGCGGACGCGCGGCCAAGGGGACATGATGAGACATCGAAAATCCGATCTTGTTTGGCGCCACCTGATCCTGGCTGGGGGTGGCGTGGCCGCGCTCGTTTGGGCCGGCACGGCGCGGGCGGATTGCTCGGTGGGCGGCCTCAGCGGCATCGTGGCGGGGATGACGATCGTCTCGGCGAGCACGGTAGCGGCGTCCGGCGCGACGCCCGCCTATTGCAGCGTCGCTGGCCACACCAACACCTACGCTGGCGCGGGACCGAACTCGGCCGGCTTCGAGCTGTATCTGCCGACCAACTGGAACGGCAAATTCCTGTTCTGGGGCGTCGGCGGAACGGCCGGCAGCACCTACGCCGATTTCTCGGCGAATCCCGTCGACCTCCAGGAGGCGCTCCCCAAGGGCTACGCCACCGCGATCACCGACCAGGGCCATTCGGGTGGCAACACGGACGCGAGCTGGGCGCTTCTCGCCAAGGGCAAGCCGGACCGGCCGAAGATCCTCGACTACGGCTATCGCGCGACGCACGACGTCACCGTCGCCACCAAGCAGCTCACCGCGGCCTATTACGGCAAGGGCATCCAGCGCGCCTATTTCGACGGCTGCTCCAACGGCGGTCGACAGGCGATGGTCGAGGCGACGCGCTACCCGGAGGATTTCGACGGTATCATCACGGGTGCCCCGTTCCTCGATCTCAGCGTGCTCATCGCCGGCGATGCCAGGTTCAAGGCGCTGTTCGCCACCAGCGACGCCTACATCCAGCCGAGCGCGCTGCCGGCAATCGACGCCAAGGTCATGGCCGCCTGCGACGCGATCGACGGCGTCAGCGACGGGCTGATCCAGAACCCCGCCGCCTGCAACGTGAAGCCGGAGGATCTCGGTCTTCTGCCCGGCCAGACCAAGTTCATCACGACCTACATCTCGGCGCTGCGCGACACCCGCAAGCGTGTCGTCTATCCGGGCCTGTCGATCACCGATTTCGCCAATGGCGGCATGGACGTCTGGTTCCTGGGCTTCGCCACTCCGATCGCGCCGGCCAGCGCCCAGCCGTGGGGCAACACCGGCTTTTATCCGGCGGGCGAATCCTTCCAGTTCGCCGATCATATCCTGCAGGATTTCTACGCGCAGGATCCCGGCTACGACTATCGCTCGTTCAACGTGACCGACACGGCGGTCGTGGCGCCCGGCGCGCTCGCGGCGTTCAACGCCAAGACCGAAACCGCGGATGCGGCGAACCCGGGCGCCTATCGCCGCTTCATCCAGCAGGGGCGCAAGCTCATCTGGTATCACGGCCTGAGCGATCCCGCGTTGCCCGCCTTCGAGGACTTCGGGCTGTACGGGCAGATCGCGCAGCAAAACCGAGGCTACGACGCGCTGCAAACGAACATGCGGCTTTTCATGGTGCCGGACATGCAGCATTGCGGGGGCGGGACCGGACCGAACACGTTCGACACGCTGGGCCCGCTCGAGACTTGGGTGGAGCAGGGGCAGGCGCCGCAGTCGATCATCGCCGCGCACTATCCCAACAACGCGCCGGCGGCCGGCGTCGCGCCCGATCGCACGATGCCGCTCTGCCCGTTTCCGACGCAGGCGAGCTATGTCGGCGGCAACGTCAAGGCGGCCGCCAGCTGGTCGTGCGCGCCCAACACCAAGATGTTCGCCGTCGGCTACGATGGCGGCCTTGCGGGGCTCGCCGCGCCGCGCTGATCCGGCCTACACCGTCCCCATCGCCGCGCCCTCCGCGAAGCCGCGCAGGCGCGCGGCGATGACGTCGCCCAGCGCCTTGACCGCCGCGTGGCGCGGAAACTGGGCGCGGGCTGCGATCCGCACGGTACGGCCGACCGGCGTCGCCAGCGGCCGCAGCACAAGCCCCGTATCCTGCGCCGCGCCGGCCGCGAGGCCGGGGATCAGCGTGGTCCCGTAGCCGGCCGCCACCATGTTGAGCAGCGTCGTCAGGCTCGAGGCGCGCAGCGCGCCCCCCATTGGTCCGCTGTGACCGCAGGCTTCGAGCGCCTGGTCGCGCAGGCAGTGCCCGTCGGCCAGCACCAGGATGTCGCACGCGAGATCAGCCTCGTTCACCGTCGCGCGCGCCGCGAGCGGATGATCGGGCGGCAGCGCGGCCAGGAACGGCTCGACGAACAGCGGCCGGCTCGCGAGATCTGGCCCGTCCACCTCGGTCGCCAGCAGCGCAGCGTCGAGGTCGTGCGAACGCAGGCGTTCGAGCAGGGCCGGCGTCTGGTCCTCCCAGGGCTCGACCTCGAGCGCGGGAAGCGCGGCGCGGATCGGCGCGAAGATCAGCGGCAGCAGATAGGGCGCCAGCGTCGGGATCATGCCGAGCCTGAAGCGTCCCGCCAGCGGATCGCCGAGCGTGCGCGCGACGGCGAGAATCTCTTCCGCCTCGGCCACGGCGACACGGGCGTGGCCGATGAGCCGCTCGCAGGCCGCCGTCGGCGTCACCCGCTTCGCCGCGCGTTCGAACAGCGCGAGCCCGAGCGAGGCCTCCAGCTTGCGGACCTGCACCGACAGCGTCGGCTGACTGATGCCACAGGCGCTCGCCGCCCGGCCGAAATGACCGTGCTCCGCCAGCGCGATCAGGTAACGCAGATCCTGAAGATTCATCGAGCCGGTCGCGCAAGCGTCATAGGTAACGCCTATAGCATCTATCGATCCGCAGAGCTTTCTTTCAGGGTCGGAAAGCCGCTAAAACAAATGTCCTGGAAGCCTCGTGGGCTGGAATAGCTCGAAGAGCAACGACAGGGTGATCATGCGGGTCGCGTCCTTCGCGGACCCGCGCGGCATAGCCCGTCACGGATACTCGCGGGTCGGTCGACAGAGAGCTGCCCGGCGGAAGACTTCGTCTTTGCGGTCGTAACATTCGGAAGTCATCGTCGGCCGCCTGAAGTCCAGCGTGGTCGATGTCATGCAACGGAGAACACTGATGAGCGGTAATCGCGACGAGGGCAGCTGCCCGATGGGGCACGGGTCGGACAAGACCGCGGTCGTCCTGAAGATGTCGAACCACCTGTGGTGGCCGAACCAGCTGCACCTGCGGATTTTGCACCAGAATTCCCCCGTCAGCGATCCGATGGGCAAGACCTTCAACTACGCCGAGGAGTTCAAGAAGCTCGACCTGGCGGCGTTGAAGCAGGATCTCTTCGCGCTGATGACCGAGTCGCAGGAGTGGTGGCCGGCCGATTACGGCCATTACGGCCCATTCTTCATTCGCATGGCCTGGCACAGCGCCGGCACCTACCGCACGGCGGATGGCCGCGGCGGCTCGTCGGCCGGCACGCAGCGCTTCGCGCCGCTGAACAGCTGGCCGGACAACGCCAACCTCGACAAGGCGCGCCGCCTGCTGTGGCCGATCAAGCAGAAGTACGGCATTAAGATCTCGTGGGGCGACCTGCTCATTCTCGCGGGCAATTGCGCGCTCGAGTCGATGGGCCTGAAGACGTTCGGCTTCGGCGGTGGACGTGTCGACACGTTCGAGCCGGAAGAGGACATTTGGTGGGGCCCCGAGGATACCTGGCTAGGCGACGGCCGCTACAGCGGTGATCGCGAGCTCGCCGATCCCCTCGCCGCCGTGCAGATGGGTCTGATCTACGTCAATCCGGAAGGCCCGAACGGCCAGCCCGACCCGGCCGGCTCGGCCCGCGACATCCGCGAGACGTTCGGTCGCATGGCGATGAACGACGAGGAGACCGTTGCGCTCGTCGCTGGCGGCCACACGTTCGGCAAGGTGCACGGCGCCGCCAGCCCCGGCCCTTATGTCGGTCCCGAGCCGGAGGGCGCGGCGATCGAGGACCAGGGCCTCGGCTGGATGAACAGCTTCGGCACCGGCAAGGGCGTCGACACGATCACCAGCGGCCTCGAGGGCGCCTGGAACGCCACGCCGATCACCTGGGACAACGCCTATTTTGACGCGCTGTTCGGCTTCGAGTGGGAGCTGACGAAGAGCCCGGCCGGTGCCTGGCAGTGGACGCCGACGAACCAGGGCGGCGCCGGCACCGTGCCGGATGCGCATGATCCCTCGCGCAAGCACGCGCCGATGATGCTGACGTCGGACCTGGCCCTCAAGGTCGACCCGGCCTACGCGCCGATCTCGAAGCGCTACCACGAGAACCCGGCCGAATTCGCCGACGCCTTCGCCCGCGCCTGGTACAAGCTCACCCATCGCGACATGGGGCCGGTCTCGCGCTATCTCGGGCCGGAGATTCCGGGCGAGGAGCTCTTGTGGCAGGATCCGATCCCGGCGCTCGATCATGCGCTGATCGACGCGGCGGACGTCGCCGCGCTCAAGGCCAAGGTGCTCGAGTCGGGCCTGTCCGTCTCCGAGCTCGTGTCGACGGCCTGGGCCTCGGCGGCGACCTTCCGCGGGTCGGACAAGCGCGGTGGCGCCAATGGCGCGCGTCTCCGCCTCGCGCCGCAGAAGGATTGGCAAGTCAATAATCCGGCAAAGACGGCGAGCGTCCTCGGCAAGCTCGAGGGGATCCGGGCGGCGTTCCAGAACGGCGGCAAAAAGGTCTCGCTCGCCGATCTGATCGTCATCGCCGGCGCGGCCGGTGTCGAGAAGGCTGCGAAGGCGGCCGGATACACCGTCGACGTGCCCGTCACGCTCGGCCGCATGGATGCCTCGCAGGCGCAGACCGACATCGAGTCGTTCTCGGTGCTGGAGCCGGGCGCGGACGGCTTCCGCAACTACCAGAGGCAGCACTACACGGTGTCGCCGGAGGACCTGCTCGTCGATCGCGCGCAGCTGCTTACCCTCTCCGCGCCGCAGATGACCGTCCTGCTTGCCGGCTTGCGCGTGCTGAATGCCAATGCCGGTCAGACCCAGCACGGCGTCTTCACCAAGCAGGCCGAGACGCTGTCGACCGACTTCTTCGTGAACCTGCTCGACATGGGCACGACATGGGCATCGGTCGGCACGGACGGCGTCTATGAGGGCCGCGACCGCAAGTCGGGCGAGGTCAAGTGGACGGCGACCCGCGTCGACCTCGTGTTCGGCTCGAACGCCCAGCTCCGCGCCATCGCGGAAGTCTACGCGTGCGACGACTCGAGGGAGGCGTTCGTCCACGACTTCGTGGCCGCCTGGACCAAGGTGATGAACCTCGACCGGTTCGACATCGCCTGATTTGATCGAGGTAAGGTTCCGGCGCGGCCTTCCCTTCTCCCGCTTGCGGGAGAAGGTGGCCTCTCGCAGCGGGGTCGGATGAGGGGGCTGTCCACCTCTCGAACCTTGGTTGGCCGGCGGCGCGATCCCTCATCCGATCCGACTGCGTCGGGCCACCTTCTCCCGCAAGCGGAAGAAGGAAGGGCCGTGTACATCCGACTGGTCCAATCCGGGCTTCCGCGCGTTGCGTCGTCGGCAAAGCCGAGCCCGGCTCTGCCTCGGCTCGCTCCTGGGCTCCGGAACCACGCCTTGGAAGACACCCCTACCGAGGACGCCGTCGTGCTCGCACCGGGCACGACGGCCCGCTCCGTCCTGCCCACCCTGTATGCCGGCGCCATCGTCGTCGCGGCCTTGTACTATGGGCAGGAGCTCATGGTGCCGCTGGTGCTCGCAGCGCTGCTGGCCTTCGTCCTCGCGCCCGCATGCCGGCGCCTGCAGAAGCTGAGGCTCCCGCGCGTCCTCGCCGTCCTGCTTGTCGTGCTCATGACCTTCGCGATGATCGGCGGCCTCGGCACGATCGTGGCGCGGCAGGGCGCCTCGTTGGCCGAGAGCTTGCCGCAATACAGCGCGACCATCGGCACCAAGTGGAAGAGCCTCGTCAGCGGCGTCGGGCATCTCGAGCAGATGACCAAGACCTTCGCGCCGAGCTCCACTCAGACGACGAAGAAAAGCGGCGGCCACGACGAAGGGATCGCCGCGCCGCTCGGCCTCGACATGTCGGGCATGTCGATCGCGCGCACGCTCGCCCAGCCGCTGCTCGCCCCGCTCGCCACCGGCGGCATCGTCTTCATCTTCACGATCTTCATCCTGCTGTCGCAGGAGGACCTGCGCGACCGGCTGGTGCGGCTGGTCGGACGCCAGGATCTGCATCGCACCATCCTGGCGATGAACGACGCCGCCTCGCGCCTGTCGCGATACTTCCTGTTCCAGCTCGCGCTGAACTCGGTGTTCGGCGTCGTGATCGGCGTGTGCCTGGGGTTTGCCGGGCTGCCCAACCCGCTGCTGTGGGGCATCCTCGCCGCGGTCATGCGGTTCGTGCCCTTCGTCGGCGTCGTGATCGCCTTGGTGCCGCCGCTTCTGCTGGCCGTCGCGGTGGTGCCCGGCTGGTCGCTCGCGATCCTCGTTCTGGCGCTGTTCGCCGGCGCCGAGACTCTCATGGGCCAGGTGGTCGAGCCGCTGATCTACGGCCACAGCACCGGGCTGTCGCCGCTTGCCGTGATCGTCGCCACGGCGTTCTGGGCGCTGATCTGGGGCCCCGTCGGCTTGCTGATCGCCACGCCGCTGACCGTCTGCCTGGTGGTGATCGGGCGGCACGTCGCGCCGCTCGCGTTTCTCGACGTGATCCTCGGCGATTCGCCACCGCTCGAACCGCCCGAGACGTTCTATCAGCGCGCGCTCGAGGGCCAGGCGACGATGCTGCTGCCCGACGCGCGCAAGCGGATCGCGGCAACCTCGCTCGTCGACTACTACGACAAGGTCGCGCTGCCCGGTCTCGCGCTTGCGCAGGACGACCTCTTCCGTGACGCGCTGGCCTTCGAGCGGCTTGAGAGCATCCACGAGCAAATCCACACCCTGCTGGCACCGCTCGCCGCCTCGGCGTCGCCGCGCGCCGGTGGGACGGGCAAATCGCCGCCGCCGCCGGACTGGCAACGCGACGGCGCCGTGATTTGCGTGCCGGGCCGCGGCCAGCTCGACGACCTCGCCGCGCGGATGGCCGTGCAGGGGCTGAGCCGTAGCCAGTTCGGCGCGCGCGTCGAGCCGAACATGGTGCTGGGATCGAGCGCCGCGATGCCAGCCGACATGGCGCGGGCGAAGCTGTGCTGCCTGTCGGTGCTGGAGAACGGCACCACCGTCGCGGGCGTGCGCTTTTTCATCAAGCGAATGCAAAAGCAGCTGCCCGGTACGATCATCGTCATCGGCCTCTGGCACGCCGGGCGCGACAGCCCCTTGCTCGCGGCCCTGCGCGCCGCCGGCACGGAAGAGCATCTCGTCCTGTCCGTGGGCGAGCTGCTCGCCTACTGCAACGCCACCGCCGCGCGGGCCGTGCAGCCTGCCTTGTAGACGTCAGGGCTCGCGGAATGCCGCCGCCGTTCCTTCTCTCCCGTTCGCGGGAGAAGGTGGCGCCGCGAAGCGGGGTCGGATGAGGGCGTCGCAGGATTGAGTGGCTCGGTCGACGTCGATCTAGCGCCGATCACCCTCATACGACCCGACGACGTCGGGCCAAGTTAGCCCCGCCCCCCCTAGCACGAAATTCGCGAGGCCTCCCCCAAGCGCACGCCCCCTGGATGACCCGATGACCGACACCGTGTCGCCCGCCTATCCCGACGCGCCCGGCGGGGCCGCGCCGGCGGCTCATGCCGCCGTCATCATCAAGCCGAGCTATGATGATCGGCTGTGCAACGAGGACCTCGCGCCGCTGCAGGCGCAGACGTGGACGAGCTACAACATCTTCGCGTTCTGGATGTCGGACGTGCATAGCGTCGGCGGCTACGTCACGGCGGGCAGCCTGTTCTCGCTGGGCCTCGTGAGTTGGCAGGTGCTCATCAGCCTGCTGGTCGGCATTCTCATCGTCCAGTTTTTCGTCAACCTCGTCGCCAAGCCGAGCCAGGTGACGGGCACGCCGTATCCGGTGATCTGCCGCGCCGTGTTCGGGGTCAAGGGCGCCAACATTCCGGCCATCATCCGCGGTCTCATCGCGGTCGCGTGGTACGGCATCCAAACCTATCTCGCCTCGGTCGCCTTCATGGTGCTGGCGCTGAAGTTCGCGCCGTCGCTCGAGCCTTATGCCGACGTCACGCGGTCCGGGTTCGTCGGCTTGTCGGCGCTCGGCTGGGCGAGCTTCATGGTCCTCTGGGTCGTGCAGGCGATCGTCTTCTGGCGCGGCATGGAGGCGATCCGCAAGTTCATCGATTGGGCGGGCCCCGCCGTCTACGTCGTGATGATCGCGCTCGCCGGGTATCTCATCGCGAAAGCCGGCATCGCGAATGTCGGCCTCACCCTGGGCGAGGTGAAATACAAGGGCTGGGACGCGGTGCCGGTGATGATCGGCGCCGTGGCGTTGATCGTGTCGTATTTCTCCGGCCCGATGCTCAACTTCGGCGATTTCTCGCGCTACGGACGTTCCTTCGATGCCGTGAGGACCGGCAATGTCTGGGGGCTGCCGGTCAACTTCCTCGGCTTCTCGATCCTCTGCGTGATCACGACGTCGTCGACCCTGCCGGTGTTCGGCCGGATGATCATCGATCCCGTAGAGACGGTGAGCCACCTCGACAACATCTACGCGGTCGCGCTCGGCGCCTTCACGTTCATGACGGCGACGATCGGCATCAACATCGTCGCGAACTTCGTCTCGCCGGCGTTCGATTTCTCGAACGTCGCGCCGCAGCATATCAGCTGGCGGACCGGCGGCATGATTGCCGCCGTCGGCTCGATCTTCATCACGCCGTGGAACCTCTACAAGAACCCCGAGGTCATCCATTACACGCTCGACATTCTCGGCGCGTTCATCGGCCCGCTGTTCGGCATCCTCATCGCCGACTTCTTCATCATCAAGAAGCAGCAGGTCACCGTCGACGATCTCTACACGATGAGCCCAGAGGGAAAGTACTGGTACACCAACGGCTACAACCCGGCCGCCGTGATGGCGATCATCCCGTCCGCCCTGGTGCCGATCCTGTGCGCCGTGATCCCAGGGCTGGCGATCGTGGCGAACTTCACCTGGTTCATCGGCGTCGCGCTGGGTTTTTCGCTCTACACGGTCCTGATGCGTCGTCAGGTGGCGGCGACGGCCTGACACCTCGCGGGGCGCCCCGCTTCACCTCGCCGTCATCTTGTGCCATACACCACGCGGCGCCGGGTTCGGCGCCGCGCTGCGTGGCCCGGTTGGGCGGCGCGCACCTCGGCCGGCGGCGTTGTGCTGGCGGCCAGCCCGGGCGGAATGCCCGTCACCTGCGTGTCCCGCAGGGGTGTTACGTGCCATGGCAGGATCGCCAGGCGCTGTCAGTTGCCTCTTGGGGAGGAGCCGCGTTGGCGGCGTCTCGAACCACGGGGCGGTTCCGCGACCTCGCCTTCGGCAAGGTTCGCCGCCTGGACCCTCCTTCGAGACGCGCTTGCGGGCGCTCCCCGGGATGAGGTCGCGGCGGCGGCGCGGAGCCAAATCTCCCGACAGCCCCTGGCAATCTTGTTGTGGCGTCCGCCCCTCGTGCCGCGCGTATCCGAGAAAGACACGCATGTTCGAAGTTCACCGCGAAGTCCTGGAATGGGCCGGGCGCACGCTCGTGCTTGAGACGGGCAAGATCGCCCGCCAGGCCGATGGCGCCGTGCTCGCCACCTACGGCGAGACCACCGTGCTCGCCACCGTCGTCGGCATGAAGTCGCCGAAGCCGGGGCAGGATTTCTTCCCGCTCACCGTCAACTACCAGGAAAAGGCGTTCGCCGCCGGCCGCATCCCCGGCGGCTATTTCAAGCGCGAGGGGCGCCCGTCGGAGAAGGAGACGCTGGTCTCCCGCCTGATCGACCGGCCGATCCGCCCGCTGTTTCCGGCCGGCTATCGCAACGACACGCAGGTCGTCGTCACCGTGCTGGCGCATGACCTCGAGAACGACCCCGACGTGCTGTCGATGGTCGCCGTCTCGGCGGCCTTGACCCTCTCCGGCATCCCGTTCATGGGGCCGATCGGCGCCGCCCGCGTCGGCATGATCGGCGGCGCGCTGAAGCTCAACCCAACGGTCGACGAGACCAAGGAGTCGTCGCTCGACCTCGTCGTCGCCGGCACGGCGGACGCCGTGCTGATGGTCGAGTCCGAGGCCAAGGAGCTGTCGGAAGACGTGATGCTCGAGGCCGTGATGACCGGCCATCGCGGCTTCCAGCCGGTGATCGAGGCGATCATCCGCCTCGCCGAGAAGGCCGCCAAGGAGCCGCGCGATCTCGTGCTGCCCGACCATAGCGCCGTCGAGAAGGCGGTGGCCGAGGTCGGCGAGGGCGACCTCGCCGAGGCCTACAAGATCACCGTGAAGCAGGACCGCTACAAGGCGGTGGACAAGGTGAAGGCAAAGGTCGCCACCGCGCTGTCCGCCGAGGGCTACGAGCCGAAATTCTCCAAGGAGGAGATCGGCGCGGCCTTCCACGACCTGCAGGCGAAGGTGGTGCGCCACGCGATCCTCGACACCGGCACCCGCATCGACGGGCGCGACGTGAAGACGGTCCGCCCGATCGTCAGCGAGGCCGGCTTCCTTCCCCGCGCGCACGGCTCGGCGCTGTTCACGCGCGGCGAGACGCAGGCGATGGTGGTGGCGACGCTCGGCACCGGCGAGGACGAGCAGTACATCGACAGCTTGGAGGGCACCTACAAGGAGCGCTTCCTGCTGCACTACAACTTCCCGCCCTACTCGGTCGGCGAGACCGGCCGCATGGGCTCGCCCGGCCGCCGCGAGATCGGCCACGGCAAGCTCGCCTGGCGGGCGATCCGGCCGATGCTGCCGACGGCCGCCGAATTCCCCTACACGATCCGCCTCGTCTCCGAGATCACCGAGTCGAACGGCTCGTCGTCGATGGCGACCGTGTGCGGCTCCTCGCTCGCGCTGATGGACGCCGGCGTGCCGCTGAAGCGGCCCACGGCCGGCATCGCGATGGGGCTCATTTTGGAGGGCGAGCGCTTCGCGGTGCTCTCCGACATCCTGGGCGACGAGGACCATCTCGGCGACATGGACTTCAAGGTGGCGGGCACCGAGGAGGGCATCACCTCGCTGCAGATGGACATCAAGATCGCCGGCATCACCGAGGAGATCATGCGCGTCGCCCTCGCGCAGGCGAAGGACGGGCGCCATCACATTCTCGGCGAGATGAGCAAGGCGCTGACCGGGGCGCGTGCCGAGCTCGGCGAGTTCGCCCCGCGCATCGAGACGCTGAAGATCCCCACCGACAAGATCCGCGAGGTGATCGGCACGGGCGGCAAGGTGATCCGCGAGATCGTCGAGAAGACCGGCGCCAAGGTGAACATCGAGGACGACGGCACGGTGAAGGTGGCGTCCTCCGACGGCAACAAGATCAAGGCGGCGATCGCCTGGATCAAGTCGATCGCCACCGACCCCGAGGTCGGCCAGATCTACGAGGGCACGGTGGTCAAGTGCGTGGACTTCGGCGCCTTCGTGAATTTCTACGGCTCGAAGGACGGGCTGGTGCATATCTCGCAGCTCGCCAAGGGGCGGGTGAACAAGACGCAGGACGTCGTCAGCGAGGGCCAGAAGGTGAAGGTCAAGCTGATGGGCTTCGATGATAGGGGCAAGGTGCGGCTGTCGATGCGTGTGGTCGACCAGGCGACGGGCGAGGACCTGGAGGGGAAGGAGCAGGCGGCGGAGTAGGCTGTGCTTTTTACGTCGTGATCGTTGCCCCGCGGCCGTTGTCGCGGGGCAAGTTCGTTAGAGGGAAGGCAGCGTCGGGTTGAGATGCCGGGTGGCGGCGGCGATGCGCCGTGCCCCCTCCAGGTGGACAAGGTTGGCGGCATCGAAGACCTGGTTGGTGGCCGAGAGCAGAAGACCACCTTCCGGTGTCCGCTCGGAAAACGGGATGCTGACAAGGTCAATGCCGGCGGCATGGACAGCGGGCACATAGGTGATCCAGGCCTTGGAATACCATCCCTCGGTTGGTTCGGGTAAAAGGTCGCTTGTTCCCGTCCGGCAGAAAGCCGGCTCCCAGCAGGTTATAGTCGCCAGTGTCAACGCCTTCACAACCTCATATGTTACAATTAGTGGATCGGGCGGGCGACCGCCGCAAGTTGTAAAATAGATCCGATTCCAGAGACGCCAAGCGTATATACCTCCCACGCAACCAACCAAAGAATAAAGTTGCCTTGTGTCTCCCGAAAGACACGAGATGCCGTATCCGGCATCTGGCTCGATCTTGCCGAACTCATCCCGCATGACATTATGTCGAACGATCTCGGCCAAACCGTCTTGAGATAACTGATATGTGAATTTCTTTCTTTCCCTGATCGACCATGGCGCCAAGGTGCTATCGATGTCGGCCAGGGTGTCAAAAAAGCGCCGAAGCCGATATGCGACATCATTGGGATGCTCGCGCCGGCTCGGCCAGGTAGCTCGAATACTGAACTTGGTAGCAAGAAAATCATACGTCATGGCCAAACCGCCGGTTGAACCCAGATGATGTTCTTCCCAGGCCGTTTTCCGCAAATAGCTCCCGCGCGCAATCAGCCGCTTGGTCCTCTGCAAAATACCAAATAACTTGACGTGTCTCCGCCGCAGCCAATTCTCTATTTCCTTGCTTGATAAAGTCTTCCTCGACGCTTGCTTCTCCCGAAGGAAAGCTTAGCAGCCCGTTGAAGCCAGGCCCCTTGGCCTCGATCATTGCCCCGGTTTGCTCGTCACACTCGTCATAGTGGACGATCTTGCCGTTCGAGGGATTGACAAGGTTCATTGCCAAACCGAATTGGAGCGGTCGCTGCGGGTTGATCATCCGGCTAATCTGTTCTTGATAAGCTTTCGCCCGGGGAGAGGCTCCTTCCGAACCCGGCTGGTCTGGTCCAGGGTCGGGGCAAAGCTTTGGCTCGTTGTCATCCGTGTCCGTACCCGGAACAACCCTCGCATCCTCACGCGCCACCGGGAAAGAAGCGCCGTCGAAGAGGAGCGCACCGTCTAGCTCGCGGGCAAAGGGCACACCGGTGTCGGCATCGAAGAAGATTCCGGACGTGTCCTTATGGCCGGCGGCGAGGACGGTTCCGGCGGAGTCGAGAACCCGAAGAAGGCCCTCGTCGTGATCGTAGCTATAGGTGGCGCTGGAGCCGTCAGGGAGCGGGCCGCTTGTTGATACGTTGTTGGGGGAGGGGACGAACAGCGCGCCGAGTGTTGCGGCAAAGCCGACGGTCGCCGCCAGGGCCGACAAGGCGGCAAGAGTGCCCGCCCCCAGCTCCGGCGCGAGGAGCGGCGCGGCACGTACCGCCAGGGCAGGCCCCAAGCTTGCCGGGAGATCGGCTCCGGACCGCGGTGCGCCTGTCGAGGATCCACTCGTCCACCGGCCGCTCTCGTCGCCGCTGCCCGCCGGCACGCGCGGCTGCGACGGGTCGAAAGTTTTGCCGATCGCCTCCGGACCGAGGTCGAGTTCCCGCAGAAGCTCGCCGGATGTTAGTCCGACATCCAACAATCTTTTCGCCAGAGACATACGCTGGGACATGTTTTCGGCGTCCGGAACGCGGGAGAGACCGGCGATGGCGAGACGTAGGTTCGCGAGCGCCTGGTCGCCGCGCGACGATGTGTTGATCGCTTCCACGACGTGGCGCAGGAGACCGGCGGGAAGAAGCCGTCGGAACGCGATCGCCAGAAGTGCTTCCAAGCGCTCGTGGCTTCGATGGTCGAGGACATGGTGTGGAACCACGTCGATGTTGCCGACGCATAGTCCTCGTTCACCGAGCCAGAGAGCCTCGGCGGGTAGGACAACTTGAGGAACGCTGGAGCTTAGTCTGACCTGCGTCAACGTGACCTCCAAAATTAAGGCAATTATTACGAGGTAGAATTACCTTAGTCAAGGTGCTGATGCAAAACTCCTCCTTGTCGGATCATCACGCCCCGTGGGCCCGTACTAAACGTCCCACATGCAGCTGCCTGACGTCGACGTCGAGTTCCCGCCGGGGGAGATGACTATCGAGACGTCCAACCTGTCCCCTCGCGAGACAGGCTTGGACTTCGCGGTCTTCGTCGCGCCGAAATGGCGTCGCATGCCGCGCGGATCAAAGTCACGCAGCCGCCGTGGGGCTCGAAGCCGTCCGCTGTCTATATGATCGCCCCGTTCGGCTTCGCCGCCGGTACGACATGGTTGTCGAAGCACCAGGAAGACCGGCTCCGGCTATGGGTCGAGGCGAATCTGGCGGCCTTGCTCGACTACTGGAACGGCGTCATTCTGTACGACGACGATCTGCGGAAACAGCTGGTGGTCGCGAGCGTCATCCGACCCTGAGGCCCGCGCCTTGATGTCTCCTGCCGCCGCGTCACAACTCGTCCCGCGCCCGACACGTCGAGACATCTCATGAAGCGTTCGATCCTCATCGCCGCGTCCACGGCTACGCTCCTGATCGCCACGGCCTCCCAAGCAGATTCTCTGCACATCCACGACATGCCGCTGCCGGGTGATTACGGCGGTCGTTACGGCCATACGATCATCATCGACGGCAAGATCTGCCATCTCAGGAACAGCGCCGGGTTCAGCGCGCCGCAGGGGTGCAACTACGACATCCGCGCTGGCCTCGGTGGCGACGAGACCCTCCACTCGAAGACGACGAACAACGGGTGCAGCGTCGATTGCGAACCGTCGGCCGTCCGCCAACCCACCGATCAGTATGAGCATCTCGCGCCCAAGCCTGATATCGCGCGGGTGGAAGCTCGTCGCTCGCGACGCTGCATGAGGATGCACCACGATCGGGCGAGGTGTCGGCCGTGGCTCGGGGCCTGGTGATGCATCGATCTCGCAAACAAGTCGCTCGCTGCTGAACTCGCGTTCCGGCAGCGAGACACGCCGTCTCATTCCGCCATCTGGCGTCCGCACCCGCAATCCGCCATCTCCGGACCTCAAGGCACACGGCCTCGACGGAGAGCCCAATGACGGACGCATCCCTGCCCCCGATCCCAGACGACGATCCCCGCCGCGACCTCGTCGTCGCCGACCCCGACGGGCCCGGGCTGACGCATCTCGCGATCGCGGGCGGCACCTACACGATCCTGCTCACCGGCGCCGATACCGGCGGCACCTATTGCCTGATCGAGATGTCGGTCCCGCCCAATGCCGGGCCGCCGCCGCACCGGCACGATTTCGAGGAAATGTTCAGCGTTCTCGAAGGCGAGATCGAGATCACGTTTCGTGGGGCGACGGCGCGGGCCGCGGCGGGATCGAGCGTGAACGTGCCGGCCAACGCGCCGCATTCCTTCAAGAACGTGTCGCCCGCGCCGGCACGGCTGCTCTGCATGTGCACGCCCGCCGGGCAGGACGACTTCTTCAAGGCGGTGGGCGATCCGATCGAAAGCCGATCCTCGCCGCCGCCCGCGCTCAGCGCCGAAGAGCGAGCAGAACGCGGCCGCACGGCGAAAGCGCTCGCACCAAAATATCGCTCGGAGTTGCTCGTGCCCTGATCACTTGCGTCGAAATGGGAAGCGCGGGACAATGTGTCTTAATATAGTACACTTGCCAGCGACGTATTAGCCACGTCCCGCAAGCTTTAGCTTTCTCGTTGATATTAACAAATCCTTGCCTTAGCGTGCCGGCGCGGCGTTTCGAGTAAGGTCGACTGACATGAGTAAGTATGTAATTGCGTTGGTCGCGGCGTTTGTCGCGGCTTGGTTCGTCGCGGGGTCCGCCACCAGTGCGAGCGCGCACAAATGCTCCGCCTGCGGGCCCTTGCCGACGACGTATCACACCACGACCGTCCACCCGAGCAAATCCTACACGCGCTATCACGACGAATCGGTGTACTCGCACGTGCCCCGGTACCATCACATCGTGAATATCACGCGCATACAGCCGATCGTTCACATCCTGAACGTGACGCGGATCCATCATCGCACGATCTATTTCGTGCGCGACACCTACGCCAACGAGACCGAGACCCTCGCGCCCATCACCTACATACGCTCGAGCGTCATCAACACCTACGAAGGCGGCTGCGGCTGCCATTGATCGAGCGAGCCGAGCCGATGCGCGGCGGCTCCCGCGGCCGCGCATCGTTCGTCTCTAACGGTCATCGTCAGGTGACGACCGCGAACCCGGATCAGGGCCGCTCGCCCTCGTTTGAAACTGGATGATCTTCTCGATCCAGGACGGTCCGGCATCGGATCGATGCGGCGGCGTGGTCACGCCCTCCTCGCTATATCCGCCTGCTGTTGGAGCACCGCCAATCGAGTCGAGGCACGCAGCCGGGCAGGCCGGCGCGCGCCCGAGGATCGGCTCCAGCCCCGAGCCGGCGTCGGCCGCGCAATAGAGCCGGATGTAGCGCTTGTCCGAGGTTCCGAAATCCGGAATGCCGCAGGACGAGGCCATGACGCGCTCCGCCTGGCCCCACAGTGCCGAGACGACCGCGGCCACGTTCGGCTCCCGCAAGCCGTCCCACGTCGCCGGCTCGCTGTCCCTCGCCGTCGCGGCGTAGACGGCGACGAAAGCCATCATCGCGGCCAAGCCGTCGCGGTGGTCGACGGATGCATCCGCCCGAACGAGACCCTTGAGATCGACCGCCGCGTTGAGGTCGTGCGAGTAGGCGTTGAGTTCATCGAGCAGGAACAGAAAATCCGTAGAAGAGCTGGCCTTGCCCAAGCGAAGGTAGATCGTCGTGAAATCGTCGGGCATGAAACGATTGGCGATCTTCGTCGGCGGGTAGAAGCGCGAGACCTCGTGCGGCAGCGCGATCGTCCCGCCGCCGACGAGGGGAAACGCGTCGATCCGGCTGGTGAGGACGTGCGTCGACTCGTGGACCGCCGTCGAGAGATCGAACTGCGCGTCGTCGCACCGAATCCAACCCTTGAAGACGGCGGGATCGCCGACCTGGCTGTAGATCGCGTAGCCGTCGGGCGACGATGCTTGCAGATGCCGCAGGGCCGCCGGCCAGCAGTCCCCGCCGGGCACGGCCATCGGCGCGCTGGTGGGTAGACAAACCAGCGCGAGGATCGACAGGGATCGCCAAACCCCGCGCACGCCCGGCCCTCGCTTCGATCGATCCACCATGGACGGCGATGGTTAAGGCCTGGTGAAGGCGTTCCTTGGCGTTCTCCGACTTTGAAGTCCTCGACTTGGCGCCGGCTGGGCTAGACTCCCGCTGGCAATCCCTTGAGATCGTGCAGGAACGCGTGCACGTCGGCGTAGAGGTACGGCTTGAAGCCGCGCGACGCCGTCCAACGCGGACAAGACCAAGATCGTCGCCGATTACACCGGCGGCGCGCCTTCGCCACCATGCCGATGACGGTGTGGAATACGAGCTGAACCCTCTGGCGGGCTCGCTGATGCCGATCGTCCAGGATCTGCGAACCTGGTCGATGGCGAACATCGCCACGGTGGCGGCGGCGCGGGCGCGGTTCGAACCAGCCGAAGCGCCGATCCCGTCGAGAGCAAACCAGCGACAGCCCCGCGCCCCTAGGTCGAAGCCGTCGAACCTTCTCTCGACGCGACGTCTACGCGGCCTTCAGCGCCGAGGTGAACGTGTCGACCATCGCGGTCATGCCGCGGGTGATGTCGTCGAGCTCGTGGGCGAGCTGGGCGACGGAGGCGGCGCTCATCGAGGTCTCGCCGACCGAGCGGACGACATTCTCGATGTGGCTCGACATCGTCTGCGTGCCGGCGGCGGCCGAGCGCACGTTGCGGGCGATCTCCTGCGTCGCCGCGCCCTGCTCGTGGACGGCGGCGGCGATGATCGTCGAGATGTGCTCGACCTCGGCGATCTTCTTCTGGATCTTGTCGATCGCCTCGACGGAGAGGTCGGTCGCCTCCTGCATCTCGGTGATCTGGCCGGTGATGTCCTGCGTCGCCTTGGCCGTCTGGGTGGCCAGTGTCTTCACCTCCTGGGCGACGACCGCGAAGCCGCGGCCAGCCTCGCCGGCGCGCGCCGCCTCGATCGTGGCGTTGAGCGCGAGCAGATTGGTCTGCGCGGCGATGCGCGAGATGAGGCTGACGACATCGCCCACTCTCTGCGCGGCGGAGGAGAGGCGGCCCATGCCGGCGTTGGTATCGACGGCGCGCTCGACGGCGGCCTTGACCACGTTGGTCGACTGGACGACCTGGCGCGAGATCTCCTCGATCGAGTCGAGCAACTGCTCGGAGGCGGTGGCGACCGAGGTCACGTCGCCGGAGGCGTTGGTCGAGGCGGCGGTGGCGCGGTCGGAGCCGTCGTTGGCGTGCCGTGCCGCGACGATCATCCTCTCGGCGGCCTCGCCCAGGCGCTTCGTCATGCTGCCGAGGCGGCCGACCTGCGCCGCGAGATCGCGCGAAAACGCCTCGGTGCGGGTCGCGACCGCATGGTCTCGGCTCTCGGCCGGGGTCGGTGCGGCGGCCAAGACAGCCGCCGCGGCCTGCCTGGCTTGCGCCTGATCGCGCAGGTCCATCAATCCGCGCGCGATGGCGCCGATCTCATCCTCCCGCGCGACACCCTCGATCTCGGTCATCGAGTCGCCGGCGGCGAGCCGCTCGACGGACTCGACCACCGCCTTGAGCGGGCGGTCGATCGTGAACAGCATGATCGGGATCGACACGGCGGCCATCAGCACGGCGGCCACCAGCGTCGCGAGGACGATGTGGGTCGCGCCGGTCTCGGTCGCGGTCAGGATCGCGGCCAGGCCATCGGCCGCGGCGCCGGTCGTGGTCTGCACCGCCAGCGCGCGGGCCATGTCCTCGATATTCTGCATGGCGAGGTAGGACAGGCCGCCGAGCGCGACCACCAAGCCGGTCAGCAGCAGTTGCCGGATCAGCAAGCTCCGCCCAATTGATACGATGCCCATATCGGTCCCACCAGCCCCGTGCGGACTGTTAACCTATAGGTATTGCGTTCACGTCTGGTTAATGCTTGCCCTCCGGGTCGGCGGAAATCGGCGCAGCAAAAGGATCCGAGATGCCCTTGAACGTGGCCGTGCAGATGGACCCCATCGAGAAGATCTCGATCGCCGGCGACACGACATTCGCGCTGATGCTCGAGGCGGCCGCCCGCGGCCATGAGCTGTCGTATTACCGGCCCGAGAACCTCAGCCTGCGCGAGGGCCGGGCGGTCGCCCACGTGGCGCCGGTCGAGGTCCGCGATGTCGTCGGCGATCATGTCACGCTCGGGCCCGCGCGAACGGTCGATCTCGCCGAGATGGATGTCGTGCTGCTGCGTCAGGACCCGCCGTTCGATCTCGCCTACATCACCTCGACCCACATCCTGCAGCGGCTGGCGCCCGGCACGCTCGTCGTCAACGATCCGGTCAGCGTCCGCAATGCGCCGGAAAAGCTGATGGTGATGGATTACCCCCACCTCTTGCCGCCGACCTTGATCACGCGCGACCGGGCCGAGATCGAGGCGTTCCGGCGCCAGCACGGCGAGGTGGTGATCAAGCCGCTGCACGGGCACGGCGGCGCCTCGGTCTTCAAGATCGCCGAGCGCGACCCGAATTTCGGCTCGCTGTACGACTTGTTCGCGCAAATGTTTCGCGAGCAGTGGGTGGTGCAGGCCTATCTGAAAAACATCGTCAAGGGCGACAAGCGCATCATCCTCGTCGACGGGGAGCCGCTCGGGGCGGTGAACCGGGTGCCGGCGGAAAACGACATCCGCTCCAACATGGTGCGCGGCGGCGCGGCGGCGGCCACCGAATTTACCGAGAAAGAGCTGGAGATTTGCGCGACGATCGGACCCGAACTAAAGCGGCTGGGTCTGCTTCTCGTCGGGATCGACGTGATCGACGGCCATCTGACGGAGATCAACGTTACGTCACCGACCGGCATCCGCGCGATCAAGCGCGTCGGCGGCCCGGACCTCGCGGTTCCCGTGTGGGACGCGATCGAGGCGCGCGTGGCGAGCCGTTGAGCGAGGGCCAGATCGTTTGACCCGGATGCTCGCTTGACCCGAATGCTTGCCTGACCCGAATGCTTGCCTGACGCGAAGTTGCTCTGATGACCGAAGTGCTCGACCGCGTGACGCCGCCGCGCCGCCGCCGCCCGATCCGCCACCATCTGGCGATCGAGGATCTGTTCGACCACCACGCCATCGGCGCCAGGCTCGACGCGCTCCATGGCGATTGCGGCGGCGCCGGTGGCACCAGCGTCCGGCATCTCGATGTGGTCGCGATCTTCCGCGACGCGGTGAGCGCCGGTCGCGACAGGGTTCGCGTCGCGCTCGAGACCGGCGGAGACGGTCTGCGCTGCGCGCGGCAGATCTCCGACATCGAGGATGCGCTGATCCGCACGCTGTTCACCTATGTCGTGCGTCATATCCATCCAGCGCCCGATCTCGACCCCGGCCGCCTCGTCGTCGCGGCGGTGGGCGGCTACGGGCGCGGCACGTTGGCGCCGGGCTCGGACATCGACCTGCTCTTCCTCATGCGCGACAAGGACGATCCCTGGGCGCGCAAGGTCGTCGAGGCGATGCTCTACACGCTCTGGGATCTGCGCCAGAAGGTTGGGCACTCGACGCGTTCGATCGAGGAATGCGTGCAATATTCGCGCGAGGACATGACGATCCGCACCGCGCTGCTCGAGGCACGGCCGATCCTCGGCGATCTCGAACTGTTCGAGGATCTGCGCGAGCGCTTCGATCGCGAAGTGGTCAGCGGCACACCGGCCGAGTTCGTCGCCGCCAAGCTCGCCGAGCGCGACGCGCGCATCGCCAAGGCCGGCCGCTCGCGCTTTCTCGTCGAGCCCAACGTCAAGGACGGCAAGGGCGGCCTGCGCGATCTCAACACGCTGTTTTGGATCGCCAAATACGTCTACCGCGTGCACGACGCCGCCGAGCTCGTCGCGGCGGGGCTGTTCACGCGCAAGGAATACCGGCTGTTCCGCCGCTGCGAGGAATATCTCTGGCGCGTCCGCTGCCACCTGCATTTCGTGACGGGCCGCGCGGAGGAGCGTCTCTCGTTCGATCTCCAACGACTGCTCGCCGAGCGGCTCGGCTACGTCGGCCGCGCCGGGCTGCACGGCGTCGAGCGCTTCATGAAGCATTACTTCCTGGTCGCCAAGGAGGTCGGCGACCTCACCGCGATCGTCTGCGCGGGGCTGGAGGATCGCCAAGCCAAGCCCTCGCCGATGCTCGATCGCTTCTTCGGCCGCATGTGGCGGCGCCGCCTGAGCCTCAACAACCGGGACTTTCTCATCGAGAACGCGCGGATCACCTTCGCGCATCCGGCCACCTTCGCGCGCGACCCCGTCAACCTGATCCGGCTGTTCGCGCTCGCCGACGAGAACGGGCTGGCGATCCACCCCGACGCGATGCGGCTCGTCACGCTGAGCCTCACCAAGATCGACAAGACCTTGCGCGAGGACCCCGCGGCGAACCGCCTCTTCCTGTCGATCCTGACCTCGCGAGACGCGCCCGCCGTCGTGCTCCGGCTGATGAACCAGGCCGGCGTGCTCGGCCGCTTCATCCCCGAGTTCGGCCGCATCGTCGCGCTGATGCAGTTCAACATGTACCACTCGTTCACGGTCGACGAGCACCTGATCCGCTCGATCGGCATCCTCGCCGAGATCGAGAGCGGCCGCAGCGCCTTCGCGCATCCGGTGGCGCAGGAGGTGCTGCCGACGCTCGCCGACCGCACCGTCCTCTACGTCGCGCTGTTCCTGCACGACATCGCCAAGGGCCGCACCGAGGATCATTCGCAGGCCGGCATGAAGGTCGCGCGCAAGCTCTGCCCGCGGCTAGGCCTCGATGCCGTGCAGACCGACACGGTCGCCTGGCTGATCGAGCAGCATCTCGTGATGTCGGATACCGCGCAGCGGCGCGATCTGTCGGACCGCCGCACGATCGAGACGTTCGCCGAGATCGTCGGCACGGTCGATCGCCTCAACATGCTTTTGATCCTCACCATCTGCGACATCCGCGCCGTCGGGCCGGGTGTCTGGAATGGTTGGAAGTCGGAGCTTCTGCGCACGCTCTACTGGGAGACCGAGAACCTCATCACCGGCGAGAACTCGAAGCTGGCGCGCGAGCGTCGCGTCGCGGCCGCCCGCGAGGAGCTGCGGCAGGCGCTGCCGAAATGGAGCACGCACGATTTCGACGCCTACGCGGCGCGCCACCAGCCGCCGTACTGGCTGAAGGTCGACCTCGGGCACAAGATCCGCCACGCCAATATCCTCAACATGTCGGAGATCGACCTGCCCGGCCCGCTCGTCGACACCGTGACGGACGCGGCGCGCGGCATCACCGAGATCACGGTGCTCGCGCCCGATCATCCGCGCCTGCTGTCGATCATCGCCGGCGCCTGCGCCGCCGCCGGCGCCGACATCGTCGATGCGCAGATCTTCACGACGTTGGACGGGCTGGCGCTCGACATGATCTATGTCACGCGCGCGCTCGACCGCGACGAGGACGAACTGCGGCGCGCCGGCCGCGTCGCGATGGCGATCGAGCGAACGCTGACCGGCGAGATCCGGCTCGCCGAGGCCGTCGCCCAGCGCCGCGCGATCGAGCCGTCGATCGTCGAGGCCTTCGACATCGAGCCCGAGATCCGCATCGACAACGCGCTGTCGAATCGTTTCACCGTGATCGAGGTCTCGGGGCTCGACCGCCGCGGCCTGCTGTTCGCGCTGACGGCGCTGCTGTCGCAGCTCAGCCTCAACATCGGCTCGGCGCATATCGCGACCTTCGGCGAGCGCGCGGCCGACGTTTTCTACGTGACCGACCTCGCCGGCGAGAAGATCGCCGGCGCCGAACGCATGGCGGCGATCAAGACGGCCCTGCTCGAGGCGTTCGCGGCCAACCCGACGCGCGAGCTGGAGAGGCTAGGGCTGTAGAAGCGCCACTCCCAATCCCCTCATGGTGAGGAGGCGCGAAGCACCGTCTCGAACCACGAGGGCGCCAGCAGGCGAGAGCTCTGGACCGCCTCGTCCTTCGAGTCCGCGCCTTTGGCGCCCTCGGGATGAGGCTACGGGGGAGCGGCGCCACAACGGATCGAAACGCTCACCTGCTCACCCCCGCAGCAGCGCCCGCGAGTGGCGCGCCGGCGCCGAGGCCAACGACCCCGAGAACGCCATTCCGCCGAGCAGTTCGCCGCGCAGGATCGCCAGCGAAGTGGCGTCGTCGACATCGTACCAGTGCGGCAGCACGTGCACCTCGAGGCCGATCTCGGCCGCGCGCTCAAGGGTCTGGCCGGCGACGCGCTCGGTGCTCCAGTCGATGTCCTCGAACAGCCGGGCGTGGAGGCGGGTCATGCCCAGCAGGTAATAGCCGCCGTCGGTGGAGGGGCCGAGCACGATGCGCTCGCCCGGCGCGGCGAGGCGCTCGGCCGCCTCCGTCAGCAGCGTCGGCGGCAACGTCGGGCTGTCGGCGTTGAGGACGCAGGCGCTGGCATGGCCGCGCGCTAGCAGCATCTCGATCGTGAAGGCGAGCGTCGCGCCGAAGCTCGGCTGCCACGCCTCGAAAAGCGCGATGCCGGGCGGCCGGAACGCGAAGAAGTCGGCCGCGCCGGGCGGCCCGTAGGCGAAATAGCCGGCGATCGAGGCGTCCAAGCCGGCGGCGGCGAGATTGTCGGCGATGTCGCGCAAAAACGCGGTGTTGAAGGCCGCCGCCTCGTCCGGGGTGAGCGGCGGCGACAACCGGGTCTTGGTGCGGCCGGCCTGCGAGGCCTTGGCCATCACGGCGATGCCGCAGCGGGCGGGAGCGGATGGCTCGGTCGGCAAGCTTTGTTCTTTCATCTTTTTAAGAGGCTCGTCTATCGCGCGACTCACTTGAGCAGCGGGCTTTACCAACGATTAAGGACGTCTCTTATCGCGCTGTTTACTTTGTCACACTGCCATTATCAGTTAAGTAACCATGGTGGTAAGTAAAGCGTTACTCTTAAAAAATAACCTTTATAACGATCTTCGTTGTCGTTGTTGGGGGGTTTGTGATGGCGTTGCGTTCATTGGCTTGCCTTGCATTTTTGTGTGTCGCGCCCGGCGCGGCGTTGGCCGACGGGTTCGGCATTCCAGGATTCCTGCCGGGCGACGGCGGCGGCCCGCGGCCGACCTACCGCGAATCCTACAATCACTATCCGCCGCCGCAGCACAACGTCCTCGGCATGCGAACCCGCACGCCGCGGCCCGAGGATCGGCCGAGCTACCGCGAGGCCTACGACGCCTTCCCCCCCGAAGGTGGCCGCTACGGCGGCGGCATCATCGAGTTCGTGCTGACTGGCGGGCGCCCGGAGCCCATCCCGCAGCGGGTGCAGGTCGCCCCGCCGGTGCAGGCGCAGCCCGTCTACGCGGCGCCGGCCTATGCGGCGCCAGTAGCCATCGATCCGTCGGCATCGCTGCTGCCGCGATCCGGCCTGCCCGATTACGCGCCGCAGCAGCCGCCAGCCTTTTTCGGCGGCGGCCAGGTCGGCCCGCAATCCTCCGCCGAGCCCGCCTTGGCGGAGCCGGCGGGGCCCACACCGCAGCTCGCCGCCTATACCGGCACCGGCGCCAACGCGATGCTCGGACTGGCGGCGCAGCCGTCCGATCCGGCCTATCTGCGCCAGCAGGTCGCCTATTCCTGCCGCGAGCGAGCCGGCACCATCGTCATTGATACGCCGAACAAGTACCTCTACCTCGTCGAGGGCAGCGGGCAGGCGCTGCGCTACGGCATCGGCGTCGGTCGCCCGGGCTTCGCTTGGGCCGGCATCAAGCACATCAGCCGCAAGGCCAGCTGGCCTGACTGGACGCCGCCGCGCGAAATGCTGGCGCGCCGCCCCGATCTGCCGCGCCACATGGATGGCGGCGAGGCCAACCCGCTCGGCGCCCGCGCGCTGTACCTCGGCTCGTCGCTCTACCGCATCCACGGCACCAACCAGCCCTACACGATCGGCACCAACGTCTCGTCGGGGTGCATCCGCATGATGAACCAGGACGTGATCGATCTCTACGGCCGCGTGGGCGTCGGCACGCGGGTGGTGGTGCTGTAACCTGGCGGTCATCCCGCCCGTCGTCTAAGTCGGTGCGATGTCAGACGCACCGATCCCGTTCGAGACCTTCGCCGCCGTCGACATTCGCGTCGGCACGATCGTCGCGGCCACGACGTTTCCCGAGGCGCGCAAGCCGGCGCTGAAGCTCGAGATCGACTTCGGCGGCGCGATCGGCCGCAAGCGATCGAGCGCCCAGATCACGGTGCATTACAAGCCGGAGAGCCTTGTTGGCCGCCAGGTGCTGGCGGTCGTCAATTTCGCCCCGCGCCAGATCGGCCCGTTCATGAGCGAGGTCCTGGTGCTCGGCCTCCCCGATGCCGACGGCGCCATCGTCCTGCTCGCCCCCGAGCGGCCCGTGCCCGATGGCGGCGGCGTATTCTGACCAGAGCCTGCTTGCGTTCAGGCGCCCGTGCGGCCCGTATGCCGCGCGGGAACGGGCGCGAGCGTGCCGCGCAGGCTCCAGCCGGCATTGCCGATGGCGATCCGGTCGTCGACGAGAAGACCGACGAACGCCATGATCGCGACGAACAAGGTCGCCGTGCCGAGCGCGACCGTCGAGCTCGGCGTCTTGCGGGACAGCGCGTCGCGCGTGCTCATTGCGTCAGCCTCAAACCTTGGATGTTGGCGGCGATCTGCTGGAAGGCGGCGACGACACCCGAGCCGTCGCTCGCCTGGAAGTAATTAGCGGAGGTCGAGGCGCAGCTCTGCAAAAGGCTGATGCCCTGCGCGTCGATCGGATCGCCGGAGCTCGACAGGCCGACGGTGTAGATCGTGACGCCGGCCGTCTTCGCGTGCGTGCACGCCTCGAGCGTGACATTGTCCAACTGGCACCGCGCGGTCGTCGAGGTCGTCGCGACGGTGCCCGACCCGCTGCAACTGCCATACGAGGCGATACGGTTGTTCACGTAGTAGCCGAACGCCTCGTAGTCCGATCCCCACGGGCTGTAGGGGTTCGGCGTCCAGGCGTTGTAGCCATCCGTCATCAGGATCAGGAACTTGCGGTTCGCCGCCGTCGTCGAGCTGCCGGAGACCGCGTACGACTTCGGGTTCTGCGGACCGATGGTCGAGGGCGAGGCGACCGGGAACGGCGCCATGGTCGGGCTGATCGTGCGCCAGCCCCACATGAGGCCCGCCGCGAGATTGCCGCCGCCGCCGGCCTGCATCGCGTTGATGGCGCTCGTCAGCGCCGAGCGGTCGGTCGTCAGCGGCGTGACCGGCGTCCCGCTGCACAGATAGTTCGGCCCCGTCGTAAGGCCGATCCCCGTCGTGTGCGGGACGACGGTGCCATTGTTGTACTTGCACACCATCGTCTCTCCGCCGCCCGGAAAGTAGTTCTGCTGATTGTCCGATGCGAGCAGCGGCAGTTGGATCGTGTCGTCGATGACGGAGAGCGGGTTCAACAGGCAGGGCAGCACCACGTTCACCGCGCCGGTATCTTGGAGATACGAATTCGCGAACTGGTGCGTGTCGAGCAGGTTGGGGCCCTTCGTGCCGAAGGCGCAGCTCGTGCTGACGACCTGCGTCACCGGATTGACGAAGAGGCAATCGCTCTGGTTCGTGTCGCCGGGATCGTCGGGCGCGAGAAACGGCACGAACAGCGTGTCGGGCGTGCCCGTGACCGCCGCCGTGTCGGTCGTCGTGAAGGGCGCCGGGCGCTCCTCGACGCAGCCGGCCCAGGACGCGTTGGTCAACGCCGAGAAGAGGTCGAATTTCGAGGTCGGGTAGAACGGCGCCAGGAACAGGATCGGTGACGGCCGGTGGAAGTTCTGCCAGTGGATCGAGGACTTCCCCTGCGTGTCGAGGAACGGCGCCGTCTTGCTCGTGCCGACGTTGACGAGCGCCGTGAAGGGCACGATCGAGATCGCCGCCGTCGGGCTCGTCGTGCCGCTCGGGTTCAGCGTGTTGACCAGTTGCTGCGCCGCGGTTTGCAAGGCCGCCAGCTTGGAGGTGGCGCCGGCGCTGTCGGCCATCGAGCTCGCGTTGTCGAGAGCGAGCGCGACCTCGACCGTTTTGCCGGACGCCGGCTGGGCGCAGGCGGTGGCGGTGGCGGTCATCTTCGGGATGTTGGCGATCGCCATGATCGTCGTCGGCAGCGAGGATGACGTCACGATGCAGAGGCCGCTGTTGCCGCTCTGCAGCGTGAGGCTCGTCAATGTCGCGCCCGCCATCGTGCCGCCGAGATAGGTCTGCGTCGGCACCTTCAACGTGTCAACGGTGCTCGAGCTCGCCAGCGCGTTGCGGGCGATCGCCAGCACGGTGGCGTCCGTCGCCTGCTGCAGATTGCTGCGCAGGGTGACGAGGCGGCCGTAGTCGACGGCGGCGCCAACCATCGTGAGCGCGGGGATGAAGGCCAGGGCGAACGTCAGGGCGACCTGTCCCTCGTGGTTTGCGCCGAACCCGGCGACCTTCGCGCGGACACGCCGCAGGCCCTCACGCATATCGATCGATCTCCACCTAGCTGGCGGAGCCTGATCGACTGACGGTAAACGCTTACTTGGCGACCGCTGTCGTGACGTGGCGGCAGGGCACTAACTAACAAGCTTCATGGTTTACGCACGGTTTGGCCTCGCACGAGACTTGTCCTCATCAGGCCTTTACGTCGCGCGAGGACCATTGCGGCTGGCCGGCCTGAAGAGCGGGTTAATGTCCGCGGCCAAGTGATCCGCGGGCTCCGCCAAAACAACGATGCTGGTTGACGCAGCGTTAACGTGAGCCTGGCGCAGCGCTGCCTCGATAAGACACCCGCCGCCGCGAATTCCTTGCGCTTCCCCGTCGCGGCGGCTATGAGACCGGCCGCCGTGCCTGTTTCCGACACCCCTGGAGGCGTGGGCGCGGCTCTAAGCACATCAAAAGGACACCAGATGGCCGAGACGAAGTCTTTGGCGGCCTCGGTGCGCAGCGGGACAGGCAAGGGGGCCGCCCGCAGCGTTCGCCGTGAGGGTCGTATACCAGGCGTGATCTACGGCGGCGGCGAGCCGCCGATGCCGATCTCGCTTTTGTGGCATGACGTCAATCTACTGATCTATCAGGGCGGGTTCCTGAAGACGACATTCAACCTCGACGTCGAAGGCGACACCGAGCTTGTGATCCCGCGTGATTATCAGCTCGACCCGATCAAGGATCGGCCGCTGCACGTCGACTTTCTTCGCATCAAGAAGGGCTCGAAGATCGACGTCGAGATCCCGATCCACACGATCAACGACGACGAGGCGCCCGGACTGAAGAAGGGCGGTGTCGTCAACGTCGTTCGCCACACGATCGAGCTGAAGGTCTCGGCCGACGCCATCCCCGACGCGATCGAACTCGACATCGCCGGCATGGAGATCGGCGACGTCCGCCACATGAGCGATCTCAAGCTGCCGCGCGGCAGCAAGCTGGCGACGCCGGGCGACGACTTCACGGTGCTCACCATCGCGCCGCCGGTCGAAGAGATCGTCGAGGATGACGCACCGGAGGTTGCCGCCGATGCCGTACCGTCGGAGGAAGGTTCGGCCGACGACGATACTGCCGCGAAGGGGCTCGATGACAAGGACGATGCCGCCGGTGGCGACACCAAGAGCCTCGACCCCGACGACAATCTGAAGCCGTCGAAGAAAGACGACTGAGGTCGTTCATGCCCGCGCCGGCTGACGGCGCGGGCACGATTAACGGGTGCCCGCCATGCTTCTCTTCGTCGGCCTCGGCAATCCCGGCCGCGAGCATGCCGGCCAGCGCCACAACATCGGCTTCATGGCCTTGGACGCGATTGCCGCGCGCCACCGCGCGCCGGCGTTCCGTCCACGGTTTCAGGGCATCGTCGCCGAAACCACCTTAGCCGGCGAGAGGGTCATCCTGCTCGAGCCGCAGACCTACATGAACGAGTCCGGCCGCTCCGTGCGCGAGGCCGCCGCCTTCTACAAGATCGCGCTCGGCGACATCGTCGTCTTCCACGACGAGCTCGACCTGGCGCCCGGCCAGGTCCGGGTCAAGACCGGCGGCGGCAACGCGGGTCATAACGGCCTGCGGTCGATCACGGCGCACATCGGCAACGACTACCGCCGTGTTCGCCTCGGCATCGGCCACCCCGGCACCAAGGAGCGGGTGATCGGCTACGTGCTCGGCAATTTTGACAAGGGCGATCAGGAGTGGGTGACGACGCTCTGCGACGCGATCGCCGCCGATGCCCCCGACCTCGCGCAGGGGCAAGCCGCCCAGTTCCAGACCAAGATCCAACAAGCGATGGCGCGGCTGTCGGACTGAGGCGCTCCCCGCGCGTGTCCTCCTCCGCGTAGCGGGGGAGGATAAGGCGGCGTTAGCGGACGATCCGCAGGCCGCGCTGCGCGTCGGCCGCTCCGTCCTCGAGATCGGGGAACAACTGATCGACGGCGTCCATCAGCTTGGCCGTCTGCTCGCGGAGCGTGGCGAGCTGGCGCTCCAGCTCCTGGACGGTTTGCGCGGAATGGTCGGCGTGCTCCTCGGCCTCCGCGGCGCGATCGCGCTCCTCGGTCAGGAGGCGCTCGGCTCGAGCCAGGCTGCGCAACGCCTCGTCCCGGCCGCGGTTCGCGTCGCCGAGCGAACTCGTCAGGTCGCGGACCTTCAGCTCGTAGGACGAGAGCTTGTCGAGCAGGACCGCATAGGTTTCGGTCACGCGATGGATCGTCTCGAGCGATGCGGACACGTCGAGTTCAAAATCCGGCACGGCCGCGCCGGGCGAGACATCGTGAGCGGCGGCGGCCGGCTGCCTCGCCGGCTGGGCCTGGGGGACGCCCGGGCTCGCAACTTGGCCCGCGACCGGACCGCCCACGCGGACCCGGCCGGCGGCGCGATCGACGAGTGGGCGGCGCGTCAGCGCGCTTTCCGTCCGGTGCTTCTCGACCATGGCCGGTCCCCGCTGCACGATGCGCGAACCGCGCGAATCACTCCGCGGAGTCTCGCCGCTGCGTCGGCCGAAGTCCACCCGATCAGCTTTGCGCGGGCTGCGCGACGCGCTCGATCAGCGCCTTCGCCTCGGGCGAGTCCCAGGGCGCTGGGCCAGCCATCGTGCCGATCTCGCAACCGTCCGGCCCGATCAGCACGGTCGTCGGCAGGCCGTTGCCGTGCAGCGAGCGGATGATGTCGGCGCTGTTGTCGGCGTAATACGGCAGGTTCGATGCGCCGATCTCGCGCAGAAAGGCGTGCGGGCGATCGAGCCGCGTCGTGTCGACGTCGACCGCCACAACGGCAAAGTGCCGCGAGCCCAGCGCGCCCGCGAGCCGGTCGAGCGCCGGCATCTCGGCGCGGCACGGCACGCACCAGGTGGCCCAGAGGTTCAGGAGGATCGTCTTGCCCTTGAACGCGGCGACCGTCGTCGCGTGGCCCTCGGCATCGTCGAAGGCGACGGCGCCGAGATCGTGCGGTGCCGACGCAAGCAGCAGCGCGGCGACATCGCCATGCGCCAGCGGATCGGCGGCCTGCGCGAGGTCGAGCGACCGCGCGCAGGCACCGGCATGCGGCGTCGGCTTGCCGCCGCGCGGCGCGATCTCGTATAGACCGAACGACGCCGCCGTCAGGATCGCGAGGCCCGCCACGACGGCATGCCGCCATGTGCCGAACCGGCGGGCGCGCACCGTCGGCGGCTCGCGTGCATCAGGCTCGGTGTCCGGCGCGTCGTCTGGTGGCATGCGAACCTTCTCGAAAGCGTAAGGCGACGATGAGCAACAAGATGTGGGGCGGCCGGTTCGCGAGCGGCCCCGACGCGATCATGGAGGAGATCAACGCCTCCATCGGCTTCGACAGAAAGCTCGCGCCGCAGGACATCGCCGGCTCGCTCGCCCATGTCGCGATGCTCGCCGAGACGGGCATCGTCGGCGCGGCCGACGCCGCCGCGATCACCGACGGGCTACAGGCGATCCGTGGCGAAATCGAGAAGGGCGAGTTCGTCTTCGACCGCGCGCTCGAGGACATCCATATGAACATCGAGGCGCGGCTCGCCGCCCTTGTCGGGCCGGCGGCGGGGCGGCTGCACACGGCGCGCTCGCGCAACGATCAGGTCGCGCTCGATTCCCGGCTGTGGGTGCGCGACACGGTGGATGCGCTGATCGGCCAGATCGCCGGCCTGCAGATGGCGTTCGCGGAAAAGGCGCTGGCGCACGCCGCCGACGTGATGCCGGGCTTCACGCACATGCAGAGCGCGCAACCCGTGACGCTCGGCCACCACTTGCTCGCCTATGTCGAGATGCTGGCGCGCGACAAGGGCCGTTTCGCGGACGCGCGCACACGGATGAACGAGTGCCCGCTCGGGGCCGCCGCGCTCGCCGGCACCTCGTTCCCGATCGACCGCGAGATGACGGCCCGCGCGCTCGGCTTCGAGCGGCCGACCGCGAACTCGCTCGACAGCGTGTCGGACCGCGACTTCGCGCTCGAGGCGCTGGCGGCGGCCGCCATCTGCGCCACGCATCTGTCGCGCTTCGCCGAGGAGATCGTGCTGTGGGCGACGCCGCAGTTCGGCTTCGCTGCGCTGTCGGACAAGTTCTCGACCGGGTCCTCGATCATGCCGCAGAAGCGCAACCCCGATGCCGCCGAACTGGTGCGCGGCAAGGCAGGCCGGGTGATCGGCGCGCTCGCCGGCCTGCTTATCGTGATGAAGGGCCTGCCGCTCGCCTATTCGAAGGACATGCAGGAGGACAAGGAGGGCGTGTTCGACGCGCTGCAGACGCTGTCCCTCTGCCTCGCGGCGATGACCGGCATGGTCGCCGATCTCGCGCCCGACACGCAGCGCATGGAAGCGGCCGCGGGCTCGGGCTATTCGACAGCGACCGATCTCGCCGACTATCTGGTCCGCGTGATGGGCTTGCCGTTTCGCGAGGCACACCATGTGACGGGCCGGCTCGTGGCGCTCGCCGCGTCGCGCAAGGTCGGGCTCGAGGAGCTGACCTTGCAGGAGATGCAGAGTGTCGAGTCGCGCCTGGAGATGGCGGTCTACGAGGTGCTCGGCGTGCAGAACTCGGTCGCGAGCCGGGTGAGCTACGGCGGCACGGCGCCCGACAACGTGCGGACGCAGGCGGAGCGATGGCTCGCGCTGCTCGGACGGGACCGGTAGCGGTGCGTCTCGCGAGCGCCACGGGCCTCGCGGTCGCCGCGTGGCTGACGCTTCTCGGCGGGTCACCTGTGATGTCGCGGGAGACAAAGCCGGTCCCGCGCACGGCGATCCTCTGCGCGTACGAGCCGGAATGGCAGGCCTTGCTGCCGTCGATCACCGATCGCAAGGACCAGATCATCGCGGGCACCGTCTATGTCACGGGGCGGATCGCCAGCGCCGACGTGGTGCTGGTCGAGACCGGCATCAGCATGATCAACGCCACGATGGCCGCGCAGACGGTGCTCGATCGCTTCGACGTCGCGCGCCTCGTCGTGATGGGGATCGCCGGCGGCGTCGATCCCGCCCTGCACATCGGCGACGTGGTCATTCCGGATCAGTGGAGCGAATACCTCGAGTCGGTCTTCGCGCGCGACGATCACGGTACCTACAAGCTGCCGAGCTTCTCCGATCCGACGACGACGCACTTCGGCATGATCTTTCCGGAGCCCGTCGAGGTGAACCGGGCGCCCCGGCCGCCGCAGCACATGACCTGGTTTCCGGTGGACGCGGCCATGCTCGACGTCGCGCGCGGAGTGTCGAACGAGACAACGCTCGAGGCGTGCGACGCGGCCAAGGCATGCTTGAGCCCGCTGCCTCGCGTCGTGGTCGGCGGCAACGGCGTCTCGGGGCAATCGTTTGTCGACAACGCCCCGTTCCGGGCGTTCGCGCGGACGACCTTCGCGGCGCGCGCGATCGACATGGAGAGCGCCGCCGTGGCGCATGTCGCCTACGCCAACGGGAAACCGTTCATCGCGATCCGCAGTCTGTCCGACCTCGCGGGGGGCGACGCTGACGCGACGAAGATGAAGGTCTTCGAGGCGCTCGCCTCGCACAATGCCGCGCTCGTGCTCGAAGCCCTGCTGGCGCATCTCCACTGAGCGGCGGGCCGACGCGGCGCGGCATCTTTTGAGCCACCGGCTTACCAGGTCATGGAGAGGACTAGTCTCCGATTACCAAACCGGATTTCGACAGTGAGCTTGAAGCTCATGGTCGTCCTCCATGGTCTGCTAGGCGTAAGCACCTAGCGGCTGCATCAAGGAACGAAAGCGCGCCGCTGTCATCAGCAGACGCGCTTTTTCTTTGGCGTGCGACCACGCGCCGAGAGCTACGTAGGCTTGCGGCATTTCTTAACTGCTTCAGCCTACTGTTCTTAGGCCTGTGATTTTAAAGCTTTAAGGGGATTCTAAGTGCTCTTGCTGACGGATGATGCGGGGGAGGGTGCGCCGTTCCAGCGCGCGTTCGCCGCCGCGCAGGCCTGCGCGCTCGTCGAGCTCGACGAGGCGCTGAAACACAAGCCGCGGCACGCGACCATAGCCTGCCTAGCCTCTCTCGATGCCGACACCTCGACCCACATTCGCGCGGCACTGTCGCATCATCGGACCGACCCGCGCATTCCCGTGCTGTTCCTGATGCGCGACGCGAGCCTCTATGCCTCGACCCAGGCCAACGCGCTCGGCGCGACCGAGCTGCTGCCGACCGATGCACCGCACGACCATCTCATGGCGACAGTGCGCCGGCTGATCGACAACGCGCCGAGCGTCGCGCCAGCCGCGCCGGAAAGCACCATCGAGGCCGATGTCGGCGCGGTCGGCGCGGCGCTCGTCGCCATGTTCCAGGCCGCCAAGGAGCGCAAGCCGATCCCGGTCGAGCTGCTCGACCAGGGCGCGGAACGCTTGCTCGCCTCGATCCGCCGCACCGGCATCCGCCAATGGCTGGATTTCGTGCGCCGCCACGACGATCTCACCTATCAGCACTGCCTCCTCGTCGCCGGCCTGGTGGCGGGGTTCGCCACGCGGCTCGGGATCGCGGCGGCGAGCCAACGCATGCTCGCCCAGGCGGCGCTCGTGCACGACATCGGCAAGGCGTTGATCCCGCGCTACATCCTGCACAAGGCGAGCGCCCTCACCCCCGCCGAAATGACGCTCATCAAGACGCATCCAGGCGAGGGCCACGCGATGCTCGCCGCGCAGAAGGGCTTCGACCCGCGCGTCCTCCTCGTGGTGCGCAACCACCACGAACTGCTCGACGGGACCGGCTATCCCGACAAGCTGCGGCAGGGGCAGGTGCCGGACTTCGTGCGGCTGGCGACGATTTGCGACATCTATGCCGCGCTGATCGAGCGGCGTTCGTACAAGCCGCCGATGGCGCCGCGCCAGGCACAGGCGGTGCTTGCCGAGATGGGCGGCAAGCTCGACGCGAGCCTCGTCGCGGCATTTGCCAAATACGTCGAAGAGATGTGAACTCCGCGAAAGCCCTCCAAGGAGCGGCTCGAGGGAGGGATCGATGATCGACGCCGCCGCTCGCGTGTGGCTGATCGCCGTGCGCGAGGAGATCGGGAGCATCCGCGTCCTCACCGATCACGCCAACGCCGCGGGCATGGCGAGCTTCCCGATGCGCCGCGCGCTGCAACACTCGCTGCTGATCGTCGCCGAGGCGACCCGGCAGGTGCCGAAATCCCTCAAGGCGACGCGGCCCGACCTGCCCTGGCCGCGCCTCGACGCGCTCGACAGCCTGCTCGGGCACGAACTCGACGAGGACCTCGGCACCGTGGACGACGGCGAGCCCTGGTCGATCATCTCGGACCACCTCGAAGACCTCGACGCCGCCGCGCAGGCATGGCTTGTGGCGTGAGCTTCGATTAATGCCGGCCTCGTCCTCCTCGAAGGGGACGCGGTGGCCGCGTCGAGGCCGATGCCGACCCCAGCTGTCTCGGACCGAGCCGGTCGAGCGAGATCGTCAAATCTCCCGTGTGGCGGCGCGCGCGAGCGCCGGCGCCGGTGTCCGCCGGCTCGGCCAGCAGGCCATCGACAGCAGCGTCCCGGGAAGGCCCACCGCCACGGCGAGCACCAGCGAGGCGTGGTAGTGGCCACCGCGGCCAGCGAAATAGGCGGCGGCGATCGGCCCGAGGATCTGCGCCATGCCGTAGCTCACCGTGAGGCGCGCCATCGCGCGGGCGGGATTGGCCGGATACATCACGCCGACGATCGTCAGCGTCAGGCTCACGGTGCCCACCATCGCGGCGCCAAACAGCACCGCGCCGACGAGGATGGGGATCGGGCCGTCGCCGAAGGCGAGCAGCGCGATCGAGGCGGTCTGTAGCGCGTAGGCCAGGGTCAGCGTCCGCACCGTTCCGAGCACGATCGCGACCCGGTCCCAAATGGGGCAGGCCGGGATCGCGAACACGCCCATCACGATCCAGACCCAATTGCCGGTGATCCCGACATTCGCGTCGCGGATGATCGCGACGACGTAGGTGGCGGTGATCACGTAGCCGATGCCGGCGCAGAAGTAGGCGATCGCGAAGACGATCATCCATCTCCGCGACTGAAGCGCCTCGCCGTGCTTCGCGACCGCGGCGCCGTCCCGCGGCGGGGCCGGCAGCCACAGCCAGGCGGGGATCAGCAACACGGCGCCGATCGCGCCGAACACCTGCCATTGGCCGCGCCAGCCGACATGGCCGGCCATCGCCACCGCGGCGAGGCCGGAGAGCGCCATGCCGAGGCCGGCGCCGGAGAAATGCAGCCCGAGCGCCGGCTTGCGTTGGTTGCGGATCAACCAGTTCAGCACGAGCCCCGCGCCGATCAGCACGCCGGCCGTGCCGGTCCAGCCGGCGACGAGGCGCAGCGCGAGCCAGGCCCAGAAATTGTCGGTGGCGCTCATCGCCGCTGTCGTCACGACGGCGAGGACGAGGCCGACGCGATACATCACCCACTTGTGGCGCAGCGAATGGATCGACGTGGCGAGCAGCGCGCCGGCGAGGTAGCCGACGTAGCCGATCGTCGCCAGCCAGCCCGCATCGATCGCGCCGAGCCCCGCCTGCTGGCGCATCACCGGCAGCAGCGGGGTGTAGGCGAACCGCGCGATGCCCATGGTGAGGACCAGCGCGCAGATGCCCGCGGTGATGACGCGGGCGGCGTTGGGTTCGCGGGCTTCGGTCATGCACGAGTCCATGGGTGACGACGCATCGTGATCATGCGCCGGATCGCGTGCAATCAGGAATGCCAATGTCGCATGGGTGGATGTCTACGCGAAGCTGGACCCCCTTCTTCCACGTGTAGGAAGTGGAAGAAGGCGCCTACGCGTCGGCGGCGCGCATCAGGCGCAGCTCCTCGAGATCGAGCTCGCCCTCGATGGTGCGCAGCACGGTGTCGTGGATCTTGTGCGCGCGATGCAGCCGGATCAGCTCGCCGCGCCCGCTGGCGACCGCGCCGAGCGCGGCGGCGAAATGGTCGGTGCGCTCCATCTCGAGAGTTTCGCCCTCGTCGCGATAGCGCGCCATCGCGCGGACCCGCCGGCGGTAGCCGTCGATGAGGCGGGGATGCACCGGCTCGCCGGACTCGGCGACGACCAGGGCCTCGAGCGATAGGAGCGAGGCCTCCGCGACGGCGATCCGCGCGGCGTTGAGATTCATATGCGCGCTCTCGTGCGCTTTCGGGACAATGTTCAGGGTCTTGATGAGCGGACCGAGCGTCGTGCCCTGGATCAGCACCGTAAAGAGGATGACGCTGAACGAGGCGAACAGGATCGCGTCGCGGCCGGGGAAATCCAGCGGCAAGGCGAGCGCGGCGGTGAGCGTCACCACGCCGCGCATGCCGGCCCAGCCGATCACCAAGGAGATACCCAGGGGTGGCCGGCCATCACGCGCCCGCAGGAACGGAACCGAAGTCGACAGGTAGATGTAGGCGAAGCGCGCGAGCACGACGGCCAGGGTGACCGCGATCCCGATCGGCAGGCCGTAGGTGACGGCGACCATGTCGCCGCCGTTGCGATGAAGGACGCCGCGCAGCGCGAGCCCGATGAGGACGAAGACGAGCGCCTCGAGCAGAAACACGACCAGCTCCCAGACGGCGTTCGCCTGCACGCGGATGTTGGCCGTGAAGATCTTGTGCGAGCGCAGGCCGACGACGGCTCCACAGGCGACGGAGGCGAGGACGCCCGAGGCGTGGATCTCCTCGGCGACGATGTAGCTCGACCAGGCGCCGATGAAGCTCGAGACGATGATCGTCGGCGCGTCGTGAAGCCGCCGCGCGACCTCGGTCCAGAGATAGCCGACGAGCAGGCCGAAACCGACGCCGCCGACCGCGAGCCAGACGAAGCTCGCCGCCGCCTGCGGCGCGCTGAAGGCGCCGGTGAGCGCGGCGGCGACGGCGAACTTGTAGATCACCAGCCCCGAGGCGTCGTTCACCAGGCTCTCGCCCTCGAGGATCGTGACCATGCGCTCGGGCAGCTTGAGGCGTTGCAGCACCGCCTTCGCGGCCACGGCATCGGGCGGCGACACGATGGCACCGAGCGCGATGCAGGCCGCCCACTGCAGCTCCGGCAGCACCAGCTTGGCGACGACGGCGACCACCGCCGTGGTGAATACCACCGCGCCGACCGAGAGCAGCAGGATCGGGCGAAGCTGCGCCTTGAAGTCGCTCCAGACGGTGAAGTAGGCGGAGGCGAGCAGAAGCGGCGGCAGGAACAGGACCATGATCAGGTCCGGATCGATGTTGAAGGCCGGCACGCCGGGAAGCAGCGCGAGCACCATGCCGCCGAGCACCAGCGCGGCGGAGGGCGGCAGGCGCAGCCGCCCCGCCGCGAGCGACAGGACCAGCGCGGCGCCGACCAGGGCGAGAACCAGCTCGAAGAGGGCGACGGACGTCATGCGACGCGCACTTTTACGGCGGGCGCCGGCTTATGCAACAGCCGCGTTGCCGCTCGCTACGCAGCCTCGGCGTCGGCCGGGGCCGCGTCGTCCTCCTCGCCATAACCAAGGATGTGCAGCGGCTCGGCTTCGAGGCCCTGGCCGCGCGCCCAGTGCACGAGCGCGTCGGCCTCGCCGTGCGTGACGAGCAGCTTCGAGCAGCCGGTCTCGGCGATCGTCGTCAACAGCGCCTCCCAGTCGGCGTGGTCGGAGACGACGAGCGGCAGCTCGATGCCCTTTTGGCGGGCGCGGGCGCGCACGCGCATCCAGCCCGAGGCGAACGCAACGACGGGATCTGGAAACTTTCGCGCCCACAAATCCTGCAGCGCGCCGGGCGGGCAGATGACGATCTCGCCACCGAGCTTGGCGCGATCCTTGGGGCCGACCTTGCGGATCTCGCCGAGCTCGATCCCCTCCGCCTGGTAGAAGGCGGTGAGCTTCTCGATCGCGCCGTGGATGTAGATCGGCCGCTCGTAACCGGCCTCGCGCAGCAGCGCCATCACGCGCTGCGCCTTGCCGAGCGCGTAGGCGCCGACGAGATGCGCACGCTCCGGAAACAAGTCGCGCGAGGCGATCAGCTTGGCGATCTCGAGGTCGGTGCGCGAATGGCGGAACACTGGCAGGCCGAACGTCGCCTCGGTGACGAATACGTCGCAGGGCACGACCTCGAAGTCGGCGCAGGTCGGGTCGCTCTCGCGCTTGTAGTCGCCCGAGACGACGATCGTGCAGCCGGGAAAGCCGAGCCGGATCTGCGCCGAGCCGAGGCAATGGCCGGCTGGATGGAAGCTGACCGCGGCGTCGCCCAGCGTCACGCTTGCGCCGGGGTCGACCGCTTGGGCGAGGCCACAGAAGTCGGCGCCATAGCGCACCGCCATGATGGCCAGCGTCTGCCGCGTGGCAAGCAACTCGCCGTGCCCGGCCCGGGCATGATCGGAGTGACCATGTGTCACCAGGGCTCGCGGTACCGGCCGGGTGGGATCGATAAAAAAATCGCCCGACGGACAATAAAGTCCCTCGAGCGCTAAAACCAACCGGCCACCTACCTCCATGCGAGGCGACGTCTACTCGCCGCCGCAGACCATGCCATTGGTCGGGTAGACCTTGCCGTCGGGGCCGACCATGCTGGTTACACGAACGCAATCCTCGGCGGCGCCGGCGCCGGCCTTGGCAAGTTGCAGTGCCGGGCCGCCAGCTAGCGGCTGGAGATGGGCAGACCCGATCACATGTGTCTTGAGCGCGAAGATCGAGGGGGCGGCGACAACCGCAGCACCGAGCGAACCGAAGCAGACGACGGCCACGGACAGCTGCAGGATGGTCTTGCGAACTCGGTTCTGGGTCTTGACCATCTTAACCCCCGGGTGCGGGCGACATGGCCCGCGAATTCGTCACGCACACATGTGCTTCGGGAGCAGAACGAGCGGCCGGTTGAAAGGTTCAGGCCCAGTCAACCCTTTTTTGCAAAAAAAAAGGAGCCCGTGACGCGGGCTCCCTTTCGTGTCTTGAGATCGGCTCAGTACCCGTAGCCGTACCCGTTGCCGTAGCCACAGCCACCGCCGTAACCATACCCGTAATACCCGCCATAGCCACCGCAGCCGCCGTAGTAGCCGCCGTAAAGGCCAGCGCCGAGCAGGCCGAGTCCGAGGCCGTAGCCGAGCCCGCGATAGCCATAGCCGCGACCATAGCCGTAACCATAACGTCCGCCGAACCCGCGACCGCCATAGCCGAAGCCGCGCCCGCCATACCCGCGCCCGTAGCCGCCGCCAAACCCGCGACCCCCGCCAAACCCGCGACCGCCGCCGAACCCACGACCGCCGCCGAAGCCGCCGCCGCCGTGAAAACCACCGCCGCCGCCGAAGCCGCGCGCGTCAGCCATCGTCGGGACGGTGGCAACCGCGGCGGCCATCGTCAGGACCGTCGCGGTGACCATCACCGTCTTCCTCAAAACGCTTGTCATTACCCATTCTCCTCGATCTGGCCGCTCGTCCACAGAACGCGACCTGCCCTGTAACGGGTCCAATTTCTCTAGTCGTACGACTGAACCGATCCTGAATATGGTAAGCGTCCGCGCGCCGACGTCCGGATCCATCATCACAAGAGCGAGAGGCGCCGTCGCGGCGCTTTGCCATCAAACCGAACCGCGACGTTTGCGCGCGATCCTCCCGCCGCGACCCGCCCGATGGGCCGCCGTGCCGCCCCGGCCCTGGCCGCCCGCCCGCGTGGCGCCTAGGTTGCCGTCGTGACCGCCGTCCCCGCCCCCGCGCCGAGTGCATTGGCGCTTTCTCCGCTACCGCCTCTGCCCGCGCGGTTCGCCGCGTGGTTTTCCGCGCGAGGCTGGCAGCCGCGCCCGCACCAGCTCGAGCTGCTCGCGGCGGCGCGCGCGGACGAGGACGCGCTGCTCGTCGCCCCCACCGGCGCGGGCAAGACGCTGGCCGGGTTCCTGCCGAGCCTTGTCGAGCTGACGGAGCAGCCCCGCAACAGGCGCGGGCTACACACGCTCTACATCTCGCCGCTGAAAGCGCTGGCCGTCGACGTCGAGCGCAACCTCGGCCGGCCCGTCGCCGATCTGCGGCTCGGCGTGACGATCGAGACGCGCACCGGCGACACGTCCGTCGCCAAGCGCAAGCGCCAGCGCGAGCGCCCGCCGGACATCCTCTTGACGACGCCGGAGCAGGTCGCGCTGCTGCTCGCCTCGCCGGACTCGTTCACCCTGTTCGCCGACCTGCGCCGCATCATCTTCGACGAGCTGCACGCCATCGTCGCCGGCAAGCGCGGCGACCTGCTGGCGCTCGATCTGGCGCGGCTGCGCGCGATCGCCCCCTCGATGCGCACCACAGGCCTCTCCGCCACCGTGCGCGATCCCGCCGAGCTGCAACGCTGGCTCGTCGGGCAACCCTCTTCCCTTCTCGCGCCTGCGGGAGAAGGTGGCGCCGCGAAGCGGGGTCGGATGAGAGTGCGGGGCGTTTCGCTGGGTGCCGACGGTGCCCCCACCTCCGGCGACGCCCTTATCCGAGCCGACTGCGTCGGGCCACCTGCTCACTCGAGCGGGAGAAGGGAAATGATAGCCCGCCTCATCCTCGCGCCGCCCGGCGCCAAGGCGGATCTCACCATCCTCGATACCGAGCAGCGCATGCCGTGGTCGGGCCACTCGGCGCGGCACGCGCTGGCCGAGGTCTACGCCGCCGTGCGCGCGGCCGGCATGACGCTGATCTTCGTCAACACGCGCAGCCAGGCCGAATTCATCTTCCAGGCCTTGTGGAGCCTCAACGAGGACAACCTCCCCATCGCCCTCCACCACGGCTCGCTCGACGCCAGCCAGCGCCGTCGCGTCGAGGAGGCGATGGCCGCGGGGCGCCTCAAAGCCGTGGTCTGCACCTCGACGCTCGACCTCGGCATCGACTGGGGCGACGTCGACCTCGTCATCAACATCGGCGCGCCGAAGGGCGCGTCGCGGCTCACCCAGCGCATCGGCCGCGCCAACCACCGCCTCGACGAACCGTCGCGCGCGGTGCTCGTGCCGTCGAACCGGTTCGAGGTGCTGGAGTGCCGCGCCGCGCTCGACGCCGCCGCCATCGGCGCGCAGGACACAGCGGTGGCGCGCGCGGGCGCGCTCGACGTGCTGTGCCAGCACATCCTCGGCATGGCCTGCGCCGGGCCGTTCGACGCCGACGCGCTGCACGCCGAGATCACCTCCGCCGAGCCATATCGCGACGTCTCCCGCGAGACCTTCGAGCGGGCGCTGGCCTTCGTCGCGCACGGCGGCTACGCGCTGGCCGGCTACGAGCGCTTCGCCAAGATCAAGCAAGCCGTCGACGGGCGGTGGCGCATCGCCAACGGGCGCATCGCGCAGTCCTACCGGATGAACGTCGGCACGATCGTCGAGGCGTCCTCGCTCAAGGTGCGGCTGGTCAAGGGGAAGGCGGCGGCCAACGACACGGGGGTCTACACCGGCCCGCTGCGGCGCGGCGGTCGCGTGCTCGGCGAGCTGGAGGAAGGCTTTCTCGAAAGCCTGGTGCCGGGCGACACCTTCCTCTTCGGCGGCGAGATCCTGGCGCTTCAGGGCATCGTCGAGAACGAGGCGCTGGTGTCGCGCTCGCGCTCCGACACGCCGCGCGTGCCCACCTATGCCGGCGGCAAGTTTCCGCTGTCGACCTACCTCGCCGAGGGCGTGCGCAACCTGCTGGCCGACCCCGACCATTGGGGCACGATGCCGATGCAGGTCGCCGAATGGCTCGAGCTGCAGCGCGAGCGCTCCGCCCTGCCGCCGCCCGGCGACCTGCTCGTCGAGACGTTTCCGCGCGCCGGGCGCTTCTATCTCGTCTGCTACCCGTTCGAGGGCCGCCTCGCCCACCAGACGCTCGGCATGCTGCTGACACGGCGCATGGAGCGGCAGTACCTCAAGCCGCTCGGTTTCGTCGCCAACGATTACGCGATGGCGGTGTGGCTGAAGACCGACGTCGGCTTGCGCGCCCGCCAGGGGCTCGTCTCGATCGACGAGCTGTTCGCCCGCGACATGCTCGGCGACGATCTCGAGGAATGGCTTCAGGAATCGGCGCTGATGAAGCGCACGTTTCGCCAGAACGCCATCATCTCCGGCCTGATCGAACGCAACTACCCCGGTCGCGAGAAGACCGGCCGCCAGCTCACCATCTCGACCGACCTCATCTACGACGTGCTGCGCCGCCACGAGCCCGAACACATTTTATTGCAGGCTGCGCGGGCGGACGCCTCGACAGGCCTGCTGGACCTGGTGCGCCTGGCGGCGATGCTGGCGCGCATCGAGGGCCGCCTGCTGCACAAGGATCTGGAGAAGATCTCGCCGCTCGCCGTGCCGATCATGCTGGAAGCCGGCCGCGAGCCGATCCATGGGGAAGCGCGGGACGCGATCCTGGCGGAGGCGGAGGCGGAGCTTGTGCGGGAGGTGATGGGGTGAGGAGCTCGCTCGCGCAGGCCGATCGGCGCGAGTTCGCATCTGACGCCGAGGTGAACGCCATCTGGGCGAAGCACGGCTTGTGAAGCTCGGCTCACCCGGCTGGCGGCGGCGGAACTCGACGACATCCTCACCTACATCGCCTCACGCTTTCCCGGTGGCGCGCGGCGCGTGCATATACGGCTGCTGGCGGCAATCGTGAGCAATCCTGGCCTCTGCCGCCAAATCACGAATGGGCGCCTTCGACGTATGGGCGCGACGCCCGATCCGTATCTCGTCTTCTACGAGCCGACGGCCGACGAGGTGATCATCATCGGCATACGGCACGGCGCCCGTGATCCCACGTCCGTGGCGATCCTCCGGCCGCTGCGTCTGCTTCATGGCGGCCGCGAAAAGGCCAGCGACCCATTGCCGAATGCCGGCGGTGGCTGTGTCAAACATGGATCTCCCCAAACCATTTGTATCAAAACGAGGTCGCGTCGAAATAGCCCAGCTTTCACCGGGAACGTTCGATCCGAACCTGCCGGAGCGAGTCTTTCAAGTTAAGCTGTCGCACGGGGGCCGCCGCTGCCACCCCCTCATGGTGAGGAACGCCGCAGGCGTGTCTCGAACCACGAGGGCTCCAGTGGGCGGGTGGCGTGGACCGCCTCGTCCTTCGAGACGCGCCTGCGGCGCCCTCAGGATCAGGCTACGGGGTGGCGACCGTCGGCCTTCGCCGCTTCCGGTGGTGGCCTTCGCCAGCCTGGACTGGCGCGCGCGCGACGCGCCACCTGGTCTCCTTCTCCATAAAAACGAGGCCGCGCGACCCTCGCCGCGCGGCCTCCAAACCTTCATTACGCCAAACCTACATCGCGCCGGGCTTGCCCTCGGCCATGTGCTCGGCCATGCGCAGGTGCTCCTTGACGATCGGCACGGCGCCCTTCGAGGCGGCGACGATCGGGGCGGAATCGCCCTCGCGGTCGTAGCCCTCGTGCAGGGCGAGCGCCTGCTTGTGCGACATCACGGCCTGCTCAAGGTAGGTCTTGTCGAACTCGCGGCCGGTGAGGCCCTTGAGCTTGTCGACCATCTGCGTCTGCTCGGCGGTCATTTCCGGCAGCGGCGGGACGGCCATGCCGGCCTTCTTCAGCGCGGCATGCAGCTCCTCGGTGGTCTTGGTATGGTCTCGCACCATTTTCTCGCCGAACTTTTGCAGCGCCGGCGAACCGGCCTTCTCGGCGAGCTTGCCCTCCGTGATCTCGAACTCGTCGGATTGCGAGGCCGCCTTGACGAAGCTCGGCGTCGACATCGCCGCCTTCGGGGTGGCCATCTTCATCGGGGTCTCGGCCGCGGCGGTCGCGAGGCCCGCGCCAACCGCGATCGCCGCGATCACGCCAGTCTTCAACATGCTCTTCATCATTCGTGCTCCTTCATCGTCCCGTGCCGAATGAGGCGCGCGGGCGGAGGTTGCGCGGTGCGACGAGGTGTCAGGGGCTCGTGCCGACCGGCTTATCGCCGTACGCCGACACAAAATCGGCGATGTCGGCGGACGGGGTAGTGGCCCGGCCCGAAGTCGCCGTACGCGGCTCGAGGCGCGGGTGGATGGCGCCGCACGGTGCCTTGGGCCCAGCTGGCTGTCGGCGGGCTCCGCGCGGCATGGCGGCGGGCCACGCCCCTGGGAAGGAGTGGACGCGGGCGAGCAGTTCGGTTAAATTACCGGAACTGGATCGGGGTATCAACTCGCGTCCCCCGACGCCGCCGCTGTTTGACAGACCTGGGCGAAACGACGGCCGCGCAGGTCTACGACTTGGCGTGCAAGAGGGTGTGGAACGCGACGGTTTCGCGCGGCATTGGTGCGCGTATCCCCCTGGTCACTGGAGCCTTCGATGGACGACGCCGAACGGCTTCGCAAGCGCCTGCAGCGCATCGAGAAAGCGATTGCCGACCAGCGCGCGTTTCTCCACCGCATCCCCGACCCGGACACCCGCGAGAAGGGCGAGTCGCATCTGTTCCAGCTGATGGAGATGCGCGACGAGTTGCTGGCCAAGCTGGGCGCCTAGGGCGCACGCCATGCTCGACCTCGCAGAGGCGGCAAGCAGCGATCTCGAGGCGCTCGCCGGCTTCGTCAATCGCGCCTACCGCGGCGCCTTCGCCCGCGAGGGCTGGACGCATGAGGCCGACCTGCTCGATGGCCAGCGCACCGACCCCGCCCTGCTGACACCGATGATCGAGGCGCCAAGCGCGATCTTGGTGGCGCGCGGGCCGGATGATGCAATTCGCGCCTGCGTCCATGTCGTGCCGAGCCGGGCGGGAACGCTCTACTTCGGCATGCTCGCGGTCGACCCCGCCGAGCAGGGGGCGGGGCTCGGTCGGCGGATGGTCGCCGCCGTCGAGGCGCGGGCGCTCGGCCTGGGCTGCGCGGCGGTCGAGATGACCGTGATCCACCTGCGCGTACCGCTGATCGCCTGGTACGAGCGGCTCGGCTACCGGCGCACCGGCGTCGTCGAGCCGTTCCCCTACGATGAGCTGCGCTACGGCGCGCCGCGCCGCGGCGATCTCACCCTGGTGGTGCTGGAAAAGCGCCTCGGCTAACGGCTCGCCAGGCGCCGCTCGATGCGGTGCTGGATGAGGTCCGACGCCATCACCGCGGCGAGCGAGATGACGATCGAAACGAGGGTGAGGCGCAGGGCGCCGGCGTCGCCGGTGGGGTCCTGCACGTCGGTGTAGATGGCGGCGGCGATCGTCTGCGTCTCGCCGGGGATGTTGGCGACGAAGGTGATGGTGGCGCCGAACTCGCCGAGCGCGCGGGCGAAGGCGAGGATCGCGCCCACCAAGAGACCCGGCACGGCGAGCGGCAGCGTGATCAGCGCGAACCGCCACGCCGGATTGGCGCCGAGCGTACCCGCCGCCGCCTCGAGCCGCGGGTCGATCGCCTCGAAGGAGAGCCGCATCGCCCGCACCATCAGGGGAAACCCCATGATCGCGCAGGCGAGCGCCGCGCCGGTCCAGCGAAACGACAGGACGATGCCGATGTCGGCCAGCGCCTGCCCGAACAGTCCGCGCCGCCCGAACGCGACAAGCAGCACGTAGCCGGTGACGACCGGCGGCAGCACCAGGGGCAGATGCACGAGCCCGTTGACGAGCGTCTTGCCCGGGAAGCGCCAACGGGCCAGGGCATAGGCCACCGCGATGCCAAACGGCAGGCTCGCCAACGTGGCGACGATGGCGATGCGCAGCGACAACGCGATCGCGGTGAGATCGTCAGGGGTCAGGCCGAGCATGGGAGGCGCTGGTGCCCGCGGCACCGCAACTCAGAGCGGTCGGCGGGAGGTATGGCGAACACCGTGCAACAGCCCATATTTCGCCCAGACGGCCCGAACCTCGTCGTCGGTGGCGAACTCACCCCGGTCGGCCTCCGCTTCGGATCGCGCGAGGTCGGTCTCTTCCTCCGGGGACAGCTGATAGATCGGTCCCGGATAGGCAGCCAATTCCAGCACGACGCGGGCAAGCTCGTCTTGCTGCTCAAGAGGGACGCCGCGCAGAGCGTCTATAGCGCTATCCATGAGCTGGGTCATCAAGCCTCCCGCTGTCTCGGCGGCATTGGACAATAGGAGCCTCGATCGCGCAAGCGACGCGCAAGACAACGGTTGACTACCGTCAAGGCGTCAGGACGGTAAAACCCTGGCCGGTCAGGATCTTCACGGACTCGTCCGAGCGCATGTAGGCTTCGAGCGCACCCGCGTCCGGGCTCTTGGCGTCCTTGGTGACCGCGATCGGATAGACGATCGGTGCGTGCGAGTCCTCGGGGAAAATGCCGACGACCTTCACCTTCGGCTCTGCCTTGGCGTCGGTGGCGTAGACGATGCCGTATTTCGCCTCGCCGCGCGCCACAAGCAGCAGCGCCGCGCGGACATTGTCGGCCTGCGCGAGCTTCGGCTCGACCGCCGGCCAGACGTCGAGCTTGGTGAGAGCCTCCTTGCCGTAGATGCCGGCCGGGCAGGAACTCACCGTGCAGACCGCGAGCTTGCCGTCGCCGAGCGCGCCCGCGAGATCAAAGCCCTTGGCGATCTTCATGTCGGCCGCGGTCTGAGCGGGGGCGACGAGCACGAGCGCGTTGCCGAGCAGGTTTTCGCGCGTGTCGGGTTTGATCGCGCCACCCTTGGCGAGGACGTCCATCCATTTCACATCGGCCGAGATGAAGAGGTCGGCTGGCGCCCCGGACTGGATCTGCTTGGCCAGCGTGCCAGAAGAGCCGTAGGAGATGACGGTCGCCTTGCCGGTCCTGGCCTTCCAGGCGGCGGCGATCGCATCAAGTGCGGTCTTCATGCTGGCGGCCGCGAACACCGTGGTTTCGGCCGCTTCGGCGCACGCCACGCCGGGCGCGGCGATCGCGAGGGCGGCGACCAGCATCATACGAGGGCCGAGCTTGACCATGCGAGCGATCCTTTCGTCCAGGCTATCGGGGGCTATGCCCCGACGCATACACCGAAACGAATGCGTCGCGTCAATGATCAGCCGCGCATCTCCTTCTGGCGCATCGGCATCGAGTCGATCACGGTGAAGATCGCCTTCGGGTCGACGGGGTCGCGCCAGACCTTCTTGACGCCGCCGTCCTTGCCGACGAGCACGACGGCAAAGCCTTTCTCCTCGACGCCGAGAGTCTTGCGCAACTTGCTGCCCGGCTGCGCCTCGGTGAGCACCTTGATGTTGCGATTGTCGAGATCGGGCCGCGTGTGGTCGAGTGCCGAGATCTGCTTGGCGACGCGCGGATCGTCGCGCGAGTCCGACAGGACGACGACCGGGCGAGAGGTGCCGTGCAGGGCCTTCAGCTGGTCGACGCCTTCTTGTGCATGGGCCATTGCGGTCCCGGCGAACGCGGCGATCAAGAACGAGCCGGTCAAACCAAATACGCTTCGCATCATCTTCTCCTCGTTGGTCTTCCCACGAGGTGGCGCGCCGGCCGCCAAAAGCAGCGGGCAGCAATCCTAAATTCCCCGCAATGCGCCTAGCTCAACGTCTCGGCGAGCCGCTGCATGAAGGCGATCCCGGCCTCGATCTGGCTGATCTCGATGAACTCGTCGGGCTGGTGCGCCTGCGCGATCGAGCCCGGGCCGCAGACGATCGTCGAGATGCCGTTCTTCTGGAACTGGCCTGCCTCGGTGGCAAACGACACGGTCTCGACCTTGTTCGAACGCGTGAGGCGCTTCGCCAGCGTTTCCGCCGCCGAGCCGTGATCTGCGGCCAAGCCCGGCACCTCGACCTCGGAATGCGTCTCGATCGAGACATCGGGCGTGTAGCGCTTCAATCTCGGCAGCACGACGTCGTCGACATGCGCCTGCAGATGCTTCAGCGCCCGCTTGAGATCAGCGCCCGGCAGCCCGCGAAACTCCCAGCCGAAGCTGCACTCGTTCGCGAGAATATTGCGCGCGTTGCCACCCTCGATCGTGCCGACATGCACCGTCGAGAACGGCGGCTGGAACAAGCCCGACGGATCGCCCTCCGCCTCGAGAATGGCCTGGAGATTGTACAGCTCGGCGACCAGCAGACAGGCGGCCTCGACGGCATTGGCGCCCGCGCGCGGGTCGGACGAGTGCGCCTCCCTACCGTGAACCACCGTCTCGTAATGCGAGATGCTCTTGTGCGCATCGACGACCGCCATCAGCGTCGGCTCGCCGACGATGGCGATGGCGGGCATGGGCAGATCCTGGCCGAACCGCGCGATCGTACCGAGCGAGCCGGCGCAGCCGATCTCCTCGTCGTAGCTGAGCAGCAGATGGATCGGCTTCTTCAGCGCCGCCTTCTGGAACATCGGCAGCATCGCGAGGCAGATCGCGTCGAACGCCTTCATGTCGCAGGCGCCGCGCCCGTACAGCTTGTCACCGTCGCGGCGCAGCGCGAAGGGGTCGCTCGTCCAGCGCTGCCCCTTCACCGGCACCACGTCGGTGTGGCCGGAAAGGATGATTCCGCCGTCGACCTTGGGGCCGATCGTGGCGAAGAGCGCCGCCTTGTCCCCCTCGGCGTTGGGCACCCGCGTCGCCTCGATGCCGAGGTCGGCGAGATAGGCCTCGACGCGCTCGATCAGCGGCAGGTTCGACTTCGCGCTCACCGTGTCGAACGCGACCAATTCCTCGAGCAGCGAGATCGCGCGGGCGCTGTCCGTCAATTGAGGACGCGCCTGATGAACGGCGAGTCGAGCGAGAACAGCGGGATTTCCGCGTCGAAGACATCGCCGCCGTCGACGACGACCCGATAGCTGCCCGTCATGAATCCGGACGGCGTCGACAGCGGGCAGCCGGATGTGTAGCGAAACACCTCGCCCGGCAGCAAGGTCGGCTGCTCGCCGACGATGCCGGGCCCGCGGACCTCCTCGAGCCGACCCTGGCCGTCGGTGATCTTCCAGTGGCGATCCGTCACCTGGATCGACGCCGCGCCTTGGTTGGCGATCTCGACCGTGTAGGCCCAGAAGTAATGGCGCTCGCCATCGTCGGAGCGCTCCGGCAGAAACTCCGGCAGGACGGTGATCTCGATGTCGCGGGTGACGCAGGTGTACATGTCGCTCGGCCGGAGGGATGCGGAAGCCATCGCCTTTCATATGAAGGGGCGCCGTCTTTGGAAAGGGGGTGCGGCGAAGCTGGTTTACGGGCGAATGAGCCCGCTTCTCCTGGGCCAAGCGTGGCGATAAGCTTGCTCAGCCGCCGGTAGGAGCCCTGGGTGCCCAACTTCTTTTTCGACAGCCTCCTCGGTCGCGGCGCGGATGGCGCGACGTTCCTTCGTGTTCCCGGCGGCGCGGCGCTTTCCTATGCCGACATGCGGCGCGACGTTGGCCGAATGGCGGCGGCGCTCACGGCGCTCGGCGTCGTGCCAGGCGATCGGGTGGCGGCGCAGATCGAGAAGTCGCCGCAGGGGCTGATGCTCTACCTCGGCACGCTGATCGCGGGCGCCGTTTTCCTGCCGCTCAATACCGCCTACACTGCCGACGAACTCACGTATTTTCTCGGCGATGCCGAGCCGGCCGTGGTCGTCTGCGATCCCGCCCATCACGAGGCGATCGCCGAAATCGCGTGCGGGGCCAAGGTCGAGACGCTTGGCGCCGACGGGCGCGGGAGCATGACCGACAAGGCAGCCGCAGTTGGGGACGGATTCACGCCGGTCGACCGCGCGCCGGCCGACCTTGCCGCGATCCTCTACACGTCGGGCACGACAGGGCGCTCCAAGGGCGCGATGCTGACGCACGACAATCTCGCCTCGAACGCCGAGGCGCTCGCCGAATACTGGCGGTTCACGCCGGACGACACGCTCCTGCACGCACTGCCGATCTACCACACGCACGGCCTGTTCGTGGCCTGCAACACGATCCTGCGCGCGGGCGCTGGCATGATCTTCATGCCGAAATTCGATGCCGCGGCGATGCTGCACGAGATGCCCGCCGCCACCGTCATGATGGGCGTGCCGACCTTCTACACGCGCTTGCTCGATCGCGCCGGCCTTTCAGCCGAGCGTACCGCCGGGATGCGCCTGTTCGTGTCGGGCTCGGCGCCGCTGCTCACCGAGACGCATCGCGACTGGCACGCGCGGACCGGCCACGCCATCCTCGAACGCTACGGGATGACGGAGACGAACATGAACACGTCGAACCCGTACGACGGCGAGCGCCGCGCGGGCACGGTCGGCTTTCCGCTGCCCGGCGTCGGCCTGCGCGTCGCCGATCCCGAGACGGGCGGCGATCTCGGGCGCGGAACGATCGGCGTGATCGAGGTGCGGGGCCGCAACGTCTTCAAAGGCTATTGGCGCAACCCCGAGAAGACCGCCGCCGAGTTTCGCCCGGACGGGTATTTCATCACCGGCGACCTCGGCGAGATCGACGCGGACGGCTACGTGCACATCGTTGGACGCGGCAAGGACCTCGTCATCTCCGGCGGCTTCAACGTCTACCCGAAGGAGGTCGAGCTCGAGATCGACGCGATCGACGGCGTGCTGGAAAGCGCCGTGGTCGGCCTGCCGCACCGCGACTTCGGCGAGGGCGTCGCTGCCGTGATCGTGCCGCGCGAAGGCGCCTCGCTCGACGAGCAGACCGTGCTGTCCGCGCTCGACGGCAAGCTCGCGAAGTTCAAGCTGCCGAAGCGCGTGTTGTTCATTGACGAGTTGCCGCGCAACGCGATGGGCAAGGTGCAGAAGGCGGCATTGCGCGAGCGATACAAGGCGACGTTCGGCGGCTGAGGCGATCCTCCCGCGCGAAGCGGGGAGAGGATCACCTAACCTTCCGGCACCGGCGTGAGCCGGACGCCGGCATCGAGCCCTTGCTGCCAGACGAGGGCGGCGTGGAAGCGGGCGCGGCTCGCGGCATCCGTCAGCAGGAACAGCTTCGGCAGCGGGTGGTTGGCATCGAGGCGCAACCGCGCGCCGCCGCGGGACCGGTCGCGGATGCGGCATTCGACCAGGACGTGGCCGCGCCGCTCGCCGAGAAGCCCATCGCGCAGACGCGTGCGCGACCGGCCCTCGCGACGCCGCTCGCCTGGCGCCGGCTCGACGACGCTGTAGGTGAAATCGTCCAACCGCGGCGCACCGGCGGCGACCCGACGGGCCGGCTCGATCCCCGTCACAGGCGAACTCGTCACAGGAGCGGCGTCGCGCCGACGCGCGCGGCCTTGATCGCCGCCGAGAACAGCGACGTCCCCACGCTCTCATCATCCGGCTGCGTCGCGAACCAAACCTTCTTGATCTCGACCAACGTCTCTTGCGGTTTGAGCGTCAACGCGAAGAACGCGGTCACGTCGGCGTGCTGGAATTCCATGTCGAGCCTGATCGACATCTGCTCGCTCCAGCCGATCGCGTAATCGCCGGAGCAGGCGAACGCGATCGAGCCCTCGGCGAAGAACAATTCGGTGGAGGATTGCACGAGATCGGCGATGTTCGCCCAACGCCCGGTGCGCATGTAGGCGATCATGTCGCCCGCCTCGATGAGGCGCAGCTCCGCCACCGTGTCGCGCAGGGCGTGGGCGAGAAGCGCGGTCCGCGCTTGGGCATGGTCGGCGATCGCGTTGCGCATTTCAGGCTTTCATGGCGGGACGCACGAGACGCGGACTGCGCGCTTGCAGGAAGTGGATCAATTCGGCGACAGCCTTGTAGAAATCGGCGGGAATCATCTGCTGGACCTCGACACGGTCGTACATGGACCTTGCCAGAGCCTTGTCCTCGATCACCGGAACATTGTTGCGCTCGGCGATCTCGCGGATCTTGAGCGCGATGAGATCCTGGCCCTTGGCCAGCACGATCGGCGCGCCGCCCTCCTCGCGCACGTAGCGTAGCGCGATCGCGTAATGGGTCGGGTTGGCGATGACGAGCGTCGCCTTTGGCACCGCCGCCATCATGCGGCGACGCGAGCGCTCCAGCGCCAGCGAGCGGCGCTTGGCCTTGAGCAGCGGATCGCCCTCCATCTGCTTCATCTCGTCCTTCACCTCCTGGCGTGTCATGCGCAGATCGCGGCGCCAGCGCACGCGCGACCACAGGAGATCCCCCACCGCGAGCAGCGCGAACGCGACGAGAGCCGCGGCGAGCAGCCGGGCGATGATCGCCAGCATCAGCCCACCGAGGCTGCCCGGCTCGACGAGCAGCGTCTCCAACATCGCCTCGCCCTCGCCGCGCAGCACCAGCGCGATGACCCCGCAGACGATCGCGAGCTTGAACAGGTTCTTGCCGAACTCGACCTGCCCATCGCGACCGAGCAGCCGCTTCAGGCCAGCAGCCGGCGAGATCTTCGACCACTTCGGCGCGATGCGATCGGGCGCGACATGCGGCACGCCCTGCGCGAAGGCGGCGACGAGCCCGGCCAGCGTCAGCAGCGCGAGGATCGGCGTCAGGAACTGCACCGACGCATCGCCGGCGAGGCGAAACACCGCGAGCGTGTCGGCCGTCGTCGCGAACGGATCACGGGAGGGATTGGCGAACAATCGGGTCAGCGCGTCGGCGAGCGCGCGCACGTTGTTGGCCAGCATCAAGGCGGCGATGGCGAGCATCGCGCCGAGCGAGAGGAACACCGACGCCTCGCGCGAGAACGGCACGTTGCCGCGCTCGATCGCATCGCGCGTCTTCTTTTCCGAGCCTTCCTCGGTCTTCTCGCTGCTTGTGTCCTCGTCCGCCATCAGGCGTCCGCCGCGCGAAGCTCGACCTCGCCGCGCTCGGCCATGGCGAGCAGCGTGTCGGCGATGAGGCGGCGGGCCGCGGCGACGTCGCGGGCCGGCGCGGCACCGGCACCAGCGAGTTCGTTCTCGACGAGGCGGCGCGCCCGCGCGGTGAGCGAGGAGAGGACGTTGGCGCAGAACTCGGCGTCCTTGCCCGACAGCGCGGTGACGATCTTGTCGCTCGCCACCTTCTCGAACAGCGCCTGGCGGGTCTTCTGCGGCAGCGTGACGAGATCCTCGAACGAGAACAGCTTGGCGCGCAACGCCTCGGCATCCTCGGGCCGCTCGGCCTCCAGCGCCTGCAGCATGTCCTCGACGTGCTCGGGCGCCATCTTGTTGATGATCTCCGCCATTCGCGCCGTCTGCGCGCCGGGCAGGGCTGGCGGATTGAGGATGAGATCCTGGTTGATGCGAGTCTCGATGACGCGCAGCGCGGCATCGGCGACCGGCGCGAGCACGAGCAGGCGACGGATCACCTCGTTGCGGCGCTCGCGCGGCAGCAGCTCCATGACGGCGGCCGCGCCCTTGGCGCCGAGCTTGGAGAGCGCGAGCGTGACGACCTGCGGGTGCTGCTTGACGAGGTAGTCCGTCAGCATCGGCGCGGGCAGCGCGGCGATCTTCTGCCAGATGGAATCGTTCGAGTTGCCGAGCACGTCCGACATGATGTCGGCGACCTGCTCGGGCGGCAGCACGCCGGAGAGCAGGTTCTCGGCCTTGTCGGCGTTTCCGCGCAGCTCGGCGCCGTTCGAGAACTCGCCGGCGAACTCCTCGACGAGATCCTCGAGCACGTCGAGCGGCACCGAACCGAGCTCGGCTGCGGCCCTAGTGATGACCTTCAGCTCGCCAGCGTCGAAATGGCCGAGCAGGCGGCTCGCCAGCGGCTTGCCCATCACGAGCAGCAGCGCGGCGACCTTTTGCGCCCCCTTGAGGGGGGAGATACCGGCCTCATAGATCGCGTCAGTCGCCATGGCGTCAGGCGGCGTCCGGACGGCCGATGATCTCGGTCAGCTTGACGCCGATGCGCGAGGGATCGTCATCGAGCGCGACGAGTTCGCCCCGCGCGATGATCCGCCCGTTGACGACGACGTCGACCGGGTCCGCGATATTGTGGTCGAGCGCGACGATGGCGCCGCGGCCGAGCTTCATCAGATCGCCGATCGGCAACGAGGCCGAGCCCAGGAAGACCTGGACGGCGACGGGGATCTTGAGGATCGAGTCGAGATGCGGCGCCTTCAAGGTCTCGGCGACGGCGGCTGCTTCGGCGGTCTGGGTCATCGGTCAGGCTCTGGGCATGCCGGCCAGCGGACTGGCGGCGAGGGGGCTGAGGGGGCTGGCGGCGAGGGGGCGCCGACGCGCACCGAGGTCGAGCGTGGCGGCCGAGGTCGGCTCGCCAACGATCTCCTCGATGCGGAGCGAGTAGCGGCCGTCGTCCTGGCCGACCTCGCCGCGATAGAAGACGCGGCCGTCGCAGACGAGTGATACCCGCGCCCGCGCGTCGACCGGCAGCGCGAGGATCTGGCCGACCTCGAGCGCGGCGAGGCCCGAGAGCGCGACCGGCTTGGCGTCGAGGTAGGCGTCCAGCGTCACGGCCGCGCGGCCGATCTCCCGGCGCAGGAGATCGCGCCACGCGGGATCGTCGCCAGCTGTCGCCACGGCGATCTTGTCGCGACCGAAGCGATCGAGCGCGGCCGGGGGCAGCACGAGCCGCAGGGTGCCATGCTGGCCGAACGCGCCGATCGTCATGCGGACGACGGCGACCTCCTGGATGCGGGCGCCGATGAGATCGGCGGCGAGCGGGCCTTCGATCCTGGCGGCCCGGGTCGGCCCGAAGCCGGCCTCGGCCCATTCGCTCTGCACGGCGGCGGCCGTCAGCGCGACCAGGATCTGCGAGAATTGCTGGTCGATCGCCGTCGCCGGTCGTTGGCCGTCAGGGACCGGCTCGACGCCATTGCCGCCGCTGAGCAGCTCGACGATCGAGTGGACCAGCCGGCCGTTGAGCGTGACGAGCAGCTTGCAGCCGATCTCGGCGCATTCGATCAGGCCCGCGACGGCATCGGTCGGATGCGCGGCGATGACATCGCGCAACGGCTCCAGGGCGACGCCCGCCATCAGGCCTTCGATCGTCGTCGTCGCGCCGGCCATCGTCTGCAGGCTCTTGACGATCGCGCCGATAAATCGGTCGATGCCGTCCTTCAGCCCCGGCGCGCGATCCTGCAGGAGCCCGGCCGTGCCTGGCCGATTGTTGGCCTGCGGACCTTTCGTCTGATTGACCAGCGGAAACATCGGATCAGGCCGCCGCCGGCTCGGCGCCCTTGCCGCCCGCCATCGTCTCGTTCTCGACGGCATCGATCGTCGGGCGGTCGTAGGCCGAGATCGTCTTGCGGCCGTGCTCCAGCGCGATCAACGGCATCGCGCCGTTCATGAAGGCGAGCAGCGATTGCTTGATGATGATATAGAGCCGGCAGCGTTTTTCGCGCGTCACCTTGATCTTCGAGGCGAGCGGACCCGCCAGACCATAAGACATGAAGATGCCGCCGAAGGTGCCGACGAGCGCCGCGCCGATCAGCTCGCCAAGCAGCTCCGGCGACTGGTCGAGCGCGCCCATCGCCTTGATGATGCCGAGCACGGCGGCGACGATGCCGAGCGCCGGCAGGCCGTCCGACACCGCGGTGAGCGCCTGGTAGGCCTTGAGCTTGTCGCGCTTGATGGTCTCGATCTCCTCGTCCATCAGCGCCTCGATCTCGTGCGTGCGGGCATTGCCGATTAGGATGAGGCGGACGTAGTCGCAGATGAAGGCCGTCATGTCCTTGTCGGCGAGCACCTTAGGGAATCGTTTGAAGATCTCCGATTCCTTCGGGTTGTCGATCTGCTCCTCGAGCTCGTTGCGGGCATTGCCGCGCAGCTCGCGCATCAGCACGTAGAGGAGGCCGAGCAGGTCGAGATAGTCGCGCTGCTTCGGGCCCGCGCCCTTGATCGCCTCGAGGCATGCCTTGCCGGAATCCTTGATCGTGTTGAGCGGGTTGGCGACGATGAACGTGCCGAGCGCCGAGCCACCGATGATAATGAACTCGTAGGGCTGCCAGATCACGATGAGGTGTCCGCCGAGCGCCGCGAAGCCGCCGAGCATGCAGCCCATCGCGATGGCGATTCCAATGACAAAGCTCAAGGCCGCTCTCCTCTGATCGATGCCAGTGGAACAGGTGTCCCTTGCCCCAGGCTGACGACTGGTGCCGCAAGGACAAACAAGCCTCGCGCAAGCCGAGTGACGCATCGTCGTCTCGAACAACCGGAGCGCAGGCCATGCTCTCGACCACCGCCTCCTATCTCGCCGTCTCCAACAACCTGACGCGCATGCAGGCCGCGACCGCGGCCGATCCGCAGGTGAAGAACGACACAGCCTATTTCCTCGCCAACATCGGCAAGGTGACGACGCCCGCGCAGCTCATCGGCAACTACCGGCTCTTCTCCTATGCGATGAAGGCGTTCGGCCTCGAGAGCATGAACTACGCGAAAGGCCTGATGACGCAGGTGCTGCAGGGCGGCGTCGCCTCGTCGAGCGCGCTCGCCAACACGCTGACGGACCCGCGCTACAAGGCGTTCGCCACCGCGTTCGACTTCGCCGGGCAGGGCGCGACCGTGACGCAAAGCGCGGCGGCGACGAGCGGCATCGTCAGCAAATACGTCGAGCAATCGCTCGAGGACAACCAGGGCAAGCAGAACGAGGGCGTCCAGCTCGCGCTATACTTCACGCGCAACGCGGCCTCCGTGACCAACATCTACGGGCTGCTCGCCGATCAGAATCTCTTGAAGGTCGTTCAGACGGCATATGGCCTGCCGGCGTCGGCGACGGCCGACATCGATTCCGAGGCGGCGTCGCTGAGCAAGCATATCAACATCAAGGATCTGCAGGACCCGACCAAGGTCCAGGCGATGGCCGAGCGGTTCACCGCGATGTGGGATGTCGGCGGCAACAACACCTCGTCGGACGCCTCGAACGTCGCGCAGATCTTCGCCGCATCGTCCTCGTCCACCGGGTTCAGCAGCGACCTGCTCCTCAGCTTGCAGGGGCTGAAGCTCGGAGGCATGTAAGGTGCGCGGCAATCTCTATGTGTCGATGTCCGGCCAGATCGCGCTCGAGAAGCGGCTCGAGACGATCGCGAGCAACATCGCCAACGTGAACACGGCCGGCTATCGCGCGCAGGGCGTCGCCTTCTCGTCCGTCCTGTCGAAATCGGGCGAGCGGCCGGCGTCATTCGTCTCGACCGGCACCGACTACATAACGCGCACGCAGGGCGCGGCCGAGCAGACCGGCAACCCGCTCGACGTCGCGATCCAGGGCGAGGCGTGGATGGCGATCAAGACGCCAGCCGGCACGGCCTACACGCGCGATGGCCGCATGCAGATGAGCCCGTCGGGCGAGCTGCAGACGCTGAACGGCTATCCCGTCCTCGATGCCGGCGGCTCGGCGATGCTGCTGGCGTCGGACGGCGGCCCACCGAAGATCGCCGCCGACGGCATGATGACGCAAAACGGCAACCAGGTCGGCGCGATCGGCCTGTTCACGATCCCCGATGACGCCAGGCTGTCGCGCTACGACAATTCGGCGGTGCTCCCCGACAAGCCGGCCACGCCAGTGCTCGACTTCTCGCGCAACAGCGTCGCCCAGGGCTTCTCCGAAAGCTCCAACGTCAATCCCGTGCTCGAGCTGACGAAGCTGATCAGCGTCCAGCGTGCCTTCGACGGCCTCGTCAACCTGCAGCAGTCGAGCGAGACCAGCCTGCAGGACGCGATCAAGACGCTGGGGTCGAGTTCGTGAGGATCCTATCGCGCCGTCATCGCGAGCGCGGCGAAGCAACCCAGGGGCCACCGTGCAGCTCCTGGGTGGCTTCGCAAACGGCTCGCAATGACGGGCGGGGATGGTGCACGCCTTGAACGTCCTCGACCGCCTCGCCGAGGCAAGTATTCGCGCGGCCTCGCCGGGCGCGCTCGTGCGCATCTCGGGCGCCGTCGCCGACGTCACGCCGACAACTTATCGCGTGCGCGGGCTGTCGCCCTTCGCGACGCTCGGCGATTGCGTCGGGCTCGGTGCCGATGCGCGCCGGCACGGCGAGATCGTGCGCGTCGATGCCGACAGCGTCACCGTCAAACCATTCACGACCACGGCCGACGTGCGGATCGGCGCGCGCGCGACCGCGATGGACCGCGTCACCGTCGCGCCCGCACCCTCCTGGAAAGGCCGCGTCGTCGATGCGTTCGGCACGCCGGTCGACGGTGCCGGCCCGCTCGAGATCGGACCCGCCCGCATGCCGATCCACGCCGAGCCGCCGCCGGCGCTTGAGCGCGGTCGCGTCAAGACGCCGTTGAAGAGCGGCGTTCGGGTGATCGACATCTTCACGCCGCTCTGCCACGGCCAGCGCATCGGCATCTTCGCCGGCTCCGGCGTCGGCAAGTCGACCCTGCTCGGCATGATGGCGGCCTCGAAAGGCTTCGACGCCGTCGTGATCGCGCTCGTCGGCGAACGTGGCCGCGAGGTGCGCGAGTTCATCGAGGATGCTTTGGGAGCCAACCGCGCGCTCGCCGTGACCGTGGTCGCGACCGGCGACGAGAGCCCGATGATGCGGCAGATGGCGCCGCTGACCGCGATGGCGATCGCCGAATACTTTCGCGATCGTGGCGAGCGCGTGCTGCTGATGGTCGACTCGGTCACCCGCTACGCGCATGCGGCGCGCGACGTGGCACTGGCGGCCGGCGAGCCGGCGGTGGCGCGCGGCTACGCGCCGAGCGTGTTCACGAGCCTGCCGCGCTTGCTCGAGCGCGCGGGCCCGGGACGTGAGGGAGGCGGCGCGATCACCGGCGTCTTCGCGGTGCTCGTCGACGGCGACGATCACAACGATCCCGTCGCCGATTGTATTCGTGGCACGCTCGATGGCCACATCGTCCTGGATCGAACCATCGCCGAGGCCTATCGGTACCCGGCGATCGACATGCTGCGGTCGATCTCGCGCCTCGCCCAGCACGTCTGGACGCCGGACCAGCGTATTCTCGTCGGCAAGCTGCGCACGATGATCGCGCGCTACGAGGATACCCGCGACCTGCGCCTGATGGGCGGTCTGCAGCAGGGCGCCGATCCCGACCTCGACCAGGCCGTCGTGCTGACCCCCATCATCTACGAGGCGTTGACGCAGGCGCCGGGCACGGCGGCGAGCACCGACGCCTTTCGCGAGCTGGCTGAAGCCTTGAGCAGGACACGACAATGACGAAGACATCTCCACCTGCCCGGCTCGCCGGCTTCTCGCTTTCGAGCGACGGCGCGATCGGGGCCGTCGGCTGCTGCCTCGCCGTCGGCGCGCTGGCGTTCGGCGTCTACATGAACGTCCATGGCCCCTCCGGCGGCGTCGGTACGAGCAAGGAATTTTCGGTCTTCGCGCAGCTGGCGCCGCACGCGCGGCAGAAGGCCGAACCCGCGCGGACCGACGACGACGCCGACCTCGACACGACCGCCACCGCGTCGATCGCCGGGCAGGACGCGGCAAAGGCCGCCGCGCCCGCGGGACACCGGGGCGTGACGCTCGAGTCGGTCGACCGCGACGGCGCGACCCTGGTGATCGAGGGCCGCGAGCGCGTCGTCCGCGTCGGCGACGAGCTTCCCGAGATCGGCGAGGTGCTGACGATCCTCCCCGGCCGCCATCCCGAGGTTAAGACATCGCGCGGGCTGGTGCTCACGCGCTGACGCTGGACGGCGCGACGCAATCGGATACGGTCGTCCCAGCCCGCCTCGACGGCGAGCACATCCGGGAAGGTCATATGACGCGCTCGTCCGAGGCTCCGATCAGCCGCTATCCCGCGCCGGCGCTTGCCGACATGCCGGCTGACATTCGTGCGCGCATCGAGACCGTGCAGGAAAAGTCGGGCTTCGTGCCCAACGTCTTTCTCATGCTGGCGCGGCGGCCGGACGAGTTCCGCGCCTTCTTCGCCTACCACGACGCGCTGATGGACAAGCCCGGCAACCTCTCGAAAGCCGAGCGCGAGATGATCGTCGTCGCGACGTCGGCCGCCAACCAGTGCCAGTATTGCGTGATCGCGCACGGGGCGATCCTGCGCGTGCGCGCCAAGACCCCGCTGCTCGCCGACCAGGTCGCGGTGAACTATCGCAAAGCCGACATCACGCCACGCCAGCGCGCGATGCTCGATTTCGCGATGAAGGTCGCGCTCTCGGCCCAGGCGATCGACGAGGCGGATTACGCGATGCTGGCGGAGCACGGGTTCGATCCCGAGGACGCCTGGGACATCGTCGGGATCGCCGCCTTCTTCGGCCTGTCGAACCGTATCGCCAACGCGACCAGTTTGCGGCCCAACGACGAGTTTTACGCGCTCGGGCGGTGAGCACAGATCCTCCCCCGCCGCGCGGGTAAGGATCAGGGTAGCGCGAACACGAGCAGCGCGTCGCCTTGCGGGTAGCCCCAAATGGCGCTGCCGCCGGCGGCGACGGCGACATATTGCTTGCCACCGACCTCGTAGGTGACGGGTGGCGCGTTGACGCCGGCGCCGCAGGCGAAGTGCCAGAGGCGCTTGCCGGACGCGGCATCGTAGGCTTCGAAGTCGCCGTCGCCCTCGCCCGTGAAGACGAGGCCGCCCTTGGTCGCGACGACGCCGCCGACCAGCGGCTGCGGCGTTTTCACCTGCCACAAGATCTTGCCGTCGTGCGCGAGATCGAGCGCCGACAGCGTGCCGAAGCGCGGCACCTCGGCGGGATCGGCCGTCGTGTAGTCGACCGGCGGCTTGCCGTCGACGGCGGGCAGCGTCGCCGTCTTGAAGAACGCCGGCAGGTGCATCGCCGCGACATAGACGACCTGCTTCGCCACATCGACGGATGCGGGCGACCAGCTCGCGCCGCCGCCGACGCCCGGCGCGACGACGATCCCGTCCGGGGTCGGTGCCTTGAACAGGTTTTGTTGGGGCACGAACGGCTCGGACTTGTAGAGAAGACGACCGTCGCGGCGATCGTTGACGAAGTACCAGCCGACCTTCGAGGCCTCGCCAACGGCCGGGATGGTCTTGCCGTCGATCGTGACGTCGAACAGCGAGGGCGGGCTCGCGACATCGTAGCCCCACAGGTCGTGCGGCACCTGCTGGAATGCCCAGCGCAGCTTGCCGGTGTCGATGTCGACCGCGACGAGCGAGACCGAATAGAGGTTATCGCCCGGCCTGCCCTCGCCAGTCGCCTGCGGCGACGGGTTGCCGATGCCGAAGTAGAGCAGCCTGAGCTTGGGATCGAGCGCCGGCGTGTGCCAGACGGTGCCGCCGCCGGTGCGCCACGGCTCATCGCCGGCGGCCTTCAGCTTGGCGTCCGCCGCCTTCTCGGCGGCGATGTCGCGATAGAGCGCGACGCCGTAGGCGGTCTTCTCGACAAAGTCGCCCTCCCAACCTTTTTGGGTCGAGTCGAACTGCCAAATGCGCTTGCCGGTCGCGGCGTCGAAGGCGGCAAGGAAGCCCGCGCGGCCGTACTTGCCGGCGATGCCGACGACGGTGCCGAGCGGCACGCCCGGCCGGTCCGCCTCCAAGTGCAGGCCGTAGCCGACGCCCGTGATGCCGATGAACACCTTGCCATCGTAGTAGAGCGGCGCCGAATTCGCGCCGACGCCGCTCTGGCCCGAGGCTCCGCGCGCGCCGGCGGCCTTCACCTTGCCGAGGAGGCTCGTGTCCTCCGTGGTGGCGGCATCGGGCGTCGCGAGCGCGATGTCCCACATGACCTTGCCGGTCGACTTGTCGAGCGCGATGAGGTGCGCGTCGACGGTCGCCACATAGACGCGACCGCCGCCGAGCCCGACACCGCGATTGGCCGGGCCGCAGCAGAGCTTCTTCATCGTCGACACGTGCTGGTAGTGCCAGAGACGCTTGCCGGTGGCGGCATCGAGCGCGGTGACGCTCGACATTGGTTCGGACACGTACATCACGCCGCTTTCGACGAGCGGTGTCGCCTCGAAGGTGGCGGCCTTGCCGGTCTGGTAGATCCAGCGCGGCGCTAGCGTTGCCACGTTATGCGTGTCGATCTGGTCGAGCGGCGCGAATCGCGTGTTGGCATAATCGCGCCCGTTGCTCAGCCAGTCCGAGCTGTCGCCCGCCGCGAGGATGCGAGACGTATCTGGGTCGTCTGCCGCGGGAGCGGCGTACGCGGCGGCGGCGGCGAGGCAGACGGCAAGCAGAATGACTACGCGACCCGATCGCATCCGACGCTCCCTCCCATGTTTCGCGGCGCTTCTAGCACGACCTGACCTGCCTCGCAGTCGACTGGGCGACCCGCACCTCAACCCGTCAGATCCGCCACGACCTCCGCCGTGCGCTCGCGCCAGCCCCGCGCGCGATAGCCGAACGTCTCGGTGAACTTGCTCGAATCCAGCTCCGAGTTCGCCGGCCGCCGCGCCGGCGTCGGATAGTCCGTCGTGGCGATCGCATCGACGGGGGGATGCCGGCCCGTCGCGGGCGCCTGCGCGGCGACGATCGCCTCCGCGAACCCGTGCCACGTCGTGACGCCGGTGCCGGCGAAGTGGAAGCCGCCGGCGAGCATGGGATCACGCACCAGCCCACGATCCACCGCGAGGATTGCCTCGGCGAGATCGGCCGTGGCCGTCGGGCAGCCACGCTGGTCGGCGACGACGCGGAGCCGGTCGCGCTCGGCGGCAAGGCGCAGCATCGTCTTCAGGAAGTTGCCGCCATGGCGGCCGTAGACCCAGGCCGTGCGCAGGATCACATGGCGCGGGTTTGCCGCGCGCACGGCGGCCTCGCCCTCCGCCTTGGTGCGGCCGTAGACGCCGAGCGGGGCGATCGGGTCCGCCTCGACATAGGCGCCCCGCTTGGTGCCGTCGAAGACATAATCCGTCGACAGATGCACGACCGGCAGGCGGCGCCGCGCCGCCGCGCGGGCGATCGTTGCCGCCGCGTCGCGATTGACCGCCATCGCGAGGTCCGGCTCGGTCTCCGCCTTGTCGACGGCGGTGTAGGCCGCGCAATTGACGACGAGTCTTGGCGCCGCCGCCACGACGGCGGCATCGACGGCGTCCGCATCGCGGATGTCGACCTCGCGGCGGGTCAGCCCGACCGCGCGGATCTCGCGCGCGGCGGCCAGCGCCATCAGCTCCTGGCCGACCTGGCCGCCGGCGCCGAAGACGAGGAGCGGCCCGCTCAAGAGGCGGCATCCCCGCCGACGCCGAGCCGCTGGCCCTGGTAGACGCCCGAGCGAATGCGGCGCCACCATTCGGGATTGTCGAGATACCAGGCCACTGTCTTGCGCAGCCCGCTCTCGAACGTCTCGCGCGGCCGCCAGCCGAGCTCGCGCGCGATCTTCGAGGCGTCGATCGCGTAGCGCAGATCGTGCCCGGGCCGGTCAGCCACGAAGGTGATCAAGTTCTCCCGCGGGCCCGAGCCGTCGGGCGCCAGCTCGTCCACCAGCGCGCAGATCGCCCGCACAACCTCGATGTTGGTTCGCTCGTTCCAGCCGCCGACGTTGTAGCTCTCGCCGATCACGCCGTCGGTGGCGATCGTCACCAGTGCGCGGGCGTGATCCTCGACGTAGAGCCAGTCGCGGATGTTCTCGCCACGGCCGTAGACGGGGATCGGCTTGCCCTCGAGCGCATTCAATATGACGAGCGGGATCAGCTTCTCGGGAAAGTGGTAGGGCCCGTAATTGTTCGAGCAATTCGAGGCGATCGTCGGCAGCCCGTAGGTGTGGTGCCAGGCGCGGACGAGGTGGTCCGAGCCGGCCTTCGAGGCCGAATAGGGCGAGTTCGGCTGGTACGGGCTGTCCTCGCGAAACAAGTCGTTGGCGCCGAGAGAGCCGAACACCTCGTCGGTCGAGATGTGGTGGAAGCGAAAGCGCGTCTTTGCCTCGCTCGCCAGCGCGCTCCAGTGCCGGCGCGCCGCCTCGAGCAGCACGAACGTGCCGGTAATGTTGGTCTCGATGAAGGCGGCCGGCCCATCGATCGAGCGGTCGACGTGGCTCTCGGCGGCGAGATGCATGACGATGTCGGGCATTTCGCGCGCGAACAGCTCGCGCACGGCGGCCGCGTCGCAGATGTCGACCTGCGCGAAGGTGTAACGCGGGTTGCCGGCGACGCTCGCCAGATTGTCGAGATTGCCGGCGTAGGTGAGCTTGTCGAGACAGACCACCTCGTGCGCGGTGTCGGCGATCAGGTGACGCACCACCGCCGAGCCGATGAACCCCGCGCCGCCGGTTACGATGAAACGCATCGGCTAGGTCTCGAACCGGAACGGCGTGGCGGCATCGCGCAGGCGCGGCAGCGTCGCGTCCTTGTCAGACACCTTGATCTCGGCGCGCGGCAACGGCCATTCGATGGCGATGTCGGGATCGTCCCAGGCCAGGCCCGTCTCGGCGGCCCGGTCGTAGAAGCCGTCGACCTTGTAGGCGACGGTCGTATCGGGCGCGAGCGTGCAGAAGGCATGCGCGAACCCGACCGGCACGAACATCTGCTCACCCTCCGCCGCCGTCAGGGTGACGCCACACCATCTGCCGTAGGTCGGGCTGCCCGCGCGCAGATCGACGGCGACATCGAACACCGCACCCGCGAGCACGCGCACGAGCTTTGCCTGCGGGGTCGGGGCAAGCTGGAAATGCAGCCCGCGGATCGTCCCGCGCTGCGTCGACAGCGACTGGTTGTCCTGCACGAACACCTCGACGGGCACATCAGCGAAACTTCGCCTGTTATAGGTCTCGACGAAATAGCCGCGGCTGTCGGCGAACCGCGGCGGCTTCAGGAGAAGCAGGCCCTCCAGGGGCAGGCGTTCGACGTCGAGCGGCATGCGCGCCTCCGCTTGGGTTTGGCCCAGCCGCCTAGTCCGCAGGGGCGGTGATGTCAAAGCGGGCCTGCTATGATGGCGCGTACCGCCAGAATGCCCGACGTGAGGGGGCTCGCCCATGACGTCGCAGAGCTCCAATGAGCCGATGACGGCCGAAGCGTTCGCCGCGTTCTGCGAGAACGCGGGCGACGACGGCCGTCACGAGCTTCTGGATGGGCAAGTCCTGGCGATGGCGAGCGAGCGCGCCACCCATGCGCGCACGAAGAATGCGGTCCTGCGTCAGCTCGAGCGCCAGATCGCCGAGCGTGCGCTGCCCTGCGAGGCGTTTCCCGACAACATGGCGGTCCGTGTCGACGACAGCAACGTGTTCGAGCCCGACGCCTCCGTGCGCTGCGGGCCGCGCCTCGCCGGCGATGTCACCCTCATCCTCGACCCGGTCATCGTCGTCGAGGTGGCATCCCCCTCGACGCAGCGCGTCGACCTGCTCGTCAAGTTCGCCCGCTACTTCCGCAACCCGAGCGTGATGCATTACCTCATCATCGTCCCCACCGGCGGCATCCTCGTCCACCATCGGCGGACCGCCGCGGGCGCCGTCGAGTCGACCAGCCATGACGGCGGGACCATCGTCCTGGAGCCGCCCGGTTTGACGCTCGATGTGCCGGCCTTGTTGGCGGGGTGAGCCGAGCTTCGGATCTTACAGGTAGCCTCATGGTGAGAGCCGGCGCAGCCGGTGTCTCGAACCACCCTCTGATCAACAGCTTGGCGGTCCACATGTCTTGCCCTCTCGAGCCCTTTGGGTTCGAGCCGGACCTACGGTTCTCCTCACCATGAGGGGAATGGAGACGCCGCACGGTCCAGATCACAAGGTTGACCCTACACCGCCACCCGCAGCAGCCCTTCCAGCGTCTCGATCCGGTCCGCCTCGCGCGCGGGCTTGTCCCAACGGATGCGGGCGACGCGGGGGAAGCGCATGGCGACGCCGGACTTGTGGCGGGTCGAGCGGTTCAGGCCCTCGAAGGCGATCTCGAGCACCAGGCCCGCGTCCTTGCCGTGCACCACCTCGCGCACCGGGCCGAAGCGGTTCGTCGTATTGTTGCGCACGAAACGATCGAGCTGGACCAGCTCCTCGTCGGTGAAGCCGAAATAGGCCTTGCCGACGGGCACCAGCCCATCCCCCTCCGCGTCCTCGCGCCAGACGCCGAACGTGTAGTCGGAGTAGAACGACGAGCGTTTGCCGTGGCCGCGCTGCGCATACATCATCACCGCATCGACCGTGTAGGGATCGCGCTTCCACTTGTACCAGAGCCCCTTCGGCCGGCCCGGCACGTAGATCGAATCGGCGCGCTTGAGCATCAAGCCCTCGATCGCCTCGGCGTCGGGGCCTGCCCCCGCCCCGGCCGGGTCCGCCCGCGCCCGCGCGAGATCGTCCCAGGCCGAGAACGCGACCAGCGGCGAGAGATCGAGCTTGTCGTGCCCCGCCTCGGCGACGAAGGAAGCCAGCCGCTCGCGGCGTGTGGCGAACGGCAGCGGCCTGATGTCCTCGCCGTCGAGCGAGAGCAGGTCATAGGCGCGGATGTGCGTCGGGAACTCGGCGATGAGCTTCAGCGAAACGGTGCGGCGGTTGAGCCGCTGCTGCAGCACGCCGAACGGCTGCACGAGCCCGCGACGCACCACGAGCAGCTCGCCGTCGAGCGAGAAACGGTCGTGCGGAAGATCGGCCAGCATCTCGGTCAGATCGGGAAACGTCTCCGACATTTCCTCGCCGGTACGCGAATATAGCCGGATCGCCGGCCGCCCGTCCGGCTCGACCCCGCGCGTCGCCTGGACGCGGATGCCGTCCCACTTCCATTCGGCGCGAAACGCGGCCGGCTGCAGCACCGCGAAGTCGCGCTCCTCGATGGCGTGCGCCAGCATCGCCGGGTGGAACGGCGCGGGATCGGTCGCGTCGGGCTTGTCCTCGCGCCCCTCGACCCAGGCGAACAGGTCGATGTAGGGCGGCCGGAGCCCATGCCAGACCTCCTCGATTTCGTTCGCCGCCTTGCCGCCGAGGTCGGCCACCGCCGTCTTGGCGAGCCGCGCCGAGACGCCGATGCGCAGCGACCCGGTGATGAGCTTCAACAGCGCCCAGCGGCCGGTCTCGTCGAGCGCGTCGAGCCAGGCGGCGATCACCCGCGGCAGATCGAGCTTGCCCGCCGTGCCGAGCGTCGCGACGACATCGGACAGGTGCAGCGGCGGCGCGTTGTGCCCCGGCCCGGCTTCGGCAGGTGCCGGAGCCGGCCACAGCAACGCCACGGTCTCCGAGAGATCGCCGACGTAATCGTAGGAGAGGCCGAACAGGTAGGGATCGACGCGGGTCGAGATGAGCGCGCGGACCAGGTTCGGCTTGGCGTACTGGAACGACAGGGCGCCCGTCAGCGCGGCGAGCGCGAAGCCGCGCTCCGGGTCCGGCACCGTGCGGAAATATGCCGTCATCAGCCGCAGCTTGTTGTTGCGGCCGGGCTCGTAGGAGAGGCGGTCGAGGAGCTGGGCGAAGCGGTTCATGAAAGCAATATAAGACGCAAGATGAAGACTGACGCGTTTGGGTGGTCAAGCCGCCGAGCGGACCATAGCCGAACGAGGAATCACCCATGACCGACCACAAGCTCGACATTGACGACGACCGGACGCGCGCGCTAGCCGGCGGGACGGTCAAGATCGACGGTGTTGAGGCGGACCCGCCATTTCTGGCGATCCCCGTGCTCCCGGGCCTGCTGGGAACGTGACGGCATTGCCTTTCGTATCGCAACACCCCAAGCGCGTGCTGCTGCTCGGCGGCACGGGGACGATCGGCCGGGCGACCGCGCATGCACTGGTGGCGCGCGGCCACGACGTCGTGTGCCTCGTGCGGCCCCGTGCCGGCATCGGGGGTCGTTTGATGCCGGATGATAGTGCCACGCTGCTGGGCAGCGCTCGCGTGCGCTTCGGCGAGGCGACCGATCCCGCATCCCTGGCGCGGGACGGCTTTGCCGATGAGCGCTTCGATGTCCTCGTCTCGTGCCTGGCCTCGCGCACCGGCTCCCCGGAGGACGCGTGGGCGGTCGACCACGACGCGCATGTCGGCGCGCTGGCGGCGGCGAAGGCGGCGGGCGTCACGCACATGGTGCTTCTCTCGGCGCTCTGCGTGCAAAGGCCGCGCCTCGCCTTCCAGCACGCCAAGCTGGCGTTCGAGCGCGAGCTGATCGCGTCGGGGCTCACCTGGTCGATCGTGCGGCCGACCGCCTATTTCAAATCGCTGTCGGGCCAGATCGATCGGCTGAAGCGAGGCAAGCCGTTCCTGGTTTTCGGCGACGGAACTTCGACCGCCTGCAAACCGATCAGCGACGCGGATCTCGGCCGCTACATCGCCGCCTGCCTCGACGAGGCGGCCCTTCAGAAGCGCATCCTGCCGATCGGCGGCCCCGGCGAGGCGATCACGCCGCGGCAGCAGGGCGAGCTGCTGTTCGGCCTGCTCAACCGCGCCCCGCGATTCAAGCGCGTGCCCGTGGCGTTGCTCGATGCCATCATCGGCGGGCTCGCGACTCTCGGCCGCGTGCATCCGCCGCTCACCGAGAAAGCCGAGCTGGCGCGCATCGGCCGCTATTACGCGACCGAATCCATGCTTGTTTGGGACCCGACGACACATTGCTACGACGCCGCCGCCACGCCTTCGACCGGCACCGACACGCTGCGCGAGCATTACGCGCGGGTCATCGCCGGCGAGGCGATCGTCGAGCGCGGCGATCACGCGGTCTTTTGAAGCGCGCAGTCGCCCGCGATCTCTCGAGCATCGTTCAGCCTGCCATGTGCTCCGCGTCGAACGCGGCCGCGTAGAGCGCGCCCGGCCGTGCGGTGCAGCGATCGACCCAGGCATCGATGATGGGGTCGCCCGGCTTGCCGAACCACGCCCAGGGCGTGTGCAACAGCAAGTCGGCCGCGGTGAAGCTGTCGCCGGTCAGAAATGGTTTGTCGGCCAACGCCTGCGTCAGCCGCGCCTTCATCTCGGCGACGCCGCGGAAGGTCGTGTCGAAGATCGGGTGCTTCAGCCCGCTCGCCTGGATCACGAAGATCGGCTCGACGACGCCGGCATACCAGGCGAGCCAGCTGATGTAGGCCCCGCGCTGCGCGTCGCCGGGCGGGATGCCTAGCCCCGCCTTCGGGAACAGTTCGGCGAGATAAAGCGCGATCGCGGTCGACTCCCAGACCATGACGTCGTCGTGCATCAGCAGCGGCACCTTGCCGTCGGGATGCGGGTTGCGCGTATCGCGGCCGCCCGTGCCGTCGGCACGGTTGGCGCCGACGATCTCGATCGTCACCTCGTCCAACGCATCGAGCTCCTTCAGGAGCGCGACGATACGGGTCGAACGAGTCTTGGGTGAATGGAAGAGAGTCAGCATCGGGTCGGCTCCTGCTGGTGATGTCGATGCAAATGATCTACGCCACCCCACCTGTCAGTTTCCGTCAGTTGCGCCATCCGTCAGTTGCCATGGCCCGCACCGATCGACTGTTCCGGCTGCTGCAGGCGCTGCGCGTGCTGCCGGCCCCCGTCACCGCCGCCCGCCTCGCCGAGGAGACGGGCGTGTCCCCGCGCTCGCTCTACCGGGACATCGAGAGCCTGCGCGCGGCCGGCGCTCACATCGAGGGCGAGCGCGGCTACGGCTACCGCCTCGTCGAGGACGGCGCGCTGCCGCCGCAGATGTTCGATCGCCTCGAGATCGAGGCCCTGGTGCTGGGCCTCGCCCAGGTCCGGCACATGGGCGATCCCGCCTTGGCCGCGGCCGCCGGCGCGGTGCTCGCCAAGGTCGTCGCGACGCTGCCGGATGCCGTCCAGCAGCACATCCTGCACGCGGTCTCGCAGGTCTATCGTCCGGCTAGCCGCTACCCCGTCACGCCCGGCATGGCGCCCGATCTCGACGCGATCCGCCGCGCCTGCTGGCGCGAGGAGGCGGTGACGATCGGCTATACCGACCAGCAGGGCGCGACCAGCGCGCGGAAAATCTGGCCGCTCGCCATCGTCTACCTCGACAACAAGCTTGTCGTGCTCGCCTGGTGCTGCCTGCGCCGGGGCTATCGCAAGTTTTACGCGGATCGGGTGCGGGAGGTCGCACTTGCCGGCGAGAGCTTTCGGCCGCGTCGGGTGTCGCTGCTGCGAGGCTATATCGCCGAGATGCAAAGCCTTGGACGGCAAGGCGAACGTCGCCCGTGATGCTCGGCCGCGTCCACGTCCACGATGATCGAGCCGGTCGCCCCGGTCGCTTCGGTCGTCGAGACGATATTGACGGTCGAATGCGTATGCATTCCTGTCTATTTCACAGCATGGGCAGCGGCCATTTCTCAGCGGTCGACGTCTCTCGGGCCCTTTCCCCATGCCGTCTGTACATTTCATTTCCGGCCTCCCTCGGTCCGGTTCCACGCTGCTGGCGCGCTGCTGCGGCAAAATCCAGCGCTGCACACCAACATCCACCAGCCCCGTCGGCTCGATGGTCGAAGCTTTGCTTGGCGACATGAGCGCCGGCAACGAGAGCGCGGTGTTCTTCACGCCGGCCCAGCGCGAGGCGGTGCTGCGCGGCGTCTTCACCAGCTACTACGACGCGCTCGATCCTGGCCGCACGGTGTTCGACACCCATCGCGGCTGGCGGGCTGGTCGGCTTTCCGCTGAACGCGCTGAAGCAGGCGATGCACTCGTCGGAGGCCTCTCGCTTCATGCTGCTTCCTACGACACGCTGGTGAACCGGCCGGCCAAGGCGATGGCCGCCGTCTACGCCTTCACCGGCGTCGAACCGTTCACCCACGTTCGACAACGTTGGCTTCGACGCGACCGAGTTCGACGCGCGCCTCGGCACGCCGGGGCTTCACAGCGTCCGGCCCCAGGTCCGCGGCATCGAGCGCCGCAGCATCCTGCCGTCGGACCTGTGGGCCCGCTACGAGGGCATGGCGCTGTGGCGCGCCGCGGATTTCAACACGCTGGGCGTGCCGGTGGCCTGCGAGACGGCGCCGCAAGCGATGAATGGATCGTCACCCGTGATCACGGGTCGACCGTAAAAGAGGCGACCACGTCAAGGGAGCGCATCATGGGCACCGATACATATAGCGGCAGCATCGAGAAGGTCACCGTGAAGACCACGGGGCGCTATGACATCAGCGCCTACGGCGGCGGGGTGGCGCGAGTCAGAGTGGCACTCAACTTGGCGTTGCCGGCGCGGAGGTCGGTGGCTATTTCAATCTGACGGCGGGCGAGACACTCGAGATCGTCGCCGGCGGCGCCGGCTCGACTGGCGGGAAAGGCGGCGGCGGCGCCGGTGGGGCAAGCGAGCGCCGTCGCTTGAGCTGTGCCGTCGCGGCATCAAATTAGACACCGGGCTTTTACGCCGGGATTATACGGTGATCCGATCGAGACAAAACTTTGCCGCCATGCGCGCGGTGCGCGGCTCCGAATCGCGATGTCGGCGATCCCGGACAATGTCACGTTTCGAAGGTGCCGTTCGCCGACAAAGGTTCGTCGCGAAGTGGTCGGACGCCGACATGCGCATGGCTTGGGGCGACCGTTCGGCTACTTGGCGGCAGAGCGATTGACATCGCCGCTCTTCGGTAATAATACCTTATCGCGGAATCGAATGCGGCGAAAGGGGTGGATGACGCCTCATTCAGGAAGCGGCAAGGCGCACCACCTATAGTGCCGGACGACCCGTCGCCCGAGGCACAGCATGGATGCCCTTGCCATCACCGGCCTGACCAAGGCCTTCGACAAGCCCGCCGTGCGCGGGCTCGATCTCACGCTGCGTGCCGGCGAGTTCTACGCCCTGCTCGGGCCGAACGGGGCGGGCAAGACCACCAGCCTGCGGATGACCGCCGGCCTGCTGCGGCCGGATGCCGGCGCGATCGCGATCTTTGGGGTCGACGCCCGGAAGGATCCAGTCGCCGCGAAGCGCATCACGGCGTGGGTGCCGGACGAGCCGCTCGTCTACGACAAGCTGACCCCGCTCGAGTACCTCGAGTTCGTCGCCGGCCTGTGGCAGGTCGCGCCGCGCACGGCGGCGGCCGAAGCCGAGATGCTGCTGGCCCAGCTCGGCCTGGCGCCGCACACGCACGAGCGCTGCGGCGGGTTCTCGAAGGGCATGCGCCAAAAGGTGGCGCTGGCCGGCGCGCTGGTGCACGCGCCACGCCTGATCATCCTCGACGAGCCGCTGACCGGGCTCGATGCCGCCTCGGCGCGGCAGGTGAAGACGATCCTGATCGAGCGGGTGCGCGCCGGCGCCACCGTGCTGATGACGACGCATATCCTCGAAGTGGCCGAGCGGATGGCCGAGCGCATCGGCATCATCGCCGACGGCCGCCTTATCGCCGAGGGCACGCTGGGCGAGCTACGGCTCAAGATGGCGGGCCAACTGGGAGGCGACGCGGGCGGCAGCCTCGGCGGCGACGCGAGCCTCGAGGACGTTTTCCTCGGCCTCGTCGAGGCGCGCGCGGCGGCATGAGCTTCACCTTCTTCGCCCGCCACGAGCTGCGCCTCGCCTGGCGTGATGTCGCCATGATGCTGCAGGGCGGCAAGCCGCGTCGCGCGGTCTGGGCGGCGATCGGCGTCGCCGTCTTCGTCGTGGTCCTCCACCTCGTCGCCTACGCGATCCTCGCCCCGTCGGAGGCGCTGATCCGCGCTCCCGACAGGGCATTCCTGGTGGCGCTCACCGGCTCCGCCCTGCTCGCCTGGACGCTGCTGCTCTCTCAGGCGATGGAGACGGTGACGCGTAGCTTCTACGCGCGCGCCGACCTCGACTTGATCCTCGCCTCGCCCGCCCCCGCCGCGCGGCTGTTCGCCATACGCATCGCGGCCAACGCGCTGGCGAGCGCGGCGATGGCGGCGTTGTTGATTGGCCCGGTCGTCGACGTGGCGGCCTGGCTCGTCGGATGGCGCCTGCTTTCCGCCTACCTCGTCGTGGTGGCGATGGGCGTGTCGGCGGCGGCGGGCGCGGTGGCTTTGACGGCGCTGATGTTCCGCATCGTCGGGGCGAAGCGCACGCGCCTCGTGGCGCAGATCGCGGCCGCCGTGGTCGGCGCGGGCTTCGTCGTCGGCATCCAGATCGCCGCGGTGGCGTCTGCTGGCAGCCTGTCGCGCAGCGCGCTGTTCGCCTCGCCGTCGGTGATCGCCGCCGCGCCCGGGCCAGACAGCCTCGCCTGGTGGCCCGCCCATGCCGCGCTCGGCGACCTCGTCGCGACGGCGGCCCTCGTGGCGCTCGCCATCGTGCTGCTCGCGGCGGCAACCGCCGCCACGGCACCGGCCTTCGCGCGCGACGCGCTGACGGTCGCGAGCCTCGCCGACGAGCCCGCCGCCCGCGCGCGCGACCGCGTCTTTCGGCGGCGCTCGCTCGGCCAGTCGCTGCGCGTCAAGGAGTGGATGCTGCTGTGGCGCGACCCCTGGCTCGTCTCGCAGAGCCTGATGCAGATCCTCTACCTGCTGCCGCCGGCCGTGCTGCTGTGGCGCGACTACGGCACCGGCGCCGAACGGCTCGTCGTGATGGCGCCGGTGCTGGTGATGGCGGCGGGCCAGCTCGCCGGCGGCCTAGCCTGGCTCGCCATCTCCGGCGAGGACGCGCCCGACCTCGTCGCCACCGCGCCGATTCAGCCGCGCGGCGTGCTGCGCGCCAAGATCGAGGCGGTGATGGTCGCGGTCGCGCTCCCCGTGGTACCGCTCGCTGCCGCGCTGGCTTTCGCGACGCCGCGTGTGGCGGCCATCGCGCTGGTCGGCTCGGCGCTATCGGCGGCCGGCGCCTGCGCGGTGCAGTTCTTCTTTCGCGCCCAGGCCAAGCGCGCGAGCTTTCGGCGCCGGCAGACATCGTCGCGTTTCGCGACCTTCGCCGAGGCGTTCGTCTCGATCTCGATCGCCGCCGCGGCCGGCCTCGCCGCCACCGGGATGCTCGTCGAGGCACTGGCCCCGCTCGCCGTGGCCGCGCTGGTGCTCGTCGTCGCACGAGCGCTGGCGCGCCCGGCGGACGGGGTGCTGGTCTAGCGATCGCCTGAATGAAGCATCGACGAGGCCTCGCTCCACAAGACGATGGCTCACACTAGTGCGGCGGCACTAGCATGCGAGCGCGCCAAGGAGCCTCCGCCGTTGAAACAGAACCTTCTTCTCGACACCTGTTGAAACGAGGAGGCGGCCGTCTGACGACCGAGCTCCCGACCCCGCCGACCTTGCCCACAGCGAGCCGGTTCGTCAGACTAATGGAGAGAAGCATGTCCATACTTGCCTGGATCGTACTCGGTCTCATTGCCGGCTTCATCGCCAGCCAGATCGTCAACAAGAGCGGCGAGGGCCTGATCCTCGACATCGTGCTCGGCGTTGTCGGCGCGTTCGTCGGCGGATATCTGTTCACGCTGTTCGGTGCCGCGCCCGTCACCGGGCTCAACCTCTACAGCATGCTCGTCGCCGTCGTCGGTGCCGTGGTCGTGCTGGGCCTCTACCACCTCGTCTTGGGCGGCCGCAGCCGCATCTGACGGATCGGGCCCTCCTTCGCTTGCGTGGTAGGGCCTTCGATCGCGCGGCATCGTTGCCCTTGTAATTTGCCCGGTATCGGACAAAGTGGGAACGATGCCGACCACGCTCGAAAAGCTCGCCATCCTCGCCGACGCGGCGAAATACGATGCCTCCTGCGCGTCGAGCGGTACCGATCGCAAGTCGTCTTTAAAGAGCAAGGGCATCGGGTCGACCGAGGGCATGGGCATCTGCCACGCCTATGCGCCCGATGGACGCTGTATTTCGCTGTTGAAAATACTGCTCACCAACTACTGCAAGTTCGATTGCCATTATTGCGTCAACCGGGTCTCCTCGAATGTGGTAAGGGCGCGCTTCTCGGTCGACGAGGTCGTCGATTTGACGCTCGGCTTCTACAAGCGCAATTACATTGAGGGCCTGTTCCTCTCGTCGGGCATCATCCAGACGCCCGATTACACGATGGAGCAGGTTGTCGGCGTGGCGCGCAAGCTGCGGACCGAGCACAAGTTCTCCGGCTACATCCACCTGAAGACGATCCCCGATGCCGATCCCAGGCTGCTCGCGGAGGCGGGTCGCTACGCCGATCGGCTGTCGATCAATGTCGAACTTCCCTCGCAGGCGAGCCTCGCGCGACTCGCGCCAGAGAAGGATAGCGGGCGCATTCGCAAGGCGATGGGTGGAATGCGCCTCCGCATCGACGAGGCGAAGGCCGAGCGCAAAGTCTCGCGAAAGGCCCCGCGTTTCGCGCCGGCCGGCCAGTCGACGCAGATGATCATCGGCGCCGACCCGTCCGATGATGGGCTGATCCTGCGTCAGACCTCGACGCTCTACGCGAGCTACGGCTTGCGCCGCGTTTACTTCTCCGCCTTCTCGCCCATCCCCGACGCGAGCCGACTTCTTCCGCTCGCCGCGCCGCCGCTGATGCGCGAGCATCGCCTTTATCAAGCCGACTGGCTGTTGCGGTTCTATGGCTTTGACGTGGACGAGATCGTCGGCACGACGGATGCCGGCATGCTCGATCTCGCCGTCGATCCGAAGGCCGCTTGGGCGCTCGCCCATCGCGAGTTCTTTCCCGTCAACGTCAATCGTGCCGATCGCGAGGCGCTGCTTCGCGTTCCCGGCCTCGGCGTCAAGGCGATCGCCAAGCTCCTCGCCGCGCGCCGGTACCGCACCTTGCGGCTCGACGATCTCTCCCGGCTTTGTCAGTCCGTGAAGAAGATGATGCCGTTCATCGTCTGCGCCGATTGGCAGCCTGGTGCGCTGACGGACGCGGCCGATTTGAGGGCGCGGGTCGCTCCGCCGCGCCAGCTCGCCCTGTTCGCCTGACGTCTTTCAAAAGGACATCGTCGGCGGCAGCATGAAAGGGCGCCCCATTGCAGCCGGCAACGGGCCTCTGATCATCAGCCCCGTTTCGTCGCGCTCCGGCGCGCCGTACCAACCGAGACGGTCCGGCGGGAACATCGTGCGGACCCGGGCGGGGCGCGGCGCGATCAAACCGACGATCTCCGCCAATGACGGGATCCTCGCCGCGATGATGTCGGCGAGCACGAGAGTGTCGTCCTCGATCGCGAGAACGATGAGGGCATCAAGGTCGCGCGCGTAGGCGAGCGTCAGGTCTTCGTCGGCCTGCAAGCTCGCGCGCACGAGGTCCGACGCGCGAAGGATCGCGCAACGGGTCGAGAGCGGCGCGCGGGCGGGCAGGAGCCTGTCGAGCAGCGAGCCTGCCTGCGCGACGCTGACGATCTCCGCCGGCTGGCCTCGCTGCGTCACCGGCGCGGTCCCCACAAAGGTATGCTGCGCGAGCGGCTCGAAGCCGAAACGCGTATAGAGCGCGTGCTCCTCCGTGTAGAGCAGGGTGGGGCCTGCCGCTTGAGCCTCGCACCAGCTCAGAGCGTGCTGCATCACGTCGCGAAAAAGCCCGCGCCCACGGTAGATCGCGGCGACGCCGACAAGACGTATCGCCGTCACACGTGTCTCGGTGCCATCGAGGATCATCGCCAGCACGGCCGCCTCGACGGCTGCGACGCAAGCGCCTGCTGAATCGAAGAGTGCGAATGGCATCCAAGCGGGATCTTCGGCGTCCGCCCGTATGGGCTCGAAACCGAACACCGCGCGAACAAGATGCGCGTGGGCCGCGGCCGTGCCCGCGTCAGCAAAGAAATCCTGTCTGAACACGAACTCGTTATTTCGCTCATCGATCTGCGTCATATGTTCATTTGCTATATGCTTGCCTCGCGCTCAACGGGTAGCGACCTAAAACTGCAAGGCAGCCGAGGAACGCGACGATGGTACGACGAGTGGGAGGCGGCGAGTACCGCCCGACGTATGGCAGCCCGTCGTCAGCCGTGTCAGTGCGCGAGAAGCGACGCGTCGACCGACTTGCCGAGACGATCGATCAATGTTCCGCGGCCAAGGACGCCGCGGACGTCCTCGGTGAGAAATTCCTCGCCTATCTTCTTGCCATGGCGATCGAGGAGGCGCGCGCGGCGATGCGGTCCGATCTTACGAAAGAGCCTCGTTTCATGCCCGCCCGTGAGGGTCGCGCGAAGAGCTGATCTGGCAGATCAGTTCACTGGCACCGCGACGAAACGAACCTCGCCCTGCATGTTCGCCACGAGTAGCAGAGCGGTCTTTTTGCCTGTGCTCTTCAACGCCTTGAACTTTTCGGCGGCCGCCACCGGCTCGCTGACCGGCTCCTGATTGATCTCGACGAGAACCTCGCCCGGCTGCAAGCGCTTGTCGGCAGCCGGCGAGTTTGGCGCGACACCGCTGATCACGACGCCGGCGGAGACGCTGTCGTTGATCGTGAATTTCTGCCGCGTTTCGCTGGTGAGGCCGCTGAATGTCATGCCCAGCGCACCCTCGACCGCGGCCGGCCGAGTTGGTGTTGCCGCGTCAGGCTTGGTGCTGCTGCCGGTGGAGACCTTCGTCACATCCTCGAGCCGGCCGAGCTTCACAGACTTCGTGAGTGCCTTGCCTTTACGCATGACGACAACGGGCACGTCTTGGCCGACCGGGGTCTGCGCGACAATCTTCGGCAGCTCTCGCGATTCGGTGACGTCATGCCCGTCGAACTTGACGATGACGTCGCCGGTCTCGATCCCAGCACTTGCGGCCGGCCCCCTGGTATCCGTGCCGGACACGAGCGCGCCGCGCGTCTTGCCGAGATCGAGGCTCTCGGCGATGGAATCATCGACGTTCTGGATCCGCACGCCGAGCCAGCCGCGCCGAACCTCGCCGTATTTTTCGAGCTGATCGATCACTGGAACCACGCTCGACGCCGGGGTCGCGAAACCAATGCCGATCGATCCGCCTGACGGCGACAGGATCGCCGTGTTGATACCGATGACGTCGCCCGCCATATTGAACAACGGCCCCCCCGAATTGCCCTTGTTGATGGCGGCGTCGGTCTGCAGGTAATTGTCGTACGGGCCGGAATCGATATTGCGGTGACGCGCCGAGACGATGCCCGCCGTCACCGTGCCGCCGAGCCCGAAAGGATTGCCGACCGCCATCACCCAGTCGCCGACGCGCATCGCCTCGCTGTCGCCGAACTTGACGGATTTCAGCGGCTTCGCGGATTCGACCTTGAGCACGGCAACATCGACCTTGGTGTCGGTTCCGATCAGCTTGGCGCGCAGCTTCTGGCCGTCGGTGAAGATCACGGTGATCTCGTTGGCATCGGCAATAACGTGATTGTTCGTGATGATGATGCCCTTGGGATCGACGACGAACCCGGACCCCAGCGAATTAGACTGGCGCTCGCCGCGATGCGGTCCGTCGTCGCCGCCCTCGCCGCGACGCTTCTTGAAGAACTCGTCGAAGAGATCGTCGAATGGCGTGCCCTGCTGCGCGTCCGGATCGCCGGCGCTCACCTGCTTCTTGTCCTCGACCGTCTGCGTCGCTGAGATGTTCACGACGGCATCGCTCACCGCCGCCGCCTCGTCGGCGAGCGAATCGGGTCCGCGCGCGGCGACGGGCGTGCTGGCCACGACTAGCAACATGCCGATGGCGACGGTCGAGCCGAACACCCACCGCCGTCTGAAGCTAAGATCGATCACGACGTGCGGACCCGGACCCATCGAGCAACCTCCTGTCAGCTCGATCGAGCCGCCGCGCTGCCCGGCCTGCCGTCTTGGGAGCGTCGAACTCACGAGTTCATGCGATTTCCGAAAAGGGTGCAAGTCAATCTTGCGTGCCGAAAAGCAAGAGCCGGGCCGCAACCGGCAGTTCGTAACCGCATTTGACGGAAGGCAATTAAATCGCTTCCGAGCGAGGCTGTCCGCGAGGCGGAAAGGCTTTATGCAATAACGATGTCCGACCGCACCCTTCCCCTTCGCAAGCAGCTTTGCTTTGCCGTCTACTCGACATCGCACGCGTTCACGCGCGCCTATCGCATCCTGCTCGAACCGCTCGGGCTGACCTATCCGCAATATCTCGTTCTGCTTGTTCTGTGGGAGCGTGACGGCATGCGCGTCAAGGAGATCGGCGCCCAGCTCTTTCTCGATTCGGGCACGCTGACCCCACTGCTGAAGCGGTTGGAAGGACTGGGCTACGTGCGCCGCGTCCGCGATCCCGCCGACGAGCGCCAGGTGACGATCCTGCTGACGCCGGCCGGGCAGGCACTCGAGCGCAAGGCGGCCTCGATCCCGAAGGATCTCGCCTGCATGCTGCAGATCGAGGTGGCCGAGATCGAGGAGCTTATCCAGCGCCTCGGCAAGCTGCGCACGACGCTGCAGGGCGCCTGTGGCGACGCGCTGCTCGTGCCGGCATGAGCGTCACCGCCGCCGTCCTGGTGATCGGCGACGAAATCCTGTCGGGCCGCACCAAGGACAGGAACATCGGCACGATCGCCGATCGCTGCACGGAACTCGGCATCGACCTGCACGAGGTCCGCGTCGTCGCCGACGACCTCGGCGATATCGTCGCGGCGGTGAATGCCTTGCGCGAGCGCTACACCTACGTATTCACGACCGGCGGCATCGGCCCGACCCACGACGACATCACGGCCGACGCCATCGCCGCGGCCTTCGGTGTCGGCCTCTCCGAGCACCCGCGCGCGATCGCGCTCCTGCTCGAGCGCATCAAGCCGGAGGATCTCAACGAGGCGCGGCGGCGCATGGCGCGCATCCCGCACGGCGCCGAGCTCGTCGAGAACTCGATCTCGAAGGCGCCGGGCTTCTGGATCGGCAACGTCATCGTCATGGCCGGCGTCCCCTCGATCATGCAGATGATGCTCGACGCGGTGACACCGCGGCTCGCGGGCGGCGCCAGGACAGTCTCACGCTCGATCGTCGCCGGCCCACTCGCCGAGGGCACCTATGCCGCCTCGCTCGGCGCGATCGCGGGAGCCTTTTCCGACGTCTCGATCGGCTCCTATCCAAGCGTTCGCGACGGGCGCTTCCACAACGAGATCGTCGTGCGCGGCAAGGACGCGGCCGCCGTCGATGCCGCGGCCGCCAAGGTCGAGGCGATGATCCGCGCTTATGGTCCCGCGTGATGGAGCCGGCACGCGCCTTTCCGGTCTCCTGGGAGCAGTTTCATCGTGATTGCCGTGCGCTGGCGTGGCGCTTGAGCGGGCTCGGGCCATTCTCGGCGATGGTCACCATCACGCGCGGCGGACTGGTGCCGGCGGCGATCGTTTCGCGCGAGCTTTCGATCCGCGTGATCGAGACAGTGTGCATCGTCAGCTACCACGGCGAGCCAGGTGCGAGCGAGGACACCCGGGGCGCGGTGCGCGTGCTGAAAGGCCTGACGCCCGAGCTCGCCGCCGGCGGCGGGGTGGGCATCCTCGTCGTCGACGACCTCGTCGACACCGGGCAGACAGCCCGCGTCATGCGCGACCTCATGCCGAAGGCGCACTTCGCGACCGTCTACGCCAAGCCGCAAGGCCGGCCGCTCGTCGACACGTTCATCACCGAAGTCTCGCAGGACACATGGATCTATTTTCCATGGGACCTGGGGCTGAGCTTTCAGTCGCCGATCGCTGGCGGCGGTGGGTGAGGCGGTGACCTCGTCGTGGCCCGACGACGCACCTCGATCGCCGCCGGCGGAGGTACGCCATGCGCGCGGCATCGAGCGCATGGCCAACCTAAAGGTGCTCTCGTCGCCCTGGTGGTGGGGTTGGCGGTGCTCTACCTGCCTCGGACGTCGTGCTGCTGCTCTTCGCGGCGACGCTGCTCGCGTGTCAGCTGCAGGGCGCGGCCGCGTTCGTCTCGCGCCATACGCGGATCGGCTACGGGCTCGCGCTGACGATCGTCGTGCTGGCGATCCTCGCGGCGCTTGGACTTGCGTTCTGGTTGCGCGGGCCGGTGATCGTCGATCGGGTACGCGGGATCGCCGATCAGGTCGAGACGCAGGTCACGCAAATCTGGCAGCGGCTCGGCGACGCCGACTGGCTATAGGGCACGGTCTCGCGCATCCAGACCTACGTGAAGACATTGACGAGGCATCTGCCGAGGATGGCGGCCGGTCTCGTGACGGGCACGCTGGGCAATTTCGGCACGTTCCTGCTCATCGTAGTCGCCGGAATCTATCTCGCCTCCTCGCCGAAGCAATACGTCGACGGCCTCGTCAAACTCATGCCGCGGCCCTGGCGGCGACGTGGCCACGAGGTGCTGGCGAAGGAAGGTCGTACGTTACGCTGGTGGTTCATCGGCCAACTCGCCGATATGGCGGCGATCGGCGTGCTGACGGGCCCCGGGCCGTTCTTGCTGGAGGTTCAGTTGTGGCCGACGCTCGGTCTGATCGCGGCCTTGTGCAATTTCGCCCCCTATGTCGGGGCCTTGGCCGGCTCGGTGCCGGCGATCGTCGTCAGGCTCAGCCAGGGGCCGCAGACGGCGATTTATGTCGCGATCCTGTTCGTCGCGGCAGACGCTCGAGGGCAACGTCATCGCACCGCTGATCCAGCGCCGCACCGTCGACCTCCCGCCGGTCAACACGCTCCTGTCGCAGACAGTGCTCGGCATGCTGTTTGGGCCGCTTGGGCTGATCTTGGCGACGCCGATCACCGCGGCCGCCATGGTCCTGGTTCGGATGATCTACATCTAGACGATCATCGGCGACCGCGAACCAGCCACCGACACGTGAACCTTTCGCGAGCTCGGGGTTTCTGCCTAATGGACGCAAATGAGTTGCGCGCGATGCACCTGACGAGCGCGCGTGCTGCTCTTTATGCCTTCGATCCAACCGGGAGAATAGATAGATGATTCGCGTAATAACGATCGCGGCCGCCAGCCTCGCCGCCATGACCGCTGCGGCGGTTGCCGCGCCCGAGCGCATCCGCGGCACCGTCGACAGCGTCACCGACACGATGATGACCGTGAAGATGGCCGATGGCGCCACCAAGCAGATCACGCTCGCGCCCGACACGAAGTACGCCTGGGTCGTCGGCTCCAGCCTCGACGAGGTGAAGGACGGCAAGTTCATCGGAACCGCGACGAAGGGCGAAAACCCCCCGGTCGCGCTCGAGGTCGTCGTGTTCCCGGCCTCGATGAATGGCACCGCCGAGGGCCATTACGCGTGGGATTCGCTGGACGACACGACCGGCGCCGGCAAGATGACCAAGAGCAAGATGACCAACGGCACGATCAAATCGTCGTCGATGGGCATGCCGATGACCAAGAGCAAGATGACCAACGGGACCATCAAGGAAGGCTCGATGTCGGGCAAGGACAAGATGATCACCGTGACCTACGACAAGGGTGAGATGCTGAAGATCGCCGTGCCGCCGACGGCGCCGATCGTCGCGCTCGACCCCGCCGACAAGGCGATCGTCACCAAGGGCTCCACCCTGTTCGCGGTCGCCGCGCCCGACGGCGGCAAGCTCGACGCGAAGCTGGTCCTGGTCGGCAAGGGCGACGTCAAGCCGCCGATGTAAAGCGCGCAGGGGAGGCCCTTTCATCAGGGTCTCCCATTTCGCGAAGATCAGAGCCGCCCTCGCGCCTTCAGGCTTCGGGCCAGATTGCCGCCGTAGAGCCGCTGCCCGAGGTGCCGCAGGTCGGAGTGCAGGTCGGCGTAGACCTTGCCCCCCAGGTCGCGCCAACGCCGACAGAAGGCGAAGTCCTCCGACAGGTATCGCCGCGAGTCCTGATCGACCATGCAGTCGAAAAAAAGCCAATGCAGGCGACTCGTTGGACTGGTGATCGGTCCGTCCGGTGTGTACTCAAGCTCCGGGTAGCGCGCGATCATGCGCGTGAACACGTCGCGCTTGATCGCCATGAAGCCGGTCGGTGCCTCGGCCACTTCGATGAAGCCATCGTCATCGACGTGGCTGCCGATCGGTTCGCCACCATGGCCGATCGGATTAAAGGGATATTCGGCGTATCGCGTCTCGTATTCGTCTTGCGTCATGCCCGCCGGAAGCCCCTCAACCGGCCAGGGGTTCGTCTTCATCGGATAAATCCCCGCCACCACATCGCGGTCGGCGCACAGAAGCCGAAACACCGCCTCGGGGCTGAAGGCAATGTCGGAATCGATCCAGAACAGGTGCGTGCAGTCCTGCTCCTCCAGGAACTTCGTCACGATCGTGTTGCGGCTGCGGGTGATCAGGCTTGCCGAGTGCATGTGCAGCATGCAGTCGAGGTCTTTCCGCGCGCACTCGAATGTCAGGCCGAACAGGCTCGTGACATAATGCATCGAGACGGCCGACATGTAGCACGGCGTCGCGAACATCACTTTCATCGTCGAGAGAGCACTCTCCGGGAGCAATGTGCGGCCACCTTGTGATCGTTGCGGGCCTTGATGACAGCTCCACCACCACCTGGCCAGCGGCCCGCTATCGTCCTAGCTGCGGCGAAGGTTCTCCGGCCGGCAGCGCATCTTCTGCATCCTTGAGCGTGACGCCCGTGGCACCGAGCTTCAGGGCGGCGCGGATCAGCCACACCAGCTTGCGCGCGGCGAGCGCATACGAGAGCCCGCCGTGATCGTGGATGTTCGAGATACAATTGCGCTCGGAATCGCGGCGACCGGGCTTGGGCTCGAAGGTCACGTATGCGCCGAGGCTGTCGGCGACGCTGAGGCCCGGGCGCTCGCCGATCAGTATCACGACGAGGCGGGCGCCGAGCGCCGCGCCGATTGCGTCGCCGAGCGCCACGCGTGCCTGCGTCGCGACGACCACCGGCCCGACTTTCAAGCCACCAAGCAGCGGCAGGCAGGCGTCGATGAGCGGCGCGGCATGCGCCGCCGTCGCCGTGGCCGACAGACCGTCGGCGACGATGAAGACGCAGTCGCTCGGACCTGCCGCGGCCACGAGCACGGCGCGATCGTCCGCATCGAGCTGGCGGCCGAGGTCTGGCCGCTTGAGATAGACCGCACGGTCGGGCGCGAGACTTTTGACGGCGTTTGTCTCGCGCGGCGACAGCGCCTCGCGAAGCGCCTCGACATCGAGCGCGGCATGGACGGCGTCTCGCGCCTGCGCGTGCGCGAGCTGGAAGTCGAGCACGGGACGCAGGGGCATGGTGTCGCCGCTGCGGCCAAGGCCGATGCGGGCCGGCGTCGCCGCGCGCAAATCGCACCACGCGTCGATCGAGGTAACCGGTGGCAACGCGCCGGACTTCGCGGGCACATCGGCCATCACGATGCCTTGGCGAACGACATCAGCCGGCCGAGGCCCGAGCCCTGACCGCGTGGCTCGATCATCCGGCCAGCCTCGTCGCGCAGGCCCATGCGCATGAGCCACGCCTCGAATTCCGGCGCCGGCCGCAGACCGAAGGTGGCGCGTAGCGCCATGACATCGTGGTGCGAAAGGCTTTGATAATTCAGCATGATGTCGTCGGCACCGGGCACGCAGATGAAGAAGGTGACGCCGGCGACCGTGAGCAACGTCGCCAGGTTGTCCATGTCGTCCTGGTCGGCCTCGGCGTGATTCGTGTAGCAGACGTCGCAACCCATCGGCACGCCCATGAGCTTGCCGCAAAAATGGTCCTCGAGGCCGGCTCGGATAATCTGTTTGCCATCGAACAGATATTCCGGGCCGATGAAACCGACCACGGTATTGACGATCAGCGGCTCGAACGCGCGCGCAACGGCGTAGGCGCGCACCTCAACTGTCTGCTGGTCGATCCCGTGATGCGCGTCCGCCGAGAGCGCCGCGCCCTGGCCTGTCTCGAAATACATGACGTTGTGCCCGACCGTCCCGCGCTTTAAGGCGAGCGCTGCCTCGCTCGCCTCGCGCAGTACGGCGAGATCGATGCCAAAGCCGGAATTGGCGGCCTGTGTCCCGGCGATCGACTGGAACACGAGGTCCGTCGGCGCGCCGTTCGCCATCGCTTCGATCGCGTTGGTGACATGCGTGAGAACGCAGGTCTGCACCGGGATGTCGTAATCGCGGCGAAAGGTGTCGAGCATGTGCAGCAGGTTGGTCGCGTTGCCGACGCTGTCGGTCGCGGGATTGATGCCGATCACCGCGTCGCCGATCCCGTAGAGCAAGCCGTCGAGGATCGAGATCGCGATGCCGCGCGCATCATCGGTCGGGTGATTTGGCTGCAAACGAGTGGCAAGGCAGCCTGGGAGGCCGAGCGTCGTGCGGAACGCCGTCACGACGCGGCACTTACGCGCGACCGCGATGAGGTCTTGGTTGCGCATCAGCTTGGAGACGGCGGCGACCATCTCCGGCGTCAGGCCCGGCGCGACGCCAGCGAGCGTGTTGGTATCGGTCTCGCGCGCGAGCAGCCAATCGCGGAGATCGCCGACCGTCATCGCGGCGAGCGGCGCGAAAGCGGCGGCGTCATGGGTGTCGATGATGAGCCGCGTCACCTCGTCGTCTTCGTAGGGGACTAGCGCCTCGTTCAGAAACGTCGTCAGCGGCAGGTCGGCGAGCGCGAAACGCGCGGCGATCCGCGCGGCGACGGAGCTCGCGGCGAGCCCGGCCAGCTCGTCGCCAGAGCGCTGTGGCGAAGCGGCGGCGAGCAGCGCCCGCAGGTCGGCGAACGTGTGACGCGTGCCGGCGAGGTCGTGCGTGTAGGCCATGCCCATTCCTTGGTTTTAAGGAGGACCGCGGGTCCGTCTCACCATGACGCTTCTGCAAGCGAGGAGCCAAGCCAACCGAAGCGGCAAGCGAAGGATACGTCCCAGGTATCCGCCCGTACGTGCTTAGCGTGGGGCTTGTAGGGTCGCTACCGAGGCGGCACACTGCTTCCACCGCGGGCGTAAGCCGCGTGAGGAGGTCGCGCCATGTCGAACATCAATCCAGGCGACGCCGATTTCGCCGTCGAGATGACAGTCGCCGATTGCGCGGCCGCGTTTGCCGCGGGGGTCACCTCGGAGGAGCTGACGAAAGCCTTCCTCGCCCGCATCGAGACCTACAATCCGACCTTCAACGCCTACATCACGATGAATGCCAAGGCGCTCGACGATGCGCGGGCGATCGACCGGCGCCGCGCGGCCGGGGAAAAGCTCGGACCGCTGGCCGGCGTGCCGATCGCCGTCAAGGACCCGATGGACATGGCCGGCGAGCCGTCGACCGGCGGCTGGCACTTCCTGTCGAGCCGAGCCGGCGGCAAGGACCTGATCCCGGCGACGGATTCGCCCGTCGTGGCGCGGATGCGCGCCGCCGGGTGCGTCATCCTCGGCAAGACCAACATCCCCGTCCTGTCGGCGACCGGCACACACGCTTCCGACAGCTGGGCCGGCCCAACCTATAACGTGGCGATCCGTGATCGGATGCCGGGCGGCAGCAGCGCCGGCTCGGCCGCGGCCGTGGCCGCGAGCCTCTGCGTGCTGGCGCTGGCCGAGGAGACCGGCGGCTCGATCCAGAATCCGGCGTCCGCGCAGGATTGCGTCGGTCTCAAGCCGACCTTCGCGCTGGTGCCGAACGCCGGCGTGATGCCGCTCGCCGGCTCGACGCGCGACGTCGTTGGCCCGATCGCCCGCTGCGTGCGCGACGCCGCGCTGACCCTCGACGTGCTCGCGGGCTACACGGCGGAGGATCCGAAGACAGTGGCCGGCATCGGCAAGCAGCCGAAGGGCGGCTACACGGCCGGCCTCGAGACGGCGACGCTGAAGGGCAAGCGGATCGGCCTCTACGGGCAAGGCTGGCGCGAGCGGCCACTCTCGGAGGAATGTACAGCCCTGTACGCGCGCGCCGTCGGCGAGCTGAAAAACGCGGGCGCCATCGTGATCGAGGATCCGTTCGCAGGCTCGAATTTCGCGGCGCTGGGCCAGCCCGCCCCCGGCCTCGACCATTTTGACGCGCGCGGAATGGAGTCCGTACCTTACGACATGCACCTCTACTTGAAGCGCATGGGGCCGGGCGCCGCGTTGCAGTCCTTCGAGGCATTCGCCGAGGCGACCAAGGGCGAGGATTGTTTCGCGCCGGGCGGCGTCCTTTTCTACATGTCGGCGCTGGAGCCGTTCACGCGGTGTCGCGACAATCCCACTGTTGCGCCGGACCTCTCCGAATTCCTCAAACTGCGCGAGATGTATCTCGAGATCTTCGAGGAGGTGATGACCCGCCACAAGCTTGATGCGCTGGTCTTCCCGCAGCTGCGCAACGAGCTGCCGCCGCTGCATGGCTCCGAAGGCCTGCACGAGACATCGGTCTGCGAGATCAATATTGCCGGCCTACCGGGGATCACCATTCCTGCCGGTGCCTATGCCTCGGGCTCGCCATTCGGCATCATCTTCATCGGGCATTTGTTCAGCGAAGGCGCGCTGATCGCGCTCGCCCACGCCTATGAGAGCGCCACCCACCACCGCAAGCCGCCGGTGCTCTGACCGGCGCACTCACCGTATCAAGCCGCCTTCTGCGCGCGGCTCGACATCAGCTCGCGGAGTGTCTGAAGATCCTTGGCGAAAGTGCGAATACCTTCGGCGAGCTTTTCCGTCGCCATGGCGTCCATGTTCATCATGAGGCGGAAGGTCTTCTCGTCCATCTCGATCTTCGCCGGAGCCTGCGACGCCGCCTTTTGCGGATCGAGCTTGCGGGGCAATTCGCCGTTATCATCGGCGAGCTCCTTCAACAGCTCGGGCGAGATCGTGAGACGGTCGCATCCTGCCAGAGCCTCGATCTCGCCCAGGTTGCGGAAGGACGCACCCATGACATCGGTCTTCAGGCCGTAAGCTTTATAATAGGCATAGATCTGCTTGACGGAGACGACGCCCGGATCGGTCTCGGACGTATAGGTCTTGCCTTCGGCGGCCTTGTACCAATCGAGGATGCGGCCGACGAACGGCGAGATCAGAAACGCGCCGGCATCGGCCGCGGCGATCGCCTGCGCGAGCGAGAAGATCAACGTCATGTTGCAATCGATCCCCTCCTTCTGAAGGATCTCCACGGCGCGGATGCCCTCCCAGGTCGAGGCGACCTTGATGAGGATACGGCTCTTGTCGATGCCGCGCGACGCATAGTCCGCGATGATCGCCCTCGCCTTGGCGACCGTCGCCTCGGTGTCGAACGAGAGATCGGCGTCGACCTCGGTCGAAACACGGCCGGGCACGACCTTGGTCAGCTCGGCGCCGAAATTGACAGCGACGCGATCGGTGATCTGGCTCGTCATCGCTTTGTGGCTGCCGCCCCACACGACAGCGTCCTCGAGCAGGTGATCGTACGAGCCGAGCTTCGCTGCTTTCAGGATGAGCGACGGGTTGGTCGTTGAGTCCGTGACGCCGAAAGCGGCGAGGCTGTTGAAGTCGCCGGAGTCGGACACAACGGTCGTCATCGTCTTCAGCTGTTCGAGCTTGGAGGGCATGGGAACTCCGTTTGACCTGAGTGTCGAGCGCAGACCGGGCAGCGTCTACGTCTACTGCCTTGAACGCGCGGACCGCTGATGACGTTGCAACAGCGATGCCGCATTGCGCTCGAGCGTGCCTTCATAAATGACAGGCTCGCTTGAGTCGAAATCGAGCGTTACAGCTTACGCAACGCCACGGCTTCGATGCGATGGTCGGCATCCTTGGTGAGGACCAGGTTGGCACGCTGGCGGGTCGGCAGCACGTTTTCGTGCAGGTTGGCGAGGTTGATGGTGCGCCAGATCTCGCGGGCCTCGGCATGCGCCACGGCATCGTCGAGGTCCGCGTATTTCTTGAAGTAGGAGCGCGGGTCGCGAAAAGAGGTCTCGCGCAAGCGCATGAAGCGCTCGACATACCAGCGCTCGAGATCGTGCTCGGTCGCGTCGAGATAGATCGAGAAATCGAAGAAGTCCGATACAAAGGCGGGACTCCCGCGTGACTTCTTGCGCCCGCGACGCCCCGGCGAGAGCACGTTCAACCCTTCGACAATGAGAATGTCCGGTCTATCGACGACAACCTGGTCGTCAGCCACGATATCGTAGGTCAGATGCGAGTAGACTGGCGCGGCGACCGCGCGGCGGCCGGCCTTGACGTCGGAGATGAAGCGCAGGATCGCGGCGCCGTCGTAGCTCTCGGGAAATCCCTTCTTGCCCATCAGGCCTTCGCGTTCGAGGACCGCGTTGGGCAGCAGGAAGCCGTCGGTCGTGACAAGGTCGACACGCGGCGTGTTCGGCCAGCGCGACAGCAGCGCGCGCATGACACGTGTGAAGGTGGACTTACCGGCGGCGACCGAGCCGGCAACGCCGATGATGTAGGGGACCTTACCGTCGTCGGCCCCCAAAAAACGCTGCGTCGCCTTGAACAGGCCCTGCGTCGCGGCGACGTAGAGCGCCAGCAAGCGAGACAGCGGCAGATAAATCTCGATAACCTCCTCGAGCGTGATCGGCTCGTTGATCGAGCGGAGCTTGGCGAGGTCCTCGGCCGACAGGGTCAGCGGCGTGTCCGCGCGCAACGCGGCCCATTGCGCGCGATCGAAGCGGTGGTAGGGCGAGTGAACCGGGAGTTCGGCGCGGTCGTCCATTCGGCCTCGGGCAGGGGTCAGCGCGAACGCGCCGCCTTTTCCTCGTGCCCGGATTGGGCGGTTCGCCGTCCTAGCTCGGTCAGGACATCGGCGAGCGAAACGCCGGTCGCTTCGAGCAGAACGAGAAGATGATAGAGGACATCGGCGCTTTCGCCAACGATCGGCTGCGCCTCGCCCTCGACCGCCGCGATCACGAGCTCTACCGCCTCCTCGCCGAATTTTTTGGCGACGCGGGCGGGGCCCTTGTCGAGCAGCGACTTTGTGTAGGACGCGGTGGCATCCGCGCCGGCTCGCGAATGCACGATGGCGGCGAGATCGTCGAGGGTCATGCGACCGCCCCCACCCCATCCAGGCGCATCGGCAGACCCGCCGCCGCCATGCGTCGCTTCGCTTCGCCGATCGTGTATTCGCCGAAATGGAAGATCGAAGCCGCGAGCACGGCGGTGGCGCCGCCATCGCGCACGCCCTCGACGAGATGGTCGAGCGTTCCAACGCCGCCCGACGCGATGACGGGGACGCCGACGGCCGATGACACCGCCTTCGTCAACGCGAGATCGAAGCCGGACTTGGTGCCGTCGCGATCCATCGACGTCAGTAAGATCTCGCCCGCGCCGAGCGCCACGACCTCGCGCGCGTAGGCGACGGCGTCGAGCCCGGTCGGCTTGCGCCCGCCGTGTGTGAAGATTTCCCAATGGCCGGGCCGTGTCTGCTTCGCGTCGATCGCGACGACGATGCATTGGTTGCCGAACTTTTCGGCCGCGCGGCGGACGAAGTCTCGATCGTGCACGGCTGCCGTCATGATCGAAACCTTGTCGGCACCGGCCAGCAACAGTGCGCGGATGTCGGCCTCGGTCCGCACCCCGCCACCCACTGTCAGGGGCATGAAGCAGGCCTCGGCCGTGCGGCTGACCACGTCGAGCAGGGTGCCACGCGCCTCGTGGCTCGCGGTGATGTCGAGGAAACAGAGCTCGTCGGCGCCGGCCGCGTCGTAGGCGATCGCGGCCTCGACCGGGTCGCCGGCGTCGCGCAGGTCGACGAAATTGACACCCTTGACAACGCGGCCGTCCTTGACGTCGAGGCAGGGAATAACGCGAGCTTTCAGCATGGCCCGCTCATCGCGCGAAACGGCCGCGCGTTCAATCCCGATTGGGCGCCACCTTCTCCACGCGACGCGGCAGTTCGCGGCGCAGGGCCTCGCGGCGAAAAGGGGTCAGCTTCTTCCAGGCGCGGATGTCCTCCATCGTCCGCCCACACCCGAAGCAGTAGCCGGTGCGGCCGTCGAACTCGCAGACGGAAATGCAGGGATCGTCGGCCTTCTTCATAAAGTGCAGATGGGTCGCGCTTCGTCGTTGCGACAGAGGCCAGTATGAAAAACGCCGATCCCGGCGGAGCCGCCGTTGCCCTATAAAGCTGCTTTCTCGACAGGAGCGCCTTCAAATGGCCGAGCCGACAGCGAACTGGAAGCACGACGGCGTTCGCGTGATCCCCGCGGACGCCCTCGATCCCAACACCGCGCAAACGCCGGGCATGGACCGCAAGGCCGCGATCAACTTCGCCCGCGTCGGCGCGCAAAAGATATGGGCCGGCACGGTGACGATCCACGCCAACGCGAAAACCGGCGCGCACCATCACGGCCATCTCGAAAGCATCATCTACGTTCTGAAGGGCCGGGCGCGCATGCGGTGGGGCGAGCGCCTCGAGTTCGTCGCCGAGGCTGGGCCGGGCGATTTCATCTACGTCCCACCCTACGTGCCGCATCAGGAGATCAACGCGAGCGTTAACGAGACGCTACAATGCGTGCTCGTCCGCTCGGACGGGGAGGCGGTGGCAGTCAATCTCGACATCGAGCCGATCGAGAAGCCGGACACTGTCGCATGGGTCGACCCGACGCATCCGCAACCAGGCGACGATTGATGCCTCCAGTCAGGGCGTCGACGTGAAGCCTGGCACGATCGGATGATTGACCGCGTCGCGAAACGCCGGAACGTACGCGGGGAATACCGGCCAGGCGATCGGCCGGCTCATCCCTACGCCCGGGATGCGCACCGGCACTAGCGTGACGACCGATGACGTGTCGGAGGCCGCCGCCGCCTTCGGCCGGAACAATGTCGCGATCGGACGGCGCTCTCGCACCGGCGGTATCTCGCGGCGACGATAGACGAACATCCGACGCGGCACTCGAACCGGACGCGGCGCGTGAACGAGGAGGCGAGGCCGCGCGGCAACATCAGGCGAGGGACGCCGCTGAGCCTCCGTCGGCGTCGGTTTGACGGGTGTCGTCACCGCGGGCCTGGTCGGGGCAGCCTCCGTATGCCGAGCCTCTGTCTGCAGAGCTTTGGCTGCGGCGAGAGCGGCCGCGGCCGAGCTGACCTGCACGGCCTGTTCCTTCTTGGCCCTCGCGAGCGCGTCGGCAGCCAACTTCACCTGCGCCGCCGCTTTGGCTTCGTCGGCCTTTGCCTTGGCGTCCGCCTCCGCCTTGGCCTGCATTTGCGCGGCCTTTCGCGCCTTGTCCTCGGCGGCCGCCCGAGCGCTTGCCGCCGCCCTTGCATCGGCTGCCTCGCGTGCCGCTTGCTGCGCCTTCGCCTTCGCTTCCGCGCGGACCTTGGCGTCAGCCTCCGCCGTGGCAAGCGCGTCGGCCCGTGCTTGCGCCGCCTTCTCGGCTTTGGCGGCTTTGGCGTCGGCCATCTCGCGTGCCGCCTCATGCGCCTTTGCCGCTGCTGCCGCCTTGACACCCGCGCGGGCATTTGCATCTGCCTGCGCCTTCGCGGCCGCCTCGGCCGATCTAGCCCGCGCCTGCGCCGCCTTTTGCGCGACCACGGCCGCGTCAGCCTTGGTTGTCTCTTTCACCATGGCTTCGCGTGATCGGGCCGCATCGGCTTCGGCCTTGGCGGTCTCCGCCTTCGCCCTGGCAGCTTCCTCGCGCGCCGTAGCCAATTCCGCGGCGGCTTTGGCCTTCGCAAGCTTGTTGGTCGGGCCTTCCGACCGATCCTGCACGAAATCGCGTGATTTCGCGCTCCGGATCGTCGTCGTCTCCCCAGTCTTCGTATTCCACCAGCATTCGTGAATGAACTCGGGGGACGACTCGCCCGCGGCGGCGAGCGCGGCGGCATTCGCCTTCAGTTCCGCGGTGCATTGCTTGATTGTCTTGCTGTGCCGCTCCGGAGACTGGCCTATCGCGCTTCCGGCGCAAGCTTGGAGCATCGCCGCCCCCAGTAGCGCCAGGGCAGATCGGCTCCAGCATATTGTACGCATGCCAACCCCCACGCAAACTTGTTGAGCGAGGTTAGCAAAGACGTCCGGTTGGCGGAAGAGCTACGCGCGAGCGACTCACGCGCCCAACAGCGCGACCAGCCGATCGAGCTGCTCGAGGCTCTCGTATCTGAGTTTCACCTCGCCGCCGTCGCCTTTGTGCTTGATGTCGATCGCAAGGCCAATGCGGTCCGCGATCCGTTTCTCGAGCGCAAGCGTATCGGCATCCTTGGCGCAGCGCGGCCGGGGCGTCGGCGCGGTGAAATCCTCGGCGTCGGCCTCGACCCTGACGATCTCCTCGACAGCACGCACCGACAAACTGCGCTGCACGATCCGCTTGGCCAGCGCGTCGATGTCCTTCGCGTTGAGCAACGCGCGTCCGTGCCCCGCGCTGATCTGCCCAGTCGTGACAAGCGCTCGAGCCGCAGCCGGCAGCTTCAGCAGCCGGATCGTGTTGTTAATGTAAGGCCGGCTCTTTCCGATCACTCGAGCGAGGTCGCCCTGCGTGTACCCAAACTCCTTTGAGAGACGCTCATAGCCCTCGGCCTCCTCCATCGCATTGAGGTTGGAGCGCTGCACGTTCTCGATGATGGCAATCTCGAGCGCCTGCTTGTCGTCCGCCTCGATCGTCACCACCGGCACGTCGTGTAAGCCGACGCGCTGCGCCGCACGCCAGCGCCGCTCGCCCGCGATGATCTCGTAGGCGTCGGCTGTGCCCGGCACCGTACGAACCAGGATCGGCTGGATGATGCCCTTCTCGCGGATCGACGCGGTCAGATCGGCGAGATCGTCCTCGTCGAATTGCGTGCGTGGATTAAGAGGGTTTGCCCGCAAAAACTCGATCGGGATGCACTTTTGACCGCGCGCGCGCACCATCGCCTCGCTCTCGTGGCCGGATTCGCCAATGAGCGCGGCGAGGCCGCGGCCGAGGCGCGGGCGGTCTTCGGCGTGCTGCGCCTTCATCGCGCTCTTCTCCGTCATGCGGCCTGCAGGCGACGCTCGCGGCGGATCACCTCCGAAGCGAGCTTCAGATACGCTTGGCTGCCCGAGCATTTGAGATCGTAGATCAGCGCCGGTTTGCCATGCGAAGGCGCTTCCGAGATTCGGACATTGCGCGGGATCACCGTCTCGTAGACCTTGTCGCCGAGGAACCCCCGCACGTCGGCGACAACCTGATTCGCGAGATTGTTGCGCGCGTCGAACATCGTGAGCACCACGCCGTGAATCTCGAGCGCTGGATTGAGGGTGGCCTTGACCTGCTCGACCGTGGACAGCAGCTGCGAGAGGCCCTCGAGAGCGAAGAATTCGCACTGAAGCGGCACAACCACCGCATGCGCCGCGGCGAGCGCGTTGATGGTGAGCAGGTTCAGCGACGGCGGGCAGTCGACGAGAATGTAGGTATACCCACCTTTTGCCGGCTGCGCGGCGGCAAAGGCGCGGACCGCTTCGCGTAGCTTGAAGGTGCGATCCTTGTGCGAGGCGATCTCCAGCTCGACGCCGAGCAGATCGAGCGTCGAGGGCGCGACCGCAAGGCGCGGCACCGAGGTCTCCAGCACAGCCTCGGCGAGCGAAGCCTCGCCCATCATGACATGATAGGTGGAGATCGAACGGTTCTTGCGGTCGATGCCGAGGCCCGTAGAGGCATTGCCCTGCGGATCGAGGTCGACGATCAGCACGTGCTCGTTGATTGCCGCGAGCGCGGTGCCGAGATTGATCGCGGTCGTCGTCTTGCCGACGCCGCCCTTCTGGTTGGCGAGGACGAGGACTCTCAGCGCTTTGGCGAGCGGCACGGCTTGATACTCCGCCGGCGGCTCAAGAGGCGTCTTGCGCGGCCGTGACGATCACGAGGCTCGAGGCGTCCCGCGTCCGGCTGGGCCGGGACTCGACGCGGAATCTATTGTCGCCAGCGAGGGCGGTCAATTCGGCTGCGACCGTTTCCCCCTTGGGAAAGATGCCGATCGCGCCTTCAAGCAAGAATTTCTCGCTCCAAGCGACGAGCTGGGACAGCGGCGCGAGGGCGCGGGCGCTCACGGCATCGACCGGAGCCAGGTGCGCGGGCACGAACCGCTCGATCCGCTCGGCGTGGATGGTGGCCGGTGCCCCTGTTTCACGTGAAACAGTGCGTAGGAATGCCACCTTCCGTTTGTCGCTCTCGACAAGGTGAACTGTCGCGTCCGCTATGTCGGCCAGCATGATGGCCGTGACCAGGCCCGGAAAGCCGCCGCCCGAGCCGAGATCCACCCAGCGGCGCGCATCGGGTGCCGCCGCCAATACCTGGAGTGAATCGCCGATATGCCGCGACCACAAATTCGGCAGCGTGGAGGGCGCGACGAGGTTGATGGCCGCCTGCCAGCGCATGAGAAGGTCGGCGTAAAGTTTGAGCCGTCGCGCGGCGGCATCCGGTAGGCCCGCAAGGATCATGTCCCGCGAGCCGCTCGTCTCCGTCATAGCAGGCGGCGCAGAGCGTGGTCCGAGTTGGGATGTTTCACGTGAAACACCTCAGGCTCGCTTGCGAGCCGGTCCGCGGACGTGCGCGGCGATCAGCGTCAAGGCGGTGGGTGTCATGCCTTCGATGCGGCCGGCCTGACCCATCGTGGCCGGGCGGACCCTGGCAATGCGAGCGCGGATCTCGTTGGACAACCCGGGCAAATCGGTAAAATCGAGGTCGTCGGGGATGATCATCGTTTCGTCCCGGCGAAAGGCCGCGATGTCGGCAGCCTGCCGTTCGAGGTAGACGGCATAGCGGGCGTCAATCTCGATTTGGCTCGCGGTGGCCGCTGATATCGACCCGAGGCGCGGCCATATCTCCCGCAATGCGTCGAACGACACGTCTGGCAGGGCCAGCAGCTCGAACCCGGAGCGCCGGACGCCGTCCTTGTTGATGCGCAACCCAGCCCGTGCGGCCTCGCTGGGAGACAGCGACAGTCCGCGCAGCATCGAGAGCGCCGCGTCGTAGGCACCCCGCTTCGCGGCGTAAGCCGCTGCGCGCACGGTCGCAACAAGCCCGAGTGTCATGCCACGCGGTGTCAGGCGCTGGTCGGCGTTGTCGGCGCGCAGGCTGAGACGATACTCCGCCCGCGACGTGAAAATGCGATAGGGCTCGCTGACGCCGCGCGTGACAAGGTCATCGATCATCACGCCGATGTAGGCCTCGCTTCTGTCGAAGATTGCCGTGGCCTGGCCAGCCGTCTTGCGTGCCGCGTTGAGGCCCGCGACGAGCCCCTGCGCCGCCGCCTCCTCGTAGCCAGTGGTTCCGTTGATCTGGCCGGCGAGAAACAACCCGGCGACCCGCTTCGTCTCGAGCCCCGCGGTCAGCTCGCGCGGGTCGATGTAATCATACTCGATCGCGTAGCCCGACTTCAGCACCGTGACGTGTTCGAGGCCGGGGATGGTCCGCAGGAAGCGATCCTGGACATCGGCGGGGAGCGCCGTCGAGATCCCGTTGGGATAGACCGTCGGATCGTCGAGTCCCTCCGGCTCGAGAAAGACCTGATGCGACCGCCGCTCCTCGAACCGGATAACCTTGTCCTCGATCGACGGGCAATAGCGCGGTCCCGCGCCGCCGATCGCACCGGAGTAGACAGGCGACTGGTCGATATTGTCCCGGATGATCCGATGCCCAGCTTCAGTCGTATGCGTGATGTGGCAATCGACCTGCGGATTCGTGATCGCCCGCGTAAGGAAAGAGAACGGTTCTGGTTCGAGGTCGCCGCTTTGGCGCGCGAGGCCCGACCAACCGATCGTGCGACCGTCGAGGCGTGGCGGCGTACCCGTTTTCAGACGGCCGAGCGCGAAGCCGTGCCGCGTCAGACTGCGCGACAGCCGCACGGCAGGCGCATCGCCGTCTCGACCCGCGGGTCGCATGAGCGAGCCGCAGTGGATCATGCCGTTTAAGAACGTGCCGGTCGTCAGCACCGCCGCGCCGCAGGCGAACTGACGCTCGTCAGCGAGCGTCAAGCCGACGACGCGGCCCTCGGCTATCTGGAGTTCGCAGGCCTCGCCCTCAATGATGTCGAGCCCCTCGACCTCCGCAAGTGCGGCTTGCATTGCCTCCCGGTAGAGCCGCCGATCGGCCTGAGCGCGAGGTCCCCGGACGGCCGCGCCCTTCGATCTGTTGAGGAGCCGGAACTGGATGCCTGCCGCATCCGCGACGCTGCCCATCAAGCCGTCGAGCGCGTCGATCTCACGAACGAGATGCCCCTTGCCGAGCCCGCCGATCGCCGGGTTGCACGACATCGTCCCGATCGTGGCTCGCCGCTGCGTGACGAGCGCGGTGCGCGCGCCGACACGGGCCGACGCGGCCGCCGCCTCGCAACCGGCGTGGCCGCCGCCGACCACAACGATATCGTAGGACAGGGCAGTGGGCATCAACCGATCCCTAGCAAAAAGCAGCCGGCGCGTCACGAAAGGTCGAAGGGGCGCTATCTGCCGCAGAAACACATCACGCCGGCAGCAACGAAAACCGCAACCGCGAACCCGAGCATCTGGATCGTCGTCGGCAAAGTCTCGACCCGGCCCCGCAAATGGGCCAGTTCTCCATTACTTTTTAAATCAGCCTTGATATTCGAGACGTCCTGCTCGAAACGACCGACCCGACTTCAAAACCGCCCGTATCACTACCGTCGCCGCGCCGGGTCATAGCGCTCGTCCGAGCGCAACCCGAGAGCATAACGAACCTACTCCGATACGCCATACGATTGGCGAGCTGCGGCCGTGGACTGGCTATTTGCCGATGCAGAACCTTGAGAAAATATCGCCGAGGATATCCTCGACGTCGATTGAGCCGACAAGTCCGTCGAGCGCGAACCGCGCCGCGCGCAGGTCTTCCGCTAAAAACTCTACGTCCCCCGTCGGTTCATCCGCAATGCCATCGAGCAGTGACGCTGCACGCTCGAACGCCTGGCGATGGCGAACCCTAGCCAGCAAGCCCCCGCCGCCCTTCGCCGCCTCGCCGGAAAAGGCCGCGAGCCGCTCAATCAGGATATCAAGATTCTGGCCGGTGACGGCACTGAACGACAGCGATGTTTCACGTGAAACATCAGCCGTGCCCCGCAGATCGGCTTTCGGCCGGAGGCGCCACGCCGGCGCCAGGAAGTGCGGCGGCGCGTCATCCGTCTCGCTGAGCCACAGAACGAGGTCCGCCGCTTCCGCTCGCGCCTGCGCCCGTTGGACGCCGATACGTTCGATCTCGTCGGCGCTCTCGCGTAGGCCGGCGGTGTCGACCAATGTGACTGGACAGCCGCCGAGGTCGAGATGCACCTCGATCGGATCGCGCGTCGTGCCGGCGATAGCGGAGACGATCGCCGCCTCGCGTCGTGCCAACGCGTTCAGCAAGCTCGACTTACCGGCGTTTGGGGGCCCAGCGATCACCACCTGTACGCCGTCACGCACCCGCTCCGCCGCTCGGGCGCCCGCCAGCTCCGCGCGCAGCCCAAGACGCACGGGGCCGATCAAGGCGCAAACCCGCCCATGCAGACCCTCGCCCTGCTCGACGTCCTCGGCGAAGTCGATCGCGGTCTCGACCTCGGCCGCCGCCGCGATCAGCGCCGCGCGCCATGGCGCCGTCGCATCGCGCATCGCGCCGGACAGCTGGCGCTGCGCCTGACGCCGCTGCCACTCGGTCTCGGCATCGATGAGATCGGCGAGACCTTCGACCTGCGCGAGGTCCATCTTGCCATTGAGAAAGGCGCGGCGCGCGAACTCGCCAGGCTCGGCCTGGCGTAGGAAAGGTTGCCGCGCGAGGACGCCAAGCACCGCTGCGACGACGGCCGGGCTGCCGTGCAGGTGCAGTTCCGCCCCGTCCTCGCCGAGCTCGCTCCTTGTCGCCTCGAAAACGAGGACAAGCGCATGGTCGAGCATCTCGTCATCCACGGGGTCGCGCAAGCGCGCCAACGTCGCGACACGCGGCGCCGGCAGGCGTCCCGCGAGCGCCTGGACCGTGGCATGCGCTTGCGGCCCCGAGATCCGCACGATCGTGATCGCCGCGCGACCGGCACCGCTGGCCACGGCGAAAATCGTATCGGAGCCAGCTGGCCTCATCCTCCATCCCTCCGCGGTCTCGAAATGGCGCCCTAGCCGCCGCGCCGAAAGGCCCGCAATGCCGCCTCCAGCCGAGCCCAATCGTCCTCGCGCCCCGGAAGGCCAAAGCGCAGCCAGGTCGGCTGCTCGGCGAAGGGCCGGGTGAGGATGCCATGCGCGGCGAGGGTCGCGAAGAGTTCGGCGGCGGCCAGATGCGCGACGAGACGAAACAGCGGGGTCGCGCCAAGCGCCTGCCCGCCGATTTGCGTCAGCAGGCCGCCGAGCCGGGCCGAATCAGCCGCAAGTCGACGGCGGGCGGACTCGAGCCAGTCGTCATCGGCCAGGGCGCGCGTGGCGAGCGCCAGCGCGGGGCCAGAAACAGGCCAGGGTCCCAGCATGTAACGGAGGGCCTGCGCGCGCTCCCGCGGCGCGATGGCGAAGCCGAGCCGCGCGCCAGGAAGGCCGTACATCTTGCCGAACGAGCGCAATACGAGGAGGCCCGCGGCCGGCAAATGCGATACGACGCTTTGCGCCGGCGCGAGCGCATCGACAAACGCCTCGTCGACGACGAGCGAGCCGACGCGCCGCGCCGCGGCGACCAACGTATCGTTCGTGAGCAAACGACAATCCGGATTATTCGGATTGACGATGATGGCGACGTCGGCGCCAGCCAAGGCGTCTGGCGCCGCTACCTCGCGCACCTTCGCGCCCGCCGCGCGATAGGCATGCGCGAACTCGGCATAGGTCGGCGACAGCACTCGCACATCGCGGCCCGCGCAGAGCGCCGGCAACCGCTGGATGATCGCCTGAGTCCCCGGCGCGGCGACGACGGCACAGCCAGGCGGCACGCGATAGCGCACGGCGGCGACCTGCTCGAGCGCGGCGAAAGCCGCCGCCGACGGCAGCCGCGTCCAGGCCTCCGGCGAAATGTCGCCGATGGGATAGGCGATCGGATTGATGCCGGTCGAGAGATCGATCCACGGCCGCGGCGCGGCCGGGTACAGCCGCCGCGCTGCGTCGAGCGCGCCGCCGTGCGCGGTGAAGGCGCTCGTGGTGTCCCCAATCACGGGGAGGGACGCATTACGGTTGCCACGCCGCTTCAGGCGCCGGGGAGGCCTCGGCGTCCGCCCCGTCGATCGCCCCTACAAGGGCACGGAGGACTTCGGTGACGTTGCCGCGCGTCGCCGAAGACAGCCGCAGCGGCGGCGTCCCGCAGGCGCGGCGCAGGCGGTCAGCCTGCTTTTTCAGGTGGTCCGGCGCGCAGGCGTCGACCTTCGACAGCGCGATGATCTCGCGCTTATCTATGAGCCCGCCGCCATATGCCTCGAGCTCGTGACGCACGGTCTTGTAGTCCTGCCCCGCATGCTCGCCGTTGGCATCGACGAGATGTAGGATCACCCGGCAGCGCTCGACATGGCCGAGAAACCTGTCGCCAAGGCCGACACCCTCGTGCGCGCCCTCGATAAGGCCAGGAATGTCGGCGAGGACGAACTCACGCGCGTCGACACCGACGACGCCGAGTTGCGGGTGCAGAGTGGTGAACGGGTAGTCGCCGATCTTCGGCTTGGCGGCGGAGACCACCGAGAGAAAAGTGGACTTGCCGGCATTTGGCAGGCCGACCAGCCCGGCATCCGCGATCAGCTTGAGGCGGAGCACGAGCGTGCGCTCCTCCCCGGTCTCGCCGGGGTTGGCGCGGCGCGGCGCCTGGTTGGTCGACGACTTGAAATAGGCGTTGCCGAAGCCTCCGTTCCCGCCGCGGCAGACGCGGACGCGCTGGCCGATCCGTGTCAGGTCCGCGAACGGCTCCTCCTCACCCTCGTCGTAGAGTTGGGTGCCGATTGGCACTCGCAACAGCGCCTCGTCACCCTTGCCGCCGGCACGGTTCTTCCCCATGCCGTGCATGCCGGTCTTGCCCTTGAAGTGCTGCTGATATCGGTAGTCGATCAGCGTGTTCAGGCCACCGACGCACTCAACCGTTACGTCGCCGCCCCTGCCGCCGTCGCCGCCGTCGGGGCCGCCGAACTCAATGAACTTTTCGCGCCGAAACGAGACGCAACCGGCCCCGCCATCGCCGGAGCGGACGTAGACGCGGGCCTGATCGAGGAATTGCATGAGCCCTGTCTAGCAAAGCCCCGCGCGGATTGCAGCATCGCCGGTGCGATGTGCCGACGCCTACATCACACGATCGGTTCGACGATGCCACCGTCGACGCGCGAAGCGGCGCCGGTGGTGGCGGAGGCCTGCATCGAGCAGGCGTAGACGACAATGTTGGCGACCTCCTCAACGGACGCAACGCGCTGTATGATCGAGGTCGGCCGCTTTGCCTGCACGAACTCGAGGCCGACCTGCTCGATCGTCTTGCCGGATTTGGCCGCGGCCTCCGTAAGCATTGCCTCGACGCCTGAAAGATCTAGTTCAGGCCTGCCGGGAGCAGAGCTCGACCCATTTGGAAGGCTGGCATGCGTATTCTTATCCTCGGCGCGGGCGGCATCGGCGGCTACTATGGTGCTCGCCTCATGGAGGCTGGCAACGACGTCACCTTCCTCGTCCGCGCCGCACGAGCCGAAAAGCTGGCCGAGCGCGGGCTTGTCCTGCACAGCCCGAACGGCGATACCACGCTCCCGGCGAAGACCGTCACACGCGACCGGGTCGAGAGCGGCTTCGACCTCGTCATTTTCAGCTGCAAGGCCTACGATCTCGACAGCGCGATCGAGGCGGTTCGCCCCGCGGTAGGGCCACAGACGGCGGTGCTGCCGCTGCTCAACGGGCTCGCCCACCTCGACGCGCTCGACGTGGCGTTCGGCGCGGACCGCGTGCTCGGCGGCCTGGCGCACATCGCCGTCACGCTTACCAAGGACGGTACGATCCGCCACCTCGCCAAGCTCGATCGGCTGACCTTCGGCGAGCGGGACGGCGGCACGAGCCCGCGCTGCGACGCGATCGCGGCGACGATTGGCAAGGCCGCCTTCGACAGCGTCTACAGCCAGGCGGTGATGCACGACATATGGGAGAAGTTCGCCTTCATCACCGCAGCCTCGGGATTGACCGGCATGATGCGCGCGCCGATCGGCGCGATCATGGCCACGCGCGACGGCGAACGCCTCGCTCGCGAGATGATCGCCGAGTGTGAGAACATCGCCACTGCAGCCGGCTTCGTCCCGCGCGACAAGGCACGCGATCTGGCAACCACGGTCCTGCTCGCCGCCGGCTCGCCGTTCACGGCCTCGATGCTGCGCGACATCGAGGCGGGTGCCGACATCGAATGCGAGCATCTGCAGGGCGACATTGTCCGCCGCGGCGAGGCGGCAGGCATTGCGACGCCGCTGCTCGTGGTCGCGTATTGCCACCTGCAAGCCTATCGCAATCGGCGAGCGCTGGGATGATGCGGCTCATCAGCGCCACGCCGTCGCCCTACGCACGGAAGGTTCGAATCGCGCTGGCGGAGAAGGGCATTCCGTTCGAGCTTTCGACGGAAGTGCCGTGGGACGACGACACCAGCCTGCCCGCCTGGAACCCGCTCGAGAAGCTGCCAGTGCTGCTCCCCGACGACGATGAGCCGGTCTACGAGTCGCGATTCATCCTCGAATGGCTCGAGCGGCGCCATCCTTTGCCGCCGCTGCTGCCGACGGACGATAACGGCGTCCTTGCGGCGAAGCGCATCGAGGTGATCGCGGACGGGATCTGCGATGCCGCCGTGCTGACCTTTTTCGAACGCCAGCGCGCGACGCCAAGCCAACCATGGCTTGCGCGCCAGCGCCGCAAGATCGACGGTGGCGTCGCGGCCCTGGAGACGCTCTGCGCCGGCAAAGCCTTCGCCGTCGCCAATGAATTCGGCCTCGCCGACATCGCGGCGGGCTCGGCGCTCGGCTACCTCGCCGTGCGATTCCCCGAAAAGGACTGGCGGGCCGAACATCCCACGCTCGCGGCCTACGCCGAACCGCTGTTCGGACGGCCGTCCTTCGCGTCGACCGCGCCGTATCCCCAAACGATCCGCAACGCGGTCGTGTGACCTATTTCTTGCCGCGCGTCTTGGCGTCGAGTTCGCCGATGTGGCGCTGAACGATGTTGTAGGTTTCGGCGGCGAACGCCTTCAAGTCCGGGTTCGAACCGTTCGTCGATTCCTTGAGGAAGGCAGCGCCGTCGCCAGCATGGACCACCTTCATGTCTTCGAGATAGGCCTTGTCGAACGCTTCGCCTGATAGCGCGCCGACCTTGTCGAGCTTGCCCTTGAATTCGGCGTTCAGATCGGTTGGGAACTTGTCGCCAGCCGCTTCGACGATCGACTTTAGCTTATCGCCGACCAGCATGTGATCATGAGCTTCCGTATTGCCTTGATCCTTGATGTCCTGAACGGAGCCCTTGTCCTCGGCAAGCTTGCCGAGCGCGACCTCGTACATGCCCCCTTGCGAGACCTTGGCCACGAATGCCTTATCCACGCTGGACATCGGCGCAGCCTGCGCGGCGCCGACCGTGGCGAGAGCGATAGCGGCGCTCGTGAAGAGCGCTAATTTCGTGGCGGACATCAGGTTCTCCATTAAAAGATGCAAAATCGTCAGACCGGGCGCTGGCGCAAGCCACGTGCTTGTCACGATAACTTGACCGGCGGCGTATCACCTATCTCGCCGGCTTTACAGCTCGTCCTCGGTCCAGATCATGTCCTCGAAGGCGACGTCGTCGCCGCCATCGTCGACGGGCTCGGCGGCCACCGCGAGACCAGCGTCTGGCATCGCCTCGGGCGCGATGTCTGGTCGGCGGACGGTGACGATGCGGGCACCGGGGAAGGCGTCGAGCACGCTTTTCACCAGCGGGTCGGTCGCCACGCCGGAGCGGGTTTCGCGCTCGCGTGCGTCGGCCTGCTCCTTGAGGCTCGGCGCGCCGGGATCACGCGAGAGGGCCACGATCCAGCGCTGGCCCGTCCATTCCTGCAGCTTGCGCATCAACGCTTGCGGCAGGCTCGGCGACGCGCCCGGCGCCAATGAAAACTCGATCGAACCCTCGTCGAAGCGGACCAGCCGCACGTCCCGCTCGAGCGCCGTCTTCAGCTGGATGTCCCGCTTCTCGGCGGCAAGCGCGACGACATCCTCGAGCCGATGCAGGCGGACCGACGGCGCGGGGGCCGCGCGCGCAATCGGCTCCTGCCGCGCCTCTTGTCGCGGCGCCTCGGCGATCGCCAGCGCCGACCGAGCGCCGCCCCCGGAAGGACCGCGCGGCGCCGGCACCGACGTCGCGGTCGGCGTCACGTTCGAAAGCCGCCGCAGCACCTCGTCCGGCGGCGGCAGATCCGCGGCGTAAGCGAGCCGCACAAGCACCATGTCGGCGGCGGCGAGCGGGCGCGGCGAGTCCTTCACCTCCTGCAGGCCCTTAAGCAGAAGCTGCCAGGTGCGCGTCAAAACCGCCATCGACAGCGAGCCAGCAAACAACTTTCCGCGCACCCGCTCTTCCGGCGACGCGGCGGGATCGTCGGCGGCCGCCGGCACCAGCTTCAGGCGCGTCACGAAGTGCACGAAGTCGGCGAGGTCGACGAGGATCTGTCCTGGCTCGCCGCCAGCGTCGTGCAGGTCGCGCAGCGTCGTCAGCGCGGCAGCCATGTCACCCTTCATCGCCTGCTCGAAGAGGTCGATGACGCGGGTGCGATCGGCGAGGCCGAGCATCATCCGCAGGGCCGCGGCATCCAGCGTGCCGCGAGTTCCAGAAGAGGTTGTGCCGGCACCGAGCGCGATCGCCTGATCGAGCAGGGACAGCGCGTCGCGCACCGAGCCTTCGGCGGCGCGGGCGATGACGGCCAGCGCCTCATCCTCGGCCGGCACGCCCTCCGCGGCGCAGATGCGGGCGAGATGCGCCACCATCACCGGCGGCTCGACGCGGCGGAGGTCGAAGCGCTGGCAGCGCGACCGCACCGTCACCGGCACCTTCTCGATTTCCGTCGTCGCGAACAGAAATTTCACGTGATCTGGCGGCTCCTCGAGCGTCTTCAGCAGGCCGTTGAAGGCCTGCTTCGAGAGCATGTGCACCTCGTCGATGATGTAGATCTTGGTGCGCGCCATCACCGGGCGATAGCGCGACGAGTCGATGATCTCGCGCACGTCGTCGATGCCGGTGTGCGAGGCCGCATCCATCTCGATCACGTCGACGTGCCGGCTCTCGATGATCGCCTGGCAATGCAGCCCCAGCGCGGGCATGCGGATCGTCGCCTTCAGAACCGCATCGGTCTGATAGTTGAACGCTCGCGCGAGGATGCGGGCGGTGGTGGTCTTGCCGACGCCGCGGACGCCGGTAAGCATGTAAGCCTGGTGGATACGGTCGAGATCGAAGGCGTTCGACAGCGTGCGGACCATCGCCTGCTGGCCGATGAGATCGTCGAACGAAGACGGTCGGTATTTGCGCGCGAGCACGCGGTAGGGTTCGGCCGGCTTGGCCGCGGCCAGGGCTTTCTCCTCGTCTGCGAAGAGCTTGCCTAGGCCTTCACTAGGTGCAGGATCATCGGGGAGGAAGCCGTCGCTCATGCAGCTTACCTGGGGCCGGCCGACCACCTCGGTCAAGTCCGCGACGAATCTCGCGCTCCTGTCAGGATGACTGGCGCCCTCGGGCGTCTTAGGCTTTTCAACCGGTGCGGTTCGCCTCTGTTGAACACGTGATCACTTGCGTGTCATGCCGTCCCCTCCAATAGGGAAATCACGGTGATCCAGAACGGAGTCGCGAGAACGATAGACCACCTGCCACAAGCCGTTGCTGTGTTTGCCTTACCGACAGGGCCATCACTGCTCTATTGGTCGAACTACGAAAATGGAGGAGGCGCCGATGATATTTGCAGTATTATCAGTCGCGATGGTTTGCGCGAAGGCAGCGGCGTGTTGGCCGACCGCTTCATCGCCGCGCCCCCTTTCGTCGGACTTGCCCTTCCGCACCAATCGCCAACATTAGCAGATCGTCGAACAATGGCGCCGCGCGGGAGAAGAAAGACATGACCAGGACCGATCCGCAGGCCGCCGAGCGCCCTCCCGGACGCGGCCGCATCTATTCTTCCATCGTCGAGACGGTCGGCGACACGCCGATGGTTCGTCTCGACAAGATCGCCAAGGCCAAGGGCGTCAAGGCCCATCTCGTCGCCAAGCTCGAGTTCTTCAACCCGATCGCCAGCGTCAAGGACCGCATCGGCGTCGCGATGATCGACGCCATGGAGGAAGCTGGCAAGATCTCGCCCGGCAAGACGACGCTGATCGAGCCCACCTCCGGCAATACCGGCATCGCACTCGCCTTCGTCGCCGCCGCGCGCGGCTACAAGATGGTCCTCGTCATGCCCGAAAGCATGTCGATCGAGAGGCGCAAGATGCTGCTGTTGCTCGGCGCCGAGCTCGTCTTGACGCCGGCACCGCAGGGGATGAAGGGCGCGATCGCCAAGGCGCACGAGCTGATCGAGACGACGCCGGATGCGGTGATGCCGCAGCAATTCGAGAATCCGGCCAATCCATCGATCCATCGCCGCACCACGGCCGAGGAGATCTGGAACGATACGCACGGCGAGGTGGACGCCTTCATCGCTGGCGTCGGCACCGGCGGCACGATCACGGGCGTCGGCGATGTGCTGAAAGCGCGTCGCCCCTCGGTACGGATCATCGCGGTCGAGCCGGAGGATTCGCCGGTGCTCTCCGGCGGCAAGCCCGGCCTGCACAAGATCCAGGGTCTCGGCGCCGGCTTCGTGCCGCCGATCCTCGATACGAACGTCATCGACGAGATTATCACGATCGGCAACCAGACCTCATTCGACTACGCGCGTCTTCTGGCGAGGCTCGAGGGCATTCCGGGCGGCATCTCGTCGGGCGCCGCCGTGGCGGCAGCGGTCGAGGTCGGCCTGCGCCCGGAGTTCGAGGGAAAGACGATCGTGCTCATCATTCCGTCATTCGCCGAACGCTACCTCTCGACAGCGCTGTTCGACGGGTTATGATCCTCCCGCTTCCTGGGCGGGAACCGAGTGCGGGAGCCGGCGTTCAGGGAAGCTGAGGCAAGGTGATTGGCGCCACCGGGGGACATCAGATGCACATGTTGGCAGTCGTCGCGGCAGTAATCGCGTTTGGCGTTGTTTTTGCCAAGATGGTCGCGGAGCGGCAGCAGCCGAAGCCGGTCCCTATCCGAGTTAAGCGCGACCGGCGCTGACATCCATTCTCAAGTTTTACGCGAGCGTCGGCGCAGGCCGGCGCTTTTTTGTAGCAAGTCGTTGCCACGCCCGGAACGGCTTTCTTGACCCGCGCCGTTGCGGGATGCGATAGGCGCGCTCCATCACGATCGGGATCACGCTCATGCCGGCGCGCTACGATATCCTCGCTCTCGGCAACGCGATCGTCGACGTGATCGCGCAGACGCCCGATGATTTTCTCGCCCAGCACAAGTTGACGAAAGGCGCCATGGCGCTGATCGAGGAGGCGCCGGCCGAGACGCTGTACAAGGCGATGGGCGAGACGGTGACGATCTCGGGCGGATCGGCCGCCAACACGGTGATCGGCGCGGCGAGCTTCGGCTGCACCGCGTCCTTCGTCGGCAAGGTCAAGCAAGACAACCTCGGCGACCTCTTCACGGCCGACATCAAGAAGGCTGGCGTCGACTTCCCGATTGCGCATGCGACTGACGGCCCAGCCACCGCGCGTTGCCTGATCATGGTGACGCCGGACGGCCAACGCACGATGAACACCTTTCTCGGGGCCTGCCAAGATTTGACCGAGGCCGACGTCGACGCGGAGACTGTCAAGGCTTCGAAGATCGTCTACCTCGAAGGCTATTTATGGGACCCGCCGGCCGCCAAGGCCGCCTTCGTCAAAGCGGCCGAGATCGCCCGCGCCGCCGGCGGCCGCGTCGCGCTCAGCCTGTCGGACGCCTTTTGCGTCAGCCGCTACCGCGCCGAGTTCCTCGATCTGGTCCGCGGCAAGAAGGTGGACATCCTGTTCGCCAACGAGACCGAGCTGCTCAGCCTCTACGAGATAACTGATTTCGACGAGGCCATTGCGCAGCTTGCTCGCGAAGGCATTCTCGCGGCGGTGACACGTGGCGAGGACGGATGCATCGTCGTGTCGGGCGACGGACAGCAAGCGATCCCCGCCGCGCCGATCGGTAAGCTCGTCGACACCACCGGCGCCGGCGATCTGTTTGCCGCGGGCTTCGTCACCGGCCTCGTGCGCGACCTCGATCTCGAAGCTTGCGCCAGGCTCGGCAGCCTCGCCGCGGCGGAGATCATCCAGCATATCGGGGCGCGGCCGAAGGTCGATCTGCGCGGGCTCGCGGCGGCGAGCGGACTCTCCGTCTGACCGAGCCTCAGCGTCGCGGCGACACCCTGGAACGATGCTCGCAAGAGACGTGTTGGCGAGCAAAACGGGGGCCGAACCTTTGACGACGTCCAGTCAGACCACTTCCACGCCGCATCGCAGCCGCGTGCATGAGGGCCGGCCTTATCCCCTCGGCGCGACATGGGATGGGCGTGGCGTCAATTTCGCCCTGTTCTCCGCCCACGCGACCAAGGTCGAACTCTGCCTGTTCAACCACTTCTCCGAGAAGGAGACCGAGCGCGTCGAACTACCGGAGTTCACCGACGAGATTTGGCACGGCTATCTCCCCGACGCCCGACCCGGCACGATCTACGCCTACCGCGTCCACGGCCCCTATGATCCCAAGCACGGCCATCGGTTCAACCCGAACAAGCTCGTGCTCGACCCCTATGCCAAGGCAATCGAGGGCCAACTCACGTGGAACCCGGCCGTGTTCGGCTATACGATGGAATCGCAGGACGATACGACGTTCGACACCCGTGACAGCGCCAAATACATGCCGAAGGCACGCGTCATCGACCCGGCGTTCACATGGGGCAAAGATCAGCCGCCGCGCACGCCGTTCGACCAGTCGCTGATCTACGAGATGCACGTGCGCGGCTTCACCAAGCTGCACCCAGGCGTGCCGGAGCGGATTCGCGGCACCTTTCGCGCGCTGGTCCAGCCCGACGTGATCCGCCATATCAAGTCGCTCGGCGTCACCGCCGTCGAGCTGATGCCGATCCACATGTTCATCAACGACGACAACCTCTTGGACAAGGGGCTGACGAACTATTGGGGCTACAATACGCTCGGGTTCTTCGCGCCGGATCGGCGGTTCGCCTCGGTTTACGATTTCGCTTTCTCCGAGTTCAAGGAGATGGTCTCGCACCTGCACGCCAACGGCCTCGAGGTGATCCTCGACGTCGTCTACAATCACACCGCCGAAGGCAACGAGTTCGGGCCGACGTTCTCTTTCAAAGGCATCGACAACGCTTCGTACTATCGTCTGCTCAAGGACAAGCCGCGTTATTACATCAACGATACCGGCACCGGGAATACGTTGAACCTTTCGCACCCGCGCGTGCTGCAGATGGTCACGGACAGCCTGCGCTACTGGGTCGAGGACATGCACGTCGACGGCTTCCGCTTCGATCTCGGCACGATCCTCGCCCGCGAGGATTACGGGTTCGACGAGGGTGGCGGGTTTCTGGATTCCTGCCGCCAGGACCCCGTGCTGTCGCAGGTCAAGCTCATCGCCGAGCCGTGGGATTGCGGGCCGGGCGGTTACCAGGTTGGCCGCTTTCCGCCCGGCTGGGCGGAGTGGAACGATCGCTATCGCGACAACGTCAGATCCTACTGGGTCGGCGGCAAGCACGAGTTGCCGAACCTCGCCAAACGGCTCACCGCTTCGGCCGAGAGCTTCAACTATCGCGGTCGCAAGGCGTGGGCCTCCGTCAACTTCGTCACCGCGCATGATGGTTTTACGTTGAACGATCTCGTCAGCTACAACGACAAGCACAACGAGGCCAATGGCGAAGGTAATCGCGACGGTTCGTCGGACAATCGCTCATGGAATTGTGGCGCGGAGGGGCCGACCAACGATCCCGAGATCATCAAGCTACGCGAGCGGCAAAAGCGCAACATCCTGACCACCCTGTTCGCATCGCAAGGCCTGCCGATGCTGCTCGCCGGTGACGAGTTCGGCCGCACTCAGCACGGCAACAACAATGCCTATTGTCAGGACAGCGCGATCGGCTGGGTCGACTGGAGCATCACCGGCGACGGGCTCAAGCTTCTGAGCTTCGTGCAGAAGCTGGCGAAGCTGCGCCACGACTACCCGATCCTACGCCGCGAGCGCTTCCTCACCGGCCACTACAACGCAGAGCTGGACGTCAAGGATGTCACGTGGCTGCGTCCCGACGGCAAGGAGATGCAAGATTCGGACTGGTCCGATGGCAACGCCCTGAGCATCGGCGTGCTGCTCGATGGACGTGCTCAGGCGACCGGCGTCAAGCGGCGCGGCAGCGACTCGACGCTCCTGCTCTGCTTCAACGCCTACCACGACATGGTGCGCTTCAAGCTGACCAAGCCAGCCGGCGCTGACAAGTGGGTGCGCCTGCTCGACACCAACCAGCCCGAGGCCGACGAGAGCCACGTCTTCAAGCTGGGCCAGGATTACGACGTCACCGGCCGCTCGGTGGTGATCTTCAAGCTGCAGAGCAAGGATAAGCGCCCGTAGCATGGCGCCCGAATTGTTGCCCGTTCGCGTGATCCGTGCTGTCTGCCGGCCCTAATTCGTCGATAGAAGCACAAGCATGACCATCGAACGCTATAATGCCCGCGAGACAGAGCCGCAGTGGCAGCAGGTCTGGGACGAACGCGGCATTTTCTACACGCCCAGCACACCGCAAGGCGCGGAGGGCGCGAGCGGCAAGCCCAAATATTACGTGCTCGAGATGTTCCCGTATCCGTCGGGCCGCATTCACATGGGCCACGTGCGCAACTATGCGATGGGCGATGTGGTGGCGCGCTACAAACGGGCGCGCGGCTTCGAGGTGCTTCACCCGATGGGTTGGGACGCCTTTGGCATGCCGGCGGAGAACGCGGCGCGCGACAACAACAGCCACCCCGCCACTTGGACCTACAAGAACATCGAGACGATGCGCGGCCAGCTGAAAAGCATGGGTCTCTCGCTCGATTGGTCGCGCGAAATCGCGACCTGCGACCCATCCTACTACAAGCACCAGCAGCGGCTGTTTCTAGACTTCCTCGCGGCCGGCCTTGTCGATCGGAAACAGGCCAAGGTCAACTGGGACCCCGTCGACATGACGGTCCTCGCTAACGAGCAGGTAATCGACGGGCGCGGCTGGCGCTCCGGCGCACCGGTCGAGCAGCGCGAATTGACCCAGTGGTTCTTCCGCATTGGCCGCTTCGCCGACGACTTGTTGGCGGGCCTCGACACGCTCGGGCGCTGGCCGGAGAAGGTGAAGCTGATGCAACGCAACTGGATCGGCCGCTCGGAAGGGCTGATGGTGCGGTTCGCGCTGGAGAGCGAGGCGTTTCCGACGCGCGAGATCGAGGTCTACACGACGCGTCCGGATACGTTGTTCGGGGCCAAATTCGTGGCGATCGCCGCCGATCATCCGTTGGCTCTGAAGGCGGCGGAGGACGACCCCGCCTTGGCTGCATTCATTGCCGAGTGCCGCGCGATGGGGACATCCGCCGCGGCGATCGAGACGGCGGAAAAGCGCGGTTACGATACCGGCCTCACGGTCACGCATCCGTTTGACTCGAGTTGGCATCTGCCGGTCTGGGTCGCCAATTTCGTGCTCATGGACTACGGCACGGGCGCCATCTTCGGCTGCCCGGCGCACGACCAGCGCGATCTTGATTTCGCCCACCGCTACGATCTCGGCGCCACGCCTGTGGTGTGCCCGGACGGTGTCGACCCAGCGACTTTCATGATCGAAGACGCGGCTTACGACGGCGCCGGGCGGCTGATCAATTCGCGCTTTCTCGATGGCATGACCATCCCCGACGGCAAGGCCGAGGTCGCACGTCGGCTGGAACAAGTAACCCTGGCCGGCAGGCCAGTCGGCAAGCGGCAAGTCAACTTCCGGCTGCGCGACTGGGGCGTGTCGCGGCAGCGATATTGGGGCTGCCCGATCCCAATTCTTCACTGCGAGACGTGTGGCATCGTTCCAGTGCCTCTCTCCGACCTTCCGGTCACCTTGCCAGAGGACGTCACGTTCGACCTCCCCGGCAACCCGCTCGATCGTCATCCAACCTGGCGCGATGTCGCTTGCCCGAGCTGCGGGGGTCAGGCCAGGCGCGAGACGGACACGATGGACACGTTCGTCGATTCGTCCTGGTATTTTCTGCGCTTCACCGACCCGTGGGACGCCGAAGCGCCGACCCAGGCGAGGGCGGTCGATCGCTTCATGGCGGTCGACCAATATATCGGTGGCATCGAGCACGCGATCCTGCACTTGCTCTATGCTCGCTTCTTCACGCGCGCGATGGCCGCCACCGGCCATGCCGGAGACCCCGGCCACGTGGTGTCGGAGCCGTTCGCGGGCCTCTTCACGCAGGGCATGGTGAACCACGAGACTTACAAAGACGCGACCGGCGCCTGGGTGGCTCCGGCCCAGGTGCGGTTCGAAGGGCCGCTCGACGGCCGCGCGGCGTTCCGTATCGCCGACGATGCCCCGCTGACGATCGGCTCGATCGAAAAGATGTCGAAGTCGAAGAAGAACGTCATCGATCCCGACGAGATCATCGAGAGTTTCGGGGCCGATACCGCGCGCTGGTTCATGCTGTCCGACTCGCCGCCCGAGCGTGACGTCATCTGGACCGAGCAGGGCGTGCAGGGAGCCGCGAAATTCCAGCAGCGGCTCTGGCGCCTCATTGACGAACTCGCCGGGCTCGCAGCGCCGCTCGGCACGCCAGCGCCGAGCGTGGTTGGCACCGGGGCAGCGGAGGTTCGCAAAGCAACGCACAATGCTCTGCTGCGGCTCGAAGAAGACATCGAGCAGCTGCACTTCAACACGGCGCTCGCGCGCATCTACGATCTCGTCAACAAGCTGTCGGCTGCGGTCGGCGCGATCGAAACGCCGGACGTTGGCGCGGACCTGCGGTTCGCCTTCCGAGAGGCCGGCGACATCCTCGTGCAGATATTCGCGCCGATGATGCCGCATCTCGCAGAGAGTTGCTGGAAAGTCATGGGTCACGAGGATCTGGTCGCCGAAGCGCTTTGGCCTGTCGGCGACCCGCGCCTCGTTAAGGAAGACATGCTAGTCCTGCCCGTTCAGGTCAACGGCAAGAAGCGAGCGGACGTGACGGTGGCGCGCGACGCGACGAATGCGGAAATCGAAGCGGCGACGCTGGCGCTCGACGCCGTGCAGCGCGCGCTCGACGGCAAGCCGGTGCGCAAGTTCATTGTCGTGCCGGGGCGGATCGTCAATGTGGTGGTGTAGAGCGGCCCCGCTCGGCCTGTTACTCACGGCCGCCCTCGCGCTAAGCGGTTGTCTACAGCCGATGTACGGCCAGTTCTCCGAAGGCGGTCAGAACCTGCAAACCGAGCTGCAGGCGATCGCCATCGAGCCGATCCCGGACCGCATCGGCCACTATCTCGGCAACGACTTGATCTTCGATCTCAACGGCACCGGCTCGCACGTGGCGCCGAAGTATCGGCTGTTCGTGACCGTCAACGAGAGCGCGCAGACGCCGTTGATCGACACGGTGAGCGGGATCGCGAGCGCTGCCACCATCGTCATCAACGCCGATTACCGGCTCACCTACGTTGGCACTGGCCTGCCGGTCACCAGCGGCCACGCGTTCGTCTTCAAGAGCTACGATCGAAACTCGGAGCGCTTCGGCAACATCCGCGCTGCTCGCGACGCGGAGATCCAGGACGCCAAGGCGCTCTCCGATCAGCTCCGCATCCGTCTCGCCGCAGCGCTGTCCCACCCGCCGAGCTGATCAAGCCGCGTCGCCGCGCACCAGAGCGACCAGCCGTTCGACATGTGCGATCGGCGTCTCCGGCAGGATGCCGTGCCCCAGATTGAAGATGTGTGGCCGGCCTTGGACAGCGGAGAGGATGCGCCGCACGGCATCGTCAAGCGCGGCGCCGCCGGCGATCAACGCCAGCGGGTCGAGGTTGCCTTGCAACACGGTCGAGGCCGGCAGCGTTTGCGCAGCCCACTCCAGGTCGATCGCCGTGTCGATGCCGAGCGCATTCGCACCAGTCGTGGCCTTGAGGCCGACCAGCCGCGGCCCGGCACCACGGGCAAACACGATGATCGGAATCGTTGGATGCGTCGCACGCACTCCCTCGACGATCGCGGCGATCGGCTCGACGCACCAGCGCTCGAACGCCCCGGCCGGCAAAACGCCTGCCCAGGTGTCGAAGATCTGGATCGCGTCGACGCCGGCCTCGATCTGCCGCCCGAGATAGGCGATCGACGCCAGCACCAGCTTGTCGATAACCTGCTGGAACAACGCCGGGTGGCGATAGGCGAACAGCCGGGCTGGTGCCTGGTCCGGCGTTCCCTTACCGGCGATCATATAGCTCGCCACCGTCCAGGGGGCCCCGCAGAAGCCGATCAGCGGTGTGTCACGCGGGAGGTCCTGCTTGAGGCGCGTGACCGTCTCCAGGACCGGCGCCAGCCGATCCATGTCGAGCACACCCCGAAGCCCGGCGACCCCGTCGGCGTCTGTGATCGGCGTCAGCCGCGGACCTTCGCCGCTTTCGAAACCAACCTTCTGCCCCAGCGCGTCGGGGATGACGAGGATGTCCGAGAACAGGATCGCGGCATCGAATCCGAACCGACGGATCGGCTGAAGCGTCGCCTCGAACGTTTTCTTCGGCGAGTAGCAGAAATCAAGGAACGACGCGGCCTCGGTGCGGATTTGTCGATATTCCGGCAGGTAGCGTCCCGCCTGGCGCATCAGCCACAGCGGCGGCGGCCAGACCGACTCGCCGGCCAGCGCCCTCAGGAACTTGGGTTTCGTCTTGGGCGTTGCATCGGTCAAATCCTAAAAATCCTTTTAGATTCTTCTTTCTGCTTCTGATTGGCGGTGGATTAGAGCCATCCAACGCGACACACAATCACCCAGGCCTCCGCGGAGTTGCGAGTCTTCTCCACACCCCCTGGAGGGCGTGGCAGACCTTAACAAATCGTTAACGGCACCAGAGCGTTCGTTGCTTGCATGCCGCTTTCCGACGTGGCGTCAGTCATTTGTTAACAGATTGCCGGTTCGGGGGTTGAGACTGTCCTTTGAGTCGTTGTGTTGATGGAATCTCGCCGACAGAGTATCGTTTAGCTGGTGGTCGGAGACACCGACCGATTTGTCCATCGCCATCCCCAGCAATTCACCGGACCCATGGGCGCGACGAGGTTGCCGGGTTGAAGCGTAACTTCCATCTGCATCTGATCTCCGACGCGACAGGCGAGACGCTGATGTCGGTCGGCCGCGCCGCCGCCGCGCAATATCAAGGCGTCGCCGCGGTGGAGCATATCTATCCGCTCGTTCGCTCGCGTGAGCAGCTCGACAAGGCAATCGCCGAGATCGACGCGGCGCCAGGCATGGTCCTTTACACGTTGGTCGATCCCGAGCTGATCGAACGGCTAGAGGTAGCGTGCCGCGACGCCGGCGCGCCAAGCCTTTCGGTGCTTGGGCCGATCCTCAATTTCTTCGAATCGTTCATTGGCATGGAGTCGACGCCGCGACCCGGCGCCCAGCACATGCTCGATGCCGATTACTTCCGCCGGATCGACGCGCTAAACTACACGATGATGTGCGACGACGGACAAAGCGTCGAATCCTACGAGGATGCGGACGTCGTGCTGGTCGGCATCAGTCGCACGTCCAAGACGCCGACATCGATCTATCTTGCCAATCGCGGCGTGAAGACCGCCAATATACCGATGGTCCCGCGCGTGCCGCTGCCGATGGCGGTCCGAACGCTCGTGAGGCCGCTCGTGGTCGGGCTTCTGGCCAGTCCGGACCGGATCGTCCAGATCCGGCAGAACCGCCTCGTGGCGATGAACGATCACGCCAATCATGATTACGTCGACCGCAAGCTGGTCGCCGAGGAGGTTGCGATCTCGCGCCGCTATTTCGAGCAGCAAGGGTGGCCGACCATCGATGTGACGCGCCGCTCGATCGAGGAGACCGCGGCGGCGATCATGGATCTGATGCGCGCGCATCGTTACAAGTCCATGGCGCTGGACTGAGCGCGATGTCGGATCTCTGGCTGCTCCCGCGCCCGCTGGTTCTCGCGTCGAAAAGTCAGGCGCGCCGCGCCTTGCTGGCCGCCGCGGGGATTCCCTTCGAAGGCATCGATGCCGACATCGACGAGCGCATCGTGGAGGCGCCGGCGCGCGAGGCCGGTCAGGACGGCGGCGTGATCGCCAAACTGCTCGCCGAGGCGAAGGCGACCGCGGTGAGCGCCATCCAGCCGGACCGGCTCGTGCTCGGCGCCGATCAGACACTGTCGTTTGAGGGCCGCTTTCTCACAAAGCCACCGGATCTCGCCGTCGCGAAGACCCAGCTCGTCGCCATGTCCGGCAAGACGCACACGCTGCACGCCGCGCTGTGCCTCGCGCGCGACGGCGTGCTGGTCGCAGCAGCATACGCCGAAGCGCAGCTGACTTGCCGCAATTACTCGGCCGCGTTCGTCGACGGCTATCTCGCTCTCGCCGGGCCGAGCGTCCTGCAAAGCGTGGGCGGCTACGCCGTCGAAGGTCTCGGCATTCACCTGTTCGAGCGCATCGTCGGCGATCAATCGACGATCCTCGGTCTGCCGATGATGCCGCTGCTCGGCCTGCTGCGTGCCGAAGGCGCGCTCGCGACGTGAGCGAAGCCCGCAAGGCCTGCGTCATCGGCTGGCCGATCGAGCACTCGCGCTCGCCGCTGATCCACGGCCACTGGCTGGCGACGTACGGGATCGCCGGCACCTATGAGCGGCGAGCGGTGCCGCCGAATGAGCTTATGGCCTTTGTCGACGAGCTCCGCGGCGGCAATTTTGTCGGCGGCAACGTCACGATCCCTCACAAGGAGGCGATGGCAGGAGTCTGCGATCGGCTGACGCCCTTGGCCGCGCGGCTCGGCTCGGTCAACACGGTCTGGCTCGAGGGCGCGACATTGCACGGCGACTCGACGGACGCGCTGGGTTTTATCGCGGCGCTCGACGACGAGCTGCCGCACTGGGATGGGCGACTTGGCCGCGCGCTGGTGATCGGCGCCGGTGGTGCCGCGCGGCCGATCGTCGACGCGCTCCTGCGGCGCGGCTTCGGCGAAGTCGCGATCTCAAGCCGGACCGATGCCCGCGCGCAGGCCCTCGCACGCGAGATTGGTTGCGCCTTTTGGCCGTTCGGCGAGGTCGAAGCGGATCTTGAGACGGTCGACCTCCTCGTCAACGCGTCGCCGGCGGGAATGGCAGGGCACGCGCCGTTGACCCTCGATCTCCGCGCCCTGCCCGATGATGCGATCGTCGACGACATCGTCTACGCGCCGGCGATGACGCCGCTCCTCGCGGCGGCGCAGGCGCGGGGACTGCGTACGATTGGCGGCCTCGGCATGCTGCTGCACCAGGCGGCGCCTGGTTTCGAGCGCTGGTTCGGCACCAGGCCCGAGGTGACGTCCGAACTGCGCGCGCTCGTCGCCGCCGACGTCGCGCGCGCCAGATGAGGCGAATAGCTCAGGCCGCGCGCAACGCCGCGATCTGCACCAGGACCGCCTGCCGCAGCACGTGCAATCGCTTCAGCTCGTCTCCGTAGTCATTCCCGGCCTTGCAGGCCGTCTCGACGGCGCGGCATTGCTCGGCGATCGAGGTGAATCCAAGCGAGCCGAGGCCGGAGACGAGCGCATGGGCGTCGAAGGCCAGCCTGACACGATCGGGCATGGTGCCGTCCTCGCCCAATCGCTTCGCGAGTTCATTGGCGAGACCGGCCAGCATACGATCGACGACCTCGGGCCCGACGGCCTCCGCGAGGGTGGCGAGCGTTTCGAGGTCGCGACCTTCCTCCGTCGCCCCGCCCCGTAGTGCCCAGCGATCGACAAGGCCGAGCAGGGCGTCGCGCTTGAACGGCTTGCCGATGTATTCGTCCATTCCCGCCGCGGCGAACGCGGCGACCTGATGCGGCATCACGTTAGCTGTCATCGCGACGATCGGCACCTTGGCCGTCGGATGATCGAGCGCTCGGATAAGCCGCGTCGCGGTGACGCCGTCGATGCCGGGCATCTGAATGTCCATCAGGACGAGGTCGTAAGGCTTGGCCTGGACCGCGAGCACCGCCTCCGCACCGTTCGACACCACGTCGACGCGGTGACCGCCGCGCTCGAGCACCGCGCGGGCGAGCTCCTGGTTCAAGACGACATCCTCGACCAGCAGCAGCCGTCGCGGCGCGCTGGTCCGGTGCGCGATGGCGGTTGTCGGCGGGGCCGCCATCGCCAGCGGGGCCGGCGCCGCCAGCGGCAGGGTGACCTCGAACCAGAATGTCGAGCCACGGTCGAACTCGCTCTCGACGCCGATCGTACCCCCCATGACTTCGATCAGCTGCTTCGAGATCGCCAGGCCGAGGCCAGTGCCGCCGAACTCGCGCTGGATCGTACCGTCGATCTGGCTGAAGCGCTCGAACAAGAGATGGCGTTTGCCTGCTGGAATACCGATCCCCGTATCGCGGACCTCGAATCGGAGCCGCACCTTATCGTCATCCGCGACCGCGACATCGACGGTCAGTCGCACGCTGCCGAGATGGGTGAACTTGATCGCGTTGTTGAGCAGATTGAGCAGGATCTGTCGCAGCCGATTGCGATCGCCGAAGATGCGCGGCGCGGGCTTCGCCGCCAAGCCGAGGTGCAGGCCCTTGCGCGCGGCGTTGGCGCGGACAATGGCTACGGCCTCTTCGGCCAGCGCATCAGGGGCGAAGGCCTCCGGCACCAGCTCGATCCGGCCGGCCTCGACCTTGGTGAAGTCGAGGATGTCGTTGACGATCGTCAGCAGCGCCGCGCCGGACGCGCGGATGCGCTCGACCGAGCGACGAGGGCCGGCGGGGATCATATCCTCGTCGAGCAGTAGGTCGGCATAGCCCAGCACGCCGTTCAGCGGCGTGCGGATCTCGTGGCTCATCGATGCGAGAAACTCCGACTTGGCCCGGCTTGCCGCCTCCGCGAGTTCGCGGGCCGCGATCGCCTCGTGGGTACGCTCGGCGATGCGCTCGGCGAGTGTCGCGTTGAGATCGCGCAACGCCCGCTCCGCAGCCTCCCGCGCCGTGTCGTCGCGCACGGTGAGCACCGCGCCGATCTGGCGTCCTTCGGGATCGCGCAACGGCACCGCGCTGCCGATGGCCAGAACTTCTGAGCCGTCCGGGCGCAAAATCCGCCATCGTGCGTCGATGATCGTCTCGCCGCGCACGGCCCGCGCCAACGGCAGATCGCGCGCCACGTACGGGTGCCCGTCCTCGGTGAAGAGATGGTAGGTGTCGCTATAGTCGTCGGGCTCGACGTCGAGCCGTGCCACGCCATGGATGGTGGCCGCCGAGCCGTTGACCAAAATGATCCGGCCCGCCACGTCGGTCACGATAACGCCTTCGGCGAGCTGATTGAGGATGGCCGTATGCATCCCCGCCGATGCCTTGGTGGAAATCATTCGCTGGATCGCCTCGCGAAGCGCGGACCACCGCCTGACGGCACGTGGAATCAAGATCTAGCTATGCGGCCGCGACCTTTCGGAAAGCTTGCGGTGAAGCAGGCACTCGCCTCTTGCTACTTTCCAGTCGTGACGAGTTTGGTCGAGTGCTGCCTGAAGGCGCTCCAACCGGGCAGAACGTGTGGGCAAACGCCAGGGCGAGCACCTAATACCAGCCCGGATTGGTCAGTCCCAGACGATGCAGTTTTGATCCTCGGGCCCGATCGGCGGCTGGCTCGACATCGTGCTCTACGAGCTTTGAGCTTTGCTGTGCGTATGCCGCGCTGGCGGCTTGCCGGGTCCGCCAACGTCGCGCAAACACATAGATCCCTCGGACCCTTGCGTGCTCACCCTCGCCACCTGGAACATCAACTCGGTGCGGCTGCGCATCGATCTCGTGACGCGCGTCCTTCGACAGCACGCGCCCGATGTCATCTGCCTGCAGGAGACCAAGTGCCGCGACGCCGAGTTCCCGCTCGCGGCCTTTCGCAAGGCCGGCTACGGGCACATCGCGATCAATGGCCAAAAGGGCTACCACGGCGTCGCGATCGCCTCGAAGCTTCCGTTCCTGCGCATTGAGCGGCGCGGCTTCTGGGGCAAGGTCGATGCCCGCCATATCGCCGTTGCGATCGCGCCTGCTGGTCGGCCGATCATGTTGCACAATCTCTACGTGCCGGCCGGGGGCGATGAGCCCGACCCCGACATCAATCCGAAGTTCGCGCACAAGCTCGGCTTCCTCGACGAAATGGCCGATTGGGCCATGCGCGACAGCATTGCCGCCGGAGACGCGATCCTCGTCGGCGATCTCAACGTCGCGCCGCTCGAGCACGATGTCTGGAGCCACAAGGCGCTGCTCAAGGTCGTCAGTCACACGCCGATCGAGGTCGAAAAGTTCGAGCGCGCGATCGCGGCTGGCCCATGGGTCGACCTGCTCCGCACGATCGTGCCCGCCGACCAGAAATGCTACACGTGGTGGAGCTACCGCGCGCCCGATTGGGCCAAGGCGAACAAGGGCCGCCGGCTCGATCATATTTGGGTGAGCGAGAGCCTGCGCGACACGATCGCCGGCCTGACCATCCTGAAGGACGGCCGCGGCTGGGAGCGCCCCTCCGACCACGTCCCGGTCATCGCCCGGCTGAATTTTTAATCCCTCAGCTCGACGACGCTAGGCGTGCGGGTCCAAACGAGCAGCATGGCGAGCCGTTTGCCCGGCCACAGCGGCGCCAGCACCTTCCGATAAAGCGCGATCTGTCGGCGGTAATCGTCCGGCACGTCGGGCTTCGGTTCGCCGCTCTTGAAGTCGGCGGCGATCACGCGATCCGGCAAGACCACCAGGCGGTCGACCTTGCCGGACACCTCGTAGTGCGTGCCGTCCGGCCGCGGCAGCCGTCCGACCACCGCCACTTCCGCGCGTGCCTCGCCCGAGAACAGCGGCGCCAGCTCCGGCAGCGCGATGACGGCGAGCGCCTCCGCGATCAACGCCTCGTGCCGCGATTGCGGCAACGAGCCGGGTCGCGCGGCTAGGAAGGCCCGCGCCTTCTCCGCTCGTTGCGCCACGGGCTGGCTCGGCAGGTGCTGCAGCAGAAGATGCAGCATGTCGCCATAGGCCAGCGCCGCGCGCCGCTCGGCCGTGGGCGCGATGGCGCGTCGCGACGGCCGCAGGGCCGTCGATTCCGCCGCAAGCCGCGCTATAGGCTGGAACAGCCACGGCGGCCCGCAGGATAAGGCGCCCTGCTCGCCCGTCGCGCACGGCAGCCCCAGGGTGTCCCCGGGCCCAGCCGACCCAGGCTGGACGATGCGCAGCACCGTCTCGTTGGCATCCCAAGGCGCCGGCGCCGTTTCGGCTTCTCGGAAGGCGCGGTCGATCATCTGGCCCCAGCAATCGTCGGGCGGCAGTCGCACGTTGTAGAAGCCGGCGAGATAGAGCCGCTCCTCGGCCCGCGTAAGGGCGACGTAGAGCAGGCGCCGGTACTCGTTCATCTTGGCTTTGCGCTCCGCCTCGCGGGATCTGGCGACCTCCTCCGGATCGTCGGCCTTATGCGGCGACCAGACCAGAAGCGGCGGCTTGCCGGTGCCGGCGTCGAGATCGAACACGGTGGCATCGAGCCGCGCGTCCGGCACCGCGCAGGTGTCCGGCATGAACACCACCTTCGCCTCGAGACCCTTGGCGGCGTGCACCGTCATCACGCGCACGGCATCGCCCGGCCCTTCCATGTCGCGCTTGATCGACGAGTCGAGCGCCTCGACGTCGGCGAGGAACGATGCCAGCGAGGGTGCTCCCTGCGCCTCGTGGGCGAGCGCCAGGCGCAGGAACTCGTCGATTGCGTCATGCGCCTCGGGCCCAAGCCGCGTCTCCATCTTGAGGCGACCGGAGTCGCGGCCGAGCAGTTCGACGTAGAAGGAAAACGGCGTCGCCCCCTGTGCCCGCGCCGCCAAGCGCGCCAGGATGTCGGACGCCTCGCGGTAACGCGGCACCGCCGACGCCGCTAGCACCTCGATCAGCGCGGCCTCGCGCCTGGGGGCGAGCGCGATGAGGTCGTCATCGGTCAGGCCGAACAGCGGCGACTTCAGCACGCAGGCGACGCTGAGATCGTCCTGCGGCAGTAGCGCGGCGCGTCCCGCGGCAACGAGGTCCATCACCGCGATGTGGTTGGCGACATCGAGCCGGTCGGCGCCGGCCACGGGAACATGGTTGGTCTTCAAAGCCCGAATGACGGCCTCGAAGAAGGCGTTGCGCGTGCGGACCAGGATGAGGATGTCGCCTGGCCGCACGCGCCGCCGTTCGGTACCGCGACCTTCGTGCACGAAATCCTCGGAGTGAGGCGCGATCATCTGCTTGATCCGGCGGGCGACGCGGTCGGCGACGATGCTCGCGGGACTATGATCGCCAATCAGATCGACCGGGATCGTCCAATCTTCCGGATCGGCCATGGCAGGCGCCGGCAGCGGCTGCCAGATCTCGACGAGGCTCGGAAGGCTGGTCTTCAAACTTTCATGCACGGGCCAGACATCGAGCGCGGCGACGAGCCCGTCCTGGTGCGTGTCCATCCCGAACAACGTATCGACGGCGGCGAGAATGCCCGGCACGGAACGGAACGACGCGTTCAGGCTCACCCGCTCGAACGGTATCCGCCCCGCCCTGAAACGATTCTCGAAGCGGGTCCGCATCTCGTCAAACATGAGCGGCGCGGCACCCTGGAACGAGAAGATCGACTGCTTGTCGTCGCCGACCACGAAGAAGCTGCGGGGATGCGCGCGCGCTCCGGCGCCGCTCGCGAAGTCGCCGGTCAACCGTTCGAGGATATCCCATTGCGTCTCGCTCGTATCCTGCGCCTCGTCGACCAAAACATGGTCGATGCCGGCATCGAGCTTGTGCAGCACCCAGCCCGCGTCGGAATGCTCCAGCAGCGCGAGCGCGCGGGCGATGAGATCGTCGAAATCGAGTACGCCGCCGGCGTTCTTGGCGTGATCGTACTGCTCCATGATCGCGTCGGTCACAGCCACGAGCGCGTCTGACCGCTCGATCGTCTCGGCGACCTTGAGTTTTTCACGCAAGCCAGAAAGTCGTGCCTGCTCGGCCATCAAGTCGGCGCTGAGACCCGGGTGAGCCGCAGCAAGCTTCTTTGTCATCAAGCTGGTACGCGGAAGTCCCTTCGAATCAAAAAAGACAGCGATGTAGTCATCCAGAACGTTGAGTGGCGGACTGTTGGCCGCGAGCAGTGCAGCCGAGTTCCGAAGCCGTACCGCACGCTCCATGTCGCGCGCGGAGCCAACCGCGAAGACAGCGGCGATCTCGGCCCAACGCGCGGGCGCGATGCCTTGGTCGATCATCGCGCGCTGGACGGCGTCGACACCTGCGAGATTGCCGGCGCCGAGCCGCACCGCCAGCCCCCTCTGCGGATCGGCCGTAGCCCGGCGGGCGGTCTTGCGCAGCTTCATCGCGGCGCCGAGCAGCTTGTCGAGGCCGGCGGCACCGGCGAGGTCCGCGACGAGCGCCAAGGCGACCGCGACCTCGCCGCCGTCGCGCTGCGCGCTTGCGATCGCGGCGCGCTTTGCGAGCGACAACATCTCTTGCGCGCGCTTGTCGTCGGCGACCTCGAAGCGCGCGGGTACATTGGCCTCGAACGGAAACAGATGCAGCAGCCGCTCGCAGAACGCGTGGATCGTCTGAATCTTCAGCCCGCCCGGCGTTTCGACCGTGCGCGTGAAGAGCCGACGCGCGAGCAGGAGATCGGCGGCGTCGGGAGCTGGCGCGCCGGTTGCGACGATCGCCGCGCGCAGCTCCGAGTCATCGTGGTCGGTCCACCTGGCGAGTTCCTTGAACACGCGCGCGGACATCTCCGCCGCGGCGGCCTTCGTGAAGGTGAGGCACAGGATCTTCGAAGGCGCGACGCCGCGCAGCAGCAACCGGATCACGCGCTGCGTCAGGACATGCGTCTTGCCGGAGCCGGCATTGGCCGAGACCCAGATCGAGCGGGCCGGATCCGACGCCGTGACCTGCCGCTGGAGTAGATGGGGCGGGACCGCCAGCATGCTCACGTCTCGTCCTCGGCGGCGAGCGACCACTCGCGCACGCGCGCGAGATGATCGTAATTGCCGTAATCCTTCGCGTATTTCGGGAACGGCCGCGACGGGTAGCCTATATCGACTAGGCGGAACGACGACAGGAGCTGCCGCGCGCTGTCGAGATGGCGGGCGACGACATCGTCGAATGGTTCGTTATCGAACTTGACGACTTGGACCCTGCCGCCATCCTTGCCGCCGAGCTTCAGATAGGTGGCGCGCATCTCGCCCAGGTGTGGCGTGCCGAAGCCGCCGCGGCGCAGGATCGCCGCCTCCAGCGTCAGTTGCGGCGCGAAGCCGACAAGCACCTCCTTGTTCGAGGGCGGCTGACCGGTCTTGTAGTCGATCAGCGTGGCGGTGCCGTCGCGGTGATGGTCGAGACGATCCGCGCGGGCGGAGAGTCTGAACGACGTGAGGTCGGCGAGCGTGATCTCGAGCTTGCCGGTCGTCTCGGTCGAAATCTCGCGCGTGGTCTCGCGTTGTTGGCTGTCGAACGATAGGAAGACATCCATCGCCTTCTCGATCACCGCCCAGCGGAAGGTCTGGAACGTGGGATCGCGCAGCGCCGCGGCGAACGCCTCGCGCAGGATCGCTTCCAGGCTGTCGCGGCGTTCGTCGGCGGTTCCCGCCGCTGCTTTCGCGCGCGCGAACGTGTGCAGCGCGCCGTGCATCAAACTCCCGAACTCGCTCGCGTCGATCTCGCTGCCGATCCGCGGCAACGGGGCCAGTTCGAGGATCCGCGACGCGTAGACCGAGTAGGGATCGCGCCGCAGCGTCTCGATCTGCGTGACGCTGAGGCCCGTCGGGCGCAGCGCCACTGGCGGGGTCGGGCGCGGGCGCTTCGCGGCGACAGGCGCCGTCGGCGACCGATCGAGCGCATACGCCAGCGCCACGATGTCCCGCCCGCGCGCGCGCACCATGTCCCACGGTCTTCCGCTTAAAGCCTCCAGTCGCAGCAGGAAGCGGGATGCCACCGTCGGGGCTCCCGCGCGCTTTCTCGCCCGGGACAGAATGATGGTTTGGGTCCCCATCGCTTGCGCGAAGTCGTGCGCGGTCTGGCCGATCCGCCGCTCCGGCGACGTCAGGCCCAACTCGGCCCGCATCGGCCGATTGAGAAACGCGTCGGTTTTGGCCTGCGGCGGCCAGATCGTCTCGTCGAGGCCACCGAGCAGCATGACATCGGCCGCGATCAGTCGCGCTTCGAGGAGCCCGTAGATGGCCAAACGCGGGTGCGGCCGCTCTCCGGAGCGCAGCGTCGCTTCCGTCGCGAGCCGACCGAAGAAGATGCCATAGCTCTCGGCGTCGAAGTCGAGCGGTGGGTGATCCTTGAGCAGCTCGTCGAACAGCGTCTCGAGCGCGTCGGCCTCGTCGGTATCGGCCTCCGCCGCCACATTGGCGATCGTCTCTCGATGGGCCGCGGCCCAAAGATCGAGCGGCTGCGCGTCGGCGATCTCGCGCAGCGGCGCGAGCGCGGCCCGAACCTCCTCCCACAGCTCTTCCATCGCGCGCCAGTCCGAGGTCGAGATCGCGCGTTGCGCCGGGTGCGCGCGCCGGTCCTTCGCAAGCACCTGCGCGGCGCTGAAAATCTCGTCGACGGTTTTGTCGTCGAGCGCGACGGCGCGCAGCACGCCGATCTCGAGCAGCGTCGCCAACCGCGCGACTTCCGTCCGCGCGCGGCCGAAGGCGGCGAGCGGGTGTGCCAGCAGGGCCGTCGCGTCGCGCGCGGCAAGATCGCTCGCGCCCGCCGCGGCGACGAGCCGTGCCAGCGCGCCGAGGGGGCTCGCCGCCAGCGGCTTGCCGCCGGTGTCGACGACCTCGATGTCCCAGCGCGCCAGCTCGCCGCGCACGCGCCGCGCCAGCTCGCGATCGGGCGTTACCAGAGCGCCCGTGCGACCCGGCGTCTCGAGAATCTCGCGCATGGCGATCGCGAGACAAAGCGCCTCCTCGCGCTCGTCCGCGGCCTCGATCAGCGAGATGCCTTCGAGCGCGGCGGCGATAATCTTCCGCGCGACCTTGCGCCGGTAGCCGCGCCATTGATCCGTCGTATCGGCTGGCCGCAGCGCCTCGGCGACGAGGCGGACTCGCTCGGCGTGTTTCGGCTCCGGCGCGCCGAGCGCGCGCACGTCCGCGCGCGCGATCTCGAGGATGGGCAGCAGCCGCGCCATCGCCGCCTGCAGATGGCCGTGGCTCGGCTCCTGTCCCGCCCCAATCTTGCCCGAGACCAGCGCCCAGGATGGCTCATCGAGATCGAGATCGAGGCCCGGCAGAACAACAGCGCCGCGCGGCGCGCGGGCGATCGCGGCGAGCAGCCGCGCGGTCGCCTTGTTGGTGCCGGTCGAGCCTATCGCCAGCACGGGCCCCGCGGCGCGCCCCTCCGCGAGTGCGGCCGCCTGCGCCGCGACCAGCGCGATCTGCCGCCGGGCCGGGTCGACGAGCCCGGCCTCGGCGAGCACCTTCGGCCATAGGTCGATGGCGATCGACAGGAACGTCGAGGTGATGCGCCAATACTGGTCGAACGATGCCATTCGCAGATCGTCGAGCGCGCGCCATTCGACGTCCTCGATCAGCATCTCGTCGATGAGGCTCGCGAGATCGCCAGCGAGCGCGAACGCATCGACGGTCGAGCTGGCGACGCTGAATTTTTCCCGCCGATCGACCTCCTGCCGCCCGTCGGCATCGACGTAGCGCAGCGCGCCGCCGACCGCCCGCGCCCAGCGCTGGATGAGATGGGCGAGCCGCAGCCGTCGCCAGATCGGGCTCGCCGCGGGCGGCAGCGGCAGGCCGGCGGCGACGGGGTCGGGCTCGGCGAGGAACAGCTCTGTCTCGGTCGCTTCGAGCGCGCCGAGCGGGAGGATACGCGGCGGCAGGATCGACGCTGTGCCCGCGCGCGCTAGGAACACCTCGCGCAGCGCCACGGCGGCGCGGCGCGTCGGCACGTAAATTGTCGTGTCCGCGAGTGCCAGCGGGTCGTCGCCCGGCTTGAAGTCCCGCACCACCTCGCCCGCGATCAAGCCAGCGACGAACGTTTCGAGGAATGGCAGACCGGGCGAGATGGTCAGGACGTTGGGCGCGCGCATGACGTGTGGTCGCCGATGAGGGCGAGTCGGTCAAGCCGAGCGGTCATGCTAGGCGATATGCGACACAAAACGCCGGCTTCGTTCACGCGCCACTGCCCCGCACGTCGCGAGCTTCCATATCGAGCAGCCGGGGTTGCCGTTCGACGAGACCACCGACGGCTGAAAAGCCCGAGCCCGAGGAGCGGCGATGCATACGCGAAAGGCGATCGATCGGCTGCGTCTCGTCTATGTCGTCGTGATCGCGACGCAGGTGGGATCGCTCGCGCTGTTCGAGGCCGGCTTGCTGCACAAGTCCGTCGCGGCGGTCGCTGGCGCAGTGACCTCGCTCGTCGGCCCGCTGCTGAGCTTCGCGGTCAGCGTGCACGTGTTTCGTCATCGCCATCGCTCGCGGTTCATGGATCTCGCCAGCGTCGCGACAACCTACATCGTGACATGCCTCTCCTTTGCACTTCTGTATTGGATCCTCGCCGACAACGAGCCGGCGGCGTTCAACCTGCCCGCGGGGCTCGACCTCGGAACGGCGCTCTATTTCAGCGTGGTGACAATCACGACGACCGGCTACGGCGACGTCTCGCCTGCCTCGGGGCTCGCGCGGCTCACCGCTTCCTGGGAGATCGTGATCGGCCTGTTGTATCAGGTCTTCGTGTTCTCGCTTGTCGCGACGCTCGTCGCGACGCCCTCGTCGCTGACGCCCGAGCAGAAGGGACCGCCCTAGCTAGACCACCGTCTCCGGCGCCAGCGCGCAGGCCGTTTCGAGGCTCGTCTCGATCTGCAGGGTGGCATGGCCGATGCCGTGCGTCTCGCGCAGCGCGTGGCATGCGTCCATCAGGAACGGATCGCCGGGATGGCCTGCCGGCATCACCAGATGCGCGGTCATCGCGGTTTCGCTCGTCGAGACCGGCCAGACGTGGAGGTCGTGCAGGCTCGCGACGCCGGGCAGGCCGACGAGGTAATGCCGCACGTCGTCGACGCGGATCGCGCGCGGCACGGCGGCGAGCGACATCGCAACGGACTCGCGTAACAGTCGCCAAGTGGCTGCGATGATGATCGCGTTGATGACGAGGCTGAGCGCCGGGTCGATCCAGCTGAGACCTGTGAGCCGGATGACCAGCGCGCCGACGACGACGCCCGCCGCCACCCCAGCGTCGGCGGCGAGATGCGCCACCGCCGCTCGCACGTTGAGGTCGCCATCCTCGCCCGGGGTCAAAAGCCAGGCGGACAGCCCGTTGCCGACGATCGCCGCGGCGGCGACGATCATCACCACGCCCGTCGCCACTGGCTCGGGCTGGAGCAGCCGCTGCACCGCCTCGAGGATCAGCGCGCCGGTGACGATCAGCAGCGCGACGGCGTTGAAGAGCGCCGCCAGGATCGAGCTGCCGCCAAGCCCATAGGTGAACCGGCGCGACGGCGCCCGCTCGCCGAGGCGGCTTGCCGCATAGGCCGCGCAGAGGCCGAGCACGTCGGAGAGATTGTGCGTGGCGTCGGCCACGAGCGCCACCGAATGACCGATCAGGCCGAACACCCCCTCGGCGAGGACGATCGCCGTGTTGAGGCCGATCGCGACCAGGAACGCGGTGCCGAACGAGGTCGGCGCGTGGGAATGCCCGGCGTGAGTGTGACCGGCATGGGAGTGACCGGCGTGGTCGTGATGGTGATCCGGGTCCGCCAAGTTCTGGGTCTCACGCGTATCGAGGTCGGATGTGGGCCACTCGAATATCTAGCCGTCAGCCTGGGTTTAGCACGCGAACGCAGAACAGAATGATGCCTAAAGCCCCTCATGGTGATGAGGCGCGCAGCGCCGTCTCGGACCACGAGGGCGCAGGAGGCGAAATCCCCGGACCGCCTCGTCCTTCGAGTACGCGCCTTCGGCGCCCTGAAGATGAGGCTACTGGTTGCTTCGTCCAAAGCCGAGATCACCGCCAGCTAGCGTATCCGCCCCCAAAGTTCTGCGATAGAACCCCGCCGATCGCGACCGCGCCTTGTCCGGGCGCCGCGAGGAGCCGTCATGAACCTCGTCCCGCGGGCGCCGCACGATCATCGCGCGCCTCACATCATGCCGCCGCACGCGGTGCCCGGCGCCTTTACGGTCGGCTCAACGCTGCGGCATGTCCTGGTGATGACGGCTACAGGCGCGGCCGGGCTCGTCGCCGTCTTCATGGTCGAGTTTCTGACGCTGCTCTACGTGTCGCGGCTCGGCGATACGAACCTCACCGCTGCCGTCGGCTACGCCTCGCAGATCACCTTCCTGCTCGTGTCGGTCAATATCGGCCTGTCGATCGCCATCGGCGCGCTCGTATCGCGCGCGCTCGGGTCCGGTGATCGCGAACGGGCGCGCCGCCTTGCCGCGTCCGGCGTAACGCTGATGGCGCTCGTCTCTGGCAGCGTCAGCTTCGCGGCGATGCCGTTCACCCACGCGATCGTGTCGATGCTGGGCGCGCGCGGCGAGGCGCTGGAGGTCGGCGCGACCTACCTGCGCATCGTCCTGCCGGGGACGATCGGGCTCGGCCTCGGCATGGCCTTCTCGAGCGTGCTGCGCGGCGTCGGCGATGCGCGGCGCGCGATGTATGTCACCCTCGGCGGCGCCGTCGTCACCGCCTGTCTCGATCCGATCTTCATCTTCGTGCTGCATCTGGGCGTCGATGGCGCGGGCATCGTCGTCCTGCTTTCGCGGCTCAGCCTTCTGCTGGTCGGCTTCCACGGCGCGGTGCGCGTGCATGACCTCGTCGCGCGCCCGCGCCTCGCGACGATCCGCGCCGACCTGATGCCGCTGGCCGTGATCGCCGCTCCGGCCGTGCTCACCAACATCGCCTCGCCGATCGCCAACATCTACGCGATGCGCGTGTTCTCGCGGTATGGCGACGCCGTGGTCGCCGCTTTCGCGATCATGGATCGGGTGACGCCGGTCACGTTCGGCGTGCTGTTCGCGCTATCGGGCTCGGTCGGCCCGATCATGGGCCAGAATTTTGGCGCGCGGGCGTACGACCGGGTGCGCGGCGTGCTCGACGATTGCTACAAGGTCGCCGCCATCTACGTCGTCGTCGTCGGGATCTTGCTGTGGGTCGCCGCGCCGCTGATCGTCGCCCTGTTCGCCGCCACCGGCGAGACGGCCAGGCTGCTGAAATTCTTCTGCGAGCTCGGCGGTCTGCTGTGGTTCTTCCTCGGCGGCCTATTCGTCGCCAATTCCGCCTTCAACAACCTCGGATGGCCGGTGCTCTCAACGGTGTTCAACTGGGGCAGGGCGACGCTCGGCACGATTCCGTTCGTGACGCTCGGCGCCTTCTGGCACGGACCCGAGGGCGGCTATGCCGGCCTCGTCGCCGGCGCCGCGCTGTTCGGTGCCATGGGGGTGGCGGGCTCCTACCGCCTGGTTGGGCGGCTTGGCGGCGAGGTCGAACGCGGCGCCGTAGGCGACTGAAGTCGCATTGCTCGATCGATCGAAACCTGCCGCTGTGCTAACGCACTGGCACCCGTCCAGCTGGAGCGTCGGTGCAAAATTTCCTCAAGTTCCTCGTGGAACACGCGCCAGACCGTAACCTACGCTACGGCTCGGTGATCGGCGCGCTGTTCGTCGTCACGATGGTCCGGATCGTGGCGCCGCTCGATGGTGCCCCATTCCTCCTCTACCTGCCGGTGGTGTTCCTCATCACAGTCGCCTTCGGCCGCGGCGCCGGACTCGCATGCGTGCTCCTATCGACACTTCTTGCCGCAAGCTTCTTCGACCATGCAGGTGCGCGCTGGCTGCAGCCCACGGTCCACCAGTGGATCGCCGTCGTGGAGTTTCTTCTCGTCGGCGCCGCGATGGTCGAGGTGTGCGTCGCCCTTCGCCGCATCATCGATGAAAACCGGCGCGCGCTGCTGAGCCAACGAGCGAGCGAGGCGAAGCTTCAGACAGTATTCGATACGGTGCCGGTCGGGATCCTGTTCGCCGAAGCGCCTTCCGGCGCGGTCTCGGGCGGCAACAAGCGGCTCGAGGAGATGGTGCGCCATCCGGTGTTTCAATCGGCGGACGCGGAGAGCTATGGCGACTGGGTCTCCTTCCACGCCGACGGCAGCCGGGTTCAATCGGCCGAATACCCGCTCCCCCGCATCATCCGCGGCAATCTCGACGAGGCGCATCTCGAATGCGAATATCAGCGCGGCGACGGCACGCGCTTCTGGATGGACGTCGCCGGCGCGGCGATGCGCGCGCCTGACGGCACCATGATCGGCGCCGTCGTGACATGCACCGATATCGACGCTCGCAAGCGCGCGCAGGCGGCGCGCGTCGTGATCGCCACGCAGCTCGAGGAGCGCACGCGCGAGGCCGAGGCGGCACGCGAGACGGCGGAGGCAGCCAATCGGGCGAAGAGCGCCTTCCTCGCCAACATGAGCCACGAGCTGCGCACGCCGCTCTCCGCCGTGATCGGCTATACCGAGCTGCTCGAGGAGGACGCCGAGGAGAGTGGCGAGACGGCCGTGCTGGGCGACCTCGGCAAGATCAAGTCGAACGCCAAGCACCTGCTCAGCCTTATCAACGACGTGCTCGACCTCAGCAAGGTCGAAGCCAACAAGATGGAAATCGCCGCCGAGAACATCGACGTCGCCGCCTTCGCGCGCGATGCCCTGGAGACGGTCGACGCGCTGGCGCGGACAAAATCCAACACGCTGGAGCTGGTCCTCGCCGACGATCTCGGTACCATGCGCTCCGACGCGGTGAAGCTCCGGCAGTGTCTGTTCAACCTGCTGAGCAACGCCTCGAAATTTACCGAGAACGGCAGCATCGTCCTCGCGGTCAGTCGCGAGACGCGCGCTGGCGCCGACTGGCTGATGTTTGCCGTGACCGACACCGGGATCGGCATGACGCCCGAGCAGCTCGGCCGCCTCTTCGAGCGCTTCAGCCAGGCCGACGAGACTACGACGCGCAGGTTCGGCGGCACCGGGCTGGGCCTGGCGCTGAGCCGAGCCTTCAGCCGGCTGCTCGGCGGCGATATCGACGTGACCAGCGAGCACGGCAAGGGGACGTGCTTCACCCTGCGTGTGCCGACAATCCCCCCGAGCGAGGATGCCATCGTCTCGGACAACGACGCGCGGCGTTCGGAGACGCATGATTCCGAACGGGCGCTTGTGCTGGTCATCGACGACGAAGCCTCGCAGCGCGAGGTGCTGGCGCGCTTCCTGATGCGCCAGAATTTCGCGGTTCGCCTTGCCGCCGACGGACGCGCCGGGTTGGCGCTGGCGCGGAGCCTGAAGCCGCGGGTGATCCTGCTCGACGTGCTGATGCCGGATATGGATGGCTGGTCGGTGCTGCGGGCGCTCAAGGCCGATCCGGAGACCGCCGGGCTGCCTGTCGTGCTTGTCAGCTTCGTCGCCGACCTGAACCTCGGCAACGCGATGGGCGCCGCCGCCGCCGTGCCGAAGCCGATCGCTTGGCCGAACCTCAAGGCCGTGCTCCAGCAATACAAGGTCGAGGGCGGCGACGTGCTCGTCGTCGACGATGACCGCGACACCCGCGATCGCCTGCGTGTCGCGCTGGAACGCAACGGCTGGAGCGTCCAGGAGGCCGGCGACGGTGCCGAGGCGCTCGATCGCGTGAAGCGCTCGCCGCCGCAGATGATCGTGCTCGACCTCACGATGCCGGTGATGGACGGTTTTGCCTTCCTGCATCGCCTGCGCGAGGTGCCGGAGGGCGCTGACATCCCGGTCGTCGTGCTCAGCGCTCGCGAGATCACCGACGCCGATCGCGATCGGCTCCGTGATGCCGACCGCGTGCTGAAGAAGGGCGATACGAGCCTGCGCGACCTCGCCGCCGAGCTGAAGGTGCTCGAGCCGAAGCCCGCCGCCTAAACTAGATTTTCACGATTGGCCAAGACCTGCGCGAGCCGAAGTCGGCGCGGTTGCCCCGGCGACTCGGGGACGGCCGGAACGCATCTGGCCTCGTCCTGTCCGGGTCGCCGCGCCGTGTCCGCTCGCCAAGTGTCGAGAGCGGTCTGTTCATTTGGCGGTCGCGGGACAGCGACCTGAGACTCGCTGGCGGAATCAGGCCGCGGCCCCCACGTCTCATCTCATGACGCAGATCCCTTTCTCCATGCTCGATCTCTCGCCGGTGCTGGAGGGCGAGACGCCGCGCGAGGCGCTGGCGCATACGGTGGCGCTCGCGCGCCATGCGGAGGCGCTCGGCTACCATCGGTTCTGGCTCGCCGAGCACCACAATCTGCCGGGCGTGGCCTCGGCAGCGACGGCGGTGGTGATCGGCCATGTCGCCGGCGCGACCTCGACGATCCGCGTCGGCTCGGGCGGCATCATGCTGCCGAACCACCCGCCGTTGGTGATCGCCGAGCAGTTCGGCACTTTAGAAATTCTCTATCCGGGCCGCATCGATCTCGGCCTCGGCCGCGCGCCCGGCGGCGACGGCATGGTGCTGCGCGCGCTGCGGCGGGGAGCGGAAACCGCCGATCGGTTTCCGCGCGACGTGCAAGAGCTGGAATTCTTCTTTCAGGAGCCGGCGCCGGAGCAGACGATCCGCGCGGTGCCCGGCGCTGGCCTGCGCGTGCCGATGTTTCTGCTCGGCTCCTCGACCTTCTCGGCAGAGCTCGCCGCCGCGCTCGGCCTGCCGTTCGCCTTCGCCGCGCATTTCGCGCCGGACGCGCTCGAGGCCGCGCTCGCGCTCTACAGGTCGGGCTTCCAGCCGTCGGCGGCTCTCGACAAGCCATACGCGATGGTTGGGGTCACCGTTGTCGCCGCCGAGACCGACGCCGAGGCGCGGCGCCTGTTCACTTCGCTGCAGCAGGCGTTCGTGGCGCTCCGTCGCGGCACCCCGGGGTTGCTCAAGCCACCCGTCGACGACATAGCGTCGGTCGCCTCCGGGCGCGAGCGGGCCGGCGTCGATCACGCGCTGCGAGCCGCCATCGTCGGCGCGCCAGACACGGTGCGGGCTGGCCTTGCCGCGCTGCTCCGGTCGACCGGCGCGGACGAGCTGATCGTCACCGCGCAGATCTATGACCAAGCCGCGCGGCGCCGCTCTTTCGAGATCGTGGCCGAGGTGCGCGACACGCTCGCGCCACGCCTGCGGGCGGCCTGAGAATAGGCGGCCTGACGCGGCGCTACTTGTCCGCTTGGCTGCTCGTGGAAGCGCGAATGCGGCCGCAGCGTGTCACGACCCACCCCGTCTCGTCCGTCGTAGCCGCTGCAGGCGCCGGCTCGCCAGTCGTGCACCGACTCAGCTCGGAGAAGGTTGGGAGCGGGCAGGAGCCGTTGAGCTTGCATTTGAAGCACCCCTCCTGCTCCGCCGCCTGGCCCGCCACACAGCCCAGCAAAAGCAGCACGATAGAGGCGAGCGTCCGCATGTATTACAATCCTTGGTCGAGCTGAGAGTACGATAGGTGTCGAGGGCTCGTCCAGGCCAACAAATGTTGGATGCCGCCTCGATACCGTCGTACGCTACGTCACCTCGCGTCGACGGTCAGTGGTTCGTCTCTGTGGGGTCGGCCGAGGGATTGTCGTTGCCGGCAGCGCAGGCGCGCATCATCATCACCTGGCCGATCGCGCACCCTTTCAGACAGCCGAACTTCACGTTGTTGTTGGTGTCCTTGTAGTCCGGCACGGCGGCGAGCGCGCGGCCGGTGCAATCGTTGGTGCAGACTTGGATGCGGTCGTTCATCGCCGCCTTGCACTTGTCGCGGCGGGCATCGGCGTGGACGACGGTAGCCGACCAGACGGTCGACAGGGCGGCCAACGTAACAGTCAAGCATCTCGCATTCCGTCGCACGTCAGTCCTCCCAGTCGAGCCGGCCGTCTTCGACGATCGCGGGCGCCGCGAGCTTAGCCGAAGCAAATCTTCCCGGAAGTCGTCGCGTTGCCGCATCCGCGGCCTTTCCTCGGCCTCTTGCCAGAGCAGGGGACTTATGGACACTTCCGGCCGCCGCGCCGGAAGAGCGCGCCACAGGGAGTCTTCGCATGGCGAGCCGCTACCACGACGTCTACGCTGGCTGGAAGCGCGACCCGCATGCGTTCTGGGCCGAGGCGGCCAAGGCGATCGAGTGGACGAGGCCGCCGAAGGCGATCTTCGATGCCAGCGCCGGCGTCTACGGGCGCTGGTTTCCCGACGCCGAGCTCAACGCCTGCTTCAATTGCGTCGACCGCCACGTGCGCGACGGGCGCGGCGACCAGGCGGCGATCATCTACGACGCTCCCGTCATCGATTTCAAGAAGACCATCACCTATTCCGAGCTGCTCGGGGAGGTGCAGGTCCTCGCCTCGGTGCTGCGGGACTTCGGCGTCACGAAGGGCGACCGCGTCATCATCTACCTGCCGATGATCCCGCGCGCGCACGTGGCGATGCTCGCCTGCGCCCGCATCGGCGCGATCCATTCCGTGGTGTTCGGCGGCTTCGCGGCGAAGGAACTGGCGACGCGCATCGATGATGCCAAGCCGAAGGTGATCCTCACCGCGTCCTGCGGCATCGAGCCGAGCCGCATCGTCGCCTACAAGCCGCTGATCGACCAGGCGATCGAGATGGCGTCCTCGAAGCCCAAGGCCGTGCTGATCTGGCAGCGTCGCGAGGAGGCCGAGCTGATCCCCGGCCGCGACCACGACTGGGAAGCGCTGGTCGATGCGGCGGAAGCCGATGGCAGGACCGCCGAGTGCGTGCCGATGGCCGCGACCGACCCGCTCTACATTCTCTACACGTCGGGCACGACCGGCATCCCCAAGGGGGTGGTGCGCGACACCGGCGGCTACCTCGTCGCGCTCGCGTGGTCGATCGGCGCGTTCTACGGTGTCGCGCCGGGCGAGGTGTTCTGGTGCGCCTCCGACGTCGGCTGGGTGGTCGGCCATTCCTACAACGTCTACGGCCCGCTGCTGATCGGAGCGACGACGATCTGCTATGAGGGCAAGCCGGTCGGCACGCCCGATGCCGGCGCGTTCTGGCGCGTCTGCGCCGAGCATGATGTCGTTGGCCTCTTCACCGCGCCGACCGCGTTTCGCGCGATCAAGAAGGAGGACCCGGACGCTGCGTTCTGGACGCAGTACGCGCCGTCAAAGATGCGCGTGCTGTTCCTCGCCGGCGAGCGCGCCGACAGCGCCACCGTCGACTGGGCGCGCGAGCACATGAAACTGCCGGTGATCGACCATTGGTGGCAGACGGAAACCGGCTGGTGCGTCGCCGGCAACCCGTTCGGTCTGGGCATGCTGCCCTCGAAGCCGGGCTCGACCTCGGTGCCGCTGCCCGGCTACCTGCTCGATGTCCTCGACGAGGGAGGCCATCAGGTGCCGCGCGGCACGATGGGATCGGTGGTCATCAAGCTGCCGCTGCCGCCCGGATGCCTGCCAACGCTCTGGCAGAACGACGCGCGGATGCAAGACAGCTACCTCTCGGTCTACCCAGGCTACTACAACACCTCGGACGCAGGTTACCTCGACGAGGACGGCTATCTGTTCCTGCTTGGGCGCACCGACGACATCATCAATTGCGCCGGCCACCGCCTGTCGACGGGCGGCATGGAGGAGGTGCTCGCCTCGCTGCCCGACGTCGCCGAATGCGCGGTGATCGGCGTCGCCGACCCGATCAAGGGCGAGGTGCCGTGCGGATTCCTGGTGCTCAAGGCCGGCGTCGCCAAGCCGGCCAAGTCGATCGAGGGCGAGGCGGTGGCGATGATCCGCGAGAAGATCGGCCCCGTCGCCGCCTTCAAGACCGCGGTGGTGGTCGAGCGCCTGCCGAAGACCCGCTCCGGTAAGATCTTGCGCGCGACGATGAAGAAGATCGCCGAGGGGGAAGAGTACACGATGCCGGCGACGATCGAGGACCCGGCCGCGCTCGACACGATCAAGTACGCCTGGCTCGCACGGGGGATGTGACGCTGGACAGGCGCGTCAGCTTGTCGTGACAGCAAAAGACGATGCATTGCCCGACGCACGAGCATGAGCCACGGGACTACGCTGGATCGGTTGCGTTTGCCGCGCGAGCCTGTATAGACCGCGCGGTCGGGGCGAGCCCGGCGGCACCCCGCGCACCCTGCTGGACGACATCCCGGCACGGCGACCCGGCGGCGCTTCCAACCCTCCGAAAGGATAGACGATGTCGATTACGGCGGAGCGCAAGCAGGCGCTCATCACGGACTATGCGACGAAGACTGGCGACACCGGCTCGCCAGAGGTGCAGGTGGCGATCCTCACGGAGCGCATCACCAACCTCACCGGGCACTTCAAGACCCACACCAAGGACAACCATTCGCGCCGCGGGCTGCTCAAGCTGGTCTCGCAGCGGCGTCAGTTGCTCGACTACGTCAAGCGACGCGACGAACCGCGCTACAAGGCGCTGATCGAGCGGCTCGGCATTCGCCGCTAGCGCGTTCGCGGTTGTAAGGGCGGCGTCGCTGTTATAAGACGCCCTCGCGGTCGGTTTGCTCATTATGGGCCTGCTGACCGATGTCGGAGTGTAGCGCAGTCTGGTAGCGCACCTCGTTCGGGACGAGGGGGTCGGAGGTTCGAATCCTCTCACTCCGACCAATCTTTTCAAGGACTTAGCTTGCTTAGGTTCTGATGCCCGCTCAGTTATTCGCTCAGAAACCTGTTCTGGCGTCGAGTGTTGGCGTACTTTCGTGAAGGCCGGTCGAACCGATGATCGCGGTCGATGCCGCGAACGGGCGCATGCCTCGGCCTTGTCGCCGTAGCGCCTGGTTGCGAGATGCGGCCAACGACACGGCCCCGCATTACGCACGGCCGTTTGAGAACAAAAAGCCGAGGCGCTGGGTCAAGACGGCGGCGGTGGCCAAGCCGGTGCTGGAACGAGCTGCCTGCTTCACCGTGCTAGCGATCGCGAGGGCGACCTCTAAACGCATTGAACTTGGCCTGGCGCCGAGCTTCAACGTCCTGACCGTGTGGCACAATCGTCGGCTCGACGGCGGCGGCCTCATGAGCGAGGCAGCGATGGTACTGCCGCTCGTCGCGGCGCGTGCCGTCGCGGTACGAAGACGGGGCGCAAGGCCCCGGAAGGCCGTGCTCGTGCAGCGCTTGACCAGGGTCGCTATCGTTCGAAGAGACCCGTTTCGAAAGGCCCGGTGGAGGCGGTCACGCTGACCTTTATCGAGGTGATCGAGCGCGATCCGCTGGCCGCACAGAGCTCGACTATGGCGCACGCTCAACCACACACGCGGTCACGCCCGCCCGCAGTCCGGCGGATTGTCGATTGGTATCGCCGGCGCTGGAAGATCGAGCAGCTGTTCCGGCTGATGGAGAGCCAGACCTTCGCCTGGAGGGCAGCCTACTCGCCCCGCCTCGCTCCTGAAGCTGACCTTCGTCGCGACAAAGGCGGCGGCGAGGATTCTGCCGCTCGTTCAGGCCCGTCTCGCCTTCAAATACGACGAGCAACGGCTTCTGGCCGACCTCGACGCCCGCCGACCCGCGGCGCGACGCGATCCGCACAAAGCGGGCTCTTTTTTCCTGCGCGGCCTACACCTTCGCTCGCCTAGGCGGCTGGGACGGTAAGCCAGGTCGGGTACCTGGCGAAAGCCTGCGCAGCGTAAGGGCGGCATCAAGTTCGCCCAGTACCTCTAACATTTCCGCGCACCCACCCGTTCAGTCGGGAAGCTCGTCGCGCGGTTCCTTTCCGCGCGGGCGGCCTTATCGGACGCGGCCCGCCCGAAGGGGCAGACTCGCACAATGCCATCGTCTGATTTGGAATGGTTCTCGACGGGTATAAAAAGTGTTCTGGCAAAGCGCAGCGCTGGAACGACGATTGATGAGGCACCTTAGACGGCGATCCTTTTGAGACCGGCATCCGCCCTCGCTGCAATGATTAGATCGCGGCATGGTAACTCTAACTCTCGGTTTGGCTTCCAAGAAAGCTCGAAAGCACTGCTCCAGTAATTCAACCATACTCATATCTCTCAACACAGCCTCGAGCTTGAAGCGTCTATGAAAGTTGGAATAAACCTTGAAGTTTAGATCCTTTTTGCTGCCGTTCATCTTTTTAAATCGGGGACAAGAGATATTTTGAATTGGAACGACCCGGCCACTAACGTGATTCGCCCAAATCGGCACATAAGATTTCGATAAGTCAGTATTGACGGCTAGAATCCAATGATATCCATTTGGGAGTACAAGATTGTTTTGATATAGTTTATATATAGCAGGGGGTAAAAATGAATGGCCAAGAATGCGATCGAAGAAATGAAATTCGCCACTTTCTTAAAGGAGGCATTAGAGCACTCAGGCAAGTCGCCGCAAGCGGTCTCATCAGAGATAGGCTTCCGCACACCCGAATTCTTTCTCGCGGCCATGCGAGGAGATTACCGCATTCCCCTCGATTTGTCCCCAAGCTCGCAAGGGCACTCGGCGTTGATCCTGCAAGGATGCTAGTCTAGCGCGAGCGAATGCTGGCGATGCCAAATACATGGTGAATGCCCCCTGCCATCCTTCGATGCGTTGAACGCATGTACTGGAGAGGGCGAGCTCGGCAGACCGCAAGCATCACCTGCCGTCGAGCACAAGTGGTTCGATACGCCGTGCGGTCGTATCAGATCGACAGAGAGTAGCGATCAAGCGCGGAAGTAGGTCGCTGCCGGCTTGCCGGCATGGCGTTCGCACCATGAAAAAAACCGAAGCCGAACGCCGATAGCGGGTTTCAAATATGAACACCTTTGCGAATAACCGTGCCACATCTATATCTGCTTCTGTCCCTGGTGACCGAATTGAGATCAAAACATTTCCGGTAGTGCGACGCGGCATTGGTCGTGGATCGGCTGAGTGGGGTTGGGAAGCCGGGTTGCGTCGCGGGAAGAAATGGATCGTGATTGGGTGCGGCTCGGTCGTTGGAGATCGCGATGCGGCGTTCCGGCAGGCTAATCAAACCATAGATTTGGCAGTTGGCTCGACAACGATACGCTTCGAACCCAATTAGCTGCCTAAGCAGACAGGGCGACTGTGATTCCGACCGTCAGGGGCGGAGGTGTCATGAGTGCATCGTTCTGTTTACTGGGAGACGCATTGAATGGCGATCGAGCGCCTACCGGCTTTATCGGTGAACGCGGCAGCGCTTTTGGGCTGACCTTCTCGAGGTGGGGGTAAGGCGCAGACGATCGGTCCCTCTTCAAAGCGGCTGAACCACCAAGGCCCACGCTCGCCCCGACGTCTTTGGGCAATCTTCCGCGCTCACCTGACACCAGACAAGGTTGCGGGCGTGCGCTGCTCCCGCGCGATCAGTGCAATACAATCGTACCGATAATGACCTGCCCCCGAACTCTCATCCAGCGGCGATTAGAGCCTGTCCGGTTGTATGACGTCCCCCCGCTTTCCTCGTCCTTTTTGAAAGTGAGTTTTCCGGCATCGTGAACCCCGTGATCGAGGAGCATGCCGTGAAGAAGACCAGGTACACCGAGGAACAGATTGCCTATGCGTTGAAGCAGGCGGAGACGGGCACGGCGGTAGCCGAGGTGATCCGACGGATGGGGATCTCCGAGCAGACGTTCTACCGCTGGAAGAAGCTCTATGGCGGTCTCGGCGTGGGCGAGCTGCGGCGGCTGAGGCAGCTCGAGGACGAGAACCGCAATCTGAAGCAGCTAGTCGCCGACCTGAGCCTGGACAAGCACATCCTCCAGGATGTCCTGTCAAAAAAGCTCTGACGCCTGGGCGACGGCGCGAGATGGTCGCGCATGTCCAGGCGTTTCATGGCCTAAGCGAACGGCGCTGCTGCGTGGCGCTCGGCGTCGATCGCTCGTCGATCCGCTATCGATCGGTGCGGCCCGATCAGACGCCGTTGCGGTTGCGGATCCGCGATCTGTCGCAAACGCGCGTTCGCTACGGCTACTTCCGGATCTACATTCTTCTGCGCCGGGAGGGTTGGCTTGTGAACCACAAGCGGGTCTACCGGCTGTATCGCGAGGATGGCTTGAGCCTTCGCCTGAAGCGCCCAAGGCGGAACGTCAGCGCAGCTGGCCGCGAACGGCAGCCGGCCGCCGGCGCGCCGAACGAGCTATGGTCGATGGACTTCGTGTCCGACGCCTTGTTCGATGGACGACGCTTGCGGGCGCTGACCGTCGTCGATGCGTATACGCGCGAGGCTCTGACGATCGAGGTCGATCACGGGATCAAGGGCGAGCAGGTCGTCGACGCGGTGACACGGATCGCGATGAGGCGAAGCGCTCCGAGAACCATCCGTGTCGACAACGGCCCGGAGTTCGTCTCGAAGGCGCTCGATCGCTGGGCCTACGAGAACGCCGTCACGCTGGACTTCAGCCGGCCTGGCAAGCCAACCGACAACGCCTTCGTGGAATCGTTCAACGGCCGGCTGCGCGACGAATGTCTGAACACGCATTGGTTCTTGTCGCTGGCCGACGCCAGGGCCAAGATCGAGGCTTGGCGGAGGGACTACAACGAGAGCCGTCCTCACACCTCGCTTGGCTGGAAGACGCCAAACGAATACGCTGCTGCGGCGGCTCTGAAAGCCGCCGAATGAACACCGGAACCTCACCTTCAGGGTGGAGGAGAAACCGGGGGACCGTCAGTCAAAATATTAACCGTTGACGTTAAGTCTAACTTCAGACCAGTCCTAAACGCTTCGGCAGAAACTCCAATATATTCAATCATGTAAGCGAGCGTGGATGTGTTTAGCGGCCATTGAACCAAAAAGTTTACAAATTGCAATTGACACCAAGCGAGTTATTGCCCGAAATGCATGCAACTTTCCGACGATGGCTTAGCTGTTGGCGGGAATTGGCGAAAGCCTGCTTACCGCAACTGAGGAGGTGTTGGACGCTTGCGGCGCGCCCGACTCTGCCGGCAACTGCGCTGACGCGAGTCCGCGCCGTTCCGTTTTACAGTGAGTCGTGTCAAATTGGCGTAGGGGTTAGTGTCGTGTCGGAAGACAGTGCAGCTGCAGATAAAGTGGATCCCTCCTTTTTTCGGTTGAGGAGCTCGCGCGGCGACCATTCGCCGTATCTCTTCTCGCCAACCAAAAGGTCAATAGACGTCGCGATATCGCTTGTCTTGCTTGTATTTTTTCTACCGTTTCTTGTTATTATTTCCGTCGTCGTAAAAGTTGGAAGTAAGGGTCCTATTCTGTTTGTGCAACAACGAAGAGGGTTGAACAAAAAATTTGTGCATGTTCTAAAGTTCCGTACTATGGTGCATCGTCCAACCGCGCCGTTTTCGCAGGCTTGTAAACTAGATCCGCGCGTTACGTGGATCGGCAAGCTACTTAGAAAAACAAGCATTGACGAACTGCCGCAACTCATCAACGTTCTGCGCGGCGACATGTCGCTCGTCGGGCCCCGGCCCCATCCGATACCTCTTGATGAACGCTTTGAAGCCGAGGTCGAACGATACGATCGACGGTTTCTTGCGGTTCCCGGGATCACCGGGCTTGCCCAGGTGAATGGGGCACGCGGCGAAACGCCGGATACCCCAACCATGCAAAATCGCATTGATTTCGACGTACAGTACATTCGGGAGGCCAGCTTACTCCTGGATCTGAAAATCCTGCTTGCGACGCTCCGCGAGATTATGTTCAGCCCTGTTCGCGAGAATGTCTACTAACAAATCCCTTAGCAGATTGTCAGGAGTAAGATATGGGTCTCGATTTCGAGGGTTCGCCTCCAAGAAACATCCTGTCGATAATCAAACTGAAGTGGCTCGTCTTTCTGACTGTTTCCTTGACGATATTTATCGGGCTTGCAGTAGTGGTACTTAAGGTGACGCCGAGGTACACAGCGGAAGCGACATTGATCCTTCCCTCCGTGCCTGCTACCGACTTGACGGAGAAAACCTCTCAGTCTTTTATTCCGCCGACTGACCCGTATATTATCCACAGTTATGCGGATGTTTTGAAAGACCCGGCCATTTGTCGTATTGTAGTTGAGAAATTGCATCTGGCGAACAACAAGGAATTTGAAGCACGGAAAAGTGTCATAGCGGATTGGATCGACAAGGCCAAAGACTACTTAAGGTTTGATGTCGCTCTTCGCGGTCCGTGGAGCGAGCAGGATGCTGCCGAAGATCAAACTCTTGCCAAATACCGAAAAAGCTTGAACGTTTTCAACGACGGCCGATCGCTTACGGTCGAGCTAAGTTTTCAGGCGGCTGATCCGATCTTAGCTGCGCAGATCGTCGACGCCCATGTGGCTGCATTCATCAGCAACCAGATCGCCTATCGATCGCAGGTTGCGGGCCAAAAGACGGCTTGGTTGAAACGGCAACTTGATGTCGCCGCCAGCGAGCTGCGCACGGCGCAAGTGGCGCTTCAGACCCATTTAGTTCCGGCCGCGCCGCAAGCGATGGTCGCCGCGGATCAAACTGCCGAGTTGAAGTCTCGGCAGTCGATTGTTACAGCAAGGCAAAATGTCTACGAGGCACTTCTCTCACGCTACGCGATCATGACTGCGGAGGAAAAATACGTCGGCTCGGACACGAGGGTCGTCTCGCGGTCGGCCGTCCCCACCGTGCCGACCTTCCCGAACAAGCCAATATTTCTCGCTATCGCTGCAGTGATATCGATCATAGCTGGAGGGCTCGCCGCGCTCGTTATGTCTGCTATGCAAAAGCAGCCCATCAGAGAAGAGGACATAGTTCACCGGCTTGGTCTGCCGTTGCTCGGAGTCGTGCAATTGCCAAAGCGAATGCTGATAATAGGCCGCAGCTCCCGAAAATTGCGCCTTGCCTACTTTTGGGAGCAGATCCGAAGCATTCGCTGCTTCGTACGGCTGGGCGAAGAATCAGGCCGGGTGACCGCGATCACTTCGTATCTGCCGGATGAAGGTAAATCGCTTGTCGCGGCTTCGCTAGCCCGCGCCATCTCATCCGCGGGGACAAAAACCCTGCTGATTGATCTGGATATGCGGCGGCCGAATGCTCACACGCTGCTCTCTGTCTCGCAGAACGAAACCTGCGGTCTGGGCGAGGCGCTCCAGCGAAAGGTCAAAACTTCGGCTGCGACAATTTGCGTTGACCCGTCCAAAAGTTTGTATTTGTTGTCGGGGGCGACGCTCGGGGCCAAAGACATAGACGCTCTGGCAGGAGTGAGACTGAAATTGCTTCTGAGCCGGTTAAAACGCGAATTCAAAGTCATCATTCTTGACACCCCCCCGATTGGGGTTGTATCAGATGCCATCTACGCAAGTATTCTCGCCGACGAGACAATCATCGTCGCTCAGTCGGGTCCGCAGTTCTCAAGCAACCTGCCAGTAGCTGTCCAAATCCTGGCCAATTGCTCCGTTAACGTTCAAGGCGTCGTGATCACCAAACGAGACCAACCGGAAAAGTCGGCATATTCGTACCTTCAGGACTATTTTTATCATGATAAGCTGGTCGAGCTGTCCCCGATACCGCGCCGTCGACTAATAGCCTTCCGCAAATTGCCTCGTCGTTTGGCGGCCGAAGGCGCGCCCAATGGTGCATGAACTCCCGGCGGACCGAGAAAAGCTTTGCGTCAGAACGCTCGAGCTGGTGTCAGAAGGCCGAGGTGCAGTTTCGCCTGCAACCGGCGGCGTTCGGGTCCTGCATCTTGGGAGAGTGGGTTTCATCGGTGGGGCCGAGCGGGTGCTTCTCGCCTTCGCTGTCGCGAACGCCGAGCTTGCTGTCCAGACGTTCCTGGCCTGCCCGCCCGGCCAACTGGCTAGTGAGGCTCGACGTCTGGGCGTGACCACGAAAACCATCGCTCTGTCCCGAATGCAGATCACTGCCAATCCGTTGCGATACGTCGACTATCTAAGAAGCTGGCGGGTTTACTCCCGCCGCCTGGTAGAACTCTGCGATGAGCTGCGCATAGATATCGTCCATGTTCATCACCCTGTCACAGCTCTCTATTGCAGCCGGCTCGTGTCGCGTGGCGGACTGCCATTGATATTGCACCTTCACGAAGGGCCGCCGGGCAAACTACTGTATCGACTCGCGCTTCGCCGGGCGGCAAGCGTCGCTTCGAAAATCATTTGCGTCTCAAGCGCCGGGATCGAGCTTTTGAGGCGTTCCGGTGTATCGCTCACAAACGCAACAATCGTTCACAACGGCACGTCGCTTCCCGCTCAACAGGGCGGAACCGCGTCGCGATCTGATGACGAGATTCGCATTGCGGTCATTGGACAAGTGGAACCGCGAAAGGGCCACAACGTCTTGATTGAAGCAATCGCCCTGGTTGCGCCCCGCATACCGCAGATCAGATGCTCGATTGTCGGGGACACGCCCGCAAACGGTGCGCAGGAATATAGCGAGGCGCTCAAGCGCCAGGTAGCCGATCTCGGCCTCGAAAGCATTGTGAGATTCGAGCCATTCGACATCAACGTGGTTGAGCGTATGGCGTCTTTCGACATCATTGTCTCGAGCTCGACCCGTTTGGAGTCGCTGAGCATGGTAATGCTTGAAGCCATGGCACAAGGCTGTGTCGTAGTATGCACCGACCTGGGAGGCATTCGAGATGCGGTCAACGACGGCGTTAACGGATTCCTTGCCGAACCTTCCAACCCGGTCGCCTTGGCTGAAAGCATCCGCCGTGCGGTTGACTGCGATCGCCGGAAGATAGGCGCCGCAGCCGCCCTCACAATCAAGAGTCGATTTTCGGTTGAATCGATGCGCGAAGGCATCGGGTCTGTCTACGCCGAGGTACGAAGATGCCAAGTCGGAGAGGATCGACCATGACGCGATCGCTGCCGATATCGCTATCTACCCTATCAGGCGCTGCCGAGCGTGCAGCCGTCGACGGCCGTCCGGGTGAGTACATCTCACAGGCTCGTAGCAGCCAAGATGCGGCTTTTCTTAGCGAGGGACTCGCCTGTTTTGTCATTTCACTACTGCTACCCGTCCTCTTCTACATAGCAGGCGTCGCATCTATTCAGAAATACATGTATCCGGCCTTGGCGGCAGTGGGCGCCGGCGTGTTGTACGCACGAAATTCACCTTGGTATTTTGGTCTTTGCACTTGGCTATTTTGCGCGACGCCGCTCGTGCGACGGCTGATCGACGAGCAGGCAGGCTGGGATCCCTCGAACCCTGCGCTTTTGACCCCTTATCTGGCAAGCGCTTTTGCCGGTCTTGGGGCACTTAGCTATCTGACCCGCAAAGCGTGGGTTCCGCGAACGTCGGGTCCTTTCGTCGTGATCATCGGTTGCATAGCCTATGGACTGATGTTGGCGTTGTCCGACGGGCGCGAGCTTTCAGGCCTCATCGAGGCTATGAAGTGGAGCGCAGGACCGCTGGTAGCGTTGTATCTGATCTCGTATCGCCGCCTGGAGGCAGCGCATGAGGTCGTCGTCATCAGTCTCCTTGTCGCAGTTCCGATGATGGCAGCATATGGGATAGCGCAGTACATCAATCCTCCGCCCTGGGATGCGGACTGGATGGAAAACGTCAAAACGTTAGGTCTGGATTCCATTGGGCAGCCCAGGCCCTTTGCTGTCCGTGTGTTTTCAACCATGAATTCACCGGGCTCATTCGCGGCGATTATGATGTTCGGAATATTGGTTGCAATGAAGCGTAAGCTCCCGGTTATGATACCAATTGTTTCTATTGCCTTGTTGGGTCTGTTGCTCACTGAGTACAGGGCGGTGTGGGCAGGGACCTGCATAGGTGCACTCCTATTGGTTCTAATCGATCGCCGCGGCTTAGGCACACGGGTTCTTGCTATTTCGATTATCTTCGCGGGGGCTCTGATAGCGACCAGCGCCATCCCGGAGATGCGAGGTGCTCTTTCTGACCGGCTCAACAGTTTGGCCCACCTAGATGCCGATGCAAGCGGAGAGGATCGGCTCCTGCAGTACGGACGATTTTTTTCGGGCAATAATGGAAATATGGTCAGCGGGGAAGGGCTTGCTTTAGACGGGGCGTCACGGCGGCTAGATAATAGAGATGCTGTAGTAATCGATAGCGGAATTATCGAGATATTTTCGACTTTTGGAATATTTGTCGGCAGTCTGTTTTTCTCTGCGTTCGCTTCGGCGATATCGTTGACCTTTCTTCGCGAATTAACGTCGTTTGGAGGGCTCTATTGTGCAGGAGCAGTGGGTCTATTTTGCCAAGTACCTTTCGGAAGCGTCTTCATTGGGGAGTCTGGCTACTGCGGATGGCTGTTTCTAGGTCTTGCTGCGGCATCGGTACAAAAGCGCCGAGACGTCGCGGCTGCTTCCTCGCGCGACAGCGTACCCTCACCTCCGGCGCGGCGGTTACCGTGACCTTCGGAAAATCGCATCTTGTAGATGTCGCAGCCCAAGTCCTTTCGGCTACCGTCGGGCGGGCCTGCTATCTGCTACTGCAAATCCTCCTGGCCCGCAGTCTCGGTCCTGCGGACTTTGGGATCTACGCTCTCAGTTGGACGATTGCCGGTTTTCTAGGCGCCATTGCACCAATGGGGATGCCTCAGGCCGTGATTCGGTTTGGATATCGAGGGCGAAGCCTTTTGACGTCCGCGCCCGTCCTCATCACCGGTGCCGGAGGTCTGCTTTGCTCCGTAGGGATGGTTGTTGTTGCCGATTGGCTGACGGCTTCCGCTTTCGGCGATCCACGCACCGCGCAAGTCATAATCATCCTGGCACCATCTGTCTGCCTCCTATGTTTTTTCAATATTTGTAGCGCGGGGCTGAGGTCTGCTGGGCAAAACGTCTCTTCCGCGATCGTCGGCGCCTTGCTATTCGTGCTATACCTCGGATTCTCGTCCCTTCTATTTGTCAATCGACACTATCTTACACCTTCCGGCGCTGCGATGACGTATTCAGCAGCACTATTGACCATCACAGTTCCAACCGCGCTCCTCTGCTATAGAGAGAATAGTGAGGTACCAGCTGTAAGTGTCCGACCCCTTCTAGGATTTGGTGTCGTCACAATGGTCATCCACAGCGCAAGTGTTTTTAATCTATTTGCTGATCGATTAGTCGTGGGGTTTCTTAGAGGCGCGAGCGACGTCGGATTGTATCAGGTTGCATCGCAGCTCGCGATGATCGCTCTCGTTCTTCGCGTTGCCGTGCTCGGCGTGTTTGAGGCTCGCGTTCCGAAAGGCGATCCGATGTCGTCCAGTGGGCCAGATGTCACTAGGGATTTTGTGGCCGCCACTCGCCTCTTCCTTCACATCTGCGCCCCAGGATTGCTGTGTCTTGCGCTTACCTCTCGCTTCTGGACCGTCTGGCTCTTTGGCCCTGCTTTCAGCGCCGCGTCGACGTCGCTCGCTGTGCTCGCACTTGGACAACTAGTTCTGTCTTTCGCGGGACCCTCCTTAACCGCTCTCCATATGACTGGCGAAGAGCGCAGTGCCATGCGGATTACGGTCGCAAGCTGCCTGATCAACTTGGTGGGCAATTTCGCGTTTATCCCCCTCATGGGGTTGGTGGGTTCCGCGCTCGCCACGAGCCTCGCGGCAGTCACTTTGGCAAGCGCTAGCGCCGTTCGACTGGCTCGCCGAAAGCAGCTTCGTTACAGAGCTACGTGCGTCTCCGATATTTTCTTCGCCCTAGTGGTCTGCTCCGCAATCGATATCCCTGTAGCCCTGTCCGGCCTCAGCACACTCACCGCCGCCCTTGTTCTTTTGGTGAGCAATTATGCCGTTTATCTACTCACTGTTGGGCTGCTTCGACGTGTCGAAGACGAGGCGTTCGATATGTTTGGCGCCGCCGCGCGGGCGCTCGCCGACCGGATTGGAAGGAAAGAAGCGGCCAGATAACCAAAAGACGCCACTGACTTTCTTGCCATCGAGCGTCCTGCTTTCGAGGTAGATATCGTTCCCAATGCAAACAGTCCGTGCTAATCACTTGGTCGAGTACTATTTCTTTAATCCCGCTACATGTAACAACGTGGTACCGAAATGCAAAAGACACAAGCGAGTGAAGATATATCGGTGGCCAGCGATCGTATTGTCGCGCCTTTCTGGCGCTTTGTCGTCAAGCGGGCAAACGCAATTACGCCGTTGACCGTCGGCACCGGCGGCACAAGGTTTTATTGCGTTCATCCGATCGCCGGCGACGTGACTAGCTTTTATGATCTGGCGCGGCGTCTCGGCCCGGAGCAGGCGTTCTACGGCGTGCAAGTCCCTATCGAGAAAATGAACGCCGATTTTGGATGCTCTATCCCAGCGATGGCAAGCTTTTACGTGAATGCCATAAATACCTTCCAACCTAGTGGGCAGATCGTCATGGGCGGATGGTCGGCGGGTGCGATCATTGCTCTCGAAATGGCTCAGCAGCTACGAGTTATGGGACGCGACGTCCCGCTCCTCGTCGCCTTTGACGGCGCCCCTTGCAACACCGGGGCTGGCCTTCCGCGCTGGCATCCGCGCTTCGCGATAGGCCTCTTCCTCAACGCGCCGCTGTGGTTTTGGCACGAGTTGCAGGAAGACTTTTCGATGCTCGGCTTCTTACGCAGGCTGTCTGTCAAAGTCTCTTTTCACTCGCGCCGCACCTGGCCGACTTTGCGCAACAGCCAAACGTTGCAGGCTTCGTCAGTCCGCGAGGTTCTCGCATCAAAAACGTGGTCGGCGAACCAGATCGCTTTCATCCAAAGCCTTTATCGCGCAATGCGATTGTACGTCCCGAAGCCCTATGGGGGAGACGTTCTGATCTTCGAGTCCCGCGTTCAGCCGCTATTTCACCTGCGCCACATTGGGATCACTTGGAAGAAGATAGCTGCTCGGACCGAAACTGTGACGCTGAATGGCAACCACATGGGAATTTTTAGAGAGCCGACCCTTCGTATGTTGGGAAACCATCTGCGCCAGCGGCTTGCGCGGGTTTGACGATGCGTCATCGTCCTGATGGCTTATCTTGCGTCTGCTATAGCGTCGCGCTGGTATCCACCTTGCTTGGCATGGCCAGACATGCCCGCGCCGCAACTGAAAGCGCGCGGCACCCAATACCGTGCCTTACTTCGTCTTGCGAGATGGCGCTTCCCACCGAGGCGCTTATCGACTCCATTGGTGTCAACGTCCCCATAAGCGCTGACCGCTACTTCGCCCCCATGTTGCCGTTGATGCGCAATCTAGGTGTACGCCACGTTCGTGTCGGGATGTTCACCAACGCGACGCAATACCAGTTTTATAAGAATTTGGCGGCTAGTCACATCTATGGAACAATCATAGACTCGTTCGGCGCAACCGCTCGCGACATAAGGATCCAAATAAAGACGCTAGGGATCAAGAATTCCGGCGGCTTTATCGAGACAATGGAAGGGGTAAATGAGCCTAACAATCCCGCCATGCCATGGTATACATCCAAATGGGTCCAGGCAATTCGCTATCAACAAAGCGTCCTATGGGTAACAACTAAAGATACCGCGCCTTCTTTGACTGTACTAGGTCCATCAATTTGCTGTAATTCTCACGACCAGGCATTACTCGGTGATCTTTCCGTTCTAATGGACTCAGGAAATATCCATGATTACTTTGGCAGCTTCAATCCAGGTCTACTTTACTATTCAGGCATGAGATCGATAAGGCAACAATTGACCACGCAATCTGTTATAAGCAAATGGAAGCCTATCACTTCGACTGAGACCGGCTGGGGCAGTTCACCGAAAGACCCAGCGGCCGGCGTCGATCCCGATATACAAGGCCGCTACATAATCCGAAATTTTCTCTTACAAAAATCCGCTGGCGTATCAAGAGTCTATGATTTTAACCTCCTCGACCAAAGTGTTTCTACTGGACCATACGGCTCCTATGGTATCGTTGGGATCGGACCGGACGGCTCGATGCAACCAAAGCCCGCGTACTACGCGTTAAAGAATTTAATTGCAGAACTTCGCGACGACGGCAAGTCATTCCGGCCGTCGGGATTAAGCTATCGCCTGACCGGAGACTGCGCGGGTGTGGAACACTTGCTTCTGCAAAAACAGGATGGAAGCTTTCTTCTCGCGCTATGGGTAGAAGTCGCATCTTGGGATGCCGCAAATCAAAAAGACTTTGTCAGACCTTCGCAGAAAGTGATAATATCGTCGTCAGCCAATTTGGCTGCTGCAGAGGTTGTGTCCATAACTGGCTCAAGGCACATTAACGAATGGGTCAGGCTGCGTCTGCACCATAACGTCTTAGAGACGTCGGCAACAGATGAAGTGCAACTGATACACTTGGTTCCAACGCACCAAATCGGCAAAGTCCTTCCTTTGCAGCATGATGAAAGCCCTGGATTTTCTTGGATACGAAACGTAAATAGCGACTTGTGCATGTTTGTCGTGAACGCTCTGGTGACACCAGGGCAGCGAGTATCCCAGCGTCCATGTAGCGAGTTCAAGAATCAGCAATTTATTATTTCAAAATTGCCTGGGGACGTCATTACGATTGTCGATGTGAACTCACGAAACTGCCTGACATCTGGAGGAAAAGCTGCAGGGCGGCTTCTCGTTACTGCGAATGGGTGTGACGGACGTGATCGAAGTGAAAGTTTTCATTTGCGAAGTGCCGGCATGAATCGATACTCGCTTCGAAGCGAGCCGGAAGGATTATGTGTCGACGTTCCAGGAGAGAGCCGAGAGCCGGATGCGCAAATGGAGCTGCAAACGTGTAACGGCAGGCCCTCTCAGACTTGGCTCATCCCCGCCGCGGCGAGCGCACTCCCGACTCAGATGAAACCGTAAAGCCTCTGCTCGGATATCCGCGCAGCCTCCAGAGGCCTGCTGCTCGGCGTATCAAGAGGAGTACGAGCACAGACCGGTGCACCGCTACGCGTCATTCCAACGCATTCATTGCCAGACTGCCCTGTTAATCTAGTCCGAGCTTGGTGCTCGGCGCGACCTGGATTTTGGTTTAAGAACCTTGGATGTTAGCATCCACTCCTTGGGTCTTTATGTGCGACGGTACGGCACTAAAAAACAGTTGGTTGCCATCTCGCGCCGAGGAGACCGGAGCCTGCGTGACCGAGTTTGAGCTACGCCCTAGCATCGAGGGCAGGGTCGGGTGGGATCAGTTTGCGCAGCGCAGTCGCGCCACCTTCCGTAGCGCCTATCGTCTCGGGTTCATCTGGCAATTTAGAGATCATTTTAGTTTCTCGTTCCGAAGGTTCGATGTTCTCAAAAATGGTTTGGGACCGCAGTTCAAAATAGCGCAATTCGCAATCGGAACAGGCCCTCATCTAAAAGTCTTCAATGATTGCATTCAGATCCTTCCAGGATACGAGCACGAGTGGGCCGCGATTATGCGCCATATTCTACGGTATCTTGGCAGCGGAAATTACAGGTATGGCTCTGAATGGACAACCGAGCCATCGCGCTCAAGCGAGATTGAAGCGATGGTTGGGTGCAAGATCACCGCCGTCAAGAAGCTCGAAGTCTACGCAGTAGACTTTAGCGATTATCCTTCATGGACGTCTTATCACCAGGCGCTGAGCAAAAACGCGAGGCGGAACGAGGCCATGGGAAGAAGAGATGAAAGCGGTGGGCTCTCGACTTCGTATGGTCTTGGATCGTTGCTAAATGGCGGATACTTGTTACGTCTAAAAATCAGGATGTTTCGACGCAAAAAGCTTCCTCTTGGGCTCTTCCGTGGCTTGTTAGCACTTCTGATTAGACATGCCATCTATTCGCGTTACCTCTTTACAGCCAAGTTCACCAGACGGCGAGATGTTGTCTCTCTATACTGTGGAGTCTTATTTGGTAGCAACTCCTACTATCTCGAGGGAGCAAGTATAAGCGACCCAAAGGGTGGCGCTTGGCTTCTTTTGATTGCAATGTTACAACAGGCTTACATCGACACGAATGGCGTCGGAAAATGCCTCTTGGGTCCGGATGATGGAACGGAGAAAGACCAAACGGCCTGGGAGAACTTGCGGCGTCAGAGGCTGCAATGCCGCGCTGTAGCGCACCAAACAAGCCTCCTGTCGTTCACTTACAATCAATCCCGATTTGATGATGCGTGATTTTGAAACCCAACTGCTCTTACAATCCGGACTTTTCAGTGGTGGCAAAGGCTGCCGCCGCATTGAAGACCTGCGGCGACGAAGATGTCTTCCAATTGGATCGAACCTGACCCAAGCGGTATCCAATCGTGCGATCTATGAAGGTGGAAAATGCAATCTGGCTTGTCGGTCGTCATTATCACTCGCAATGAAGAGAAATGTATCGCGCGTGCGATCGGGAGTGTGTCGGCTATCGCGGGTGAAATCATCGTCGTGGACAGCGAAAGCGAAGATGCGACTAGAGAAATTGCAAGCCGGCTTGGCGCAAAAGTCTACGTCAAGCCTTGGGTTGGATGGGTTCGGCAAAAGAACTTTGGCGCCGAGATGACCTCCAACGACTGGATCTTATCGATCGATGCTGATGAGATAGTCACCCCATCTCTCGCGCGCCAAATTGCAAACGCAGTCGCCGGTGGTCTCGACCCACGGGGGGGTCTCGCATTTGACCGACAGGAGGAGTTCCTTGGAGTAACAATGTGCAGTTCCAGACGGAATAAGATAAGACGGCGATTTGTAAGGGTTTACAACCGGCGATTCTCCGCTTGGGATGAGAGTATGCTCATCCATGAAGGTATCCTTTGCAATGGAGCGATCACCTTCCTGGACGCGAAGCTCATCCACTGGCGAAACTATACCATAGGCGAGCAGATGCGGACGCTCAATAGAAACGCCGAATTCGAGGCTCAAGAAATCACTCTGTCCAATAACATAGGAGCAAATCATATTTCATTGTTATTGAAGCCATTATTGCGATTTCTTTGGGTCTATATAGCCTGCGGAAATTGGCGACTGGGCATGCGCGGCTATCTGTGGGCGATGATGAGCGCTACGGGAGAGTTCTTGCGACATGCAAAGGCTTGGGAGCTGCGAAATGCACCTCGAAGGCCGGAGCCTCCTCCGCTGCTATATCAGCAGAATAGCAGCACCTATTCAGACTAGGGGAAGCTTGTTAAGGCTAAATAGTCCTTACCCAGTTGGATCATCGGGAGTTGTTACCGTTATTCGGAGATATCTCTAAGTCGTTTGGTCTGAGATACCTCTGTTCAGGACCTCTTGTCCGCGCTGGATGGTTCTGTGGAGGCATGCTATTATGTGAGAGGCATGCAGGGGGGTGGTTTGATCGGCAAGAAACCAGCACGTGACGTGGAAGCGGCACGAAAGATCCGTTTTCGAGGTCTCGTTGTCGTCGCCGTAGCCTTCGTGTGTTGGGTCTTGGTTGGGGCAATCGCATGGCGTGCTTTTCGGTGAAGTTGTCCCAATCGGGCCAGTAGAGGGCAGGGTCGCCAAGCAGGATAAGTCGGCTTTGTCAGGTCGCTTAAAGCCGCATCATAATCGCGTCCGAGCCTTGCGGATTGGCAAGACATCATGATCGATGGCATCAGGCTGGCGGCGACGCCATCATGATCTCCGACGGGTGTGATAATCTTTGCCTTCTGCGCCAGCCACCAGAGGCGACAATACGTCGCGATCAACGAAGCCCGCCCACATCGGGGTTCAAGCGGTCAGCGCTCAACGCGAGGCGCTGACGAGAGAGGACCAGATGGCAGCAATAACAAACGACCGGGCGGATCCGTCGCGAGAGAGCGGTTGTGACAAAGGCTAGGAGACCACAGACAGCCGTGAACAGAGGCTGCGCAAAAGGCGTCGAAATGCTTCGTCAAAGTACTAGTTCAAATAATCCTAAATCTTATTGCAATATTCAGCGTCTTTGGGCAATCCGATCCCAACAAACTACTTGCACGGACAAAGGCACCTTACGTGGAGACGCGATCCACCCTTGGGCGCGCAGCTATCCTAACTAAGGCAAGCTACTCGCAAGTATGGCGAGCAATCGAATGTCGCTCAAGTGATTACCAAATGTTATCATTGCTAGCTGGAAAAGAAGGCATATTGCGCGACGCTGGTTTGGTGATTGTTTGTCGGACCTGGGCGCCTAAAGTCAGGCCTCCGCTTGCGACCACGCCGGGGTTTCGCTGGCCTGTGCTTCGATAGGCATTTGGATTTCTCGACGCGGGCCGGCATCGAACCCGCCCGTGATGCCACGGCTCGCGCCAGCAGCTTGATAGCTCTGAACTAAACTATTGAATTTATCTCGAAAGACTGTGGGCGAGAATCTTAACGCATTCGAGCGGCAGGCTGCCGGATCAAATATATGCTGGCTTTCGAAAAATTGAATTGCGCTACAAAGCGACTCGACGGTTTGATTATGGAAGAATAATCCTGTAGGAGAATGATGATCGAGACCATGAATGGTCTCACAAAGGCCACCGCCGTCGAAAGCTATTACCGGTGTGCCAGTTGCTTGAGCCTCAAGCGGGGCGATCCCAAAGTCTTCAATACCAGCGAAAACAAAAGCTTTGGCTTGTCCTAGGAGTTGATTTAAGCGAGCATGTGGCACTTTACCTAGAAAAGTCACATACTCAGAGGAGTATCTAGACAATTTCTTATACTCGGGGCCGGAACCGATGATAACTATTTTCTTTCGAAGCTTCTCAAACGCCGCAGCGATTAGATCTACCCTTTTATAAGAGACCAGCCGTCCAGACGTGACATAGAATTCCTCTTTTATCTCTCCAATCTGAAAGTCTTGCACATATACTGGTGGGTGGACAACGGAGGCCTTCCTCCGATAGTACTTTTCGATCCGGGACGCAACAAAGCGAGAGTTTGCAACAAAATGATCGGGACGCTGACCTGCAGCCAAATCCCATACTCTCAATTTGTGTAGAGCCAACTTAGCCCAAGCGCCCTTCAATCCATTAAGCGAAGCGCCGGCTAGATATTCTGCTTGCAAATCCCAAGCATAACGCATCGGCGAATGCGTGAACGTAACATGTAGCTGCAATGGTCCAGTCAGAACTCCGTGCGCTACCGCGTTATGGCTGCTGATCACCAGATCGTAAGGTCGCAGATCGAGTTGCTCGATTGCGATAGGCCAGAGATTGAGAAAGTTTCGAAAATTGCGTTTTGCCAGAGGCAGTCTCTGCACAAATGTCGTGGCAACCGACCTGCCACCAAGAAAGGAGCGATCACTTGGTTCGAGAAAGTCGACGAGGGAAAACACGTCTGCGTCTTTGTAAATTGCTAGAAGCTGTTCTATAACCCGCTCCGCTCCAGAGTAAACAAAAAGCGCGTCGGTGACGATTGCAACCTTCATCCGAATATGCCCCGTCTGAAATCCATATAGTCTCTGGCTTTCGCCGAATGGACTGAGCCGCCCGAAATAAGCTCGGGCGGCTCTCGCCTCTCGCAAAACCGTTCTTGCGGCCCGGTTCTAAAGAGGCCTAAATTCGATAGCACTCCTCTAAAATGTTGTAAGGTAAGATCGAGATTTTAACTAAAAATTAGGGTTAAAGTGGGGACTAGGACTTTCGTAGAGCGAAGGTGGCGTCGAGCTTGGCGTGATGACCTGCCCCCGAACTCTCATCCAGCGGCGATTAGAGCCTGCCTGGTTGATGACGGTCCCCCGGTTTCTCCTCCACCCTGAAGGTGAGGTTCCGGTGTTCATTCGGCGGCTTTCAGAGCCGCCGCAGCAGCGTATTCGTTTGGCGTCTTCCAGCCAAGCGAGGTGTGAGGACGGCTCTCGTTGTAGTCCCTCCGCCAAGCCTCGATCTTGGCCCTGGCGTCGGCCAGCGACAAGAACCAATGCGTGTTCAGACATTCGTCGCGCAGCCGGCCGTTGAACGATTCCACGAAGGCGTTGTCGGTTGGCTTGCCAGGCCGGCTGAAGTCCAGCGTGACGGCGTTCTCGTAGGCCCAGCGATCGAGCGCCTTCGAGACGAACTCCGGGCCGTTGTCGACACGGATGGTTCTCGGAGCGCTTCGCCTCATCGCGATCCGTGTCACCGCGTCGACGACCTGCTCGCCCTTGATCCCGTGATCGACCTCGATCGTCAGAGCCTCGCGCGTATACGCATCGACGACGGTCAGCGCCCGCAAGCGTCGTCCATCGAACAAGGCGTCGGACACGAAGTCCATCGACCATAGCTCGTTCGGCGCGCCGGCGGCCGGCTGCCGTTCGCGGCCAGCTTCGCTGACGTTCCGCCTTGGGCGCTTCAGGCGAAGGCTCAAGCCATCCTCGCGATACAGCCGGTAGACCCGCTTGTGGTTCACAAGCCAACCCTCCCGGCGCAGAAGAATGTAGATCCGGAAGTAGCCGTAGCGAACGCGCGTTTGCGACAGATCGCGGATCCGCAACCGCAACGGCGTCTGATCGGGCCGCACCGATCGATAGCGGATCGACGAGCGATCGACGCCGAGCGCCACGCAGCAGCGCCGTTCGCTTAGGCCATGAAACGCCTGGACATGCGCGACCATCTCGCGCCGTCGCCCAGGCGTCAGAGCTTTTTTGACAGGACATCCTGGAGGATGTGCTGGAGCTTTTTTTGACAGGACATCCTGGAGGATGTGCTGGGCGAGGCCCCTCGCCCGCCAGTCGCGTATGTCGGACGCTGCGACGTCCTGCATTCCGGCCACGTCGACATCGTCAAGCGTCAGCGTGGCGTCCAGCCCGCAAGTGGCGAGGATCACCAACTTCGAAGCGACGTCCCACCCTTCGATGTCGGAACGCGGGTCGGCCTAAAGCGTCCCGGTCGCGCGGGCCTCGTCCAAGGCCTCGCCGAAGCTCATATCTCGTGCCATCATCGCGCCGAGGAGGTGGTTGCCGGTCGCGTTGAGGATGCCCTCGACGGCCAGGATCTCGCTTTATAGCGGAGCAGATCGAGAGCCGGTAGCGCGGCGCCCGCCACGGCGCCTTTCGACACGGCAATCACGTGGCGGCCGCGCGCGAGCATCCGCTCGGCGGCGGCGAGCCCGGCGCCGCCGGTGCGCGGGTCGGACGGTCCCGCCTCGATGAGGACGTCGGGCGCATCGTAAAAGCCGTCGTCGGTCGGCTGCCAGCCCGCGTCGGCGTCCAGCGACGCGGGATCGATGCCGTCCCGATCGACGATCTGGACACGAACCGGCGCACGCCGACCAGGCGTACGTCTCGGCCGTAGAGGCTGGCGTATCGGTCGCGGCGTTGCGCGAGCAGCTCCGCGAGCGCGCGGCCGACCGCGCCGTAGCCGAAGATCGCGACCTTGAGACGGTTTGGGGGCATTTTCAGCCCTCGATCTCTCCGGCATGCCAGAGCAGCTGCTCGAGCAGTTCGGCGGTGCGGGCGACAGAGGTGCGTACGGAATCGAGCATCCGCGGCATGCCGTCAGCATCGTCGCCATAGGTGATCTCGAGCGCGGCGAGCTGGGCGTTCTCGATCACGCTGGAGAGCAGCTCGCGGTAGTCGCGCTCGGCGGCTCCATCGAGGCGGCCGACCCGCAGCAGGCGGCGGTCGACCATGCCGTCGTGGAAGTGCCGGCGCGCCACATCCGCCGCCTGGCGGTCCGCCGTCTCCTCGACATGGATGATGTAGCCGAGCTTGCGCTCCGCCGAGGCGTAGACCGGCTCGGCCCTCACGGTGAGCGGGCGCGGCGTGCCGCTCGCCCGCTCGAGGCTCGCCTCGCCGCGCCAGGGCCGGTCGCGCGCTGCCAGCTCCTCGAGATGGCGGGCCATCGACAAAGGCTCGGTGAAGAGCGACGGCAGGTCTTCGAGCATGCGCAGCGAGGCGTGGCCGGGCTCGAGCAGCGCCCCGAAGGCAGCGTTGACGAGGAGCACGCGGCCGCTCGGCCCGGCGACCAACATCGGCTGCGCCGACTGCCGGACCTGCCGCGAGAGCGTGTCGAGCTGGTCCTGGGCGATCAGCATGCGCACGGCGCGAAATTGCAGGACCATGTCGGCGATCGTGCGGGCTACGAGCCGTGCCGTCTGCCGATCGGCCAGGGTCCACGGGTCCGACGTGCCTTCGACGCGCTCGTGCCATTGCGCGAACGAGAGCCGCGGCGAGAGCTGGCGCGGGTCGGTGCCGACGAGCACGGGCTTGCGCGGGTCGCCGCCCCAGACGACCGTGCGCACCCGCTCCGGCCGGAACCAAACCAGGTACTCGCCGGGCGAGGCCGAGATCGGCGCGGCAAGGACGCCGGTGGCGACATCGGCGAGCGGGGCGAACGCCGGCGCGTCGCGCCCGAGCGTGGTGGTGGCGAGGATCGGCTCGCGCGGCTGGCCATCGAGCCAGGCGACGATCTCGCGGATGCGGGCCGTTGCCGGCACGTCGCCCGCGGTCTGCACCTGCCCCTCGTAGACGAGCGCGGCGCCGCCTGCCCCGAGCGCGGTGAGCAGCGCGCCGGAGCCGTCGAACAGCGCGGTGCGCCAGTCGCCGTCACGGCCGATGGCGTCGATCATACGCTGCTCGAGCCGCCGTACGACGAGCTCCGACTGCGTCTGCACGAAGCTCTCCAGCGCCGCGACGCGGGTGGCGACCAGCTCGCCGATCAGCTCACCAAGCGCGCGCATCGCGTAGCAGACGACTTTCGGCGAGTAATGATGGCAGGCGACCAGGCCCCACAGCTCGCCGGCGACGACGATCGACACGACGAGGGTCGCGCGCACGCCCATGTTCTTCAGGTATTGCAGGTGAACCGGCGACATCGAGCGCAGCGCGCACATCGACATGTCGAGTTCGCGCCCGCTCTCCGGCGACAAGCGCGGCACGATCGGCACCGCCACGGCCTCGACATCGACGAGCAGGCGCGCTCGAGTCTCGAGATAGAGCCGGCGGGCGATGTGCGGGATGTCCGAGGCCGGGTAGCGGTTGCCGAGAAACGCCTCTCGCTCGGGCTCGCGGCGTTCGGAGAAGACTTCGCCGTGGCCGAATTCATCGAACCGGTACACCATTACGCGGTCGTAGCCGGTCAGCGCCTTGAACAGCTCGGCGGTCTCGTCGCCGAGCGCGCGCAGCGAGGATGCGTTCAGGATCGTCCGGGTCGCCTCGTCGAGGTGGGCGCGCACGGCCAGCGGTTCGGCCGCGTGCTCCAGCTCGACGACCACGCCGCCGTCGGCCGGTCGGTGGACCAGGGCGTCGACCGCGAGCGACGCCTCGCCGATCCGCGCGCTCAGGGCGACGGGGCGCCGATGCAGCGGCGCGTCGAGTTTGGCGCGAAGTCGCGCGGCGAGCGTGCCTGGCAGGGATGTCAGGTTGCGGCCGACGACGGCCTCGCCGAGATTGAGGAACGCGCCGGCATTGGCGCTCGCCTGGACGATCGTCTCCGCCGCGTCGTCGAGCACGAGCAGCGCGCCGTGCGGCTGAATCGACCCCGCGAGGTGGATCTGCTCGCGCTCGCAATTGGAGAGGTCGGCTTCGCCGAAGGCGGGGAGGTCGGTGCTTGTCACGCGGGTCTTTCGTTTGGCGACGTTTAGCAGGGCGCGGCGGATGACGCACGCCATCCGTGGCCGAACAGGCAACAGGTCGCGGGTCGGCGCGCTCGAAACCCGAACGTTTCCAGATGCGGGGGCTTGACCTCGCTGGAGCGTCGCCCTTGGGTGCGGCGTCAGCTCGCCGAGGTCACGGCGAGCGCAAGGGAGGACATCGATGAAGCGTGTCAAAGCGGTGCTGATCACCACGGGGCTTATGGTGGGCATCGGCTCGATGGCGAGCGGCCCGGCGTTCGCGCAGGACGCGGCCAAGGGCAAGCAAGTGTTCAATCAATGCATGGCCTGCCACGCGCTCGACCACGCTGTTGTCGGGCCGCCGCTCGGCGGCGTCATCGGCCGCAAGGCCGGCTCGGTCGACGGCTATTCCTATTCGCCGCTGATGAAGGCCGCAGGCGATGCCGGCCTCGTCTGGAGCACCGACGAGATCGCCAAATATCTGGTCAATCCGACCTCCTATCTGACCGATTACGTGAAGGGCAAAGGCAAGGACGCCTCTGGTTCAAGCAAGATGGCCTACATGCTCGCCAACGAGAAGCAGCGCCAGAACGTCGCCGCCTACCTCGCCACCACCACGAAGTAGACGCGCAGGGCGGACGCCGATCGCGGAGGGTCCGCCCGTGCGATCTGCCCAAGGGGCACGAAGCGGGTAGCGGCGGCCGGCGCGATCGTTTAGGTTGAGCCTGTGATGATGTTGCGCTCGGCGTTCGTCGTTTTATCTGCCGCCTGTCTTGGCCTCGCGCTGGACGTCTCGTCTTTGCGCGCGGCGACCATCGCGCCGCCGATGCTCGACGTGACTCGTCAATGCAATGCCATGAGCCACGGCAACACGACCTTGATGAGCGAGTGCGTCGTCGCCGAGTCCGAGGCGCGCGCCGATCTTCTGCAGCATTGGGGCAAGCTGCCGGACGAAGCTGTCGACCGCTGCGTCAAGCTCGCCCGCAAAGCCAAGCGTCAACCTTACGTCGCGATGGAGAAGTGCCTCTCGGCCGAGCTTGCCGGGCCGCCGGCGACGCCGGTCAACGATCTGAAATAATAGATTCGCAAGCATCTTCCCTTGGCGGGACTGTCGCCCTCCAGCACCACCAAACGACATAATTGGCGGATGCTTAACCGGCGCTAAAGACTTTCGCTTTATGGTTCCTCCACCGACCAAGAGATGTTCCCGGCGGAGCGTACCATGAGCTTCTACACGTTCGCAGAGACAAGCCTGACGACGACGGCCGATCGCAAGCGCCGTCCTGGTGTCGACAAGGGCCAAATCGCCCGTACCATCGCGTTGTGCGTCATCGTGTTCGTCGCCTTTGTCGTCCGCACCCACCACGGCTGAAGGCGATCTGATTGCCCTCGAGGCTTTGCGGCGCTGGGATAACGCACACGCGCAACGCGGTGGTCCATAATGGCTTCCTGCTAGAGCCGGTCGGCATCGAACGGCTAGGTCGCATCGTCCGGCAGGTGCTCGATTGAGGTCTGGATTAGCCGAGCCGCGGGTCGACCTCGGCGGCGTAGCCGGCGCGGAGGACCGTGACAGTGGCCGCGGGGGTGAGGACCGTCACCAAGCGGTCCGCCTCGATCGGGCGCCGGGTGCCGTAGCCGTCGTGCGACCAACGATGCAGCTGGTCTTGCCATAGGAGCCAGGCCGCCGTGTCCTGACCGTGGAGAACCACGAAGACGCCGTCCGGGAGGCCGCCGAGCGCTCTGTCGTGGCGGCGGAACCGCTTGCGATCGACGCGCGAGACGTGGAGACCGTCGTCGATATCATCCGCCGACAGACGCACGTCGTCGGCGATCGCGTGCGCCCGGCGCCAGGACGCCTCGAACCGCAGGTAGGCGGACCTGCGGCAGAGCTTGCACGGTCGGTGGCCCGCCGCGAGCGACGTCACCTCGTCTAGAAAGAACATTTCGGTGTAGCGTCGCGGCGACATTGGAACGCGCCGCCAGTCTTGGTAGGTCAGGCTGCAGGCGATCCAGCGCTTGTGGGTCCACTTGGCGCGGCCGATCGCGCGGGTCTCGTCGTGGAGGATGCCGCGATTGCCCATCAGGCTGCCACGCGTCGGTGTTGCCTCGAGCTCATTGAACGGCGTGACACGGTTTTGCAGCGGCATGGGCTCAGGCCAACGACATCAGCTTTGCCTGTCCATCAGCTCTTGGACTTGTCCATCATCTCTTGGACTTGTCCATCAGCTCGGTGAAGCGGGTGAACAGATAGTGGCTGTCTTTCGGGCCGGGCGACGCCTCGGGGTGATGCTGCACCGAGAAGGCCGGCCGGTCGGTCAGTTCCAGCCCGGAGTTCGTGCCGTCGAACAGACTCCGGTGCGTCTCGCGCGCGTTTGCCGGCAGGGTGCCGGTGTCGACGGCGAAGCCGTGGTTCATCGAGACGATCTCGACCTTGCTCGTGGTGAAATCCATCACCGGGTGATTGGCGCCATGATGGCCCTGATGCATCTTCTCGGTCTTGGCGCCGATCGCCAGCGCCATCAGCTGATGGCCGAGACAGATGCCGAAGGTCGGCACCTTTCTGTCAAGAATATCTTGGATCACCGGCACCGCGTATTCTCCGGTTGCCGCCGGGTCACCCGGGCCGTTCGAAAGAAACACGCCGTCCGGATCCAGCGCTAGGATGTCTGCCGAGGTCGCAGTCGACGGCACGACCGTCACGGCGCAACCCGCGTCGGCGAGCAGCCGCAGGATGTTGCGCTTGATGCCATAGTCGATCGCCACGACCTTGTAGCGCGGTGCCCCCTGCTGGCCATAGCCGTCTGCCTGCGTCCAGACTGTCTGGTCCCAGTCGAAGCGCTGCGCCGATGTCACCTCCGGCACGAGATCGTAGCCCTCGATGCCGGACCAGCCCGCCGCCTGCGCCTTCAACACGTCGAGCTCGAAGGCCCCGTCCGGCGCGTGCGCGATCACCGCGTTCGGCATGCCCTTGTCGCGCACCAATGCCGTGAGCGCGCGGGTGTCGAGGCCGGAAAGGCCGATGATCCCGCGCCGCTTGAGCCACTCGTCGAAATGCAGCGTCGCGCGGTAGTTCGACGGCCCCGTGACGGGCGCATGCACGACGACGCCGATCGCACCGGTGGCGGCGGCGAGGTTGATCGACTCGATATCGTCATCGTTCGTGCCGACATTGCCGACGTGTGGAAACGTGAAGGTGAGGATCTGTCGCGCGTAGGACGGGTCGGTGAGGATCTCCTCGTAGCCCGTCATCGCCGTATTGAAGCAGACCTCGCCAACGGCGGTGCCGGTCGCGCCGAAGCCTTCGCCCTCGAGCACTGTGCCATCGGCCAGCACCAGCACCGCGGTCACCTTCGGCTCGGCCCAGCCGTCGTCGCCTGTCGTCATGCCGCGACTGCTAAGCGCTGGCGCGGGGCGGGTCAATCGCGGCGGGCGTCATCTGGCACGGCACGCGCGCGGACCCATATCAAAAGCATGCGAACAACCTTGATCGTCCTCGCCCTTGTTCTGCCAATGCCAGTTTTTGCCGCGCAGAGCCTGGTCCCATCGCCCTACCCGAGCGGATCGCCCGGCGCGGCACCACTCAATCCGGCGCCGATGGGCACTGGTGCTGGGCAAGCCGACCTGGCCACGCCGTATCCGCAGGCGGCGGGCGGCAATTCCGAGGGCAACCCGTCCGACGTGACGCCCGGCGCCGCGCAGCAGCGCGTGCCGTCCACGTTCAAGCGCAACTACGGCGTCGACCAGCACTGATGGCGCGGTCGCCGGCGAGAGCCGCGCTGGCGGCAGGTATCGTCGTCGTGCTGGCGATGTCCTCGCCCGCGGATGCGGCGCAGGGGTTGATCTCCTCGCCGTATCCCAGCGCCGTGCCTGGCGCGGCCCCCCTCGACCCCGAGCCGACCGAGCTTGGCGCGCCGCAGACGATCCTGCGCGACCCCTATCCGCAGACGATCGGCGACGAGGCACAAGGCAACCCGCCGATCATCCGGCGGCACAGGCGCCAGCACCTCGTACCCGGCATCTACAAGCGCAAGTACCGCGTCGAGCGGCACTGACGCGATGGACGTGGACGCCGAGTTCGAGGGCCTCGAGGCGGAGATCGCCGATCTCGAAGCGGAACTTGCGGCCTGCCGGCGGGGCGCGTTCGTCGCTCGCGGGGCGATCATCGTCGGTGGGATCGTGCTGGCCGCATCGATTTTCGTATACGCCTTGCGAACCGCGCCGTTCGCGTTCGGTGCCATCGCCGCGATGATCGGCGGCACGGTCTGGGCGGGCGCCTCCAAATCCTCGCGCGAAGAGATCGAGGCGCGTCTTGCGGCGGCGCAGGCGCGGAACGCGGCGCTGTTCGACAGGGTCGCGGCCGAGAACGGCTGGCGCAACACCACCCCGACCGTCCACTGACAATGCTGCAACCCCATCGCGTCTCGGGATTTGCCGTCGGACACCTCACACTGGAGCCGAGCCATGCCGACCGACCTGCCACCAGACTACAAGCCGCAGCCGGCGCCAGATCCGGCCAACCCCGTCGCGCCACCCGCGCCGGCCGGGCCAGACTCGCCCTCTCTGCCCGGCGGCGCGCCGCCGACGGGGCCCGACGTCGTCGCGCCTCTGCCGGGCGGCGTGCCCGCGCCGGCCGGGTTGCCGTCGTTCTAGCTCAGTCGAGATGAAGCTCGAACGCCGCCGGAATGTGCAATGGCCAGAGCCACGGCGCGCAATAGATCGCGTCGGCGCGGTACGTCAGCTTCGCCGCGTGTTGGCGCGAGACGAAGACGCGGGCGGCGCGGCTGATACGGCGACGTTTGCCTGGCTCGATGGCGATCCGCGCGTCGTCGAGCGCGGCCCGCAGCTTCACCTCGACGAACGCGATCGTCGTGCCGCGTTTGGCGATGATGTCGATCTCGCCGCCGTCGACAAGATAGCGGCGGGCCAGAATGCGGTAGCCCTTGAGTCGCAGGTAAAGCGCGGCGATCAATTCCGCTTTATGGCCGGCTCTGTGTGCCACTCGTCGCGCATCGGATCGTCGCGCATCGGATCGTCGCGAGCGAGATCGTGAGCGCGGTGCGAGCATTATGTGGTTCCGGATGTGAGCCCTATCGTCCCTGTCAAGCGCGTGATTTGCAAGGCGGCGAAGTAGACTGAGCCGAGCAGGCGCGATGGCGGGAGGCGCGATTGACGACAGTGCCGATGGCTGCGCGAGAGGTCCGCCCTCGCTTGACCTGGCGGGGCGAGCCGAACGACGTGGTCGTGCTCGATTTCAGGGCGCGGCATCGGCGCCGGCTGGCGATGCGTGGTGTGCGCGGCACGACCTTCTTGCTCGATCTGGCGGAGGCGGTCGCGCTGCGCGGCGGCGACGCGCTCGTACTCGAAGACGGCAGCCTCATCGAGGTGGTCGCCGCGCCCGAGGACCTGGTCGAGGTCTCCGCGAGCGACCCGGCGGCAGTGGTGAGGATGGCGTGGCATTTGGGCAATCGTCACCTGCCCGTGCAGCTCCACGGGCTGCGATTGCGGCTGCGGCGGGACCACGTGATCGAGGCGATGCTCGAAGGACTTGGCGGTCGGCTTGTCGCGATCGAGGCGCCCTTCGATCCGGAGGGCGGCGCGTACGATGAAGGCCATGCGCCAGGCCCCACCCACGGACATTCCCATGATTGAGCCGGCCGCTAGTGACCCGCCGTCCATCTTGCCGCTGCTTGTCTGGCTGTCGCCGGCCTTTCCGGTCGGGGCCTTCGCCTATTCGCAGGGACTCGAGTGGGCCGTCGAGGACGGCATCATAATCGATGCCGCGACCCTAAACACCTGGCTCGATGATCTCGTCGCACACGGCGCCCTCCGCGCCGACGCTGTCCTCCTCGCCGCCGCTTGGCGGGCGCCGGATACATCGGTCGCCGCCGAGATCAACGAGCTGGCACTGGCGCTCGCCCCGTCGCGCGAGCGGCGACTAGAGACGGGCAGCCAAGGCGCCGCCTTTTTGCGCGCGGTTCGAGCGGCGTGGCCGGCCGCCGCCCTCGGAGCGCTCGCGACACACGTTCGCGAGGGCGATGTTGCCTATCCTGTTGCCGTCGGTGTCGCGGCCCGCGCGCATGATCAGCCCATCGGCGCGACGCTCGAGGCGTTCGTGCTTGCGTCCGTCGGCAATCTGGTGTCGGCCGCCTTGCGGCTCGGGTCGATCGGGCAGAGCGAGGCGCAGATGATCATCGCGGGCCTCTGTCCGGCCGTCCCGCGCCTTGCCGCTTTCGCAGCTTTGGCAAGCTTGGACGATCTCGGCACCTGCGCGTTCCGTGCGGATATCGTGTCGATGCGACATGAGATGCAGTACTCGCGCTTGTTTCGATCGTGACCGAATTCCGTGGCTCAATGGCGTAGAAAACCGTCGAGCCAGCGGGCGACGCGCGAATTGTCGTTGCCACCTTCGAGCGAGGCCATGGCATCCGCGATCGCCGCTTCCGAAAGGTTGGGCGCGCGCCGTTGGGCGAACAAAGCTCGCGAAAAGTCCGGCGCGAACTCGGGGTGGAATTGCATCGAGATTGACGGATGATCCTCGTAGGCGATCATCGCATGGGAGGTGAACGCGCTGGCGGCAAGGGTGCGGCTCCGCGGCGGCGGTGTCAAAACCTGATCCTGATGCGATGCTGTCGCATGGACGAGATCCGCGTCCATCCAGGATGCCCGCGCGCGGATTTCGTAGCGGTGCACCCCTAGGCTCCAGCCCTGCGGCGCCTTTTTCACCGAGCCACCGAACGCTTGCGCCATGATCTGATGCCCGAAGCAGATGCCGACAAGTCTTGTCCGACTCGCGGCGGCGCGCAGAAAATCCTCCAGCGGGGCAATCCAAGCCAACCTGTCGTAGACGCCGGCGGAGGAGCCGGTGACAACGAAGGCGTCGCAGGCCGTTGGTTCCGGCAGCGGCGCGCCGTCAAAGACAGCATACGTCGAAAAGTCGTAGCCCGGGCCGAGCAGGCCTCGTGTCATATCCACGTAGGTGCCGTACGTCGGCACGAGCGCCGAAGGCGGCGCGCCGGCCTCTATGATGCCGATGCGCATCAGGGCTTGGTCAGAACGCTCTGGTCGGGGCGCTTCGGCGGCAGCACCTTGATGTCGGCGTCGGGCGCCTTGGCGGCATCTTTCATGCCCGGCAATTCCGTCGGCTCGCGCGCCGGATCCTTCAGGATCTTGCGAACCGACCAGGCCTCTTTCTCGGTTGTCCCCTTGAGATCGTCGATCTTCCAGTCGCCATCTTCCTTCGTGAAGTCATAGGTCACGACAGTCGGCTGGCCGTGATTGATGAAGGTCGCCGAGACCACGGCCTTGCCGAGTTCGAGAACATCGGTTTTCAGCGTCACCTTCTTCACCTCGGCGTCGGGGGACGCCGAGATCGGATCGAACGACAGGGCTGAATCACCCTCGTGCGCGGCCTTGGTTTCGGCGCTGGTGATCGCGACATCGAAGCCTTTCGAGAAGTATTTCCCGCGGACTGCCCGGCTGTCGAAAGGGCTGCCGTGCGCTTTCCTGATGTCCTGCGCCGCGAGCTTGTAGATCGCATCGACGATGTCGCGAGGCTCCTCCACCTTCATCGGTGCCGTCTTGCTGGCTGGCGCCTCGGGGGTCTGGGCCACCACGGCAGCCGGCGCAAAGGTGGCCAGAAGGGCGGCGGCAAGGCGTATCTGCATCGTTATCCTCGTCTGCCGGCGATCGACACAAGGTCGCGGAGGACGTTCGTCCAACCGTCGCATGCCGAAACGCAATCGCAACGAAAAAGCCGCGCATCATCTGCGCGGCTCTCGATCGTCAAATTGGAACCGCTAGATCTTGCTGAGCGCCTCGAGCCGCGCTTTGACCTTGGGCAGTTCGCGCTCGGCCATCCTGGCCAGCGCCGGGTCGTCGCCATCATCGGCGTAGGCTTGGTAATCGGCGCGAAGCTGGCTCAGCGCGTCAACCTGCTTCAGCCACAGGGTGTCGTCGAAAGACTTGCCGGAGAGTTTGGCAAGCGCGGCGATGTCTTTGCCGCCCATCGGCACGCGGCCATTCGCGGCCTTAGCCTGTCCGCCCATCGGCGCGTCGATCGAAACAGATCGCCCTGTCATCAGCGCGCCAGTGTCGGCCGCCGCGAGCTTGGTGGAGCCATCCGTCGGCGTCGCATCGTTCAGCGCCAGATCTGTGCGCGACGCCTCAGCGGCCTGATCCCTCGCGAAGTCGCGGGCGGAGCTAGAGGTCGACCTCTCGGCGGACAGTTGGCTGGACTTGGCGAGAAAATCGACGTTCGCCTTCACGTTGGCCATGAAAGCATTCGAGATCGGCGAAGCGGCAAAAGCCGGCGCTGCAAAGAACAAGGCGCCCAGGACAGCGGCGCTCATTTTGAAGTTCGACATGGTGCAATCCCCCCAGACAGCATGCGCAGAACCCGATTGCCGTCCATTTGGTTCCGGCTCTGCGCAAGCTCCAGTGGCTAAAGCCTTGGGCTGGTGAGCGCGACCCGATCGAGATGTTCGACCACATCGTCGGCAAGATTGGCCCAGGTGCGCAAAGGTCGAGCGATTGCCTCCTCGGCGAGTCGCTGGACGAGTCCGGGCTGGGCTGCCAGCTCGACGAGTGTCGCGGCGATCCGATCCTCGTCCATCATGTCGATCATCAGCGTCCCGCCACCCGGCGCGACCTCGGCCATCGCGGACCCTTCATGGCAGACACAGCCCCTAGCAAGCCACAGGCTTTCGACGACGGGCAGACCGAACCCCTCCTCGCTGGACGGATAGATGCTGGCGTGAGCGTCGGCATAGCACGCTGTCAGGGCGTGGTCGTCCAGCCGCCCCACGACACGCGCGTTCGGCAGGTCGCGCAGTAGCGCCTCCACCTCGGCCTCGTAGGCGGGAAAGCCAGATCGCTTGCCGACGATGGTCAGCTCGATCGGTGGGCAGGTCCCCGTCACCACCCGCAGCGCCCGCAGCAGGCGCGGCAGGTTCTTGCGCGGTTCCCATGTCCCGACGGTCAGGAGCTTCAGCCGCGAGTCGATGTCGCGCATGGGCGGTGCATCGAGCCGCCGCTCGATCTCCGCGAGCTGGGCCGGCAACGGGACGACCGCCATGTCGGGGACGCGAGGGCCTCCGAGGGCCAAGTGCGCGCGCAGCTCGTCGGCGATCATGCGCGTCGTGGCGAAGGCGAGGTCCGCCTCGGCGAACATTTGATAGTAGCGGGCGAAGACCTGCCGCGTGTGCGCCGGGTAGAGGTCCGCGAGCTTCACCGGAATAAGATCGTGGACCAGCGCGGCGGTGCGCAACCCGTAAGCGCGGCCGATCTGCAGCGGGTCGAGGCCCTGCTCGACCATGGCGATAGGGACCTCGGTCACCAGCATCCAGGCCTCGGCGTCTGCTTCGAGCAGCGCCGCCGGCGCCGCCGGGACCCCGGGCGCGATCGGCAACGTGCGGATGCAGCGTCGCCGCCAGTCGAACGCCACAGGCACCACATCTACACCGGCCGCCGCCAGCGCGCGCCCGAGGCGGCGCGTGACGCGCTGGATCCCTGTCTCGAACGGCTGCCGCGCGGTCGTGTCGTACCAGAAGAAGACGCGGCGCGGCGGAGCGCATTGCGGGGCGCCGCTCACGGGTCGTTGGCGATCGCGCGCGGCGCGCCACGCCTCGGTGAAATCCAGCGGGGCAGGGATGGTCCGGCCAGTTCGACGCGCAGGAACATCTGGCCGCGGCAGCCATCCCAAAGCTCCGTGTGCAGGCGCCCACGACCTGTCGTCCAGCGGCGCACGCTGTCCTCGCTCGGGTGAAAGCCAACGCAGAGGCGCGTGTCGTCGGGCGCGATGCGCCGCGGCGGCACGAGGCCGTCATCGAAAGAGAGAGCCGCGACGCACACGCCGAGCAGGCGATCGTCGGTGCTGCCGGAGACGGTGCTCGGCGTCGTGGCCGACGAGGCGAGCCACAGGTGGCGCGCCGAGACGGGCACAAGGGCACTGCATGCGAGGCCAGCCCGCTTCATCTCGCGCCGCTCGCCGTCCACGCAAAGGTGGAGATCGGCGAACGGGTCCACATCCCGCGTCCAGCAAAGGGTCCGCAGACTGTCGGCGAGACGAATGCGCAAGGCTTCGACGACCGGGCCGCTGGCGTAATAAGGGCGAGGCGGGCGGCAATGGCCAGCGAACGCGTGCCCTCCTTGGCCGGACGCCGGGCCGCACGCGGCGAAAACGCCTTCGACGACGACGGAGTCGGGCTCGTCGAGCGCCAGCTCGACATACGTGACCTGATCCAAGTCGAGATGCGCGATCGTAGCGCCATTCGCGAGCGCGGCGATTGGAACAAGCATCTCCCCGAGCAGATCGAAGCCGAGGCAAACGGCGGGCGAGACGAGAAGGTCGCGCGCGGGCAGATCGAGCCCGAACGCCCCCGCCGCGATGCGGATCGGCAAGAGCCTGCTTGAGTTCGCGGTCTGCCCGCAATCGACGAGCCTTTGAACGGCGCGAAGGACGCGTCGCGTCGCGCCTGTCGAGGTCTGGACCACGTCGCCAACGACAAGACTTTCAATGGGCCGGTCGCCGTCCGGCGTACGAATCCGCGTGCCCACGGCGAATGCGGGCCCGACAGCCTCCGCGCTCTCACGCGCGTTCGCCATCTCGAACATGCCAGGCGTGGCGCAGCCCGCATGCTCTGTCGTCGACGCATGGTCTGTCGTCGACGCATGGTCGCGGGTGTCGTCCAAGGTGCGAGGCTCGCTCTCGATAGCTGTCGCCCTCCGATAGCATCGTCACGGACGATGCGGAACACGGGTGTCAAGCGCGAGGTCGGCGCTCCGCGAAACGGGCGTCGCAGGCGAGCACCGCGTTCAGCACCACCTGGGCGCCGAGCGCGCAATGCTCGGGCGAAGAGTATTCGGCCACGTTGTGGCTGAGGCCGTCGCGGCAGGGCACGAATATCATCGTCGTCGGCACGACGCTGGCGAGATAGACGGCATCGTGCGCAGCGCCGGAGACGATGTGGCGCCAGCGCGCGCCCGCCTGCGTCGCGGCCGCCTCGACGCAGGCGATGAGGGTGGGATCGAAGCGGACCGCCGGGAACGTGAGCACGCGCTCCATCTCGTGATCGAGGCCAAGCTCGCTCGCGACGTCGGGCAGAAGCGCCTCGAAGCGCGCGACCATTCGATCGAGAACGGCATCGTCGGGGTGGCGCAGGTCGACCGAGAAGCGCACCTCGCCGGGAATCACATTGCGCGAGTTTGGCGAGACCTCGAGCCGGCCGACCGAGGCCACCGCGTCGGGTCCGGCGTCGGCGGCGATCGCATCCATCGCCGTTACGATGCGCGCGGCGCCGACGAGAGCGTTGCGGCGCAGGCGCATCGGCGTCGCGCCCGTGTGGCCGGTGCCGCCGGTGAAGGTGATGTCGTACCAGCGCGCGCCCTGGCCGCCGGTGACGACGCCGATCGGCACGCCCTCGACCTCGAGGATTGGCCCCTGCTCGATGTGCAGCTCGAACAGCGCGCCGATCGGGCGACCGCCCGCCGGCGCCGCCCCGTGGTAGCCGATCGCCTCCAGCGCCTCGCCGAAGGTGACGCTGTCGCCGTCGCGGCGGGCGCGGGCATAATCGGTTGTGTAGACGCCGGCGAAGACGCCCGAGGCCAGCATGGCAGGGGCGAAGCGCGCGCCCTCCTCGTTGGTCCAATTGATGACCTCAAGCGGCGCCTCCGTGACGTGCCCCGCGTCGGACAGCGCGCGCAAAACCTCGACGCCGGCGAGGACGCCGAGCACGCCATCAAACTTGCCGCCGGTCGGCTGCGTGTCGAGGTGGCTGCCGACGGCGATCGGCGGCAGGTCATCGCGTCGGCCGGGGCGGCGCGCGAACATGTTGCCGACCTCGTCGACCGCGACGGTGCAGCCGATCGCCTCGGTCGCGGCGCGGAACCAGTCGCGGACCTTGCGGTCATCCTCGCTCAGGGCGAGGCGATTGATGCCGCCGCCAGCGCAGGCGCCGAATGCCGCGGTCTCCTGGATCGCCGCCCAGAGCCGATCGGCGTCGATCGACGGGCTCACGCGGCGTGCTCGGCGACGTCGGCTAGCGTCGCCTCGAGACGGGCCACCATCTCCCTCACCTGCTCGGCGGTGATGATGAGCGGTGGGCACAGCGCGATCGTATCGCCGATGGCGCGCACGATCAGACCGTGCCCATGCGCGCGACGAAAGACTTCCGCGCCGAGCTTGCCGGTTAAATCGAACGGCCGCTTGGTCGACTTGTCGGCGACAAGCTCGAGGCCGGCGATCAGCCCCGCGCCGCGGATCTCGCCGACGAGCGGATGCCCGGCGAGCCGCTCCAGCTCGTCATGCATCAAACGGCCTTGCGCGCGCGCGTTGGCGACGAGGTCGCGCTCCTCGATGATCGCCAGGTTTTCCAGCGCCACCGCGCAGGCGACCGGGTGGCCCGAGGTCGTGAATCCGTGGCCGAAGCTCGCAATCCTGTGCGAGTTGTCGGCGATCACCTCGTAGAGCGGCGTCGAAAGGAGGATCGCGGCGAGCGGAAGATAGGCCGAGGTGAGCTGCTTCGAGACGACCATGATGTCGGGCACGATGCCGTAATAGTCCGAGCCGAACATCGTGCCGAGGCGGCCGAAGCCGTTGATCACCTCGTCGGCGACGACGAGGATGTCGTGGCGGCGGCAGATCGTCTGCATGCGCTCCCAGTAACCAACAGGGGCCGGGATCACGCCGCCGGCACCCATCAGCGGCTCGCCGATGAAGGCGGCGATCGTCTCGGCGCCTTCAGCCGCGATGACGGCCTCGAACTCGGCGGCGAGGCGGTCGACGAATTGTGCCTCGCTCTCGCCGTCGTTGCCGAAGCGATAGTAGTGGGGGCACGTCAGATGATGGACCGGGATCGCCGGCAGATCGAAATCGCGATGGTTGATCGGCAGCCCGGTGAGACTGCCGGAGGCGACGGTGACTCCGTGATATCCCTTGAGGCGGGCGATGAATTTCTTCTTGGCTGGCCGGCCGATCGAATTATTATAGTACCAAACCATCTTGACGACGGTATCGTTCGCTTCCGAGCCCGAGTTCGTGAAGAAGACGTAGGTGAGCGGCTCGGGCGACATCGCGACGAGCCGCTCGGCGAGTTCGATCGCGCGAAGGTTCGATTTGGACGAGAACGTATGATAATAGGGAAGCTCGCGCAGCTGGCGCGTCGCTGCCTCCACGAGGCGCGGCTCGCCGAAGCCGACCGCCGTGTTCCAAAGGCCGGATAGGCCTTCGATCAGCCTGTTGCCGTCGCTGTCGATGACGTAGATGCCCTCGCCGCGCTCGATGATGATCGGGCCTGTCTCCTCGTGCCGACGCGCGTCTGTCACAGGATGAAGGTGGTATTTCACGTCGCGGGCGGACGGCGAGTTTGGAAGGGACATCAAACCAATCCTGGTTATCTTCGCGTTATCACGCAGCGGGCTCGACTCCGCACCACTCGGCGACAAACAGCGTCATGGCCGTCGTTACGCGCCTCAGCGACGTAAGGCTCACGCGCTCGTCGAAGCCGTGGATGTTCTCGCTGATCGGCCCGTAGCACAGCGCGGGCACGCGATCGTAGAGCGCGTAGACGCGGGTGTCGAGATAGGCGAGCGTCGTCTCGGCTCGCAGCGGCTTGCCGATCGCGGCCGCGTGGGCGCGGCCGAGCACGGCTTCCGCTTCCGAGCCTGGCTCGAGAACATAGCCTTCGGCGAAGAAACCGTTGAAGACGACCCGTGGCGGATTGCTGGCGAGCAGGGCGTCCCTGCTGGCGAATGCCGCGATCGCGTGCTCGATCTCGCGCGCCGCCTTGGCTGCTGGGGTGCCCGGATAGATCGAGATGCGACAATCGAGGCGGCACCAGGCCGGTACCGAAGAGGCCCAGTCGCCACCCTCGATCTTACCGATGTTGAGATTGATCGGATGCGGCTCGTCCTCGAAATAGCGGTGCTCCCCCTTGCGCGCGTTCCACGCAGCCTCGAGTTCGCGGAGCGCGCCGACGAGCCGGTAGGCGGCATCGATGGCGTTGCCACCCGCGCCCATCTCGCGCACGTGGGTCGGACGCCCGCGAACCTCGACGGTGAACCAGACCACGCCGATATTGGCGCGCACAAGCGTCTCGGCTTGCGGCTCTGGGATCAGCACGGCGTCGGCGCGATAGCCGCGCAGATGCGTCATCAGGGCGCCGTTACCCGTCGACTCCTCCTCGACGACGGATTGCATCGTTACGGTCGCGCCCGGCTGCAAACCAATCGCTCGCAGCGCGTCGAGCGCGAAGAGATTGGCGGCGTGGCCAGCCTTCATGTCGGCGCCGCCGCGGCCGTACAGCCAGTCGCCTTCGATCACGGGATCGAAGGGCGGGTGCGCCCACATGTCGGCCGGCCCTGGCGGTACGACATCGACATGCGCTTGCAAAATCAGCGATCGACCGCGCTCGTCGCGTGGGCGGTGGATGCCGACGACGATCGGCCCGGTCGAGTGCGTGTCACTGAACCGCGAGCCGCCGGGATGAGCCTCGATCGCGGCGCGGTCCATTTCGAAGCGCTCCATCGCAAGCCCGCGCGCGCGATAGCTGCGAAAGACATGGTCCTGCAGCGCATGCTCGTTGCCGCGCGTCGACGCGAACCGCACGAGATCCCGCGTATGCGCGACCTGCGCGGCAAAGCCGTCTTCGACGGCGCGGGCGATACGCTCGGCGAGCGCGGGATCGAGCGACATCACACCTCCGGTCGGTCGGCGAGCGCGGCGACCCCGTCGCGTGCGAGCTGCCGGCGCCGATACGGATCGAGCGCCGTGATGCAGACGAACGACAACGCCGCCATCGCGGTTGCGAAGGCGGCGATCGGCCACCAGTGCCCCGGATATCGATGCGCCAGCACGGTGCCGACGATCGGCGTGAGGCCGCCGGCGATGGCGCCGCAGAATTGGTAGGCGATCGAGATCGACGTGTAGCGCACCCGCGTCGGGAACGCGCTGGCGACGTAGCCGGCGACCACCGCGTAGAAGGTCGCCGAGCCGATCACGTTGATCCCGAGCCCGAGCGCGATCAGCCAAAATCGGCCCGTGTCGACGAGGTTGAAGAGGAGGTAGGGCGCGGCCATCGCCCAAACGAGCGCGAGCTGCAGGAACAGGCGCTCGTTGCCCATCGCCTCGGCGAGGCGGGCACCGATCGGCTGCACGACAAGCTGGACGATCGCCGCGACGAAGAGCGCGTCGAGGATCGTCGGGCGGGCGATGCCGAGGTCTTTCGTCGCGTAGGCGATCATGAAGGTGTTGAAGAGATAGACCGAAGCGATGCCGATCGTGTTCGCCCCCGTGGCCAGTAAGATCGGGCCGAGCGAGGTCCTTAGCGCTTCGCTTATCGGCGCCTTGGCGGCTTCCTCGCACGCCGAGATGCGCTCGAACTCGGGCGATTCGCCGACGCGGACGCGGATCACGAAACCGATCGCGAGCATGAGCACGCTGGCGAGGAATGGGATTCGCCAGCCCCACCGCAGGAAGCTCTGGGGGTCGAGCAAACCCGCGCCACGAAACGCCAGTAGCGACAGGATCAGTCCGGCCGGGCTGCCGAGCTGCGCGAAGGAGGCGAAAAACATGCTCCGCCCTTTCGGCGCGTGCTCAGCCGCGAGCAGGACCGCGCCGCCCCATTCGCCGCCGACGGCAACACCTTGGATCAGCCGCAGCACCACGAGCGCGACGGGCGCCCAGATGCCGATCGTCACGTAGGTCGGCAGTAGCCCGATCGCGATCGTGGCGAAGCCCATCATCAAGAGCGTGACGATGAGCGCGCGCTTGCGGCCGTATCTGTCGCCGAAGCGGCCAAACAGCAGACCGCCGATCGGTCGCGCGAAAAAGCCAGCCGCGAACGTGCCAAACGAGGCGAGCGTGCCGACGAACGGGGATTCGTTGGTGAAGAACAGCGGGCCGAACACGAGCGCGGAGGCGGTCGCGTAGACGTAGAAATCGTACCACTCGATCGAGGTGCCGACGAGCGCGGCGATCGCCGCTCGGGCGGGTTGCGCATCGCGAGTGGCGGCGCGACCGATCGTCAGCGCGGTCATGTCTCGTGCCCGATCGCGGCCGCTCTCGCGACGGTGCGCCAGATCGAGGGATATGGTCTGGGCGATACCCCCGACACGAGGGTGGCGGCAAACGATCCGAGGTCTGGCAGGACGGGCTCCTTGCAGGGTGGGCCGGTACGCTGGCCCACCATGCAAGATTGGGGTCAGCCGGCGCTAGAAGTGGTAGTTCAAGCCGGCGCGCACGAGGTTGATATGCGTGCTGGCCGACGTTTGGTCACGGCTGCCGTTGAAGTAGTTGGTCGAGCCGAAATCGGTGAAGAGATATTCGCCCTTGACCGAGATGCGCGTCGTCAGCGCGTATTCGATACCAGCGCCGACGGCGAAGCCGTTGAGGTAATGGCTATCCTGCAGCACGTAGCCCGGCGCACGGCTGAAGTCGCTCACCGAGCCGCTCATCTGGGCGCCGGCGTAGCCGCCCGTCACGTAGAACAGTGCGCGGTCCATCACGTATCCGACGCGCGCGCGGCCGGTGCCGATGCCGTGGATGTTCGAACTGCTGGTCACGTTGTAGCCGCGGTTGGTCGGGCTCGCGATCGAGCCGAAACCGATATCGGCCTCGAGGCCGACAAGCAGCGCGCCGGACTGGTAATTGTAGCCGAGCGTGACGCCGCCGAGGCCGCCGAACGGGCCGCCGAAGCCTGCATTGCCGCCCGAGGTCGAGATGGAGCCGAATCCGAGCTGGCCGTTGATGCCGGCGTAAAGTCCATTGTAGCTGAAGATCGGGGCAGGCGCATAATACGGCGCCGGCGGTGCGTAGCGAGAGGGTAGATCCGCCGCGAAAGCGGGAGCGGCGAAGCAGGCGGCCGCGGCGGCGGCGAGGGCGAGGCGTTTCATAGGGAATCTCCGGGGCATTCGGGGCTGCCTGCGCCGGAGATAAGACTTTCGAGGTTACGAAAACCCGAGCTTTCATGCTTTACGATTCCTGAGTATATTTTCGTTGGTATGGATTTGTTTATATTAACAGTAAGCGAGTACGGTCTACTATATATTCGTCGAGCTAGAATAGATTTTGATTGTCGAGGCGGGTGCGCGCACAATATGATTTGGTGAACCAATGGTTTCTTGGCCCGCGAGGCTTTAGGAGAGGCTGGTGAATCCGCAAGACGAGGATGCCGTGACGGCTGCACAGGAGAAAAGCCGACCGCCGGCGCGGAAGGGCGCCGCGCTTGTGACGGGCGCGGCGCGCCGCATCGGCCTGCAGATCGCGACGCGTCTGGCCGGCGCCGGCTACGATGTGCTGTTGCACGCCAGTGCTCGCTCGCTCGGGCGTGCCGAGGTCGAGGCGGCGCGGCTGTCAACGGCCTATGGCGTCGCTGCAATGGCTCGAGCAGCCGATCTCGGCGATGCCGCCTCGTGCCGCACGCTCGTGGACGACGCACGCGGCGCATTGGGGCCATTGTGCCTGCTCGTCAACAACGCGGCCATCTTCGAGGCCGACAGCGCGGAAGCGCTCGATCTCGAGCTGTGGGATCGGCAGTTCGCGATCAACCTCCGCGCGCCGGTCGTGCTCGCGCATGCCTTCGTCGCGCAGGTCCCGGACGGCGATGGTGCCATCGTCAATCTCATCGATCAGCGGGTACTACGTCCGACGCCGCAATTCTTCTCGTACACGCTCTCGAAATCGGCGCTGTGGACCGCGACGCGCACGATGGCGCAAGCCTTCGCCGAGCGCGGCATCCGGGTGAACGCGATCGGCCCCGGGCCGGTCCTGCCCAACGCCAAGGATGGCGACGAGGGCTTCTCGATCGAGGTCAAGGGCGTGCCGCTGCATCGCGCCGTCGATCCGGACGAGATCGCCGCAGCGGTGCTCTTCCTGGCCGAGGCGCGAGCGGTGACCGGACAGATGATCGCGGTGGACGCGGGCCAGCATCTCGGCTGGCGTACGCCGGACGTGGTGGAGTAGGACGCTCGGCCTAGAACGCGACCTTCAGGATCTCGTAGCTCTTGCCGCCGCCGGGCGTGTTCACCTCGACGGTGTCGCCCTTCTTCTTGCCGATCAGCGCGCGCGCGGTCGGCGAGGTGATCGAGACCTTGCCCTGCTTCACGTCGGCCTCGCTCTCGCCGACGATCTGGTAGATCTTCTTCTCCTCGGTGTCCTCGTCGACGAGGGTCACCGTGGCGCCAAACATCACGGTCGAGCCGGACAATTTCGTCACGTCGATCACCTCGGCGCGGGACAGCTTGTCCTCGAGTTCGGCGATACGCCCCTCGTTGTGGCTCTGCGCCTCCTTGGCGGAATGGTACTCGGCGTTTTCGGACAGATCGCCGTGAGAGCGCGCTTCGGCGATCGCCTCGACGATGCGCGGGCGGTCGATCTGCTGGCGCTGCTTCAGCTCGGCCTCCAGGGCGGTATGGCCGCCCGGGGTCATCGGGATCTTGTCCAGCTGTGCCATGTCTTTCGTACCTCGAGGATCGGCCCGCGGGCGGGGCGATCGGTGTCCGTCAAAGAAACGACCCGCCCACCGTCGGATGACGGCGGCCGGGCCCGGTGGTTCGCGTGAGACGCGTCCCGCCGCCGCCCAAAAGCGGGCACGGCTTGGTCGCGACGGCCGGGTCCAGAGTGATATAGGCGGCGCGCAGATGCAAGAGGGTCGCGGCCGGTGTCGGGCGCCGGCTGCGCGGCCGTTTCGGAAGGAGGCGATTCACCCCATTAAGCGTCACCAAGCGGCACCGCGCGTCACCGGCGCGGGGGCGGCGGCAGCGCGAGCGCCTACGCGAAATAATCCTGCAGGGCGCGCACCTCGAGGTCGCCGGCGGCGTAGGCGCGGATGCCTTCGGAGGCTGCCATCGCGCCGGCCAGCGTCGTGTAGTACGGCACCCTGTGCAAGAGAGCGGCGCGGCGGAGCGTGCGCGAGTCATTGAGAGCCTGCGCGCCCTCCGTCGTGTTGAAGACGAGCTGGACCGTGCCGTTGACGATGGCGTCGACGATGTGCGGGCGGCCTTCCGAAACCTTGTTGACGCGCTGCGCGGCGACGCCGTTCTGCTCCAGATAACGGGCGGTTCCGCCGGTCGCCTTGATCGTGAAGCCGATCTCGGCAAGCCCGCGCACCGTCTCGAGCACGCGAGCCTTGTCGCCATCGCGCACCGACACGAACAGCGCGCCCTTAACCGGCACCTTGGCGCCACCGCCGAGCTGGCTCTTGGCGAAGGCGATGCCGAACGAGCGGTCGAGGCCGATGACCTCGCCGGTCGAGCGCATCTCGGGGCCGAGCACCGTGTCGACGCCGGGAAAGCGAGCGAACGGAAAGACCGCCTCTTTCACGCCGATGTGGTCCGCGGTCATCGGCTTCAGATCGAACGTCGACAATGACTCGCCGGCCATCAGCCGCGAGGCGATCTTGGCGATCGGCTCGCCGATCACCTTGGCGACGAACGGCACGGTGCGCGAGGCGCGCGGGTTGACCTCCAGGACATAGATGTCGCCGTCCTTGATGGCGTATTGCACGTTCATCAGCCCGACGACGTCGAGGGCCAGCGCGAGCCGCCGCGTCTGCGCCTCCAGCTCGGCGAGCATCTCGGGCGACAGCGAGCGCGGCGGCAGCGAGCAGGCGCTGTCGCCGGAATGGATGCCGGCCTCCTCGATGTGCTCCATGATCCCGCAGACGAAGACGTCCTTGCCATCGCAGAGCGCGTCGACATCGACCTCGGTCGCGTCCGACAGATAGCGATCGAACAGCAGCGGATTGGTGCCGAGCACCGTGTTGATCTGGCCGGTCTTGTCGTTGGGGTAGCGCGCCTTGATCTCGGACGGCACCAGCCCCGGCAGGGTGCCGAGCAGGTATTCGCCGAGCCCGTTCTCGTCGCGCAGGATCGCCATCGCGCGCCCGCCGAGGACGTTGGACGGACGCGCCACCAGCGGCAGCCCGAGATCTTGCGCGACGAGGCGCGCCTGCTCGACCGAATAGGCGATGCCGTTCTTGGGCTGGCGAAGATCGAGCTTGTCGAGCAGGCGCTTGAAGCGATCGCGATCCTCGGCGAGGTCGATCGAGTCGACCGATGTCCCCAGGATCGGGATGCCGGCCTTTTCCAGTGCCGGCGCCAGCTTGAGCGGCGTCTGGCCGCCGAACTGCACGATCGTGCCCTTCAAGGTGCCGGCGGTGCGCTCGACATGCATGATCTCCAGCACGTCCTCGGCGGTCAGCGGCTCGAAGTAGAGCCGGTCGGACGTGTCGTAGTCGGTCGACACCGTCTCCGGATTGCAGTTCACCATGATCGTCTCGTAGCCGCGATCCCGCAGGGCGAACGAGGCATGGCAGCAGCAATAGTCGAACTCGATGCCCTGGCCGATCCGGTTCGGCCCACCGCCGAGTATCACCACTTTTTCGCGCTCGGACGGTCGCGCCTCGTCGACCGGCGCACCGGCGCCGGAGGTCGTCCCAAACGGCGCCGCGTAGGTCGAGTACATGTAGGCGGTGGGCGAGGCGAACTCCGCCGCGCAGGTGTCGATGCGCTTGTAGACCGGGCGCACGCCGAGCCTGTGGCGCGCCTTGCGCACGTCGGCCTGTTCGCGCCCCGCCAGCGTCGCGAGCCGCTCGTCGGAGAAGCCCGCCGCTTTCAGCTTGCGAAGATTGCCGGCGTCCTTCGGCAGGCCGTGCGCCTTCACCTTCTGCTCGAGCACGACGATCTCGGCGAGGCGCTCGATGAACCACGGGTCGATCTTGCAGGCATCGTGGATCTCGGCCACCGACATGCCCTGGCGCAGCGCCTGGCCAACGACCAGCAGGCGATCCGGCGTCGGCCGGCCGAGCGCGGCGCGCAGATTGTTCGCGTCCTCGCGCCGATCGCCGGTCTGGCCCTCGATCTCGTAATCGTCGAGGCCGGACAGGCCGGTCTCCAGCGAGCGCAGCGCCTTTTGCAGGCTCTCGGCGAAGGTCCGGCCGATCGCCATCGCCTCGCCGACCGACTTCATCGCGGTCGTGAGGATCGGCTCGGCGCCGGGGAATTTCTCGAACGCGAAGCGCGGCACCTTGGTGACCACGTAGTCGATCGACGGCTCGAACGAGGCGGGAGTCGCGTCGCCGGTGATGTCGTTGGCGATCTCGTCGAGCGTATAGCCGACCGCGAGCTTGGCCGCGACCTTGGCGATTGGAAAGCCCGTCGCCTTCGAGGCCAGCGCCGACGAGCGCGACACGCGCGGGTTCATCTCGATGACGATCATGCGCCCGGTCCCAGGGTCGACCGCGAACTGGACGTTTGACCCGCCGGTCTCGACGCCGATCTCGCGCAGCACCGCCAGCGATGCGTCGCGCATCACCTGGTATTCCTTGTCGGTGAGGGTGAGCGCCGGCGCGACCGTGATGCTGTCGCCGGTGTGCACGCCCATCGGGTCGATGTTCTCGATCGAGCAGACGATGATGCAATTGTCCGCCTTGTCGCGGACCACCTCCATCTCGAATTCCTTCCAGCCGAGGACGCTTTCCTCCACCAAGACCTCGTTGGTCGGCGAGGCGTCGATGCCGCCCTCGATGATCTCGATGTATTCGGCCTTGGTATAGGCGATGCCGCCGCCGGTGCCGCCCATCGTGAAGCTCGGCCGGATGATCGCCGGCAGGCCGATGTCGTCGAGCACGTCGAGGGCGGCGGACAGCGTCTTCAGGTGGTGGGAGCGTGGCGTCGCGAGGCCGATCTTGGTCATCGCCTCGCGGAATTTTTCGCGGTCCTCGGCCTTGTCGATCGCCTCGGCGGTGGCGCCGATCATCTCGACGTCATGCTCCTTCAGCGTGCCCATCTTCTGCAGCGACAGCGCGCAGTTGAGCGCGGTCTGCCCGCCCATGGTCGGCAGCAGCGCGAAGCCACCCGGCACGACGTGGCGCTCCTTGGCGATGATCTTGGCGACGATTTCGGGCGTGATCGGCTCGACGTAGGTGCGGTGCGCCAGCTCCGGATCGGTCATGATCGTCGCCGGGTTCGAGTTCACCAGGACGATCCGGTAGCCCTCGGCCTTAAGCGCTTTCAGCGCCTGCGTGCCCGAATAATCGAATTCGCACGCCTGTCCGATGATGATCGGCCCGGCGCCGATGATCAGGATGGTCGCGATGTCGGTCCGTTTGGGCATGATGGGTCCCGGCGCGACGCGTTGTTTCGGCGCGCGGTGTGAGTAGGTCAGGCTTTGTGGCGAGCGCCTTTGTGGCGGGCCGGCCCGGGATTGGCAAGAGCTGCGGGTCGAGACCGCCCGCTCATCCGCCCTTCGCGGAGCCTTGCGGCGGGCACCGGCCTGCTGTTCGGTTGCGACCCGACATCGTAATTGCAAAGGCCGCTTTCCATGAGTGACAAGCCATTGCCTGACACGCCATTGCCTGACACGGCCGCGCAGTCGTGCGCCTGCAACAGCGGCCTCACTGCCGCCCATTGCTGCGAGTTCGACGAAGCCGCCTTCGTCACGCCGAGCGACGGCGAGGCGCTGACCGCCACGGCGCAGCGCGCCGCCGAGGCGTTGCGGGCCGGCGACCGCGCCACCGCCGAGGCGCTCGCCCTCGAGGTGCTGGAGCAGGCGCCGCACCGCTCCGTCGCGATCGCCACGCTCGCCGAGATCCGCCTCGCCGAGCGCAAACCCAAAGCCGCCACCGCCCTGCTGCAGCGCCTCGTCAAGCTGGATGCCGGCAACTTCTGGACGATCAACAAGCTCGCGATGCTGGAGCTCGGTCGCGGCAATGCCGGCGAGGCCGAAAAGCACGCTCGCCATGGCGTCCGCATCGCGCCGGAGAACCCGCAAGCGCACAATTTGATGGGCATGACGATGACCGAGATCGGCCGCGCGCCGGTCGGCGAATACCATTGCCGCAAGACGCTCGAACTCTCGGGCAAGCGCATTCCGCTGGTGCTCGCCAACCTTGCCACGAACCTCGTCGCCCAGGGGCGGATCGACGAGGCGCGCGCGCTCTACGAGGAGTCGAACGCGCTGGCGCCGGGCAACCGCCAGACCCTGCTCGCCTGGGCGCGGATGGAGGAGGCCGACCGCAAGCTCGACGCCGCCCACGCCCTGCTCGACGAGCTCGACAAGCTCGCCCCCGGTACCCCCGCGGTGACGCTGACGCGCGCGGTCATGCTGGGCCGCGAGAAGAAATACGACGAGGCCATCGCTACCCTGCAGGCGGCGGCGGAGGCCGGCACGCGCCCGCTGCGCCCGGTCGAGATGCTGGAGCGCGGGCGGCTCTACGACAAGATGGGCCGTTACGACGAGGCGTGGGCGGACTTCGCCGGCGCCAAGGCGAAGCTGATCGAGCTGACCGGCAACAGCTACCTGGAGGACGAGGCGAACGCCAACGCGCAACAGCTGAAGAGCTTCTTCGTCCGTGACCGGCTCGCCATGCTGCCGCGCGCCGGCGTGCGCACGGACGTCGCGCAGCCGATCTTCGTCCTCGGATTTCCGCGTTCGGGCACGACGCTGCTTGAGCAGACGCTGACCGCGAGCCCGATGATCGCGGCCGGCGACGAGCTGCAGCTGATCCACGAGATCGCCGCCATCATGCCGCGACTTTTGAACAGTCCGTGGGACTATCCTGGCGCGCTGGCCGAGCTGTGGATGGGCGACCAGCGCGACGGACTCGACCGGCTGCGCGACCATTACCTGCAGCGTGTCGCGCAGATGGGCTTCGTGCACGAAGGCGCGGGTCTCTTCACCGACAAGATGCCGCTTAACGAGGTGCACCTCGGCCTCATCGCGCTGATCTTCCCGAAGGCGCCGCTGATCCACATGGTGCGCCACCCGCTCGACATCATGGTCTCGGCCATGTCGAACATCTTCACGCACGGCGCTTTCTGCGGCTCGGCGCTCGAGACGGCGGCGAAGCACCTGGTGCTCTCCGCCGACCTCGTCGCGCACTATCGGGCCGATATGGACTTGAACTACCTGGCCGTGCGCTACGAAGACGTGGTCGACGACCAGGAGGCGACGATGCGGCGCGTCTTCGACGCCGTCGGCGCCTCGTTCGATCCCGCCGTGCTGAGCTTCGAGGCGAACGCCCGCTACGCTCGGACGGCGAGCTACGCGCAGGTGACCGAGAAGCTGTACGATCGCTCGCGCTACCGCTACCGCCACTACCTGCCGTATCTGGAGCCGGCGCTGCCGATCCTGGCGCCGCTGATCGAGCGGCTGGGCTACACGATCGAACGCTAGTGATCCGCCCGTCCGTAGTAAGTAGGTGTCCAAACCATCTCGCGATGCATCTCGGTCGCCGCCACGACGGCAAAGCCGAGGCGCGCGTAAAGTCGTCGCGCGGGGCTGTCGACGGCCACGCGGAGACGCACCGGCAGGCCTTGGTCCGCTGCCGTGTCGAGGATCTCACGCAGCACGGCACCCCCGACGCCGCGGCCGCGCCACGCGGCGAGCAAGGCGATGTCGACGAGGGTGATCGCGTCGGTGGTCTGGTCGATGACCATCCGTCCGATCGGCATTCCGCCGGTTTCGACGATAAGGTAGCGCGCTTTCGGATAGCGTGCGGCGTAGGCTGCCGTTTGCCCATCGAATTGCTGGCGTACGAGCGTTCCGACGAGCGCCGGTTCGAGGCCGACGAGCATCGCGCTCCTCGCCTCATGGAACAGTTTGGTACAGAACGGCTCGTCTTCGACGTGCATGGCTCGAAGCCGATGGCCCGCGCCGACGACGTCTAGGCGCGAGCCGACGATGCGGCCGAGACGCGTCACGGCCGCGGCGGGAAAATACCCTGCAGCGCGATGATGTAGTTGATGACGAGGAAGGGCTGCAGATTGGGATGCGACTGCGAGCCGCCGGTGTTGGAGATCATGCCTTGGCCCATTGCCGTACCCGCTGGACCGGTCGCGTATGGCGTTGTCGTCCTCGGCTGCGACGTCGGAAGATAATTGCCGGCCGGCGAGGCCGCGGTCGCCTGGTTCGCGGACGCTTCTGCGGTGTGATTGTGCGCCGGCATCTGCGAAACGCTCAACGTCACGCTCTCGCTGCCGCCGCTCTGGCCTTGTGAGTAGTTGGCAAGGCCGGGACCTTGCCCGAAACCCACTGCCGTTCGGCCCCGCAAATCGGGCAGCCCGAACGTCGTTCGGCCATCGCCGCCATAAGTGGTGCCGAGAAGCGAGAACAGCGCAGTGTTCTGATTGATCGGAAGCGTCTGCCCCTGGCACAACGCCCAACCCTGCGGTGCGTAGTTGAACCCTACGGCTTTGATTTCGCCTAGATAAGGATCCATCTGAACCACTCCCGTTACAAATAAGTCGGCAGCTTGCGCGAAACCTGTGTGCAAGCCGGCGCGTCATTCTCGCAATTCGGGTCCCGTGTCCAGGCTCCTTTCGTTATATAGACTAAAGTGGCAAGCATAGCTCCCGCGAGATTGTTGATGTCGCTTGGTCAAGCCGCAACTCGCTTGACTCACCTCGATATTGCATGCCAGAATATTGCGTAGTCTTTACGAAGGGCGTGCGGGGTTAGATCGATAGGGGCTAACGCGGCAAAAAGTTTTAGGCGGTTCAAAGGATTGACATCATGGCGGCGCCCACCAAAAAATTTCTGCATGTGTATGAAGTATATACGACTTATCAGGGTGCTAACCTCGCGGCAGGCTCATATTATATCGCCAAAGGGCAGCTGGGATCGGCAGCGTATGTAACCGACAATATTTATGATAATGGCAATGACAAAAATACGCAGCTTGGCGACGTAAATCCCGATACGTTTTCCTATACGGACGCCGGCGCCAGCTTCGTCGGACAATTCAAAGCGTCGAATGGAACAAACTTCGTTGGCATTTATCAGCATCCACTGAATCAAGCCGCGACCGGTGATACTGGAAAGCTCTATCTCTATACCAACAAGCGTTACAACCCAGGCGTTATTTCCGGGTTTTCGACCATGACCACGGAGCCCATCTGCTATGCCTCCGGGACGTTGATCCGCACCGCGCGTGGGGACGTTGCCGTCGAGGACTTGAAGGTCGGCGATCTCGCCGTCACCGCCTCCGGCGCGCGCCGCCCGATACGATGGCTCGGCCACCGAACCTATGATTGCCGCCGTGCTGCCGGACCACGGTCCGTGCGGCCGGTGCGCGTGGCGGCGCATGCTTTTGGACCAAACCTGCCGACAACTGATCTTATTCTGTCGCCCGGGCATTCCGTGTGCGTCAACGTCATCGACGACGTGCTGATCCCGATCCAGGAGCTGGTCAACGGCTCGACCATCGCCTACGCGCCGATGGATGTTGTCACCTACTGGCACGTCGAGCTCGACAGCCACGACATTCTGATCGCCAACAATCTGCCGGCCGAGAGCTTTCTCGAGATGGGCGCGAACCGCGCCTGCCTCGATGACAATGCATCCGCCGACCTGCCGATCGAGGTGCTCGATCGTACCCACGCGGACTTCTGCCGCCGCTTCGTCGATGGCGGGCCGCTGCTCGCGGTGGTACGCGAGGAGCTGGCGCGGCGCGCCGACGACCTCGGCTGGGCACCCTCGCGCGCGGTCGAGATCGAGGGGATCGTCGAAGGAAGAACCATCAAGCCGCTGCTGCTCGGCGGCGAGGCAGTCATGGCGCTGCCGGCCGATGTCGGCAGGGAACGCCAAGACGTGGCGATCCGCTCGTGCCTGACGACACCGACGCTGATGGGCGAGGCGGACCCGCGCGGTCTCGGCCTCGCCGTCTACGGCCTGAGCGTCGCGACGGAGTCCGGCGAGACGCGCGCGCTCGACCTCGACGCGCCAGAGCTGCGCGGCTGCTTCCATCCCGGCGAGCGGGACGACGGGCTGCATTACCGCTGGACGAGCGGCGATCTCGTCATCCCCGCCGCGATGATCGCCGATCTTGCCGGCCCGCTGATGCTGCGCCTCAGCTACGAGCCGACCACGGTACGCGGCTGGACCGCGCCGACACCGGCGGCGATAGCGCCGAGGCTCCGCCTCATCGGGTGACGGCGGGCGCGAGAGTGCCCGCTCGCGCCCGCCTGCTCAGCGTCGCGCGACCCTGAAATAAAGCGCCGACAGCCGGCTCGGCAGTTCTTCGATGCGGCGCACCGGCATGTGATTGGCCTGGCCGAACACGGCGGGGCCGGCGCCGACGCCGGACGGATCGAGCGTAATGCCGAACGTGTCGATGCCGGCCGCATGCAGGGCCAGCGCCGCCCGCCGCGCATCCTCGACCAGCTCGGCCGGATCGCTGACGTCGATGTCGGACGGCGTGCCGTCGGTGAGCACGATGACGAGCTTCCGCGTCGCCGCGATCGGCGCGAGTTCGTGTCCGGCATGGCGCAGCGCGGCGCCGAGCCGTGTCGACAGGCCCGGCTGCAGCCCCGCGAGACGTGCCCGCGCCGTCGCGTCGAACCCCTGGTCGAAGTCCTTCAAGCGCAGATAGCGCACGCGCGCGCGTCCATCGGAGGAGAAGGCCCGCAGCGCGAACGTATCGTTGGCCGCATCCATAGCCTGCGCCAGCATGCCGACGGCGACCTTCTCGACATCGATGACCCGCTGGCTGACGGCCGGGACGCGATCGCGCGTCGATTCAGAAATGTCGATCAGGATCAGCATCGCGAGATCGCGCGTGCGCATCACCTTGCGCTGGTGGATGCGCTCGTCGGGGATCTCGCCGGCGCGCATCGCCCGGGCGGCGTCGATCGCCGCGTCGAGATCGAGATCGAGCCCGTCAGGCTGGCGTTTCAGGCGCGTCGGCCGACCCACCCGAGCGGCACGGACCAGCCGCTCGACACGGCGGCGCAGGCCGACATCGGCGTCGAGCGCGGCATCGAGCGCCGCCGTCGAGCCGAGCGGCGCCTCGACCTCGCGTATCGTCGTCCAGTCCGGCCGCTCGATGCCGGCCGCGCGATCCCATTCCGGATAATGCGCGACGGCGATGCCGTCGTCCTCCGGCGCGACGGGACGGGCGCGGCCAGCGCCGTCTCGCGCGCCGTCTTGCGGATCGTCCGGCGCGCTCTTGCCGCCGTCGTCAGGCTTGCGCTCGACGCGAGCGGCCTCGATCGGCAGGTCCAGCGCCTGCTGGTCGGCGTCGGGGGGCGGCGGCGGCAGTTCCCAGAGCCCGAAGTTGTCGTCGCGATAGGCCGGCTCGACGACGAACAGCTTAGCGTTGAATTGGATGCGCATCTGGCCGATGTCGTTGCCGAGGATCGAGCCGATACGGCGCGAGAGGCCCGGATCCTCGAGATCGGGCTCCTCGGCGAACATCTTGCGGCCCTTGGCGACGATCGCGTCATCGTCCGCGTAGGCCGGATCGAACAGCCCGCGCGCCAGTCGCGCCAGGATCATCGGCGCCGTCTTGAGGTGCGACGGCTCGGCGGTGTGGAACGGCGCCCAAAGGCGAAACAGCCCAGGGAAGCGGCGCATCGCCAGCGCCTCGATCCGCGCGTCCTCGACCAGCCCGGCAATCGCGATCTGGACCGGCTTCAGCGTGCCGGGGTCCCAGCGCGGGCCGCCGAGCGCGAGATGCGCCGTCGCATGCACCACCGTCGCGCGATAGAGCGCGGCCGCCACGTCGCGGGCGACGCCGGGCAGCACGTCGGGCACGTGGACGAGGCCGGGCGAGATCGTCGCGCGCCGTGGCGCGTCCGGGTTGATGGGCGGCGCCTCGTGCAGGCGATATGGCGCGCCCCACAACGCCGCCACGTAGGCCCGTAACTGCTGGCGCAGCATCGCGAACGTCACCTGGCCCGAAAGCCGATCGAGCACGCGTTGCGCCGCTGGGTCGCGCAGCGCGAAGAAGTCGAGCCGCTTGGCGCGGTCCGTCGTCGCCCGGAGGCCGGCGCCGACGAAAGCCTCGAACCCATCCGTGCCGCAGATCACGATGACGCGGCCACTCGTCCGCGCCGCGGTCGAGACCGCGCTCGGCTCCTCGCGCGCCAGGGCGGCCAGGGCGCGCCACCAGCTGGCCTCCGGCCCGGCGGCGGGCATCGCGAGCCGCCCGGCGAGATCGTAGCGCGCCTCGAGCATGGCGCGGGTGGCGGCGGCACCGGCGAAACGGCAGACCTGAGCGGCCGCGCCGAGGCCGGCCGCGGCGCGCTCGAGCGACGCCGTCTCGCCGCGCCGGGGCAGGGTGGCCGCGATGCGGAAGGCCGAAAGCAGCGCGCCCGGCCCCGCGTTGACATAGGCGAGCGTGAGGATCGCGCCGGACCACGTCTCCAGCTCGTGCGCCGGGGCGCCCTCGTGGCGAGCGAGCGCGGCGCGCAGTCCGCCGGCGAGGATCGGCCGCTGCCGCGCCATCGTCCGCAGCCGGTCGAGCGCGCTCCCGCCGTCGAGGCCGGGCCGGATCGCGAGCTCGGCCAGCGCCATCAAAGGCAGGCCGAGATCGCCGAGGTGAGGGCCTCGCGCACGTCGAGATCGTCGGTGATCGGCAGCACGATGCCGGACTGCACCGCGAGCTCGATCGGAATGCCGCCGCCGATCAGCCGAGCCGTGTGGATCAGCATGCGCGTCGACGCGCCCTCGTCGAGCCCGTGCGAACGCAGATTGCGCGAGCGCTCCCCGAGCTCGACCAGCAGCGCCGCGAGCTTCGGCTCGCTCGCCGACTCACGCGCGATGATCTCGGCCTCGACGCCGGGGTCGGGGTACCCGAAGTCGATCGCCACGAAGCGCTGCTTGGTCGATTCCTTCAGGTCCTTCACGGCATTCTGGTAGCCGGGGTTGTAGGAGATCGTCAGCTGGAAATCCTGGTGCGCCCGGACAAGCTCGTTGCGCTTGTCGAGCGGCAGGATGCGCCGCGTATCGGTCAGCGGGTGAATGACGACGGTCGTGTCCTGGCGCGCCTCGACGATCTCGTCGAGGTAGCAGATCGCGCCGTTGCGCACCGCTTGCGTCAGCGGGCCGTCGTGCCAGACGGTGCCCTCCGGCGCGAGCAGGTAGCGCCCGGCGAGGTCGGCGGCGGTCATGTCCTCGTGCGCGGCAACGGTAACGAGCGGGCGGTCGAGCTTCCACGCCATGTGCTCGATGAAGCGGGTCTTGCCGCAGCCGGTCGGGCCTTTGAGCATCACGGGGAGGCGGTCGGCGTAGGCCGCGGAGAAGAGGGCGATCTCGGCGCCCGATGCCCGATAATAGGGCTCCGACGCGATCCGATAGGCGTCCATCGTCCCCTCCTGCTCGCCGCGCGTTCGCGATCGTACGTGCGACCGCGAGGACGTGCAAAGAGCGGGCCGATAGTCCTTAGATAAAGATGACGCTGATCATTTCCGCGACGAGCGCCGGCCGCGCCTCGCCTTCGATCTCGACGATCACCTCGGTCGCGCGATCGTATCGCCCCGGCTCGACCTCGGTCAGGCCGAGGATCTTGAAATGCGCCCGCACGCGCTTGCCGGAATGGACCGGCGCCGTGAAGCGCACCTTGTTGTACCCGTAGTTGACGGACATGCGCGCTTGCGGGCTGGGCAGCGCCTCGTAGGCCATCGCCGAGACCAGCGAGAGGGTCAGCAGCCCGTGCGCGATCGTCCCGCCGAAGGGCGTCGCCGCCGCCCGCTCCGGATCGACATGAATGAATTGGTCGTCGTTGGTGGCGTCGGCGAAACGATCGATCCGATCCTGGTCGACGAGCACCCAGCTGGAGACGCCGGCCTCTTGTCCGATGAGCGCCCGGATCTCCTCGATCGTCGTGTGCGGCAAGCTTGAACCCTCATGAAATGCGGAGACACCGTTCTCGCTGGCGCGGCGCGCCGGGAACGATCGCCGCTCATCGTTCGTTGCTAGCCTCGGTGTCAAATCATAACTCGCCGCCTCGCGCGGCCTCACAGGGAGCCGACGCGATACGTCGCGTCGCATTACGCCCATGCCGCACCTCGAAATTCTCCTTGTCGACGATGATCCGTTGATCCGCCACGTCATTGCCGACGAACTCGAGGAAGTCGGGCATTTCGTGACGCCCGCCGTCGGTCCCGAAGCGGCGATCGAGTTGTTGCGCGAGAACGACGCGTTCGACCTGATCCTGATCGATTACACAATGCCCGGGATGTCGGGCAGCGAACTCGTGCGCCACATTTTGACGATGAAGGTCGATGCCAGGCTGGCGATCCTGACCGGCCACAGCGACCTTCCCGATACGCCGCCCTGTCCCGTCCTCACCAAGGGCGTGCGGATGAGCGAATTGATCAAGGCGATCGAGGCGATCGCTGCCGGGGACAAGGTCGCGCTATCGCACGACGCGGCGGCGACACGGGTCGACCTCCTCGTCGACCAGATCGCGACAAAGCCTGCCGTGGGCGGCGTGCGCAGCGCGATCAGCGCGACCTACGAGGCGCCTGCCCCTGACGGTATGCCGGATGCGTTCGCCTCGGTGCTCGGCCGCCTGTCCGATAAGTGACGCGCGGCACGCTGGACGCCGCACCCGGCTTACGGATTATCCCCGGCTACCTGGATCGTCAGCGGCAGCAGGCATTGCTGGCGGCGGTGCGCGAGGTGCTTTCGGCGGCGCCGCTGTTTCAGCCGACAATGCCGAAGAGCGGCAAGCCATTCTCGGTTCGCATGAGCAATTGCGGCCAACTCGGCTGGCTCTCCGACCGCGATGGGTATCGCTATGACGCAACGCATCCCGAGACAGGCCGAGCATGGCCGCCGCTCCCGCGAATGATCCTCGATGCTTGGCGAGACTTGGCCGACTATCCGCATCCGCCGGAAGCCTGTCTCGTCAATTATTACGATGGCGCCGCGCGGATGGGACTGCACCAGGATCGCGACGAGGAGGGCTTCGCCGCCCCTGTCGTGTCGCTGTCCCTGGGCGACACCTGCGTGTTTCGTTACGGTGGCACGTCGCGGCAAGGTTCGACGCGAAGCATCAAGCTCGCCTCGGGCGACGCGCTGGTTCTAGGCGGCGACGCGCGGCTCGCCTTTCATGGCGTCGATCGCATCCTCGCCGGCTCCTCTACATTGCTCGTCGAAGGCGGCCGCTTCAATCTCACGCTGCGGCGCGTGACAGGCGAGCCCTAAGCCGGCGCTATCCCGCGGGCTCGTCCTTCGAGACGTAGCGGCCGGGATGGACGCTCATGAAGTTGGTATACCAACCATGCAGCTTCGGTGACACGAGGTTGGGCGACTGGAAGATAGTCAGCGGCAAGTAAGCCCCCGAGGCGAGCAGCATCGTCTCGGCTTGGTGCAGGATCGCGGTGCGCTTGGCCGCGTCCGGCTCGGTCTCGGCCTGCCGCATGAGCGCGTCGTAGGCCGGGTCCTTGTAGTGCGCGGTGTTCAACTGATTGTCCGTCTCGGCGAGGAACAGGTAATTCTGCGCGTCGGGATAATCGGCGAACCAGCCGCGTCGGATCGCGTCGAAGGGGGCGCCGGACTCCATGAAGGCGTAATACGTCGTCGCGTCGGTCACGATGAATTCGGTGGTGACGCCAAGCACCTTCCACATGTCGGCGACCGCGATCGCCGTGGCCTTGTTGTTTTCGTTTTGGTTGAATCGCAACGTGACGTGCAGCGGGTGCGCCGCGTCATGGCCCGCGGCCTTCATCAGCGCCTTGGCCTTGTCCTCGCGCTCGAATTGGCTCTCGCCCGCCCAAGCTTCTTGCGACGGCACGCCGTAGGACGGCATGCCAGGCGGCACGAAGGAATAACCCGGCAACATCGTGCCACCCCAGATCGTTTTCGCCAGGAACTCGCGGTCGACAACCATCGCCAGCGCCTGGCGGACGCGGATGTCGTCGAAGGGCGGGTGGCGCGTGTCGAGTGCGTAGAAATAGGTGCCGAGGTCGGGCGCGACCTTGAAGGCATCGCCCAGATGCGCGCGCACCCAGGCGATCTGGTCGACCGGCACGTCGTCGTAAGAATCGATCTCGCCGGCGATGAACCGACGCAGGGCCGCCGAGTGATCCTCCATCGGCAGGATGATCTCGCCATCGAGCGCAACCTGCGCCGCATCGTGGAAATAGGTGTTCTTGACGAGCACGAGCCGGTCGTTGGGCATGTAGCTCTTCAAGACGAACGCCCCGTTGGTGACCATCCGGCCGGCCCGCGCGAAGGCGGAGCCCCACTGCTCGACGCTCGGGCGATAGACCGGCATCCCGGTAGTGTGCGTCAGTTGCGCGAGGAGGTAGGCGGCCGGGTGCTCGAGCGTGATCTCGAGCGTGACCGGGTCAATCGCCCGCACGCCGAGCTTTTCCAGCGGCATCGCGCCTGTGTTGACCGCGCGAGCGTTAGCGACGTCGTAGAGGATCGAGGCGTATTGCGCGCCGGTCTTCGGGTCCATCAGCCGGCGCAGCGAATAGACGAAATCGTCGGCCGTCACTTGCGCGCCGTTCGACCAGCGGGCGTCCGGGCGCAGATGGAAGGTGTAGGTTTTCTTGTCGTCGCTGATGTCCCATCGCGCGGCGACGCCGGGCCCGAGCCTGGCATGCGCGTCGCGCGAGAGCAGGCCCTCGTAGAGCTCGTCGAGGATATGAGCCTCGATGGAGGTCGAGGCCTTGTGGGGATCGAGCGAGCCGGGATCGGCCAGTTCGCCGCGCCGCCATATGCCGCCAGCGACGGCGGGAGCGGCCAGGGATGCGGCAATGGTGAGCGGGAGGACGAGGGCGAGGGAGGCGAGAGCACCGCGCATCAGTGATCCGTCCTCATCACATACTCCCGCAATGCCTCGGCATCGTTGCGGGCGTTATGCGGCACGGCGCTCTTGGTCTCGGCGTCGAACAGCGGCAGGTCGAGCAGCTCGAACATCAGCGTCGGCGTCGCGAGGCGCGAGCCGGGGCCGGTCACCATCAGCAGCGCAAGATGGGCGATGTCCTCCGGCCAGTCGGCGACGACCAGAGGGTCCGAATCCGAGCGCAGATAATCGGCGAGCTTTTGCGTCATCGCGGCCCGCTCGATCGGCACGGTCGCCAGCACCGGCATGACATGCTCGGCGGTCCAAGGCTCTGGCTCAAGGCAGGGGAGTGCCGCATAGAATGGCGTGGCGTTGCGATCCTCGGGAACGAGAGCGAGCGAGATCAGCTGGCCGCCAAAGCCGTTGAACTCGGCATCGAGGAAGTATCGCACGCCGATCCCCTGTCTTTGATGCCGGACTCGTGGCCGAAGTCGTCGTATGCCACATGCCGCGAAGCGGCGGCGCTACAAAAACGCACTGACCTCGATCATGAAGCCGCCCGGTGCCATGACGTAGAACGTGAGGCGCCCGTGCTCCTCGCGGGGAACGTCGGGCTCGAACCCGCCCGCGTCCAGCTTCTCGAAGATCGCATGCACCTGTGGCGCGGTCTCCTGCATGAAGCCGATGTGGAAGATCTTCGGGTAGGTCGTGTCCTTGACCTTGAACAGCGACACCAGTGTTCCGCGATCGTCCTCGAGGAATGCCATCTTGTCGTTCGCCGCATCCGCGGCATCGGCCGCAAACCGAAGTAGGTTCCGAGCATCGCAACGGTCGGCGCGATCTCCGTGATCCCGAGGTTGATGTGGTTGAGGTTCATCGTGTTCCTAGGCGGGGCGAGGCAAACTCAGCTGGGACACGCACGAAAACGCCGCGCCCGAAAGGGACGCGGCGCTTGTCGAACGCGGTCGTCGAGGCGTCGCCTCAGTAGCGATACTCGTTGGTCTTGAACGGCCCCTGCGGCGGCAGGCCGAGGTAGGTCGCCTGCTTGTCGGAGAGCTTGGTCAGTTTTGCGCCGACCTTTTCGAGGTGCAGCGCGGCGACCTTCTCGTCGAGCGCCTTCGGCAGCACGTAGACCTGCTTCTTGTATTCGCCCTGCTTGGTCCACAGCTCGATCTGCGCCAGCGTCTGATTGGTGAACGAGGCCGACATCACGAAGGACGGGTGGCCGGTGGCGTTGCCGAGGTTCACGAGGCGACCCTCGGACAGCAGGATGATCCGCTTGCCCGACGGCAGCTCGATCTCGTCGACCTGCGGCTTGATGTTCGACCATTTGAAGTTCTTCAGGCCGCCGACCTGAATTTCCGAGTCGAAGTGGCCGATGTTGCAGACGATCGCCCGGTCCTTCATCGCGCGCACGTGGTCGACGGTGATCACATCGACGTTGCCGGTCGCGGTGACGAAGATGTCGGCGCGCGGCGCCGCGTCCTCCATGGTGACGACCTCGTAGCCCTCCATCGCCGCCTGCAGCGCGCAGATCGGATCGATCTCGGAGACGAGGACGCGGCAGCCTGCGTTGCGCAGCGAGGCGGCCGAGCCCTTGCCGACGTCGCCGAAGCCGGCGATCATCGCGACCTTTCCGGACATCATGACATCGGTGCCGCGGCGGATGCCATCGACCAGCGACTCGCGGCAGCCGTAGAGATTGTCGAACTTCGACTTGGTGACCGAGTCGTTGACGTTGATCGCCGGCCACAGGAGCTTGCCCTCCTTGGCCATCAGGTAGAGGCGATGCACGCCGGTGGTGGTCTCCTCGGAGACGCCCTTGATGGCCTTGCCGTTCTTCGAATACCAGCCGGGGTGCGTCTTCAGCCGGCCCTTGATGGCGGCGAAGAGCACTTCTTCTTCCTCGTTCTCGGGCTTCTCGAGGAAGGCCACGTCGCCCTCTTCGGCGCGCATGCCGAGGTGAATCAGCATGGTGGCGTCGCCGCCGTCGTCGAGCACCATGTTTGGCGTGCCGCCGTCGTCCCACTCGAAGATTTTGTGGCTGTACTCCCAGTAGTCCTCGAGGCTTTCGCCCTTGGTCGCGAAGACCGGCGTACCGGCGGCGGCAATGGCCGCGGCGGCGTGGTCCTGCGTCGAATAGATGTTGCACGAGGCCCAGCGGACGTCGGCGCCGAGCGCCTTCAACGTCTCGATCAGAACGCCCGTCTGGATGGTCATGTGCAGCGAGCCGGCGATGCGCGCGCCCTTCAGCGGCTGTGATTTGCCATATTCCGCCCGCGTCGACATCAGCCCCGGCATCTCGGTCTCGGCGATGTCGAGCTCTTTCCGCCCCCAGGGCGCGAGCTTGATGTCGGCGACGATGTAGTCTTTGGCGGCCTGGGTCATGAACGGCTCCGTGTGGGTCGCGGCGTCATAACAAAGGGCGAGTCTCAAGGCAATAAGGATATGTACAAGTCTTTATGTTGCCATTCAGGCGGCAGAATAGACTGCCCACCGGCTATCCCGCGCGCGGTGGCGGGTACGCGTCGTCGATCTCCTTGATCTCGGCCTTGCCCAAGACGAGCGTGGCGGCCGCCGCGTCCTCGCGGACATGCTTCAACGAGGCGGTCTCGGTAATCGCCATCGTAACTCCGTCGCGCATCACCCAGGCGAGCGCAATCGCGGCCGGGCTTACGCCACGCGCGGCGCCGAGCCTGGTCAGCACGGGGTTGGCCAGCAACGCGGCCTTGCCGCCGGCGCCGAGCGGCGAATAGGCCATGATCGGCATCTTGTGTCTGGCGCACCAGGGGATGAGGTCGGCCTCGATGCCGCGCGCGGCGAGATTGTACTGCACCTGATTGGTCGCGCAGTGCTCGCCCCCGGGGATAGCGACGAGTCGCTCCATGTCGGCAAGGGTGAAATTCGAGACGCCCCAGCGCTTGACCAGACCCTTGGCGCGCACGCGCTCGAACCCCTCGACGGCAGCCCGCAGGTCGGCGCTCCCTCGCGCGTGCAGCAGATAGAGGTCGAGCTGGTCGACGCCGAGCCGCCGCAGGCTCGTCTTCAGCTCGCGCTCGACGCCATCCTCGGTGGCGTCGGGCGGCGAGAGCTTGGAGACGAGGAAGATCTTGTCGCGTTGGCCGGCAATCACCTTGGCCACCATCTCCTCCGCCCGGCCGTCGCTGTAATTGTCCGAGGTGTCGATCAAGGTCAGGCCGAGCGTGATGCCGAGGCGCATCGCGTCCTCCGCCGCCTCCGGCGTGGCGCCGCTGCTCGCCATGTGCCACGAACCCTGGCCGAGAGCCGGGGCCATCGTGCCGTCGGCGAACGCGACCGTGCGTGGCCTGTCGGCCGCGACGGCCGACGCGGGCAGGCCGGACGCCAGGGTGCCCGCGGCGCAGAAAGCGACGAAGCCGCGACGGTCCATCGAAGTCATGAGCGTTCTCCTATCCTTCCGGCGCGCGCGTCGCGCCATTCGATGTCAGGCTAACCGGCGCGAGGAGTAATGGTCGCCTTCACCAATCGGCGGCTTCGCGGCTCGGGCACCGCTTGCCCCGTGCGCGGCTTTTTGCCATGCAACGGCCCGGCTCGCAGGGAGGACGCCAGACCATCGTGGACGATCGCTGGATTAATATCGCCATCTGTCTCGACGCGCGCATGCTCGACGCCGCGATCGTGCTGGCCGCCTCGATCAAGACGCATGCCCGACCCGAACGACCCGTTCGCGTCTATGCGTTGACGGACTTCGTCGCCGCCGACCTCGCCACGCTCGCCGGCCAGATGAACGATTCGCGGTTCGAGTTGGTGCCGCTCGCCTGCACCAACGTGCACGCGAACTTTCCGATCCGCGGCCACATCACGGCCGGCACCTACCTGCGCTTCCTGCTGCCGGACCTGCTGCCCGACGTCGACAAGATCATCTACCTCGATGTCGATGTCGTCGTGCACCGCAACCTGGAAGCGCTCTACGACATCCCGCTCGAGGGCACGGCCCTGGCGGCGATGCCGGACTGGCCGATGATCGTCGGCAGCCGCACCTGGCCGACCTTTTTCGTGCCGTTCGGCGGCGAGCGGCTGCGCTTCGCAGCCTATGTCCGCAAGGTCCTCGGGCTCGAATCGATAGGCACTACCGCCTATTTCAATTGTGGCGTCATGATCTTCGATCTCGCCTTCTGGCGGGCGCACGACGTCGCGGGGCGGACCGTCAGATACCTGACCGAGCACCCCGAACTCTACTACATGGACCAGGATGCACTGAATTATATTGTCAGCGGGCGGTACGTTCGGCTCGATCAGCGCTGGAATTCGTTCGCCAACTGCTCGTTTCCGGCGATCATCAACGTCCTGGTCCGCTTCACGAAGATCGGACGGCGATGGGAGGGTTTGCGCGCGATCTGGCGTCGCGACCCGTGGATTATCCACTATGCCGGCGCCAACAAGCCGTGGACGCCGCACGAGCCGACGACACCGCGCGACGCGCTGTGGTGGCACTACGCCGCGCTTTCGCCGATGCGCGATCGCGTGCTTGCCGCTTACGCCGCCAAGGAAACACCGAAGCAGCGCCGGCGAAGCAAGGTGCCGGCCGAGCTCCGGGGCGCGACCGGCGTCGCCTGAGACCTATTCGGTCCCGCCGCCGGACTGCTGCATGCTGGCGTTCAGCTTGTCGAAATTCTTGCTGACGAGCGCGACGTTGGCTTCACTCGGCTTTGCTGTCGCGGCGGGCTGGAGCGCGGCGGCGAGCTCGTCGAGCGCTTCTTTCTTCTCCTTGGGCGGCATCGCCTTGTCGGCCTTGACCTCCTCCATCTGCTTCTTGATGACGGCTTCGGGCCCGACATATTTCTTCGTCTCGGGGTCCATGCCCGCCAACACCACGCCGATGCTCGACGACACATCGGCGTATTCGCCGAGGCTCGAGAAGCCGTTCTTCTTGGCGACAGCGTTGAGGCTGGCCTCGACCTTCGGGTCGGGCTTGTCCTCGGCGCCCTGCGGCACCTTCGCCTCGATCGCCTGGATCTCGGGCTGCGAGGCGACGATGCCATCGATCTGCTGCTGGGTCAGCGCGACCTCTTTCGCCTCGCCTTGGCTGACCGGGGGTGCCTCCGGCGGCGCCGCGAGGACGGTGGTGCCGGCCAGCATCGATCCGACGGGGACCGCCAATCCGAGTGCCGTTGCTGTAAAGGCGACGCGAAGGGTTGCACGCATGTTGGTCTCCGGGTTGCGTTTCCGAGGTGCTGCCGCACGTCGATTCAACGGCGCGGTCGCGCAAGCCCTGCGCTAGGGGACGAAAAATTCGACAGGGTCAAGGCGAGGCCGCGGCGACAGTCTGCGACTTGGTCATGACGCACGCGCGACGACGACATCGACGAGATCGCCGAGGCAGCGAAAGCCGTCGACCTCGGCCGAGGTGAAGCGCATCGCGAAATGCTGCTCGGACTCGATGATCAGCTCGACCTGCTTGAAGGAGTCCCAGCCGGCGATGTCCTTGGCGGTCATCGAACGGCGCAGCTCGAGATCGTCGCGCTCGAAGATCTGCGCGAAGATGCCCTTCAAGCCGTCCATCACCTCCGGTTCGGTCACGTCAGGCCTCCTATCTGTCGAACAGCGCTCGCAGAGCGGCGGCGTCGATCTTGTCGTTCGGTGTCTTCGGCAGGCGGTCGACGCAGCGAATCTCGCTCGGCACCGCGTAGCTCTCCAATATGACCGACAGGTCATTCAGCACACGCGCGGGATCGAAGCGCGTCCCATCCACCGTCTCGACGACAGCGATCAGCTGGCCACCCCTCTCGAACGCGAACGAGGCGGGCCAGCCGATCCGCTCCAGTGCGTGGTGGACCGCCCCGACATGCATGCGGTGGCCCCTCACCTTGATCATATCGTCCTTGCGGCCGAGAAAGTAGACCTCGCCGTCGCGGCGCGCCGCGAAGTCACCGGTGTAGAAGGCGCGCGTGACGCCGCCATCGACCGTGTGATCCCGGAACTTCGCGGCCGTGAGCTCGTCGTCCCGCCAGTAGCCTGCGGCGAGTTGCGGGCCGGAGATCACCAGCTCGCCTTCGTCCGGGCCATCGCCGGCACCACCGACCAGATCGAGCCGCATGTCGCCGATCGCCTCGCCGATCGGCGCTGAACTCGTGCAGGCCCGCTCCCAAGTGTCGGCGGTGAAGCGGCGGCACGTCATCGCGACCGTCGCCTCGGTGGGGCCATACGTGTTGAGCACGATCGCATCCGGACGCGCGGCGAAAAGTTTCGCCACATGATCGCGGCGCAGCACCTCGCCGCAGAACGTGAACAGCCGGACGCTGCCGAGATGGGCGCTGTCGAGCTCGCGCGCGGTCTCCATGATCGACAGAACGCTCGGCACGCTGTTCCAGATGGTCAGCGCGTCGGCTTGCACCTTGCGGGCGGGCAGCAGGCGCGCGCCGCGATCGATGAACGGATGCAGCGCCGCGCCGTGGCAGAGCGCGCCGTAGATATCGAGGACGCTGAGATCGAAGCCGATGTTGGGATGCTGGGACATCCGATCGCCCGGCTTCAGATCCATCGCCGGTCCGAGCCAGCCGACATAATGGTCGAGTGCCGCGCGCGGGATCGCGACGCCCTTCGGCGCGCCGGTCGAGCCCGAGGTGAAGATCACGTAGGCGATCGGCTCCGGTGGCCTGCCGTCGCGCTTGCGGGCGACCAGAGGCGCGTCGGGGGCGATCACCCGCGCCGACGCGAATGGCGCGAGAGCTTCGGCCAAGGGAGAGGCGGCGACGATGACATCCGGCTCGAACGAGCGGCAGATCGCCTCCAGGCGCGTCGGCGTCGAGGCGACGTTGACTGGCGCGTAGGTCGCGCCCGCCATCAGGCTGCCGAACATCGCCGCATACGCGGGAGCGCCTTTTTCTGTGGCGATCAGCACGCGTCGGCGTGGCCCCTCCGCGAAAACCGAGCCGAACCCGGCGGCGCGATCGAGCAGCTCGGCGTAGGTGGTGACGCGGTCGCCCTCGACGACCGCCGACGCGTCCGGCACACTTGCGGCGACAGCCTCGAACCGATCGACGACGCTCGTCACCTGCGCTCTCCCTCTTCCCTCGCGCCATTCTCGTGGGCGCGTTTATCCTCCGGCGACGTGACGGCGCAAGGGATCAGAGCCGTCCGGTGAGCAGCATGATGATCAGGATCAAAAGAATGATGCCGACGATCCCTGACGGAAAGTAGCCAAGGTGCACGAGGCCCACCGCCGGCAGGCCGCCGAACAGCGCGATGACGAGGATGATGACAAGGATCAGGACGATCGGGTTCATGGCGGCCTCGGCGCGACGGGTTATGGTCGCGCATAATGTCGGGCATCGAACGCGCTAATCCAGCGCTGCTCAGTCGTACGACCCGCGTCATCCGAGATGACGTTGCTCTAAGAGCGTTCGAGCCTCGCGATCCGCTGCCGCAGCTTGGGCAGCGCGTGGACGGCGAGAGCGCGCAGGGTCTCGTCGTCGCCGTTCAGCACGAAGTCGCGACAGACCCGCTCCAGCCGTCGCAGCGCGGCGAGATCGTTCTCGACGTAGAGCGCGTCGAACGATGTGCCGCGCAAGGCCGCCAGCCGCGCGAGGTCCGCGCGCGACGCGTCCTCGAGGCGACCGGCGGACGGCAGTCGCGTGAAGAAATAAGCCGGCGAGGACGCGGTGCGGGCGATTGCCTCCAGGGGCACGGAGATCGCGTTCGCGGCCGGTCCGAGATGGTCGATCGTCGGCGCCTCCGAGGCGAGAGTCTCGGCTTTCGCCTCCGCCTCGCGCCAGCCGGTCACGCCGCCCGCAAGGACACGGGCCTCGTCGTGTTGGGCGCGCGCGAAGGCGCGGATCGCGCGGCTGTCGGTCGTCGCGAGCGCGAGTTCGCTCGAGGCGGCGAGATAATCGGCGGAGGGGCCAACCACCGCGACGAAATCGTCGCTCGTGATGGATGCCGCGCATGCCGCCCCGCTGATCAGGCAGGCGGCAACGCTCACGATCGCCAGCGTCCTCGTCGGCCTGCTCATCCGCGTCTCCTCGGGGTGCCGGTCACTGAAAGCGGACAACAAGAGCGGGATCAAGGCACCGCATTCGCGGTGTCGAGAGAGGGTGCGCCGCGCGGACGATCAAGCAAGTCTTGCCGCCTCGAATTTATGCCGCTAGGGCTCCCGCGCCGTCATAGGAGGACGCTCTGACGATTTTCGATCGACGCACAATCGTCAAGGGGACGCTCGCCGCGGGGGCTGGCGCGTTCGCTTCGTCGGCTGAGGCGCAGACAGCGCGGCCGCCGCGCGACAGCAAGTTTGGTTACGACGAGGTGGTGAAGCGTGCGACCCAGCTCGCCGGCGCGCCATTCCAGGGCCAGTTGCCGCCGTTGCCCGACGAGCTCGCCAAGCTCGACTTCGATGCCTGGCGCCAGATCGAGTTCCGCGATTCCAGGGCTCTGCTCGGCGGCAACGGCAGCCAGTTCAGGCTCGAGCTGTACCACCTTGGCCACCTCTACAAGCGGCCGGTCGTGGTCAACACGATCCGCGACGGCATTCCCACGCCGATCCCCTACCAAGCCAGCGAGTTCAGCTTCGGCTCGACGAAATTCTCCAAGCCGCTACCGGTCAACCTCGGCTTCGCCGGCTTCAAGGTGCGCACCACCCTGAATGAGCCGCGCAAGTTCGACGAGTTCATCTCGTTCGTCGGCTCGAGCTATTTTCGCTTCCTCGGGCGTGGCCAGCGTTACGGGCTCTCGTCGCGCGGGCTCGCCGTCAACGGCGGCACCAACCAGGAGGAGTTTCCCTTCTACCGCGAGTTCTGGATCGAGACGCCGAAGCCCGACCTCGACAAGCTCACGGTTTACGCGCTGCTCGACAGCTCGGCCGCCACCGGCGCGTTCAGGTTCGAGTGCTTTCCGAAGGAGAACAGCGTCGTCGAGGTGACCGCGACCCTGATCCCGCGCCGCGAGGACGTGAAGCTCGGCGTGATGGCGCTGACCTCGATGTTCTTCATCGGCGAGAACGGCCCGAAATATCACGACGACTATCGCGCCGAGCTGCATGACTCCGACGGCCTGATGATCCGCACCGGGGCCGGCGAATGGATCTGGCGGCCGCTGCGCAATCCCTCGATCGCCAAGACCTCGGCCTTCTATGATCGCGACGTGCAAGGTTATGGGCTGATCCAGCGCGATCGCGACTTCAGCCATTACGAGGACATCGACCTCGCCTACCAGCTGCGGCCGAGCTACTGGATCGTGCCCAAGACGAAGTTGGGCGTGGGGCATGTCGAGCTGTTCGAAATGCCGACGACGGACGAGACGAACGACAATATCGTCGCCTCCTGGATCGCCAAAGACCCGGCGGCCGCCGGCAAGCCGCTCGAATATGCCTATGCGATCACCTCGGCGCTCTCGCTCGACGATCTCTCATCGAACGCCAAGACGCTGAACACCTTCCAGACCTCGGCGCGCGCGCTCGGCTCGTCCGAGCAGGCCTCGCCGACGACGCGGCGTTTCATGGTCGACTTTAACGGCGGCGACCTCGCCTATTACAAGGACGATCCCAGCCTCGTGAAGATCGCCGCCGGCACCAGCGTCGGCAAGATCGTGCGCGCCTACACGCAGTACAACCCGTTCATCGACGGCGTTCGCGCCACCGTCGATGTCGAGCTGGCGCCCGGGCAGACGGCGGACCTGCGCGCCTACCTTCACGATGGCCCGAATGCGCTGACCGAAACCTGGACGTTTCCGTGGACGGCGCCCGGCGCGCTGGCGGCCGACCCCGCTATCCCGGCCGATCCGGTCAAAAAGTAGATCAGGCGCCGCCGCGGGTCACGAGCCCCGCGAGATCGAAGGCGGCGACGTCGCGCAACAGCTCGATGAAGGCGGCGGCGCCCTGCGCCGCGCAGGCCTCGCCGATCGCCGCGGTCGCCACCGTGGCATTGCCGGCGACGCCGGACGGCGACAGGTCCTGCGCCATCCAGCCAAACCCGGTCGGGCGTCCGGCGCGCAACTGGGCGAAGCGCGATTCCATGGCGACGCTCGTCGGCACGGCGTCACGCGCTTCGCCCATTCGAACGAGGTCGGGCCGAAACGCCAGCATCAGCGATGTCTCGACCGCGCCGCCGTGGATGCCGTGCGTCAGCTCGGCTGGCGTGAAAAGCCCTGCCGGATAGCCGAAGCGCTGCCACGAGGCCATCGCGACGAGGAGGCCGTGCGAGGCCCGCAGCTCGTGCGCGAGGATGTCGATGACGCTCGAGTTGCCGCCGTGCGCGTTGACGATCACGAGCTTGCGGCAGCCGCTGCGCAAGACCGATCTCGCGATATCGCGCCAGGCGACCAGCGCGGCCTGCGCCGAGAGCGACAGCGTGCCTGGGAAATCACCATGCTCGATCGACGCGCCGCAATTCTGGATTGGCAGAAAGAGTGCCGGAACGTCGGCGGGCAGGACCGCGAGGACGCGATCGAGATAGCCCTGCATGATGAACGCATCGGTGCCGAGCGGCAGATGCGGACCATGCTGCTCGATCGCCGCCACCGGAAGAACCGCGACGCACGTCGTCATGTCGGCGCCCGCGAAGTCGGTTGTGGTCAGCTCGGTCCAGTGGCGCGATGGCAGCATGCGATTCGTTCGATTTATCATCGCGCCTTGTCGCACGGGCTCGCCGCACCCGCAAAGCGCCGGTGCAACCGTTATCGAGCGTGCGGCACGTTGATTGCTTGTCGGTTCATTCGCGCCTTGGCGCGTTCCTCCCGAGACTCGGCCCGCCCGGTTCGCCTGGCGGGTCCTTTCGTGTCTGAGCGGCCGCGCGATCCTCGATGCTACCTGCGTCGCTTGATCGTAAACGTCATCCGCTTGCGCCCCGAGGACTTCACACTGGATTTACCGCCGCGTCTGGCGCCGCGCGTCGCATGGCGTCCGCGCGAACCATGCCCCCGCGACGCGTGGCGCGAAGGCTTTGCCCCAGATCTCCCTGCAGGCATCGCGCCGCCGCCTCCTGCGCTCGCCGCGGCATCGGCGCCGCTGTCCTTGATGTCGCCGGGCTTCACCGGCTCGACGCTCTTCACCTTCGATGTCGGGCCAAACTTGGCGAGGCATTGGTTGTAGGCGTCAGCGGCTTGGATCTTCTCGCAATCCTCGATGCGCGCCTGCGCCCGCACAGCCGAGGCCGAGACGAGACATAAGGCGGCGGCTGCGAGAAGGCGCGACGGGACTATCAGCACGTTTATCATCCTCTCAGCGCCGCGCCGGTCTTCTTGCCGACGTCGGCGACGATCTTGTTGGCGACGGACTCGATCTCGACATCTGTCAGCGTCTTCTCGCGCGGCTGGATGGTCGCCGTGACCGCCACGGATTTCTTGCCGTCCGGCACGCCCGCTCCCCGATATATATCGAAGACCGCGACGTCCGCGATGAGCGCCTTGTCCGCCCCCGCGACCGCCCGGACGATATCGCCGGCCGCCACCACGTCGTCGACGATGAACGCGAAGTCGCGTTCGAGCGGCATGAAGTCGGGCAGATCGAGGCGCGCGCGAGTCTTGGTGGGCTTCGATTTCGACGCCGGTATGTCGTCGAGGATCAGCTCGAAGCCAACGACCGGCCCAGCGACGTCGAGCGCGGCGAGGATGCGCGGGTGCAGCTCGCCGAATTGCCCGACCAGCGTCTTTGGGCCGAAGCGCAGCACCGCGGAGCGCCCGGGATGGAATGCCGCCGAGGCGCCGGCGACGACCTGCAAGCCGCCAGTCGGCACGCCGAGCGCGGCGAGCAGCGCCATCGCGTCGGCCTTGGTATCGAACACGTCGACCGCCGCGGCCGCGCCCGCCCAATGGCGCCCGGCTCCCGTCGGCTTCGACGTCCCGGCGCGCACGGCCGCCGCCGCGACCCGCTGGTCATTCTCGCCGAAGCCGCGAAAGACCTGGCCGACCTCGAAGAGGCCGAGGTCGGCGAAGCCGCGCGAAGCGTTGCGGCCCAGCGCCGCGACGAGGCCCGGCAGCAGGCTCGGCCTCATGTGCGAGAGATCGGCGGCGATCGGGTTGGCTAGCGGTAGCGGCGCTCGTCCCTCGCCGAACAACTCGGCTTGCGTCGCCGACACGAACGACCAAGTGACCGCCTCAACAAGGCCGCTCGCGGCCAGCGCGCGCTTTGCTTGCCGCGTGCGTCGCTGCAGCGGGGTGAGGATCGCGGCCGCGACGTGCTCGGAGGCGCGCGAGAGCGGGCGCGGCATCACCCGGTCGACGCCGGCGATGCGAACGACTTCCTCGACGAGATCGGCCTTGCCCTCGATGTCGGGGCGCCACGAGGGGGCGCGGGCGAACAAGGTTTCGGCGTTGCCGGCCGAGCGCGCCAGCTCGAAGCCGAGCGCCTGGAGAATCTTGCCGATCTCGGCGGCGGGCAGCTCAAGCCCGGTGAGCCGCGCGACCTCGCTTTCGGGAAAGAGGATGCGCACGTCGGGCACCGGCACCGTGCCGGAGAGCGCGATGGCCGAGGCCTCGCCGCCGCAGAGGTCGAGGACGAGCTTGGTGGCGAGCTCGAGCCCGGGCAGGCAGAAGGCCGGGTCAACGCCGCGCTCGAAGCGGTAGCGCGCATCCGAGACGATGCCGAGCTTGCGGCCGGTGGCGGCGACGTTGCTCGGGCTCCACAGCGCGGACTCGATGAGGACGTCGGTCGTCGTCTCGTCGCAGCCGGTCGCCTCGCCGCCCATGATGCCGGCGATCGACACGGGCCCCGTGTCGTCAGCGATGACGACCATCGTCTCGTCGAGCTTGTAGGTCTTGCCATCGAGCGCGACGAGGCTCTCGCCGGCGCGGGCTCGCCGCACGACGAGATCGCCGGCGACCTTCGCGGCATCGAACACATGCAGCGGCCGCGCCCGGTCGAACGCCAGGAAATTGGTGACGTCGACGAGCGCATTGATTGGACGCAGGCCGATCGAGCGGAGCCGCGCCTGCAGCCAGTCCGGGCTCGGGCCGTTGCGAACGTCCGTAACGCGTCGCAGCGCGAAGGCCGGCGCCAGCGACGGCTCGTCGAGGTCGAGCCGAGCGGGCGATAGGCGCCCCGCCGTGGCATCGATCGCCGTGACGGCGACGGTGGTCGCGCGGCCGAGGCCCACCGCCGCGAGGTCGCGGGCGATGCCGGCGACGCCCATCGCGTCAGGCCGGTTCGGCGTCAGGTTGATCTCGATCACCGGATCGTCGAGGCCGGCATAGCGCGAGTAAGGCACACCGATGGGAGCGTCCGCCGGCAGGTCGAGAATACCTTCGTGGTCTTCCGACAGCTCGAGCTCAGCGGCCGAGCACAGCATGCCGTTCGAGTCGACGCCGCGAATGACGCCGGCGGCCAGCCGCGTCTTCTTGCCGGGGATGAAGGTGCCGACGGGCGAGAACACCGACCGCATGCCGGTCCGCGCGTTGGGCGCGCCGCAGACGACCTGCACGGGCTTGCCGTCGCCGGCATCGACCGAGCAGACCCTCAACCGATCGGCGTTCGGGTGTGGCTTCGCCTCGATGACCGCGGCGACAATGAACCCGGCGAGCGCCGCGGCCGGATCGACGACGTGCTCGACCTCCAGGCCGATCCGCGTCAGGGTATCGACGATCCCCGCCAGGTCGGCGGAGGTGTCGAGGTGGTCTTTCAGCCAGGAGAGCGTGAACTTCATGGAGGCTCGGACGGGGCGCCGGCAGGGCGCGGTGATTGGGGGCGCGGGTTTTGAGGGCGCGGTGGCAGGACGCGCGGCGACGCGTGGCGCGGCGGCTCTTCTAGGCAAGTTGTGCTCGATTGACCAGCTTGGGGTGCGCGCGGCGTGAGCGCCGACGACCCGGCGATCGCACTGGACCTGCTAGCGGCCGCCCTCGCCGCTCAGCAAAACGCCTATGCGCCCTACTCGAACTTCGCGGTCGGCGCCGCCGTGCGGACCGCATCTGGGGCAATCTTCGCCGGGTGCAACGCCGAGAACGCCGCCTATCCCGTGGGCACCTGCGCCGAGGCTGGCGCGATCGCTGCAATGGTCGCGGCGGGGGAGCGACGCATCGTCGAGGCTCTGGTGGTCGGCGATGGCGAGGCGCTCGTCACGCCCTGCGGCGCCTGCCGTCAACGCCTGCGTGAGTTCGCGGACGCCGCTTTATTTGTCCATGTCGCCTGCCGTGGTGGCGTCCGCGCGACCTTCACGCTCGAAACGCTGCTTCCGTACGCCTTCGGCCCATCGATGTCTCAAGACGTTGCGTAATAGACATAAGTATAAGTCCTTCCCATACGTCAGGATCAACAGATTCACTAGAATGAAAGGCATACCTTTTTAACATTTGACCGACTACAAGAATGCAAGTTCTCGTATCGAGTGCCAGACGAATGTCGCAAGCCGTCGAGACGTCTCTGAACGAGCGGGATCGCGCGGCGTTCGCCGAGCGGCTTGTCACCGAGGGTACCGTCCGCGAGGCTGCCTTGCAGCGGATCGTCGTCCTGGCGACGCGGCTTCTGGGAGTGTCGTCGGCGGCGGTGACCATCGTCGGCGTGGACCGACTCTGGTTCGAGACCGCGGTCGGCCTGACGGTGACCGCGACTCCTCGACTCGAAACGTTCGGAAGCCACGTGATCGAGACGGATAAGGTCCTCGTTGTCCGCGACGCACGCGAGGATCCGCGCTTCCGCGATTTCGAGTCGGTCCGCGAACGACAGATCTGCTTTTATGCCGGTGCCCCCCTGCGCACGTCGGACGGACTGCGCATAGGTGCCTTTTGCATCACCGATACGCGGCCTCGCGCGCCCCTGACCGCGCTCGAGGAGCAGATCCTCAAGGACTTCGCCGAGATCGCGATGAGCGAGATCGAGAGCCGCCGGGCGCGCATGCTGAACGGCATCCTGAAGGGGATTTCCGATACCGTCGGTGCCGCGCTGATCTGTACCCGCGACGACGGTACGATCGTCTTCGTGAACCCAGGCGCCGAGCGATTGCTCGGCTACGGGAGCCACGAGCTGATCGGCCGCCCCGTCGTGTCGATCGTCCCACCACGCTTCGCGGCGGCACACAACATCGGCATGGCGCGCGTCGCCGGAGGAGCCCCCTCGAAGCTGAGCGGCAAGACCTTCGAAACGATCGTGCTTCGCAAGGACGGCCGCGAGGTGCCGGTCGATCTCGGCCTTTCCGTTTGGCGCGACGAAGGCGGCTTGAAGTTCGCCTCGACGATGCGCGACATCACCGAGCGCAAGCAGCGCGAAGAGCGCCTCAGCCGCCTCGCGTTGTACGATCCTCTGACCGGGCTGATCCGCGCCAACGAGTTCAAACGCAAGTCCTCGGTCCACCTCGAGGAGGGCGGCAGCGCGACCGTTCTGCTCCTCGAGATCGACGGGCTGCAGGGCGTCAACGATGGCTTCGGGCATCTGACGGGCGACGCGCTGATCCAGGCGGTCTCGATCCGGCTTGTCGCCGCCGTGCCGCACGGGTCGAAGCTGGCGCGATGGAGCGGCAACGTCTTCGCCGTTCTGCTGCGCCAGCACGATCCGTTCAAGGCGCGCGAGTGCGGCAACGATATCGAGATGGCGCTGGCGGAGCCGTTCGCGATCAACGGCCACACGATCGTCATCGGGGCCTCCATCGGCGCGGCGATGGCTCCGGATCATGCCGAGACATCGGACGACCTGGTCGCCGCCGCCGACTTGGCGCTGCATCGCGCCAAGAGCGATCAAGGCAACCGCTTCCGGATGTTCGAACGGGCGATGCGGACGGAAAGCGCCGCGCGCCGCGTGCTGCGCGACGAGGTCCGCCGGGCGCTCGATTGCAACGAACTCGTGCTTTTTTATCAACCGCAGGTCTCGCTCGCGACAGGCGCGATCGTCGGCGCCGAGGCGCTGATGCGGTGGCGTCACCCCGAGCGTGGTCTTCTGTTGCCGGGCACCTTCATTCCGGCGATGGACGACAGCGCGCTCGCCCTTCACACGGGCTGGTGGAGCCTCGATCAGGCCTGCCGGCAGATCGTCGCCTGGCGCGCCGAAGGTCGGCCGACGTTGCGCGTCAGCGTGAACCTGTTCGCCGCGCAGCTGCGCTTCGGGGGGCTCAAGACGGTGGTCGCCGACCTCCTTGCTCATTACGCGATCACGCCAGGCGAACTCGAGCTCGAGGTCCGCGAAACGATCGCCCATCAGGACGAGGAGGCGGTGATCTCGACCCTGCGCGACCTCCGCGCGCTCGGGGTGGGCATCGCGCTCGACGACTTCGGGACGGGTTACGCCTCGCTCAGCACGCTGAAGCGGATGCCGGTGTCCACCATCAAGATCGATCAGAGCTTCGTGCGCGGGCTGGCCGAGGCGGACCGGCATGATGCGGCGATCACCGCCGCCATCCTTGGCGTCGGCCGCGATCTCGGTATCGACGTCGTCGCCGAGGGGATCGAGACGGACGCGCAGGCGGCGGCTCTCGCGAGGATGGGGTGCCCAACTGGGCAGGGCCACCTGTTCGGGCGGCCGGTCGCCCCCGATCTTCTCTTCGCGCCGGCGCGTCTCCGCGCCGAGTCGATCACCCGCCGCAAGATTGCGACGCGGCGGCGATGATTTACCACGATTGCTGGTAGCCAGTCGCCAATAGCGGCGCTAAAGAAAAGCGGGTGAGCAGACCTAACTTCTTCGTATTCGAGAATAATTCTAAAGGCGTGATCTTGGCGCTTCCCTTCGAAGCCCACACGATTCAAGTGATTGTCACCCGAAATGGTTTTTTGAATTACTTTAAACTGCCAGACGTCGAACCGGATTCGTTGAAATCCTGGGCGCGGCGGAATATCGGCCCGCTGAGTCAAATCGCCTGGTTCGCGTATGACCAGGGCCGCTACCAGGAGCGCACGGTTGCGACCAACCTCGTGCGTCAGCTCGAGATCGATATCGACAAGTTCGTCGGCTGGGCGTTCGTCTGAGCGACGCGCCCGGGATCAGAGCGTGTCGAGCTTTTCGAAGTGCTCGGCGAGAAGATAGTAGAAGGTGAGTCGCGACTTGGTGCGGTCCGCCTTCATGGTCTGGCAGACAGCCTTGATGGCGCCGTCGAGATCGCCGCTCTCGAGCTTGAGCTTCTTCTTCAAGAAGTTGTCGCGCACGCGGCCGAGCTCGACCGGGTCGGAGCAGGCGACGTATTTGGCGTCGGGCTTGCTCATGACCAGCTGGTAGGTCTTGGCGAGTCGCGTGACTGCCGCCTCGTTGATCGGCTTCGTTGTATATTTCTTGATATCTGCGACATGGTCGGACATCGGCGCTCTCTTCCATGGTGCGCGAGTCTGTCGAATCCCGCCTTCGTACGGACACCGAGCATGTCATTGGATCGTGCACCGGTAAACCAGGCGCGCGTCGAAGTCTGGGGACCGACGACAAAGACTGGCGGAGGGACGGCGGATGTCGAAGCATGTCGAGCGCGAGGCAAAGCGGATGCGGGCGATGCTCGACCGCTATCGCGTGACGACGAGCAAGGGATTCGACCTCGACCGCTTCGCGACCGACGACCTGCCGGACGAGGTCCCGGGCAAGCATGATTCGGCGGCGCTGCTCGAACAGGGCACCGCGCGGATGGCCGAGCTGCAGGGTCTGCTTTACGCCAACGCGAGTTGGTCGCTGCTCGTCGTGCTGCAGGCGATGGACGCCGGCGGCAAGGATTCGACGATCAAGCACGTGATGAGCGGCGTAAATCCGCAAGGCGTCCGCGTGACCTCGTTCAAGGCGCCCGGCCCGCATGAGCTGGCGCACGGCTTTCTCTGGCGCGTCGGCCAGGTCGTGCCCGCGCGCGGCATGATCGGCATCTTCAACCGCTCGCATTACGAGGACGTGCTGGTCGCGCGCGTCCACCCGGATAAGCTCGCCGCCACCGGCCTGCCGGCGAGCCTGATCGAGGCGCCGGATTTCTGGGACGATCGCATTGGCGACATCGCCACCTTTGAGGACTACCTCGCCCGGCAGGGCACCAAGATCGTCAAGATCTTCCTCAATGTCGGCCGCGACGAGCAGAAGGAGAGGTTCCTGTCGCGGCTCGACGAGCCCGCCAAGAACTGGAAGTTTAGTTCCGCCGATCTCGCCGAACGCGCCCGCTGGCCGGACTATCGCGCCGCTTACCAGGCCGCGATCGCAGGCACCGCCAGCAAGGCCGCGCCGTGGTTCGTGGTCCCCGCCGATCGCAAATGGTTCGCGCGGCTGGTCGTCGCCGAAGCGATCATCGAGGCGCTCGAGGATCTCGACCAGCAGCCGCCGGAGGTCTCCGATGCGGCGAAGGCCGAGCTCGAGAAGGCGCGCAAGCAGCTCGAGAAGCACTAGGCCTCGCTGGTAGCGCATGGGGCCGCGCCCCATATCGCAAGTATGACCAGAGGCATTCTCCCGACCACCGAAACCTCCGCGAGCTTCTTCGTCGACGGCCTCAATTGCGGCTCTTGCGTGCGGCGCGCCGAGACCGCGATCGGCAAGGTGGCAGGCATCGAGCGAGCCAGCGTGAGCCTGGCGACGAAGCGCGCCGACGTGACGCTGTCGTCGGATGCCGAACGAACCGAGGTGTTGGCGTCTGTCGATCACGCGCTGGCCGATGCCGGCTATCCCATCGCCGCGCGGAAGCTCGAGATCGTCGTCGACGGCATGAGTTGCGCCTCCTGCGCAGGGCGCGTCGAACGCGCGGTCGCCGCCGTGCCGGGCGTACGCGCGGCGGCCGTCAATCTCGCGACGAAGCGCGCGACGGTCGAGGCCGCCGGCTTCGTCGAGCAGCAAACCATCGCGGATGCGATCGTCGGCGCTGGCTACAAGCCGCGCTCGCTCGAGGCGGCGCGTTCGAATGGCCCGGAGGATGAGACCGGCCCGCTGCTGCGCGATCTCGCCGCGGCGGCGCTGCTCACGCTGCCTGTCATGGTCCTCGAGATGGGCGCGCACATGGTGCCGACGCTGGCGCCATTCACCGACGCGCCGGCGGCGCGCATCCTTGCCTTCGTGCTGACGAGCCTCGTCCTGGCTGGGCCGGGGCTTCGCTTCTATCGACACGGCCTGCCGGCGCTGGCGCGGCTCGCGCCCGACATGAACTCGCTCGTCGTGCTCGGCGCCACGGCGGCCTGGGGCTATTCGACGATCGCCACTTTCGCGCCGCGTCTGCTGCCTGCCGGCACGGACGCCGTGTACTTCGAGGCGGCGGCCGTGATCGTCACGCTGATCCTGCTCGGTCGGCTGCTCGAGGCGCGCGCCAAGGGCCGTGCCGGCGCGGCGATCGAGCGGCTGATCGGCCTGCGCGCGAAGACGGCGCGGGTGGAGCGCGATGGCGCCTTCGCCGACGTGCCGCTCGACGAGGTCCGCGCGGGCGATCTCGTGCAGGTGCGCCCCGGCGAGACCGTGCCGGTCGACGGCACGCTCGCGGAGGGCTCGTCCCTCGTCGACGAATCCATGCTGACCGGCGAACCGTCCCCGGTCCGAAAGGCGTTGGGCGCAGCCGTTACCGGCGGCACGCTGAACACCACCGGCAGCTTCACCTTCCGTGTCGACAAGGTCGGCGCGGACACGACGCTGGCCTCGATCATCCGCATGGTCGAGGACGCACAGGGCGCCAAGTTGCCGATCCAGGCGCTGGTCGATCGTGTCACGCAATGGTTCGTGCCGGCCATCCTCGCCATCGCGGCCGTGACGTTCGTCGCCTGGCTTGCGCTCGGCCCGCAGCCGGCGCTGAGCCGGGCAATCGTCGAGGCGGTCGCCGTGCTGATCGTCGCCTGCCCGTGCGCGATGGGTCTCGCGACGCCGGTCTCGATCATGGTCGGCACAGGCCGCGCGGCCGAACTCGGCGTGCTGTTTCGCAGGGGCGACGCCCTGCAGACGCTGCGCGACGCCAAGACGATCGCGTTCGACAAGACCGGCACGCTGACGGAGGGGCGCCCGCGCCTGACCGACCTCGGACTCGCCGAGGGCTTTTCGCGCGAGGACGTCCTCGCCGCCGTGGCGGCGGTGGAGGCCAAGTCGGAGCACCCGATCGCGGCGGCGCTGGTCGCGGCGGCGAAGGATGCGAACCTCACGGTGCCGGCGGCGAGCGGTTTCGAGGCCCGCCCCGGCTATGGCGTCGTCGCCGAGGTCGCGGGGCGCGTGGTGATGGTCGGCGCCGCGCGCATGATGGCCGAGGCCGGGCTCGACACGTCGCGCTTCGCCGACCAGGCCGCGCGACTGGCCGATCAGGCGCGCACGCCGCTTTACGCGGCGATCGACGGCAGGCTCGCGGCGCTGCTCGCCGTCGCCGATCCCGTTCGGTCGACGAGCGCGGCGGCGATCCGGGCGCTGCACGCGCAAGGCTTGCGGGTCGCGATGGTCACCGGCGACGATGCCCGCACGGCCCAGGCGGTGGCGCGCACGCTCGGGATCGACCTGGTCGTCGCCGACGTGCTGCCCGCCGGCAAGGTCGCGGCGATCGAGAGCTTCGGTCGTGGCATCGCTTTTGTCGGAGACGGCATCAACGATGCCCCCGCGCTGGCCGCCGCCGATGTCGGCGTGGCGATCGGCACCGGCACCGATGTCGCGGTCGAGAGCGCCGACGTGGTGCTGATGTCGGGCGATCTCGCCGGGGTCGCGACCGCTGTCGCGCTGTCGCGCGCGACGATCCGCAACATCCGCCAGAACCTGGTATGGGCGTTCGGCTACAACGTCGTCCTGATCCCCGTAGCCGCCGGCGCGCTCTACCCTGCCTTCGGGTTGACCCTCTCGCCGATGCTGGCGGCCGGCGCGATGGCGCTGTCGAGTGTGTTCGTCGTGACCAACGCATTGCGGCTGAAGCGATTTGTGGGTCCCGACACGCGAGCACATTAGAAGCTTGCCAAACTGCCTGCCTGCCCGCTAATTCGCCAGAGCTGCACCGGTGGTCGGCAGGAGGGGCACATGGCCTCCTTGAGCGTACGCATCTCGTTGGACCCGGGCGGACGGATCGGCCCGGGCAAGATCGATCTCCTGGAGGAGATCGCCGCCTGTGGGTCGATTTCCGGCGCCGGGCGCGCAATGACGATGTCGTATCGGCGCGCCTGGGAGCTCGTCGAGGAGATGAACGCGATGTTCGCGGACCCGGTTGTCGAGCGCCAAGTCGGTGGCAAGAACGGCGGCGGCGCCACGCTCACCCCGCTCGGTCTTGCCCTCGTCACCCGCTATCGCGCGATCGAAAAGGCCGCGCACGAGGTCGCTCGCGGCCACCTCGACCAGCTGCAGAAGGACGTCGCGATCAAGGCGGAGCAAATAGCGTAAGCCTTGGCGTCGCGAGCGTAGCGAAGCGACTCAGATGAACTCGCTATAAGGTAGCTTTGCTCTGGGTTGCTTCGCTGCGCTCTCGATGACGGCGAGGTGCTACGCCGGCCGCCGCTCGACGAGGCCCTTACCCAGGTAGCCGCCCGCGTCGCGCACGCCGGGGAGGATGAAGAAATACCCGCCGCCGAACGGCTTGATGTACTCCTCGAGCGGCTCCCCGTTGAGCCGCGCCTGCACCGCGCGAAAGCCGGCGTCGAGATCGGACTGGAAGCAGATAAACATCAAGCCCATCTCGAGCTGCCCAGCTTTGGTGATCGAGTCGCGCGCGAAATTGTAGGGCCTGCGCAGGATCAGGTTCTTCTCGGTCCCGGGCGTGCGCGGGTTGGCGAGGCGGATGTGCGCGTCGGCAGGGATCGTCTTGCCTTGCGCGCCAACGTAGTTGAAGTCATCGCGCTCACGCGTCAGGCCGAGCGGCGCGCCGCTCATCTTCTCTCGGCCGATGATGGTCTGCTGCTCGCCGAGTGGTGTCCTGTCCCAGCGCTCCACCGTCATATGGATCAGGCGGACGACCTCGTAGCTGCCGCCGTGCGCCCACTCGGGCTCATCGGAGTGCGGACCGATCCAGACCAGCTTGTCCATCAGCGCACCGTCCTGCGCATCGATATTGGCCGTGCCGTCCTTGAAGCCGAGCAGGTTTCGGACCGTGTCCTTGCCGAGCTTCTTCAGCGTGTGCGGCGGCAGGAAGCCGTTCATCGTCCAGCGCACCGACAATAGATCGGGCGTGGCGCGGACGATCTCGCGCATCGCGTGGATGTTGGTCTCTGCGGTATTCGCGCAGAATTGCAGCATCAGGTCGCCGTGGCAGCGCTCGGCCTGCAGCGCGTCGTTGGTAAATTGCTCCATCGCGACGAGCCGCGTCGGCTTCTGCGCGGCGAGGCCAAAGCGCTCGTCGAACAGCGAGGCACCGACGCCGACCGTCACGGTGAGGTTGTCGGGAAAAACGTCGGGGCCGAGAATCCCGTTGTCGGGCGCCGGAAGCTGCGGGTTCGTCGGTCCGAGGTCGCCGCCCTTGGTCAGAAAGGCGATGCGGTCGGTAAGGGTCTCAAACAGCCGCTGCAGGTCGGCCCGGCTCGTCGCCAGCACGTCGAAAGCGGCGACGATCGCGGCGGCGGGCTGCGGGTTGACGACGCCCGATTGATGCAGCCCATAGAAGGGCTGCGTCTCGCGCGTGCCGTCGTTGTCGAAGTCGTGCGGGGCGGCGTCATGGCTGTGGTCGGCCGCGAGACTGTCGGCCGAAATCGTGTGGTCGTGCGTCGGCGCTTGCGCCTGCGCGGGGCAGACAGCGCTGCCGGCGAGACCCGCCGCGCCGAGAAGCAGGGCGCGGCGAGAGGCCAGGATGTCGTCAGGATTGAAGGGGCAACCGCTGTCCGACCGACGCTTCATCAGTCGATGCCCAGCGTGCCGCGCAGCTTTGCAAGGTCCTCGGCCAACGCGGTGATCGGGCCTTTGAGAGCCGTCTTGTCGGCGGCCTTCAGCGAGTCATAGCTCTCGTACCCGGCCTCCGCCTTGTACTTGTCCAGGCCTTCGTCGACCTTCGCGAAGTTCGTATCGATCCGCTCCAGCAGCTGTGGGTTGCGCGCCTTGATATCGCCGTGCAGCAACCCGACGATCTTCTGGGCGCCGTCGAGGTTCGCGCGGAAGTCCCACAGATCGGTCTTGGAATAGCGATCCTCCTCGCCCGAAATCTTCTTCGAGGCGACCTCCTCGATGAGTTCCGAGGCGCCGCCGACGAGAACCTTCGGCGTGATCGCGAGCTTGCCGATCCGACCCTGCAGATCGTAGGCGTCCTTCATCAGCTTGTCGGCGTAATCGTCGAGGCCCTTCGTCGCCTGCTCCTTGAACAGGCCATACTCGATCCGGTGATAGCCTGAGAATTTCGGATCGGCTTCCTTCTTCTCGTAATCGTCGGCGCGCGAATCCATGCTCTTGTCGAGGTCATCGAAGACCTCGGCGACGGGCTCGATGCGCTCGTAATACATGTGCGCCGGCGCGTACGCCTCCTGAGCCTCCTTGAGCTTGCCGGCCTTGACCGCGTCGACAAGCACCTTGGTATAGACCACGAGTTGGTCCACCTCGCCGGCGACGTAGCTCTTGTAGGTCGAGATGACCTCACCGAGATTCGTGGGCTTCGGCTCCGCTTCGCCCTTCGTCGCCACCTTGACGAGCAGCTTGCCGCGCGGATTCGAGAGTAGACCACAGGTCATCTCGTATTCGCTCGGGTCGAGCTTGGTGGTCAGCGTCGAGGTGAAGCCCGGGATGATGTTCTCGCGCTCGTCGACGACCATGTGATCCTTGAGAATCTCCCACTCGACCCCGCGATGGCTCTCGTTCTTGATCTGGAAGGCGATCTTCTCGGGCGGCACGGTCAGCTGCATCGGCTCGCAGCCCTTGTCGTTGATCGTCAGCAAGACCTTGATCGGGCTGGCGGCTTGCGCGCGGGCGGGCGTCGCGCTGGCGGTGCCGAGGACCCAGGTGAGGGCGATCACGGAGACCGAGGCGACGAGGGACTTAGCGGGCAGGAAGCGCATGGATGAGGTCTCTTCCGGATAGATAAAGGGTCAGGCGTGGCGGGGGACTGGCGCGGTCTGGCGAACCGGCATGAAGAACAGGATCAGCGCGGGAACGAGGTAGGCGAAGTAGATCACGACCTCGCCGAGCGTCGGGTTGTCGTTGTAGCCGAACATGCCGGCGAGCACGGTGCCGAGCGCCCCGTCGGCTGGCAACACGCCACTCCAATCGGCGACGACCTGCTGCAGGCCGTTCCAGACGCCGGCTTCGTGCAGGCTGCGCAGCCCGCCGGCGAGCAGGCCCGCCGCGACGAACAGGATGAATACGCCGGTGAAGCGGAAGAAGCGACGCAGGTCGAGCTTGACGCCGCCCCAGTAGATGAGAAGGCCGACCGCGACCGCGCAGGCCAGACCGAGGCATGCGCCGAGCGGCACGCTATAGCCGTTGCTCTGCTGGAAGATCGCCAGCAGGAAGAACACCGATTCGAGCCCTTCGCGGCCGACGGCGAAGAACGCCATCGCGACGAGCGCCATGGCCGCGTTGCGCGAGGTCTGCATCGACGCGTCGACCTTGTCGTGCAGCGCCGCCTTGATCGAGCGCGCCGCCGTCTTCATCCAAAACACCATCGACGTCAGGATCACGACGGCGACCAGGGCCACGCCGCTCTCGAACGCCTCCTGCTGGCGCTGCGGGAATTCCGCGCTTGCCGCGCTGAGCCCAACCCCGATCGCGAGGCAGATGACCGAGGCAACGGCAACGCCGGCCCAGATCGCGCCGAGATAGCGGCGCCGCCCCGTCTGCGTCAGGTAGCTCGCGATGATGCCGACGATGAGTGACGCCTCGATACCTTCGCGCAGCATGATGAGATAAGCGACGAGCATAACGCGACCCTGGTATTGTCTGGCACCGATTTGGCATGTCGGCCAATGAAGACGGTGCCTCGGTAGACATCCGACCCCCAGGCCATAGTCCACACCGTCGGGCGCATCAATCGGCGCTAGTAACATTGGAATTAGAATAGCTATAAACTAGGCCTTGGCCGCGTGCCAACTTCATTGTCCATCCATCGAGGTGCCGACCCCGCACCGAACGAAAGGCGATCGACTGACGTATTCCGGGGACCTGTTCGCGTCGCGCGCGTTGGTCACCAGAGGCTGCCGATATTCGGCGCCGGACGTGGAAGGACCTGCAAAATGACGGACTCGATGGACCCCCGGAACGCCCCCGGCATGGATGCCGCGATGGGTGGATTATCCACCGGCGCCAAGAGCCTCCAGACCTTTGCCTCCGAGATGCAGCGAATGGCCAAGGACTCGATGGACCAAACGACGCAGCTGATGGAAAACCTGCGCGGTGCGAAGTCCATGGAGGATGTCATCTCCATCCAAACGACATTCATGCAAAAGGGCTTTGCCAGCTACGCGGACAATACGCGTCGTTTCAGCGAACTGATGATGACGCTGCCGATGGAACTTGCCAAGCAGAGCCAGGCCGCCTTTCAGCAGGGCACCGAGAAGATGACGCAAGCCGCCGAACGTACCGGTGAGGAGATGAAGCGCGCCGGCGATGCGATGACGCATGGCTGACCCGGCGCAGTCTTCGCGGGGCGGCCGATAGACCCGAGACCATAGCCGGGCTACGTCTTCGATCATGCCGTTGTCCGATCAGGCCATTGCATCGTGCTGACTCTCATGCTGCTTCGCCACGCGAAGGCGGTCTCGAACTCGCGCGGTGACGACTTCGCGCGGGATCTCCAAGAGAAGGGCAAGGCGGACGCCGCTCGGCTTGGCGGCTACCTTGCTGATCGAGCCATTGTTCCGGACCTCGCCTTCGTGTCGTCCTCGGCCCGCACGCGGCAGACCTTCGACGGTATGCGAGCCGCGCTGCCGCGGCCGTTTCCGACGATCGTGAACGAGAGCCTCTACAACGCGACTGCGGCCGAGATCTGCGAACTCGTGCAATCCATCGAGCCGGATGTCGCGACGCTTCTGATCGTCGGCCATAATCCCGGCGTCGCGGACGCGGCCGTCATGCTCTCGCGCGACGGCGATGTGACCGACATCGATCGGATGAGCAGCAAGTATCCGCCCTGCGGGCTCGCGATCATCGGCTTCGACACCGACGATTGGCGCGACGCCCGCCCATCGCAGGGCCGGCTCGACCTGTTCCTGCTGCCCGAGGACCTCGAGCCGTAGGCTTGCGACGACAGCCTGCCGTAAGGCTCGCCCGCGATAGTCGGCCCGCAAGCCTCGCGGAGCCGTCATGGCGATCCAGCCGCCATCCGATATTCTTCTCGACGTCGCCGGCGCCGCCGATCCCGCCAAGGTGCGCGCGGCGACGCTGCGGCTCGCCAAGCTCGCGGCCGAGCCTGCCGCGGTCGACAAGGATTTCGGCAAGGCGCTCGCCGCCGCGTCCGCCGCCGGCAAGGCGACGACGCCCGGCGTCCCGGCGCCGCACACGACCGCCAGCGACATCGTCTCGCTGAAGCGAACGCCCAGCCACAAAGGCGACGTGTACCAAAAGTTCGAGGCGGTCCTGCTGCAGAATTTCGTCGAGTCGATTTTGCCGAAGGACGACGACCTCTACGGCGACAAGACGTCCGCCGGCGCCTACCGCTCGATGATGGCGGAGCAGCTCGCCAGCCAGATCGCCAAGGCCGGTGGCATCGGCATCGCCAAGGCCGTCGAGCACGCCCACCCCGCGCATTCGGCCACTCCCACCACCCGCCAAATCGCGAAAGCCTGACCCATGAGCATTGTCGCGCGCCCCGAGGCGACCTGGTTTCCCGAGGATCGCACGTTCGTCTCCGCCGAGACGTATGACGCGTTCTTCGCCGTCATCGAGCGCCTCGAGGCGACGATCGACGCCGAGACCACGACGTTGGCGGCCAACCGCACCGGTCGCATCGTCGATCTCACCCGGCAGAAGCGGCAGGGCTTCCTCGAGCTCAACCGGATCATGAAGGCCATGGAGCGGACAATCCCGAGCCAGGACATCCTGGCGCGCCTCGCCGCCTTCCGCGGCAAGCTTGAGGAAAACGACGCCGTCCTGCGCATCCATCTGCGCGCGGTGCAGGAGGTGACGGCGCTGATCGTCAAGGTCATGCGCGACTCGGAGTCCGACGGCACCTATTCGCGTGGCTTCGGCCATGCGACCTATGACGACGCATGAAGGCCTTTATCGCCGGCCTTTGGGCGCTCGCGGTCGCGCTGGGAACGAGCTACGCGGTCGCCGTTCTCGAGATGCCGGGCAAGCCCGGCGCGGCAGCAGCGAAGCCGGCGCTCGAGATGCAGAAGACGCGCGTCATCAACGTGCCGATGATCGCCAGCGGCGCCGTGCGCGGGTTCATCGTCGCCCAGTTCGCCTACACGGTGGACGCCGGCAAGGCGAAGACCTTGCCCGTTCCACCCGACGCCTTCCTGCTCGATGAGGCGTTCCGAGCCGTCTACACAGACGACAAGCTCGATTTCCTGCACCTCGAGAAATACGACATCGGCGGTCTGACGAAGCATCTCGTGGCGGCGACCAACGCGCGGCTCGGGGAGGACGTCGTCCACGACGTGCTCGTGCAGGACTTCACCTTCATCTCGAAAGAAGAGAACGACAAATGATGGCCAGGAGGTCCGAGGCGGCGGCGAGCCCGGCCGACTTCGACGCGCTCGAGATCGGCCGCCTGACCTGGATGGGCCTCGTCGTCGCGAGTCTCGGATGGGCGCTGCTGATCGGCGAGGCGACGGTCGCCGACATCCTGCCCGCGCACGGTGGTCGGCTTCCGCCGAGTTTCCACGGCGATCTTCTCGACATCGCCAAATGCGTGATCGGCAGCGGTTTCGCCTTGGCGATCGTCGGCGCTTTGCAGAGCGGCTTCGGGACGCTTAACCGGTTCTTTTCCGCGGTCCTGACGCGCTCGACCCAGCGCACCGCGCCTTCGTCAGCTCCGTCCGTGGTCGACGCCGCGCCAGCGCCGAAGGAGCGTCGCCCCTACCGGACGCTCGGCGACGGATCGGTCGAGGTCGACACCATCCTCGGCACGCGCCGGTTCGCGACGATGCGCGAGGCGCGCGAGTTCATCTGATTTGCAGGCCGGTGCCGCTGGTCTAGCGCACCGACTTGCTCACGACGCCTCCTTCAGCTGCTCGCCACCAGCGGACAGGCGATCCGACGCGCGGTCCCCGAACACCTTCCGGCAGTAGATCATGAGACGGTCCGACAGGTTGGCGGCGTCTCGGAAGGCGATGTGTCCGTCGGGACGGATCAGCACCAGGGCTGGCGTTCCTTCCAAGCCGTAGGCGGCGTGGGCTTTACCGTCCATGTCGGACAAGACCGGTGCGTTGCCCGCCTCCACCATCGGACTCGCGAGCACAAGGCGCGGTCGCACGCCCTCCCACGGCGCGACCATTCCGATCGCGTCGAGGAGCGAGGCGCGCGCATCCTCCGACCTACCGTCGAAGCAGAGCAGCGCCCATCCCGTGCTCAGCCCGTCGGCGTTGTAGAGGTACGGAAACAAGGTGGTCGTGTCGCCACGGTGCGTCACTTCCGCGTCAGGAGCCCGCTCGCCCGGCCGCGCGCCCCGCCCGGTCAGCTTGTCGACAAGCCCGGCCAAGTGATCCTCGTTATGGGGGCTGGTGGATAGCCCACCGCCAGCTGCTGGAAATCGTCCGTGCCGAGGATCAGCGAGCCAATACCCGGCATCACTCGCGCCGCCGCTTTCAGCGCGGCATCGGTCACCGAGCTTCGATAGCACACGCGGCGGAAGCCGTTGGCCTGCTGGTCGTTGAGACGGGCGTGCTCGCCGCCGCGCTCGGGGCCATAGGAGTCGAGCACAACAGGAGCCGCCTCGCCGCGCAGCGTCATTGCCAGTCGCCATGCGATCTCCACCGCGTCGTGGAGCCCTGCGTTCATGCCCTGACCGCCGATCGGCAGCGACAGGTGCCCAGCGTCGCCAGCAAGGAACACCCGGCCCCGTGAGCAATCGGCCGACACGCCATATTGAAAGCGGCTGTGGGTGAACCAGATCGGGTCGGTGAGGGTCAGCGTCTCGTCGCCCGTCGCCTTGCGGCCGAGCGCTTGGATCTCCTCGAGCGTCGGGTCGTGGTCGCCGACGATGATCACATCGGCGTCGTATTGGATCTCCGACATCGGCGCGGTCGCGTTCAGCGATCCCGCGCGGCCGGTCGCTTGGCTAGCGCGCGACCTCGGGATGCATCGGCAGGGCGGCGTGCAACGCATCACGAACGATCTTTTGGGGCTCGGCCTGGTCAAATTGAAGCGCAACCCGCATCATCAGGGGCCATGCTTGTCGAAATGACCGATCGAGGGCGCCAGACCTTCGAGGCGACGCGCGAGATCTCCCAACCATGGGTCAAGACGCTCGTGGAGGGGTTGCCGGCCTCGGACCTGGCGGCGGCTCTTCGGGTCGCGATCGCCATGCGGAACCGGCTGCGGGATCGGCGCGATGACGGCGCCAGGGCGGAATGAGCGTCGGTGCGCGCTCCAATCCGTTGCGCGGCTAATCCGCGACGGCACGGGGCGTATCGTTGCCGGCCGCCTTCGGGAGCGCCGCGCAGTCCGACCTTGCGGGTTTTCCCTCGAAGCGAGCGGCAATCCAGTCGACGGTCGGCACGGTCGCCTTTTCCGCGATGTCGAGGTGGCCGGCGTCGGGCATGACGATCGAGTGGACGATCACCCCCAGGCCGCAACTGTCGGTGACGAACCGCTTCGTCAGCGCCGGGACGACCACGTCGTCCTGTCCGCCTTGCGCCACCAGCAGCGGCACGCCGAGATGCCAGGCCTTCAACGAGTTCTCCCGCAGTGGCTTCGTCCACGGCTCGCCCAGTTTGTTCGGCACCTGCCCGCTGAGCACGAGAAATCCGACGTTCGAGAACGTCGAGGTAAGATCGAAGCGGGTGCAGTCCTTGGCGAGCCGTCGGATGAAGAAGCGGCCAATCGGATTGGCGAAAGTCGACAGCGGGATGCCGTAGACCTTCGACCAGCTGTCGCTCACGTATCCTGTCATCAAGGCGCGTACGCCTGGGTTCTTGATGCCATCGAAATTCGCGATGAGATCGGTCGGCGGGGCCGCGACGGCGACGCCGACGAGGGTTAGGTCCGGCGCATAGGTGGGCGCGAGCTTCGCCGCCCACAGCGCGGCATGCGCGCCCTCAGATTCGCCCGACAGCGCGTAACGTTTGCCGGCCGCGGCGGACGCCATCTGGTCGGCGGCCCGGACGATGTCGAGCATCGCATGAGCCTCATCGAGGCCCACCAGATACGGATGGGGGCGCGGTGAATCCGGATCCGCGAAATCCGGGGCGGCGATGACGAAGCCGCGCTTCAACATCGCCGGAATGCCCGGGGTCTTCTCAAACACCTTCTCGGGTGTCTTTGAAGGTGCGCAGACGGGTGCCAGCCCCACCGTCCCGCGGCCCCAGGCGACGACGTCTCGGGTGCCCTTCGGAGCCTGGCCGTTCGGCACGATGACCATCCCGGTCACCTCGACGGGATTCTCTTTCTCGTCCAGCGTGCGGTAGCGGATACGCCATGCCGTGGCACCGTCCGGCGCGCCGGGGATCGAGGTTTGCGCCAGGAGATCACCGGGCTTGCCATCAGCAAGGCAGGCGGATGCACCGCCAGCGGCAAGGGCAAAGGACACCACACAGACTTTAGCGTGCCGCAGGAGGCGTGGCGCCGTTCCGAGGTCGCAGCGACCAGCGCTCATAGCCTTGGCAATCCTTCATCAATTGGAGCGACCGTAACTAATTGCGCGCCATTTATGTTCCGCCGCAGTGCAGCATGGCTTTGGTACATGGCCCGCATGAGGGTGCGATGACGGCCGGCCCTGCCCAACGTCGTCGGCTTGCGCTAAACGAGCGCGATGGCGCCACCTCTCCTTACCTTGCAAGACATCCACCTCACGCTCGGCGGCATCGGGCGGCCGCTTCTCGCCGGCGCGAATCTCTCGGTCGAGCGCGGCGAGCGTCTCTGCGTCGTCGGCCGCAACGGTTCGGGCAAGTCGACCTTGCTCAAGATCGCCGCGGGCATGGTCGAGCAGGACTCCGGGACTCGCTTCCTGCAGCCCGGCACGTCGGTGCGCTACCTGTCGCAGGAGCCGGACCTCTCCGCGTTCGCGACGACCCGCGCCGTCGCCGAGAGCGAGTTGGGCCCGCTCGACGATCCCTATCGAGCGCTGTCCCTGCTCGAAAGTCTCGGCCTCACGGGCGAGGAGAACCCCGCCACCCTCTCCGGCGGCGAGGCGCGCCGCGCCGCGCTCGCCCGCGCGCTGGCGCCCGATCCCGACATCCTGCTTCTCGACGAACCGACCAACCATCTCGACCTGCCGGCCATCGAATGGCTCGAGGCCGAGCTGAAATCGTCGCGCGCGGCGCTCGTCCTCATCAGCCATGATCGGCGTTTCCTCACCAACCTGTCGCGCACGACGGTTTGGATCGACCGCGGCGTCACGCGCGCGCTCGGCAAGGGGTTTGGCGCCTTCGAGGCGTGGCGCGACACCGAGCTCGAGGAAGAGGAGCGCCAGCAACACAAGCTCGAGCGCCAGATCGTCGATGAGGAGCACTGGCTGCGCTACGGCGTCACCGCGCGGCGCAAGCGCAACGTCAAGCGCCTCGCCGGGCTGCAGACGCTGCGGACGTCGCATCGCGAGCATCGTCGCGTCGAGGGCAACGTCACGCTCGCCGTGAGCGAGGGCGCGACGTCGGGCAAGCTCGTCATCGAGGCGAAAGGGATCGCCAAGGCTTATGACGAGCGGCCGATCGTCACGACGTTCTCGACGCGCGTGCTGCGCGGCGACCGGCTCGGGCTGGTCGGCGCCAACGGGGCCGGCAAGACGACGCTGATCTCGCTGCTCACCGGCACGCTCAAGCCGGATACCGGCAGCGTGCGCCTCGGCGCCAACCTCGAGATGGCGACGCTCGACCAGAACCGCGCCAGCCTTGATCCCGCGACGACCCTGAAGGACGCGCTGACCGGCGGCGGCAGCGATTTCGTGGAGGTGGCGGGCAGCCGCAAGCACGTGATGGGCTACATGAAGGACTTCCTGTTCGGCCCCGAGCAGGCGCGCACGCCGATCGGCCGCCTGTCCGGCGGCGAGCGCGGCCGGCTGATGCTCGCGCGCGCGCTCGCGCAGCCCTCGAACCTGCTCGTGCTCGACGAGCCGACCAACGATCTCGACCTCGAGACGCTCGACCTGCTGCAGGAGATGCTGACCGATTACCCTGGCACGCTGCTGCTGGTGAGCCACGATCGCGACTTTTTGGATCGCGTGGCCTCCAGCGTGATCGTCGCCGAGGGCGGCGGCGCATGGCAGGAATATGCCGGCGGCTACAGCGACATGGTCGCGCAACGCGGCGCCGGGATCGCCGGCCGCGCCGCCGCGCAGGCGCCGAAGGCCGCGCGGGCCACGACCGGCGCCAGAGGAGCCGACAAACCCTCGCGCGAAAAGCTGACGTTCAAGGAAAAGCATGCGCTGGAGACGTTGCCGAAGACCATCGCGGCGCTGGACACGCGCAAGTCGAAGCTGCGCATCGTTCTCGACGACCCGAGCTTTTACGCGCGCGATCCGGCGGGGTTCGGCAAGCAGTCGGAGGCCTACGCCAAGATCGAGGCCGAGATCGCCGCCGCCGAGGACGAGTGGCTCGCGCTCGAGATGCGCCGCGAAGCCGTCGAGGGTTGACAGGGGTGTCGCCAGGAAGAAGGCTTGGTGATCTTCCAGTTTATCCTGGCATCAGGCCATGATCGAAGCCGAGCACCCGGACAATCCGCTCGCGACGAAGCTCTGCCTCGCGGAGGAGATCGAGCGCTATGGGTGGCGCATCGGCGATCATTCCTACGGCGCGCCGCTCATCTTCGATTACGACTATGGCGACCTGTCGATCGGCCGATTTTGCTCGATCGCGCTCGGCGTGTCGCTCATCCTCGGCAACCACCGCACCGACCTCGTCAGCACCTATCCCTTCAAGGTCTTGAGCACCTATTGGCCGGGCGCCGCGGAGGCGCCGTCCGATCACGAGGACCGCGGCGGCATCCATATCGGCTCCGATGTCTTGCTTGGTGCCCATAGCACCGTCGTCGCGGGGGTTCGGATCGGCTCCGGTGCGATCGTCGCCGCCAATGCCGTGGTTACCAGGGAGGTCGAGCCTTACGCGATCGTCGCCGGCAACCCCGCGCGCCTGGTGCGCAAACGCTGCTCCGAAGCCCAGATCAAGGCCCTTCTGGCGATCGCATGGTGGAACTGGCCCGACGAGAAAATCCAGGCCGAGGCCGCGCACCTGAGCTCTCTTGCCGTCAACGACTTCATACTTCGTTACCAGGCTTAGGCCGCAACACGGCCCAACAGCGCCTCGACGTCATGGTAGGCGCATCGGCGTTCAACCCGTACTGGGCAAGATGCGGCATGGTGGCAACCATGTCCGCGTTGAGGCATGGCTGGCCCGTCCGTGCGACCTGCTCGACGATATCAGCCGCCCGTGCGACCCCACCCGCGGCGCGGATCTCGGCACCGACGGATGCGGCGGCGTCTGCATAGCTCGGATTGTCGATGACCTCGCGTATGGCGCGAGCGAGACGATTCTTGCCGGAAGTGGGGCGGCAAACGAGCCCGACGCCCGCGTAGCGGGTCCGTTCGGCGATGGCGGCCTGCTCGAACGCGAGCGGAAGCGTGACCGTCGGGACGCCGTGCGCGAGCGCATCGAGCGTCCCGTTCATGCCACCGTGCAGGATCGCGATATCAATGTCGGCCATGATCCGGTCGTAGGCGACGAAGTCGTGCACCGCCGCGCGCCGCGCTAGCCGCGCCGCGGATGATGCGGCGAGACGCCCGCCATGCGCGATCGTGAGATCAAGACCAAGCGCGTCTGTCGCGTCGGCGATCCGCTCGAAGATATCGGCGCGGTGCCCTTGCAGGGAGCCCAGCGATGCGAAGGCCCGCCCGGTCGTCCTGCGAGCCTTGACGGATTTCGGGGCTCGCGAGCGAAGCGGCCCACAATAATGGAAGCATCCGATCAGATTGCGCCGCGGATAATCCAACGACGACGTCAGCTGCGCGATCTGCGCAAAGCCGGACGCGCAGTGCTGCACCGTCCATTTCGGCTCCAGGCTCCACCGTGTCGCGTATTCTCGAATGACCGCACGGAGAGGTTTCTGAACCACCTGGGCGACGTGCTGTGCGGCGATGTTGCGGTAACGATGCCAGCGTGTCTTGCCGTAAGACCATCCGACGAACGGAGACGGTATGCCCGCCTCCCAATTCAGCGGAAGCGCGGCCGCCACTGACACGTATGGGATGCCCATGTGGTGCGCGACCAACCCAGCCGCCGGCTCGATCCAGTCGCTGACGATTGCGTCGACCTGTAGTGCGCGCAGCGCGTCTGGAAGTTCTTCGCACAGCATCGCGCTTCCGCGCGCGAAGTCTCGGATGAGGGGCGGGAGGTCTAGCGCTCTTCTGATGCGGCTTGCACGTCCGAGCGCGATTGCCAGAGATCCCGGAGGTGTAGTCGAGCCACCTACCGGGAGAAAATCCAACCCGGAAGAAGAGGCGATGAGCGGCGCCACATCAGGATGATGAAGAAAGGTCACCTGATGTCCTCGGTTCGCTAGCTCGCGGGCGAGCGCGACAAGAGGATCTATGTGGCCGGTTGCTGGAACGCAGACGAACGCCAGATGTGCCAATTAAATTCCTGAGTAAATTCGTTGCTGGAGGCAGCCAACGGACATGTATCTAGACATGGGGCTTGCGATTTGGCTCTGGCAAGGTCTCAGAATAGGTCGTTCGGACCTTCCAAACGTCAGTCATTTTTCAAATGTATGAATCTACAGTCGTTACAGCCTCTTATCGAGGGCTTGCCGTGGCGCGGTATCGCCTTTTAGGTTCCCGATTTGTCGGGAGACGTCGGCCCAGCTCTTGTCTTTGTCGCTTTTACGGCGTCTTCGTTCTTCTCTAAAAACGCGACGATCGCGCCCTTGAATGGCATGAGGACCAGCGGAAGTAAGATCGTGATCGTCAGGTCGGCCTCGGTCACGTCGATCGTCGCGGTCGCGCGCTGGCCCAAAGCCTTGGCGCTCACGTGCGCAGTGTCGCCCTCCCAGCGCAGGTGCGACTCGCCGACCTTGTCGAGCTGAACGGTCTTCTTCAGGTGCTCGTACCGCTCGGTGATGCTCTGCTTCACGCCATCGACGCCAAGCTTATGGCGCGTCTTGAGAACGATAGGTTTCGACATGGGCCCTCCTAGGGCCGCCCGAACTCAGCGGCGTCGCAACGCTTCGACGCCCGGCAGAGTCTTGCCCTCGAGCCATTCGAGGAACGCGCCGCCCGCGGTTGAAAGGTAGGTGAGATCGTCGGCGACGCCAGCGTGGTTCAGCGCCGCGACCGTGTCGCCGCCACCCGCCACCGTGACGAGCTTGCCGGTTTTCGTCAGCGCGGCGGCCGCCTGCGCGACGCGCACGGTGCCGCGGTCGAATGGGGGGATCTCGAATGCGCCGAAGGGGCCATTCCAAACCAAGGTGCGGACGTCCTGCAGCAGCGCCTCTACGCTGGCGATCGACTGAGGGCCGATGTCGAGGATCATCTTGTCGGTCGGCACGGCATCGATCGAGACCACCTCGTCCGGCGCGCCGGCCGCGAATCTGTCCGCCACAACGGCGTCGACCGGCAGCACGATCTCGCAGCCGGCCTCGGCCGCGCGCGTCATGATCCTCCGCGCGGTTTCCGCCATGTCTTTCTCGCAGAGCGACGTGCCGACGGCCTTACCCTGCGCGAACAGGAACGTGTTGGCCATGCCGCCGCCGATGACCAGCCGATCGACGCGCGTCGACAGATTGCCCAGCAGCTCGAGCTTGGTCGAAATCTTGGCGCCGCCGACGACAGCGGCGAGCGGACGCTCGGGATGGCTAAGCGCCGCGCCGAGATGCTTCAGCTCGGCCTGCATCGTACGGCCGGCATAGGCCGGCAGCGCGCGCGCCAGCCCCTCTGTCGTCGCGTGCGCGCGATGCGCGGCCGAGAAAGCGTCGTTGACGTAAATGTCTCCCAGCGCCGCCAATTCCGCGACGAAGGCCGGATCGTTGACGGTCTCGCCTTTGTGGAAGCGGGCGTTCTCGAGCAGCAGCACGTCGCCGTCGGCGAGGGCATCAATGGCTGCCCGCGCCTGCGCGCCGATGCACGCCTCCGCAAATGCCACGGCGTGCCCCAGCTCCGCCGCCAGCGCGGCAGCGATCGGGCGCATCGAGTTCTCGGTGTCGGGCGTCCCCTTCGGCCGGCCGAAGTGCGAGAGCACGATCACCTTGGCGCCTTTGTCGGCCAGCTCTCGCACGGTGGGAGCGACGCGGGTGATGCGCGTCGCGTCCGTCACCTTGCCGGCGGCCATCGGAACGTTGAGGTCGAGCCGGAGCAGCACGCGCTTGCCCCTGACGTCGACCTCGTCCAGCGTGCTGAACGCTGGCACCGCGTCTTTTGCCATCAGATGAGCTTGCCCATCGCCACGGCGGTGTCCGCCATGCGCGTCGAGAAGCCCCACTCATTGTCGTACCATGACACCACGCGGACCAGGTTGCCCTGGGTCACCTTCACCTGGTCCATCGCGAAGATCGACGAGTGCGGATCGTGGTTGAAGTCCGACGAGACGTTCGGCTCTTCGGTGTAGCCCAGGACGCCATTAAGCCGGCCCTCGGCGGCGCGCTTCACCGCCTCCTTGATCTCGGCTGGGTCGGTGTCGCGCTTGGCGACGAACACCAGGTCGACCACGGAGACGTTGGGTGTCGGCACGCGGATCGCCGAGCCGTCGAGCTTGCCGGCGAGTTCGGGCAGCACCAGGCCGACGGCCTTCGCGGCACCCGTGGTCGTCGGGATCATCGACAGCGCGGCTGCGCGGGCGCGATAGAGATCCTTGTGCATCGTGTCGAGAGTCGGCTGGTCGCCCGTGTACGAGTGGATCGTCGTCATGAAGCCCTTCTCGATGCCGACGGCCTGATGCAGCACCATGGCGACCGGCGCGAGGCAGTTCGTCGTGCAGGACGCGTTCGAGACGACGATGTGGTCCTTGGTCAGCTTGTCGTGGTTGACGCCGTAGACGACGGTGAGATCGGCCTTGTCGCCCGGCGCCGAGATCAGCACGCGCTTGGCGCCCGCCGTGACATGCGCCAGCGCCTTCTCCTTCGAGGTGAAGAAACCTGTGCATTCCATCGCGATGTCAATGCCGAGATCGCGATGTGGCAGCTCGGCCGGGTTCTTGATCGCCGTCACCTTGATCGGCCCGGTGCCGACGTCGATTGTGTCGCCCTCGACTTTGACCTTGCCGGGAAAGCGGCCGTGCACCGAATCGTAGCGCAGAAGGTGCGCGTTGGTTTCGACCGGGCCGAGATCGTTGATTGCCACGATCTCGACGTCGGTGCGGCCCGATTCCGCGATCGCGCGCAACACGTTTCGCCCGATGCGTCCGAACCCGTTGATCGCCACCCGAACGGTCATCTCAGCCAGTCTCCTTTTTGCAGGCCAGCCGCCATGTCGGGCCGTGCCAACCTGCTGTTTCTCGGGCCATACCGCAAACGGCGCCCGCTGTCCTTTCAGATATGGGGACGCGCGGGCAGCGCGCCGCGAAATGCTGGATTTTCATCGATACCAGCAGATGCGGCGATCGTGCCTAGTCCTGCAACTCATGGCGACTGGTTCGCCTACGCCAATGCAAAATCTCCTAAGCCTATGACCGCGTTGACTTTGCACCGCCCGGCTCAGCTGGCTCGGCGACGGTTTCGGATCGCGAAACCGCGGAGAATGAACATGAAGACGATCACGATCCTCAGCCTCGCCGTGCTCCTCTCGACGCCCGCTCTCGCCGACGGCCGCCTCGGCTCGCACCGGGTCGGCGGACACGGTCCGCACGGCCGAGGCGGCCATTACGTCGGCGGCCACCACCGCGGCATCGTCAGCAAGATGCTGCACAAGCTGTAAGTCGCGTCCTGCACCAAGAAGATCGGTGGCCGAATGGCGCCAAGGCTCCGCGCGAATTGACGACGGCGGGCGCGGTGATTCAAATGCGGCTCGTTTCGCATCGAGCGCCCGCGCATGTCCCGAATCGCTCTCGACACCGCGCTGAAGCGCCTCACGGCGGCGCTCGACCAGCTCGAGGCGGCAAGCACGCGCCTCGCTCAAGGCGGCGCCGAGCGGCGCGACCTCGTCGATACGCTCACCGTGATGGAGGACGATCGCGGCCGCCTCGCCACCGAGCTCGACGCTGCGCTCACCCGCACGCAGGTGCTGGAGCACGCGACGGACGAGGTGGCGCTGCGCCTCGGGCAGGCCGGCGCCGGGATGCGCCGCCTGCTGGCGACCGCCGAGGGGAAGATCAACTGATGGCGACCGTCGGCGTCACCATCGCTGGGCGCACGTATCGCATGGCCTGCGGCGAGGGCGAGGAGGGCCACTTGCAGGAGCTGGCGCGCCACGTCGATGCGACACTCGCCTCGCTGCGCAAAGGTTTTGGCGAGATCGGCGACAATCGCCTCGTCATCATGACGGCGATCACCATCGCCGACGAGCTGAGCGAGGCGCGCCGCCGCGTCGCCGAGCTCGAGGCGAAGGTGGCCGACGCCAGCGCCAGCCGCTCCGAGGGCGAGGCGATGCGGGATGCGCTCGCCACAGACATCGCCGGCTCGCTCGACGCCGCAAGTGAGCGGCTGGAGCGCATCGCGCAGCGCCTGAATGAGGGCGGCAAGGCATGAGGACGCGTGCCTTGTCACCCTCGCGCCCCTATGGCAGAAGGTGCCCGCGCCGACCGCCGGGTCCGCTGCGGTAGCTCAGTGGTAGAGCACTCCATTGGTAATGGAGAGGTCGAGAGTTCAATCCTCTCTCGCAGCACCATCCGTTCAGCTCGAGTTGCACGGCCTCCCACTATACTTCGGGGCGCGTCGTGTGACGGATTTCGCGCATGCGTTGGACTTGAGCAGGACGCCTGCAATCTCTCTAAAATCTTTTGGCAGCGATCGGCCTTTAGATTCAAAGAAGAAGGCCGTCGTCGCAAAAGGAGCGCCGCAGCGCCGCTTGCTTTAACTTGATTCTTCGGTTGTCCTGCCCGGATTCGCATGCTTTACAAATATCAAATCTCGGGGGGACGAGCGATGACGGTGATGACGGTTGCACGTAAGGCGCTGGCTGCTGCGAAGCACAGGCTTGGTTCGACGAACGACGCTCGCGGAGCGTCGCCCGTGCGCGGCGTCGCTCTCGCTGCGACCGCTCTCGCCGCGATCTTCGCGGCACAGCCCGCCGCTAACGCCTCGAGCCACCGCGAAGCGCCGATGATCGCCGGCATGCCGCGCCTCGACGCGACTGACTTCTACATGTTCCGAAGCTACGAGGCGGGCCGGTCGGCCTACGTCACGATGGTTGCGGACTATCTCCCGTTGCAGGATCCGGCCGGTGGTCCGAACTTCTTCAACCTCGAGACCAACGGCTACTACGACATCAACATCGACAATACCGGCAGCGGCAAGCCCAACCTCGCGTTCCGGTTCCGCCTGACGACGACTGAACGTAACATCACCGTGCCGGTCAATGGCGTGAACGTTCCGATCGCGCTGATCAATGCTGGGCAGATTTCCGCGGGCAATAGCGCCGCGCAAAACTCAATCCAGAGCTACACCCTGTCGCTTGTCACGTTTGGCAGGGGAGGCCGCGAAATTAGCGAGACGCTGCTGAAGAACAGCGCCGGCAGCACGACCTTCTCCAAGCCGGTCGATAATATCGGCGACAAATCGATTCCAAACTATGCCGAATACGCGAACACTTTCATCACCGCGTTCACCGTTCCGGGCTGCGGCGCTGGCCGCGTCTTCGTCGGGCAGCGCAAGGATCCCTTCGTCATCGATCTCGGCGAGACATTCGACCTCGTCAATTACAAGAACCCGGTTGGCGAGCAATATGCGACGTCTGCTCTGGACGATCTCGCGGGCAAGAACGTCACGTCATTCATCATGGAGGTGCCGTCGGCATGTCTCGGGAGTACGATCATCGGCGGCTACACCACATCCTCGTTGAGGGTTGCCGGCAAGGGGTTCCAGCAGATGTCGCGCCTGGGGAATCCGCTGGTCAACGAGCTGGTGATCGGCCTCAAGGACAAGGATACGTTCAATGCGTCCGTCCCGGCCGATGACAAGCAATTCCTGACTTACGTCACCAACCCTACGGTCCCGTTCTTGATCCAGGCGCTGTTTGGCGTCAAGGCACCGACCAAGTTCCCGCGCGCCGACCTCGTCGCCGTGTTCCTGACCGGGGTCGCGGGGCTCAACCAGCCGACGGGTGTAACGCCTTCCGAGGAGATGCGCCTCAACATGACCACGCCGATTGCCCCCTACGGCATGCAGAGCCGGCTCGGCGTGATCGCCGGTGACAACGCGGGCTACCCCAACGGTCGCCGCCCGGGTGACGATGTGGTCGACATCACCATCCGCGTCGCGATGGGCAAGCTGTACGCGCTCGGCCTGTACGGCACGGCCGCCGATGCGCCGTCGGGCAACCTCGAGTTCACGGACGGTGCCTACACCGACTCGACGCATTACCTCTCGGGCTTCCCGTACCTGACGCCGCCTGTATCTTCCTCGCCGCAGAGCGCCGGGACGGTTCCGGTGCCTGCCCACGCGCCGAACTAACGTTTTGTTCCATGGCTTGAAACGCGGCACGGGAGTCATCCCGTGCCGTTTTCTTTTGGAGTCCGCTGTCGCTGAAATCGCGCTAGCGACACTCCTCGCGACCGCGACGATGGCACCCGCGACCCCGTTCCGCCCGATCGATGATGGCCTGGTCCTCGAGCGCGTGCCCGGCGCTCGCGATGCTTCCAACAAGCAGCTTCGCCAGATGAACGCGGCATTGGCGAAAGACCAACACAATGTCGGTTTGGCCGAGACAGTCGCGCGCCTCGACATCGCGCAGGCGCGAAAACTCGGCGATCCCCGATTTCTCGGACGGGCCGAGGCCGCCTTGACGCCATGGCCGCTGGCCGCCGACACGCCGGCGAAGCTGCTGTTGCTGCGCGCGGTCATCTTGCAAAGCAATCATGACTTCGAAGGCAGCATCGCGGCACTCGAGCGGGTCGTCCAGGCCGAACCGGGCTCGGCACAGGCGTGGCTCACGCTGGCGGCGGTGCACCAGGCGCAAGCCGACTACAAGGCGGGATTGGCGGATTGCGGCCAGGTGGCCACCCTGGTGCTCGGCCTCACGCCCGACATCTGCACTGCGTCGATCATGTCGTTGACGGGCAGGGCCCCCCTCGCGTTGCGCGCGATCACGGTGTCGATCGTTCAGAACGCCGAGCAGATGCGTGCCGATGCGTCCCTCGGCGCCTGGGCGATGACGACCGGGGCAGAGACGGCCGAGCGCCTCGGCGACCCGTCGACCGAGCGGCGTTATCGCGATGCGCTCGCGATCGACGCCAGCGACCCCTACCTGCTCGGCGCCTGGTCGGACTGGCTGCTCGATCATGACCGCCCCCGGGAGGTGATCGCGGCGCTCGCGAATCGTACCCGGGTCGATCCGCTCCTGCTGCGGCTCGCGCTCGCCGAGCAGGCGACGAATAGCCCGCTGCTCGCGGGTCACATCGCCGATCTCGCCGCGCGGTTCGAGGCCAGCCGCCTGCGCGGCGACACCGTGCATCGACGCGAGGAGGCGCGGTTCGAGCTGCACCTGCGCCACGACCCGGCGCGGGCGCTCGAGCTCGCGCGGGCCAATTGGGGCGTCCAGCGCGAGCCCGCCGACGCGCGGGTCCTGCTGGAAACCGCCGCCGCCGCCGGTCACCCCGCGGCCGCCGACCCGGTCCGAGCGTGGCTGCGTGATAACGGGGTTGAGGACGCACGCCTCTCCGGACTTGCCGCCTCGGGTCGGAGCGCCGCAACGCCGCCGCGGTCCAGCCAAACGAGCGGGGACCGTGAATGAGCCAGCGCTCGTCCGCCTGGCACGTCGTGGTCCTCGTCGCGCTGGCGTTGTTCGCGGCGCGCGGTTCCGCGGCGGCGCATAGCATGGACTTCGCGCTGCGCGGATCCGGCGATGTTCGTATCGTGTTTCGCTACGCCGCCGGTGCGCCAATGAGCGACGCCGGGTACCGCGTCTTCGCGCCGGGCAACTCGGTCGATCCCATCGCGACCGGATCGACCGACAGCGCCGGCGAGGCCGGCTTCCGCGCCACCAGCGATGGGCAGTGGCGGATCGAGGCGAGCGACAGCACTGGCCAGGTCGTCAAGGCGCGGATCGATGTGAGCGACGGCGTACCCTCTCTCGCGCGTCATCGCATTCCCGATTGGCTGGCGACCGTAAGCCTGTCGCTGAACGTCCTGATCGCCGTGGGCTACGGGCTTGCCCGCCGCGCTCGGGGGGTTCGCCGCGGCGCTGCTCCTAGCCGAGCGAAGCCGCCTCGTCCGGCAACGAGCCGGCTCTCATGAGCCGCCACGTCGGTCGGCTCGCGGCGATCGCCGCAGGCTGATGGTCCGCGCGATCCTCCTGGTCGTGCTGGCGCTTCTGCTCGCGCCGGCAACACGGGCCGAAGCGCACAGCGCCAGCAGCGCCTATCTCCGCGTCGAGGTGCGCGGCGAGGCGCTCGCGGTGCAATGGTCCATCGCTTTGCGCGACCTCGATTACGCGGTCGGCCTCGACAACGACGGCGACGGCGCCATCACCTGGGGCGAACTGCGCCAGAAGCGCGACGATGTTGTGGCTTATGCGCTCGCCCGTCTCACCCTGCGCGCCGACGGGACGCTTTGCGCCCCGGGCCCCGTGACAATGCTGGCCGATCAGCTGAGCGACGGTGGCTACGCGGTGCTGCGCTTCACCGCCGAATGCGGCCACGTCCCGTCGAGCGTGGCGGTGCGCTACGGGTTGATGTTCGATCTCGACCCGATGCATCGCGGCTTGCTGAACCTGTCGGTCGACGGGGTGCCGCATGCCGCCGCGCTCTCGCCCGATCGCCCGGAGGCGACGTTCGATGTCACGGCCGGCTACGGCGAGACGCTGCGCAGTTTCTTTTCGACCGGGGTCAGCCACCTCCTGACGGGCATCGACCACATGTTGTTCGTCACCATGCTGCTCGTGCCGGCCATGTTCCGGCGCGGCGCTCAAAGCCACGGCCCGGATGCCGAATTGGTCCCGGTGGCGCGCTTTCGCGGCATGTTCGTCGAATCGCTCAAGGTTCTCAGCGCCTTCACGCTGGCGCACGGAACGACCCTCACGTTGTCGGTGCTGCATATCATCAGCATCCCGCAGCGAGCCGCGGAGGCCGGCATCGCGCTGACGATCCTGATCACCGCGCTCGACAACATCTTCCATTTCATTCCAGGCCGGCGCTGGCCGTTGGCTGGCCTGTTCGGCCTCGTCCATGGGCTCGGCTACGCGACGGCGCTTGGGCCGCTGGCGCTGCCGCCCTTGGCGCTTGCCGTCGCCCTCGTGTCATTCAACCTGGGCCTCGAGGCGGCCCAAGTCGCTGTCGCCGCGGTGGTACTGCCGATCGGCTTCGCGCTGCGCAACACGAATTTATACCCGCGCCTCGTCATGCCGGGCATCTCCGGCGCGGTGGCGCTGATCGCAATCGCCTGGTTCGCGGATCGGGCGCTCGACCTCGGCATGATGCCATTCTGACCATGCCGTCGTTTTACGCCCGATCCGAAACGCAATCTTACATGCCCGCCATCTTCTGGATGTTGTCGAGGCCACCCTGATAGATGCCGGTGAGCGCGGTCTCGGCATCCTGCTCCTTGCCGGACGCCGGCGTATAGGTCGAGGACCACTCGACCGTCGACATTCCGTCGCCCTTCGGCGTGACTTTCAGCGTCGACTTGTAGTCCGAGATCGGCAGCGGGCTCTTCTCGATCTCGTAGGAGTACATCATCGTCTTTGGATCGCTGGCGGTCTGCTTCTCGACAAACTGCGCCTTGCCGTCCTTCGTGGTGAGGGTGCGGACGCCGCTCTCCTCGGTGCACTGGCCGATCGCCGGATGCCAGTCCTTGATCGAGCAGAACGGTCCGATCATGGCCCAAACCTTGTCGGCCGGCGCCTTTACATCGATGCTTTTGTCGATCGAGGCGGCCGAAGCGGTAAGCGTGGCGCCTGCCAGGATGAGGCCGGCGAGGGCGAGCGAATGAGTGGTGGTGCGCATGGTAGTTCCTTCCCGATAGCTTTTTGCGCGCGATCCAATGCCGCGCGATGGTCCATAACTTGGGCTGAGCCGTACGTAATCCAGTCGGCCGCGCAAGTTGTCGCAGGGGCTTGCGCCCGGGATCCAGCGTGTGAGCACTCGCGCATTGACAGAGCTACGGCGTGGCCTCTCGGCCGAGGCTGGCGGTGAAGGCTGGCGCGACCCTGAGTTCGACGGGTACGGGCAGGTCCGGCGGTGGGCGGCGCACGCATTCCGCGAGATAGCGGACGGTCGCGGTGATCCCGGCCTGTGAGAAGGGTTTCGAGACGATGCCCGCCGCACCCTCGTAGTCGCCGGGGACGCGATTGGCGTTCGCCGTGATGAAGACGACAATCGTCTTCTCCGAGGAGCGTAGGAACCGCGCGACATAGATGCCGGTCGGTCCGTCGAGCAGCTGCAGATCGACGAAGGCGATATCGGGCTCTACGAGACGCGCCAGCTCGATCGCCTCGCCGGACGTCATCGCTGTCCCGACGATGTCGTGGCCCTCGTCCTCGATCGTGGTCTCCAGCTGCATCATCAGCAACGCCTCGTCCTCGACGATGAGGACGCGCAGAGGATCATCCATAATCGCTCTCCGCGTAGGAATCGCCGAACGGGGCCTTGATCGCGACGATCGTTCCCGGATCGCCCGGCAGCCAGACGATTTCCGCCTGCAGCTGGCGCGCGAGGGTTCGCACCAGTCGGGTCCCGAAGCCCGACCGAGCCCGCGCGCCCGGCATGCCGACGCCGTCGTCGCCGATGTTCACGGTGAGATGCGCGTCCGTGCTGCGGACCTCGATCAGGAGGCAGCCGGCTCGCCCGATCGGAAAGGCGTGCTTCAGCGCATTCGTCAGGATCTCGTTCAGCATCAACGCGAACGGGGAGGCCTGCCGCGCCGATACCTTGACCGGCATCAGGTCGAGCGACAGCGTGATGTCGTCCCGCCCCGAGGCCTTCACAAGTTCATGCGCGATGTCGCACAGGAACTCGGCGAGATCGAACTGGCGGACGTCTTTCGATTGATAGAGGCGGCGCTGGACCGTGCTGATCGCCTCGACGCGCTGCAGCATGCTGTGCAGCACGGCCTGAGCCTCTGGATCCTTGACCGTGCGGGACTGCATGGCGAGCAAGGCCGAGATCATCTGGATGTTGTTCTTCACCCGATGGTCGACCTCGTGGACGAGCATCGTCTGCGCCGCCAACGCCTCCTGAAGGTCTTCCGTGCGCCGGCCGACCTCGGCCTCGAGCCATTCCTGCTGGGTGGCGATCAGCCGCTGCGCCTCGACGCGGTCGGTGACGTCGAGCTGCGAGGCGAAGAAGAACTGCAGCTCGCCGGAAGCCGTGGTGACCGGGCTGATGTAGAGCCCGTTCCAGAAATGCTCGCCGTCCTTGCGGTAATTCAGAATGTCGATGGCGATGTCGGTGCGATTGGCGATAGCGTCGCGGATCGCGGCAACGGACGCGGGATCGGATTTCGGCCCCTGAAGGAAGCGACAATTCGATCCGAGCACCTCGTCGTGCGAATAGCCGGTGAGCGCGAGGAACGCCGCATTGGCGAAGACGATCGGGTTGTCGTGCTGGCGCGGATCGGTGATGATCATCGGCATCCGCGTCGCGCGGACGGCGGCCGCGAAGGGATCGCCCTGGCCCTGTTCAGCGTGTATCCGATCGGTCTCATGCCAATCATGGATATCGGTCAACCGCACCCTCCCGCGCCCGGCGCGAACGTTTTTTACGTTCACGCAACGCTTCGCGGTAGCCGTCCGACCGGACGTCCCACGAAATGGCGATATCAACCCGCACAAGGCGTCGTTCCGCGCTCAGAAGCAAGCTTTGCGTTTGATCGAGCGCAACGCCCGGAATCACCCACCTGTTCACGAAGCCATTATCATTTGATATCAATGCGCGGCACACGCCTCCAGCGGCCTTGGGTCGCGGGCGATTTTGCATATTTTTCGACGTGACGGTCGAGGATGGATCGCCCGGGCGGCTGGCAGACGGGCGTTCCGTGACTACATCTGAGGGAGCGGGTCGTCTTGGGCTCGCACGACTGGAAGATTGGAAGTTAGATGGCTACCGGTACTGTGAAATGGTTCAATAGCGACAAGGGGTATGGGTTCATCGAGCCGGAGGCCGGTGGCAAGGATGTGTTCGTGCACATCTCGGCCGTCGAGCAGGCTGGCATGCGGAACCTGAACGAAGGGCAAAAGCTGTCCTACGACCTCAAGCCCGATCGCGGCAAGGAGTCGGCCGTAAACCTGGTGGCAGTCTAGCATCTGCCGCTCGAGGCGCGGCCTAGCGCTGATACGAAAGGACCTCGGACGGCAGCCGCCGGCCGCGGTCGATCTACCTCCCGCCCGATACGGTCATGACCGATCCGGTCACGTAGCTGGCGTCGTCTGACATCAGCCAGGCAACCGCGGCGGCGACCTCGTCGGGCTGGCCGCAACGGCCGATCGGGATCATCGGGGCGACCTTTTCGGCGAAACCTGTTGTCATATCTGTCTCGATCATGCCTGGGGCGACCGCGTTGACGCGGATGCCCTGCCGCGCCACTTCGCTGGCCAGGCCGCGTGTAAAGCTCTCGATCGCGCCTTTGCTCGCCGAATAGGCGACGGCGCCAGGGATGCCGCCGGTCCGCGCGGCGACCGATGAGATCGACACGATACCGCCCCCCTTGCCGCCGTGCTTCGTCGACATTCGCCGCACGGCCTGCGCCGCGCACAGCATCGGCGCGAGGATGTTGATCTCCAAGACCGGCATGAGGCTGGCGCGGTCCTGCTCGAAATACCGGCGCTCGGCGTCGCCGATGATGCCGGCGTTATTGATGAGCCCGACAAGCCCTCCGAGCTCGCGATCGGCAAAGTCGAACATCGCCACGATGTCCGCATCGCTGGCCATGTCGGCGCGATGCGCGACCGCCCTGCCGCCCGCCGCCGTGATTGCCGCTACCACCTTCTCCGCCGCCGCCGCATCGCGCGCGAAGTTGACCAGCACCGCGAAGCCGTCGGCGGCGAGCCGATGCGAGATCGCGGCGCCGATGCCACGGCTTCCGCCGGTGACGATGATCGTGCCACGATCTGCCATGTCAGAGTCCTGGAAAGACGACGCCCACCGCCAGGATGACGAAGGCGGCCACCATCAGCCAGTAGCGATGGTGCGAGGCCGCTATATAGGGCTGCACCGTCGGGATGTGCGCGTAGAGGCTCACGACGGACAGCAGCGCCAGGACCACGGCAAGCAGAAAGACGGGGATCGTCGGCGGGGTCAGGCGCATCAGGTCGTCTCCATCGGGCCAGCCGAGGCCGAGTTCTTCGTCAGGGGTGGCCCGGCTCCGGGGGCGCCGTCGTACGCGGGGTTGGGCCTGGTGACGAAATCCGCCGCGGCGGCGATCTCGAGCGGCGCGAAGCGCGGGGAGGGAGCCATGATATCGCGGCGCCCGATGGTGCCGACCACGGCGCCGTCGTCGTCGACGACGAAGACTTCCAGCACGGCCTCGTCAAGCAAGCAAAGGTGCAGCAGCTCGGTGTAGCGCGCGGCAGCAGAGACCGCCTCGATTCGCTCATCCGGCGCGGCGAACCCAGCCTTGACTACGATCTTGCGCAGTGGCCCGATGGCGGCGAGCCGGCCGGTGTAGGTCGAGCGCGCGTCGATGCGGTGCGCCACGGTGACCGCGCCGGCGACGGCGATCAGCATCGGCACCATCAGCCCGTCGATGTGGTGTGTCAGCTCCATCATCAGCACGAGCGAGGAGATCGGGCCCTTGGTCGTGGCGGCGAGCACGGCTGTAGCCCCGACCAGCGCGAAGGCGCCGGCCTGCGCGCCCGGCCAAGCCGCCAGCCAAACATGGCCGAGCACGGCCCCAAGCAGCGCCCCGAAGGCGAGGGTTGGCGTGAACAGCCCGCCGGGCGCGCCGGTGCCGAGGCAGGCGGCCGTCACCAGCGGCTTGAGGACGACGAGCGCGACGAGAGCCGGGAAAGCAACCCGATCGAGTGCCGCCAGCTCCACCACGTCCTTGCCGTTGCCGAGCAGCTGCGGATAGGGGATCGCCAGCATGCCGAGCCCGAAGAAGACGGCGAGCACCGCCGGAAAGATCGCGCCGCCCTTCGGCCGGAGGGTGGCGACGAGAGCGATCAGCTTGACGAACATCGCCGATGCCGCGCCGGCGATCGGCCCGAAGACAGCAGCGAATGCGACGAGGCTCGTGGTCACCGGCATCGTCGGCACTTGATAGGTCGCCTCGTTGGGCAGCAGCAGCCAGGCGGAGGCCACCGCGAGTAGGCTCGTCACGAAAGCAGGCGCGAGGAGTGGCAGCGCGAGCGTGCCGAGCAGCACCTCGAGCGAGAACAACGCTCCGCCGAACGGCACGTTGTAGACCGCCGCCATGCCGGCTCCGGCGCCGCACGCCGCGAGGAGCCGCCGCTTGGCCGGCTCGACGTCGCGCCACGAGGCCGAGAGGCTGCCGATCAGCGCGCCGATCTGCTTTGGCGCCTGCTCGCGCCCGAGCGACGCGCCGAGGCCGACGATGACGATCGACAACACCGCCTTGATGGTGGTGCGCGGCGGATCGAGCCGACCGCTGCGAAACCAGATCGTCGCGTCGAGCTCGCCCGAATGCGCGCTCTTCACGCGTCCCATCGCGTAGAGAACGGCGGCGGCCAGAAGCCCGGCGCCGGTCGGCACCAGGATGCGGGTTGCCCAATCGACCTTTTCGACCGCGTCGAGGAACGTCCCCTGGTGGTAGGAATAGGCCGCATGCTGGACGAGCCGAAGCAGCTTCATCAGCAGCCCGGCGGCGAGCCCGCTGCCGATGCCCGTCAGCGCCACGAGCCCCCAGACGGACAGCGAAAACTCGCTCCGCCGCGGCGCGTCGAGGACGTTGGGCTGCGGCGAGGCCACGCGCTAGGCGCGCACCGTGACCGACACGCGGTGCCAGGCCGTCGACAGGTAGCCCTTGATGTTCCAGGTGTCCTGCGGCCGCGCCGGCTGCGTCTGGCTCGCCGAATCCCAGGCGCGGACCGTCAGATCATGCGCGCCCGGCGTCAGGTCGAGACTGGCCGACCAGAAGGTCCAGCTCCACGGCGAGGACGGCTCGAGATCGGCCTGCAGCCAGGTCTCGCCGCCGTCGGCCGAGACATCAACCCGTGTCACCGCGCGCGCCGTCGCCATCGCGTAGCCGCGCAAAATGGTTGGACCCGCCACGATCTCGGCGCCGGGCGCCGGCTCGCAGATCGCCGAGTTCACCGGCAGCTCGTTGATCGTCGTGCCGCGGCTCCAGTCGATATCGTCCTTGCTGCGGATGTCTGACGGCAGCAGCTTGTAGTCCTCGGCCTGGATCGGATTGTCGGAGGGCGTGTCGCGCACCTCGATCGCCGCCAGCCACTTCGGGCTGCGCACACCGGCGAAGCCCGGCACCACGACGCGCAATGGAAAGCCGTGCCGGGGCTCGAGCGGCTCGCCGTTCATCGCGTAGGCGAGCAGCACCTCGGGCGCCATTGCCTTCGGCATGGGAACCGAGGCGCCGTAGGTGAAGTGCTTGCCTTCGACATCGCATTCGTCAAGCGACGAGAAGGCGACGTGGAGGTCGGCGCCATCCTCGGCTCCAGCGGCGCGCAAGACGTCGGCGAGCGCGACGCCGGTCCAGCGTGCGTTGCCGATCGCGCCGAGCTCCCAGAGGTCGCCCTCGACCGGCTCGACCTCGTCGAGATCGGCACGGCGGTTGCCGGCGCATTGCATGACGGCTTCGACGGTTCGCTCGGCGAAGCGCTCGCGCAGCTCGGCCATTCCGAGGTCGAGCGGCGTCGCCACGCGGCCACCGACGCGGAGTCGGTGCGCGGTGGCGTCTATCTCCGGGACGTTGCCGTGGCTGCGGACGTAGAAGTCGGCCTGGTCGGTCACGAAGTTTTCGCGAAGCCGGCCGCGCGTCGGCTCCGCGTTGTAGGGCTCCTCGCAGCGGACGATCGTTGCCGACGTGCCTTTGGTCATGGGCGCAGGCTCCAAGCTCGCCATGGCAACGGGCGAGCCTGGATATCTTTCCCTCACCGCTCCACCAGCATCTGCACCAGCTGAGGCTCGATCGCGCGCATCACGCGGGTGGTGCCGCCGCAGAGCTTGTCGATCGTCTGCGTGGCGTTGCGCTGCATCTGCCGGAGCTTGGCGCCGTCGTCGAACAGCAGCGCCAGCACGCGCACCAGCATCGAGGCGTCCCTGACGGAGACACCGCCCTGCGCGTTGTCGAGCGCGGCATAGATCGGCGCGTAGCTCTCGATGCTCGGCCCATGCAGGATCGCGCAGCCGAGCTTGGCCGCCTCGATCGGGCTGTGGCCGCCGCCCTTCAAGGAGCGGCCCAGAAACGCGATGTCGCTCGCTCGATAGAACAGGCCGAGCTCGCCGCCGACATCGGCGACATAGAGCCCCGGCAGGCTCGTCGGCATCTTGTCGCGCGAACGCAGCGCCACCGCGATGTCGCGGCGCGAGGCTGCCTCGGCCAGCGCCGCCCCGTCGCGCGGCAGGCGCGGCACGACGACCGTGACGACGTCGGGAAAACGCGCGACGAGCAGGCGGTGGGTCTCGAGGATCAGCGCATCCTCGTCCGGGTCCGTCAGCGCCGCGATCCAGATCGGCCGGGCGCCGACGCGAGCGGTGAAGGCGCTGACCGCCCGCGGGTCGGCGCCGGGGCTCGGCACGTCGAAGACGAGATCGCCCACGGTCTGCACCGAGCGCGCGCCCAGCGTCACGAACCGCTCGGCGTCGTCGTCGCTGCGCGCCAAACAGAGATCGATGCGATGCATCAGACCGGCGATGAAGCGCGGCATGCGCGTGCAATGGCGATAGACGCGGTCGGTCATGCGCCCGTTGACGCAGATGATGGGCAGACGGCGCCGGCTCGTCTCGAAGATCACATTGGGCCACAGCTCGGCACCGGCGAGCAGCACCATGTCGGGCCGCCAATGATCGAGAAATCGGGTGACGTAGGCGGGCACGTCGACCGGCATGTACTGGTGAAAGGCGCCGGCCGGCAGCTGTCGCATCAGGCCGTTGGCGGAGCTGACCGTGCGCGTCGACATCAGGACGTGGAAGCCGCGCGCGCCGAGCCGATCGATCAGCGGCAGCAGCGTCTGGCCATCGCCAAGGCTCGCCGCGTGCACCCAGACGAGCCGGCCATGCGGGCGCGGCAGGCCCGGCACGCCCATGCGCTCGCGCAGGCGATTGCCGTCCTCTTTGCCACGGTGTCGTCGCCAGCGCAGCACGGCCGGCATCAAGGGGCCGGCGCCGCGGCTCGTCAGTCGGTAAAGCGGGAGCAGAAACGACCGCATCGGGATCGCGCGGGGGGTCATCCGCGCGCGCTCAGCCGGCCGGATCGAGCAGGCGATGCAAATGCGCGATGAAGTAGCGCATGTTGGCATTGTCGACGCTCGCCTGCGCCTTGGTCTTCCAGGCGGCGTAGGCCGTCGTGTAGCTTGGAAACACGCCGACCACATCGATGGCGGCCAGATCCGTGAACGTGGTGCCGTCGAGATCGTCTAGCTCTCCGCCGAACACGAGATGCAGGAGCTGCCGGTCGGACTTGTCGATCATCGGCGGCCTGTCGTTCGCGTGTGCTCGCTGGGCATTACGTTGGCTGCCCGAACTTGGTTCGCGCAAGGGAAGCGCTTAGCGACTTTTGCAGGGTGCGGGGCGCGACAGTCAACACGCCCTGCACGGGGTCGCGCTTGTTGTAGATGACGGCCTCGCCCGCCAAGTCGGCGAGGATCCCGCCGACTTCGGTCAGCACCATGTCGGCCGCGGCGAGGTCCCAGTCGTGCGAGTTCCGCGTCGTGAAGCCGGCATCGTAGACACCGGACGCGACCTTGGCGACGCGCAGCGCCAGCGAGGCGATCTTCGGCTGGAACGCGAGGTCGACGCCGGCCTCGGCCAGCGCCTTCGCCAGGATCTTCGGGCAGGTAATGCGCATGTCGGGCCGAACCGCGAGCTCCTCGCGAACCGGCAGGCGGGTGCCGTTGAGCGTCGCCCCGAGCCCGGCTGCCGCGGCATAGGTCTCGCCGAGCGCGGGCGCGTGGACGACCCCGCAGACCGGTCTGCCCGCGACGACCAGCGCCACGGCGACCGCCCAATGCGGATCGCCTTCCGAGAAGCCACGCGTGCCGTCGATCGGATCGACGATGAACACCTCTTCGGCGGCGAGCCGGGCGGGATCGTCGATGCTCTCCTCGGAGAGCCATGCCGCGTCAGGCCGGAGCACCTTGAGCTCGCGCTCCAGGAAGGCGTTGACGGCGAGATCGGCCTCCGTGACCGGCGACCCGTCTGCCTTCCACTCGACACCGGCGCGCGTCCGGCCGCCGGGGCGATAGAAGTCGACGGCGATGCGACCGGCATCCTCGGCGATCCCGACGAGGCGGGCCAGCATATCAGGGCTGTTGGGCGCTTGAGACAGGGTGGTCGGCCGATCCTGGTTGGGGGCGAGAGCGACGCTTAGCGAGCGAACGCGGCACCATCAAGCCAAACGGCCGAAGCTCTACGTGGCGTCGCGCCACGCGGGCGGCAACCTCGGCGCGATCGCTTGCATTTTACCGGAATGCTTCGCGCGACGCCAAGCACGTCGCGGCAAAGCCCAGCGAAAACCGCTATTTAGCGCGCGTTCACCAGACCTGTTAGCGGTTCGGCGGCAGGCGAAGGACAGGATCGGCTCGAGTTCAAACGGAGCCTCGAGCCGACCATGAGCCAGACCGCCATCGACGCGTTTTCGGTAACCCGCCACGCCGTCGACCCGCGCGCCGACGGTGCGAAGCGCATCGTCCACGTCAGCGCCACTCGGGTCACGATCGAACGTGTGCTGCAGGGCGTGCGCATGAAGGTCGGCGTGCCGGTCGCGGCCTATCGCGGCCTGATCCTCGCCGTGCGCCAGCCGAACGGGCGCGCCACTTTGGTGCTCCGCCACGAGGACCGCGAGCTCGACGTGACGCTCGGCGCCGGCGAGGCGATCGAGCTGGCCCGCAAGGCGCGCGCCTGGAGCCACCTCCTCGGCCAGCCGGTGGCGATCGAGGAAGCCTGCGTCGCGATGGGCACGCCGCTGCCGCGCAACGCCAAGCCGTTGAAGCCGGGACGCCGCTCCCGCTTCGCCCGCCGCCGCAAGCTGGGCGACGCGCGGCGCGCCGAGATGTCGTTCGCCCATGAGTTGGAGATCATCGCGCGGGACTGATGCGGCTTAGACGGCTGGATTGCTACCTGAGCAAGTTCCAGCTCGACGACCAGCAGAAACTCCGGGAGACGCTTCTGCACGGCGCCCCAAACAAAGTGATGCTCGACCTCCTCATAATCGTGCCGATAGCATTTCCAGCACCCGCGATGTCGCCCCAGCGAATGGCGGAATGTCTCTGCTTCAAATCTTCGGGACGTCTTCGAGATGCTTCAGGGATGATTTCCAGGCAACGCTCACAGCAGCATCCCATCCGGCGTGGCATGCGCGCGCTCGATCGCCAGCATGCGCACCTTGGTTTGCGCGCCGCCGGGTGCCGAGAAACCACCCGACTTGCCGCTCGCCGCGACGACGCGGTGGCAGGGCACGACGATCGGGACCGGGTTGGCGCCGAGCGCCTGGCCGACGGCGCGCGCCAGGCCGCGGTCGCCAAGCTGCTCCGCGATCTCGCCGTAAGTGAGCGTCCGGCCCGGCGGGATCGCGAGCGCGATCGCATAGACCTGCCGCTCGAATCTGGAGATGCCACGAAGGTCGAGCGCAACATCGGCGAACTCGACATTCTCGCCGCCGAGCAGGGCGACGATCCGCTCGACGATCGCCGCGACGCCCGGCGGCGGCTCGGCCTCTTCCGTTTCGGGCCACTGACGTAGCAGGCGTCGACGCGTCGCGGCCTCGTCCGCTTCGGGGATCTGCACGGCGCAGACGCCACGCTCCGTCCAGGCGAGGCCGCAGCGCCCGATAGTCGTGTCGAACAGCGCGAAATAGTCAGGCTTCAGGCGAGGCGTGGACATCTCAGGGCGCGACCTCCAGCGCCACCTCGTTGCGACGCAAAAATGGAATGGTGAACGGCGGGTCATAGCCGAGAAAGATCGGCGCCCCTTTCGTCTTGCGGCCCGCGCCCGCGAGCACATCGCGCAAGGTCGTGAGATGCGCGTCGAGATTGCGCCGGCCGAACGAGCCCGAAAAGCGGATAACCGCCAGCGTGCGCGCCGGCACCTCGACGAGCCGGACTTTTGGGTCCGTCGGCGCCGGCGGGTGAGGGGCGATCTTCTCGGGAAGAACGAACTGCATCGTCATCGCGCCCTCCTCCGACGAGATACCGCCAAAGCGGCTGCCTCCTGTCTGGGCGACGGGTGCCGTCATCTTGATCGTCGCGCCCGTGCCATTGGCTCCGGTGATGTAGCGGAACAGGCGCGAGAAGGCATCGCCGTCTCCGTCCACCATCCCGGTCTCGACGGCTGCGTGTGGGCCGTAGTCGCGAATTTCGACATGGTCGCGCAGCGTCGCGAGCACACGATATGGCGGCTGCTCGAGCGGCGTCCGGATCCCGAAGATCGCCAAGCCCGATTCAAGAAACGTCAGCAGGAAATACAGCACCTTCGCCACGCTCCCCGCCTCAGACGAACGCGCCGAACCCGGTGATCGCGCGGCCGACGATCAGCGTGTTCATCTCGCGCGTGCCCTCGTACGAGTAGATCGCCTCGGCGTCGGCGACGAAACGGGCGACGTGATAATCGACCAGGATGCCATTGCCGCCCATCAGCTCGCGCGCATAGCCGACCGTGTCGCGCATCTTCGTCGTGCAGACGACCTTGGCGAGCGAGGCGTGCTCGTCCGACATCGTGCCGGCGTCCTGCAGCTGCGACAGGCGCTGCACCATCGCCATCGCGGCGGTGATGTTGCCGAGCATGCGAACCAGCAAGTCCTGGATCAGCTGAAAGCTCGCGATCGGCTTGCCGAACTGCATGCGGCTCTGTGCGTAGGCCAGCGCGTGCTCGTAGGCGCCCATGGCGCAGCCGACCGCCTGCCAGGCAACACCGGCGCGCGTCATCCGCAGCACGTCTGCCGTGTCCTTGAAATTGCGGGTCTCCTGCAGGCGATCCGTCTCGCTGACCCGGCAGTCGGTCAGCGTGATCAGCGCGTTCTGAACGACACGCAGCGCCAGCTTGTGCTCGATCTTGTCGGCGACAAATCCCGGCGTGCCTTTCTCGACGATGAAGCCCTTGACCTGGTTGTCGGCCTCGTCGCGCGCCCAGATGATCGTGATGTCGCTGAAGGTGGCATTGCCGATCCACTTCTTCTGGCCGTTCAGCACCCAGCCGTCGCCGTCGCGGCGCGCTGTCGTCATCAGTCCCTGCGCGGCCCCCGACCCGACGTCGGGCTCGGTCAGGCCGAACGCGCCGAGTGTCTCCATCCGCGCCATCCCCGGCAGCCAACGCTGCTTCTGCTCCTCGGAGCCGCACAGGTAGACCGAGCCCATGGCGAGGCCGGAGTGGACGCCCCAGAATGTCGAGATCGACGGGTCGACGCGGGCCAGCTCCATCGAGATGAAACCGTTCAGCGTCGTCGAGCCGCCCGCGCAGCCATAGCCCTCGTAGCCGAGGCCGGCGATGCCGAGCGCCTTCATCGGCTCGATGATCTCGAACGGGAATGTCGCGTTCGACCAATGCTCGCGGATCACGGGCGCGACGTGCTCGGCGAGGAAAGCCCGCACGCGCAGGACGATCGCCTGCTCCTCCGGCGCCAAGGTGCCGAGCATGTCGTAGAAGTCGGCGTCCGGCAGCGGCAGCGGCTTGTCCTTGTGGTACTGCTGATCGAGGGAGACGCTGCCGCTGGTCATCTTGAACCTTCCTTACCGAGCCAAAGCGGCCTCCGATTTGAGGTAGCGCGACCGCTTTCGACCTCAATGCGCCGAACGGCTCGCCGTTGCGCGCCCTGGATTCGACCGGTCTGCCCCGCTAGTCGCCCGCAGCTCGGTCGAGGATAGCGTCGATCGCTTGTCGTGCAGCAGCACGTAGGCCGGCGGGCGGCTCGTCGGGAGCCGCGAGGCGTAGCTCTCGTCGAGGCGTGCATCGCGCAACGCGGCCGCCGCCGGCGCCTGTGCCGCCCGCAGCGTCGAGCCAGGTCGATCGATGACGCCAATCGGGATCGTCTCGATGATCGCGCGCCAGTGTTTCCAGCGGTGCAGGTCGGCGAACGAATCGGCGCCCATCAGCAGCACGAAGCGGATCGCCCGATGGCGCTCGTGAAGAACAGCGATCGTGTCGCATGTGTAGCGCGAGCCCAGCGTCTGCTCGAACCCGGTGACGACGATCTTCGGATGCGCGGCGAGACGCCGGGCCGCCTCGATGCGCTCGTCCACGGATGGCAGGTCGCGCGTGTCCTTGAAGGGGTTGCCGGGCGAGACCAGCCACCAGACCCAGTCGAGCCTGAGCCGGCGCAGCGCGATAAGGCTTGCGGAGCGATGGCCGTCGTGCGGCGGGTTGAAGCTGCCGCCGAAGAGGCCGATCCGCTGGCCGCGCGCCAGGGGCGGCAGGCCTGCGAATCCTTTCGATATCATGCGCTCACGGGCGGATCTGTCCGTTGCCGTGCACCCGATATTTGAATGTCGTCAGCTGCTCGATGCCGACCGGCCCGCGCGCGTGCAGGCGGCCTGTCGCGATGCCGATCTCGCCGCCGAAGCCGAACTCGCCGCCGTCGGCGAATTGCGTCGAGGCGTTGTGCATCACGATCGCCGAATCGACCTCGCGCAGGAACTTGTCGGCGGCGGCCTGGCTCTCGGTGACGATACAGTCGGTGTGGCGCGAGCCGTAGCGCTCGATATGGTCGATCGCCGCCTCGGTCCCGTCGACGAGCTTCACGGCGAGGATCGCGTCGAGATATTCGGTGGCCCAGTCGGCCTTCGTCGCCGGCACGACGCGCGGATCGATGCGCGCGGTGGCCGCGTCGCCGCGGATCTCGCAGCCGGCATCGAGCATCATCATCACGAGATCGCGGTGGAGCGGCGAGGCGCGATCGACGAGCAAGGTCTCGGCGGCGCCGCAAATCGAGACACGACGCAGCTTGGCGTTGCGCACGATCGCCATCGCCTTGGCACGTTGCGCGCTTCGCTCGACGTAGACGTGATTGACGCCCTCGAGGTGGGCGAACACCGGCACCCGCGCCTCGGCCTGCACGCGGGCGACGAGGCTCGGGCCGCCGCGCGGCACGATGACGTCGATGGCACCGTCGAGGCCGGTCAGCATCAGGCCGACGGCGGCGCGGTCGCGCACCGGCACCAGCGTGATCGACGCCTCGGGCAGGCCGACCGCCCGCAGACCCTCGACGAGGCAGGCGTGGATCAGGCTCGCCGAATGAAATGCCTCGGACCCGCCGCGCAGGATCGCCGCATTGCCGGACTTGAGGCAGAGCGCGCCAGCGTCCGCCGTGACGGCGGGCCGGCTCTCGTAGATGATGCCGATGACGCCGAGCGGCACCGCGACGCGTTCGATGACGAGGCCGTTCGGGCGCTTGAACGTGTCCTGGATGTGCCCGACCGGGTCGGGCAGCTTGGCGATCGCATCGAGGCCGCGGGCGATCCCCCCGATTCGCCCTTCGTCGAGTACCAGGCGATCGACGAAGGCGGGCGCCGTTCCCCTGGCGCGTGCCTCGGCGACGTCGCGTTGGTTCGCGGCGAGAATGTCACGCGCGCGCTCGCGAACGGTCGCCGCTGCCACCGTCAACACCTGTGATCGCGCCGCGTCGGTCGACAAGGCGAGGCCGCGCGCCGCGGCGCGAGCTTCACGCCCCAGCGCGCTCATCACCACCTGCAGGTCGGTCTCGACGCCGGCGACGATCTTCAGCGGTTCCATACGCCCTTATCGCCGCCGTCGCCGCCTGCCGCAAGGCGGTTGTGAGGGCGGTGGACTCTCGCTCGGGATCGCCGGGCAGACGTCACGCGTCACGGTGTCGCCGCGTGGCGCCGCCCGACGCGTTTTCGCCATGTTGACTCGGGTCGCCGGCTCGCCTCTTGATCGGCACCACGCTTGCAGGCAGCATCGGACACGCTTGTCAGGCAGGCCGTTTCCGCATAATCGCACGATAGGACAGGATTGCTGACCAATCTTGTGCCTAAGGTGCGCGCCGGGCCCAGGTTGGGGAAGATCGATGAAGGCACACGACTGGATCATCGAAAGTGGCGACGAGTCGCGCGGCAAGATCGCGCCGTCGCCGAAGCCGCGCGCGCCGCACGACTCCGCCGTCAACCGCGACATCGTCATGCGCGATCCCGGACTGCCGGAAGCGCAGGGCCTCTATGATCCGGCCAACGAGCACGATTCCTGTGGTGTCGGCTTCGTCGCCAACATGCACAACGAGAAATCGTACGACATCGTCGAGAAGGGTCTGCAGATCCTGCTCAACATCGATCATCGCGGCGCGACCGGCGCCGACCCGCGCGCCGGTGACGGCTGCGGCATGCTCCTGCAGATCCCGCACGAGTTCTTCGTCGAGAAGGCCAAGGACCTTGGTTTCGAGCTGCCGGCGGAAGGTCATTACGCGGTCGGCGTGATGTTCCTGCCGAAGGCCGGCGACGCGAGCGCTGAAATCTCGGCCATCGTCGAGGAGACGATCGCGGCCGAGGGTTTCGTGCTGATCGGTTGGCGCGATGTGCCGGTCGACCCCGGGATGTTGGGCGAGAGCGTCAAGCCGAGCGAGCCGCTGACCCGCCAGGTTTTCGTCGGCCGCGGGCCGACGCATACCGACCAGGAGATTTTCGAGCGCCGGCTCTACGTGCTGCGCAAGTCGATCTCGGGCGCCGTCTTCGGCTGCGAGGACAAGCGCTACGCCGGCTACTACACCGTCTCGATGTCGTCGCGGACGATCGTCTACAAGGGGCTCCTGCTCGCGACCCAGCTCGGCGATTATTTCGCCGATCTGCGCGACCCGACCGTGAAGACCGCGCTGGCGCTGGTCCATCAGCGCTTCTCGACCAACACGTTTCCGTCCTGGCAGCTTGCGCACCCGTATCGCTACGTCGCCCATAACGGCGAGATCAACACCCTGCGCGGCAACGTCAACTGGATGGCGGCGCGCCAGGCCTCGGTCTCGTCCGACCTGTTCGGCGAGGACATCGAGAAGCTGTGGCCGATCTCCTACGAGGGGCAGTCGGACACCGCGTGTTTCGACAACGCGCTCGAATTCCTCGTCCAGGGTGGCTACTCGCTCACCCACGCGATGATGATGATGATTCCCGAGGCGTGGGCCGGCAACCCGCTGATGGATGAGGAGCGCAAGAGCTTCTACGAGTATCATGCCTCGATGATGGAGCCGTGGGACGGCCCGGCGTCGATCGCCTTCACCGACGGTCGCCAGATCGGCGCGACGCTCGACCGCAATGGGCTTCGTCCGGCGCGCTACCTCGTCACCGACGATGGGCTTGTCGTGCTCGCGTCGGAGGCCGGCGTGCTGCCGATCCCCGAGGAGAAGATCGTCCAGAAATGGCGCCTGCAGCCGGGCAAGATGCTGCTCGTTGACCTCGAGAAGGGCTGCATCGTCTCGGACGCCGACATCAAGAAGGAGCTGTGCGCGCTCCATCCCTACAAGAAGTGGGTCGACCGCACGCAGCTCGTGCTGGAAGAACTCTCCAGCGTCGAGGCGCGGGTGACGCGTGGCGACGTCTCGCTGCTCGATCGCCAGCAGGCATTCGGCTATACGCAGGAAGATCTCAACATCCTGATGACGCCGATGGCGGTGACCGGCGCCGAGGCCAACGGCTCGATGGGGACTGACACGCCGATCTCGGCGCTCTCGTCGAAGTCGAAGCTGCTCTACACCTATTTTCAGCAGAACTTCGCGCAGGTGACGAACCCGCCGATCGACCCGATCCGCGAGGAGCTCGTGATGAGCCTCGTCTCGTTCATCGGGCCGCGTCCGAACATCCTCGACCACCGGGGCAACTCGAAGAAGAAGCGGCTCGAGGTGCGCCAGCCGATCCTCACCAACGAGGACCTCGAGAAGATTCGCTCGATCGGCTCGTTCGAGGACTCGTTCGACACCAAGACGCTCGACATCACCTACGCCTCGCAGAGCGGCGCCGAGGGCATGGCGGCGGCGCTCGACCGCCTGTGCACGCGCGCCGACCAGGCGGTGTCGGGCGGCTACAACATCATCATCCTGTCGGATCGCCTCGTCGGCGCCGACCGCATCCCGATCCCGGCGCTGCTCGCCACGGCGGCCGTGCACCATCACCTGATCCGCACCGGGCTGCGCACGTCGGTGGGCCTCGTGGTGGAGACCGGCGAGGCGCGCGAGGTGCACCATTTCGCGTTGCTCGCCGGCTATGGCGCTGAGGCGATCAACCCGTACCTCGCCTTCGAAACGCTGGCGGCGATGGGCAAGACGTTCCCGGAGTCGATCAACGCCGCCAAGGCGATCTCGCAGTATATCAAGGCGATCGGCAAGGGCCTCCTCAAGGTCATGTCGAAGATGGGAATCTCGACCTACCAGTCGTATTGCGGCGCCCAGATTTTCGACGCGGTTGGGCTCGCCGAGAGCTTCGTGAAGCAATACTTCACCGGTACCGCGAGCCAGATCGGCGGCGTCGGGCTGTCCGAAGTCGCGCAGGAAAGCGCGACGCGCCACCGCGACGCGTTCGGCGATTCGCCGGTCTACAAGGGCGCGCTCGACGTCGGCGGCAACTACGCGGTCCGCGTGCGCGGCGAGGTGCATTCGTGGACGGCGCAATCGGTGTCACTGTTGCAGCACGCCGTACGCGCCGAGCAGGGCGCGGACGCGCAGGAGCGCTACCGCGAATACGCCAAGCTGCTCAACGAGCAGGACGACCGGCTGTTGACGATCCGCGGCCTGTTTCGCCTGCGCACGGCCGACGAGGATGGCCGCCAGCCGGTGCCGCTCGACGAGGTCGAGGCGGCGGTCGAGCTGGTCAAGCGATTCTCGACCGGCGCGATGAGCTTCGGCTCGATCTCGCGCGAGGCGCATACGACGTTGGCGATCGCGATGAACCGCATCGGCGGGCGCTCCAACACCGGCGAGGGCGGCGAGGAATCGGATCGCTACAAGCCGCTGCCGAACGGCGATTCGATGCGCTCGGCAATCAAGCAGGTGGCCTCGGGCCGCTTCGGCGTCACGGCGGAATACCTCGTCAACGCCGACATGCTGCAGATCAAGATGGCACAGGGTGCCAAGCCCGGCGAAGGCGGCCAATTGCCCGGCCACAAGGTCGATGCGGTGATCGCCAAGGTGCGCCATTCGACGCCCGGCGTCGGCCTGATCTCGCCGCCGCCGCACCATGACATCTACTCGATCGAGGATCTGGCGCAGCTGATCTACGACCTGAAGAACGTCAACCCCGAGGCCTGGGTCTCGGTGAAGCTCGTCTCCGAGGTCGGCGTCGGCACCGTCGCGGCGGGCGTCTCCAAGGGCCGCGCCGACCATGTGACGATCTCCGGCTTCGAGGGCGGCACCGGCGCCTCGCCGCTGACCTCGATCAAGCACGCCGGCTCGCCGTGGGAGATCGGCCTCGCCGAGACGCACCAGACGCTGGTGATGAACCGGCTGCGCTCGCGCATCGCCGTGCAGGTCGACGGCGGCCTGCGCACCGGGCGCGACGTCATCGTCGGCGCGTTGCTCGGTGCCGACGAGTTCGGCTTCGCCACCGCGCCGCTGATCGCGGCCGGCTGCATCATGATGCGCAAGTGCCACCTTAACACCTGCCCGGTCGGCGTCGCGACGCAGGATCCGGTGCTGCGCAAGCGCTTCGTCGGCACGCCCGAGCACGTCATCAACTTCTTCTTCTTCGTCGCCGAGGAAGTCCGCGAGCTGATGGCGGCGATGGGCTATCGCCGCTTCGACGAAATGATCGGCCAGATGCAGATGCTCGACCGCGCCAAGGTCATCGAGCACTGGAAGGCCAAGGGGCTCGACTTCTCGAAGCTGTTCACCAAGCCGAAGGCGGTCGAGGGCGACGCGATCTTCCGGACCGAGTCGCAGAACCACAAGCTGGAGACGGTGCTCGACCGCAGGCTGATCGAGCAGGCCTCCGCATCGATCGAGACGGGCGAGAGGATCGTCATCGAGGAGAAGATCGTCAACGTCGACCGAACCACCGGCGCCATGCTGTCGGGTCGCATCGCCCGCGTGCACGGCGAACTCGGGCTGCCGGACGACACGATCGTCGTCAAGCTGACCGGCACGGCCGGCCAGAGCTTCGGCGGCTTTCTCGCCAAGGGCGTCACGCTCGAACTCGAGGGTGAAGCCAACGACTATGTCGGCAAGGGTCTGTCGGGTGGCCGTATCGTTGTGCGTCCACCGGCCAAGACGGCGATCGTGCCCGAGCGCTCGATCATCGTCGGAAATACCGCGCTCTACGGGGCGACAGACGGCGAGACCTATTTCCGCGGCGTCGCCGGCGAACGCTTCGGCGTGCGCAACTCCGGAGCGATCGCGGTGGTCGAGGGCACCGGCGACCATTGCTGCGAGTACATGACGGGCGGCGTCGTCGTCGTGTTGGGCATGACGGGGCGCAACATCGCCGCCGGCATGTCGGGCGGCATCGCCTACATCTACGACGAGGACGGGTCGCTCGAGAACCGCTGCAACATGGCAATGGTGGAACTCGAGCCGATCAGCGACGACGAGGTCGAGCACGAGGCGATGTACAATCAATGCCGCGACGCTCTCGCCAGCGGGAGGATGAAGATGGTCGGCGATCCCACCAAGTTCGACGCCGCGCGGCTGCGTCATCTCATCGAGAAGCACGTGGCTTATACCGGCTCGACGCTGGGGCAGGCGCTGCTCGACGACTGGCGAACGGCGCTCGCTAGGTTCCGCAAGGTGATGCCGGTCGAGTACCGGCAGGCGATGGAGAAGATCGCGACGACCGAGGCGCAAGTCCTCGAGACCGTCGGGGCCTAGGCCTCGACGGACATCGATATACTCAGAAGGCGGGCTGGGAACGTATGGGCAAGATCACGGGCTTCCTCGAGATCGATCGGCGTGACCGGCGCTACACGCCGGCGGCGGACCGCATCCGCAATTACAAGGAGTTCACGATCCCGTTGTCCGAGGAGGCGGTGCGCGACCAGGGCGCACGCTGCATGGACTGCGGCATCCCGTATTGCCATAATGGCTGCCCGGTCAACAATCAGATCCCGGACTGGAACGACCTCGTCTATCATGGCAATTGGGAGGAGGCGTCGCGCAACCTCCATTCGACCAACAACTTTCCGGAGTTCACCGGCCGCATCTGCCCCGCGCCCTGCGAGGCATCGTGCACGCTGAACCTCACCGAACAGCCGGTAACAATCAAATCGATCGAGTGCTCGATCGTCGATCGCGCGTTCTTGAACGGATGGGTCAAGCCCGATGTGTTCGGCCGCCGGACCGGCAAGACGGTGGCGGTGATCGGCTCCGGTCCGGCTGGCCTCGCCTGTGCCCAGCAGCTCGCTCGCGCCGGCCACGAGGTGCACGTCTACGAAAAGCACGCCAAGCCGGGCGGTCTCCTGCGCTACGGTATCCCCGATTTCAAGATGGAGAAGCATCTGATCGACCGACGGGTCAGCCAGATGGAGGCGGAGGGCGTCAAGTTCCATTGCAACGTCCATGTCGGCAATGACGTCGCGCCCGCCGGCCTGCTCGCGAATTACGACTCCATCGTTCTCGCGGGAGGTTCCGAGAAGCCGCGTGATCTGCCGATCCCCGGGCGCGATCTTCATGGCGTCCATTTCGCCATGGACTTCCTACCGCAGCAGAACCGACGGGTCAGCCAGGAGGCGTTTCAGTCGAACGATCCGATCCTCGCCACCGGCAAGCACGTCATCGTCATCGGCGGAGGCGACACGGGGTCGGACTGCATCGGCACCTCGATCCGGCAGGGCGCGCTCTCGGTGACGCAGCTCGAGATCATGCCGGAGCCGCCGACCAAGGAGAACAAGCTTCTCACTTGGCCGGACTGGCCGCTGAAGCTGCGCACCTCGTCCTCGCAGGAGGAAGGCGCCAATCGCGATTTCGCCGTGCTGACGAAGGAGTTCCACGGCACGCCCGACGGCAACGTCAAGGCGCTGCGCTGCGTGCGCGTGGACGGCAAGATGACCGAGGTCGAGGGCTCCGCCTTCGAGCAGCGTGCCGATCTCGTGCTGCTGGCAATGGGCTTCGTCTCGCCGATCTCCGAGGGTCTGCTCGCGGGCCTCGGCGTCGATCTCGACAAGCGTGGTAACGTGATCGCCGACCAAAAAGCCTACGCGTCCTCGGTCGATAAGGTATTCGCCTGTGGCGACATGCGACGCGGTCAATCATTGGTGGTCTGGGCGATTCGCGAGGGGCGCCAGGCCGCGCATTCGGTCGACAAGGCACTGATGGGCGAGACGGTGCTACCGCGGTAGGTCGCGCGAGACGATCGACCGCCAACCGCAAAGGGGCAAGTATCGCCTGCACAATACATCTTGGAAGAATGCGCTTTTCCGCGTATTCCCGATTTGTGATCGTGATTTAACGATCGCGCGACACCCGGCCGACAGCGTCCGGGCTTACAAGCTGGTGACGTGATGAAGCGCGAGTTGGCCGATGTCGATACGCTGCTCGATCCGCTCGACATCGATAACCAGCTTTGCTTCGCGCTCTACGCCGCGGCTCATTCCATCAAGAAGGCCTACCGCCCTCTGCTCGAGGAGCTCGGGCTCACCTACCCGCAATATCTGATCCTTATCGTGCTGTGGAAGACCGACGCGCTCAAGGTCAGCGAGATCGGCGAGCGGCTGAGCCTCGACTCGGGGACGCTGACGCCGGTCCTGAAGCGGCTTGAGACGGCAGGCCTGGTCCGGCGCACGCGCCGCCTCAAGGACGAGCGCGAGGTGGAGATCGGCCTGACCGCCGCTGGACTTGCGTTGCGCGATCGCGCCATCGGCGTGCGCTGCGAGATCGTCCGTCAGCTCCAGATGAGCGAGACCGAGATCGCCGATCTGCGGGGCAGGCTCAACTCGGTCATCGCCACGCTGGTCGACGCCGACTGAGGAGCGGTCCTCCGACGCGTTGATGCCGCACCGCAATATGAGTCGGGGGAGGGCCTTGAGGGAAGGCTGAGAGCACGCACAGCTGCGCTGCGCGTTGCGGGCAGCCCTTGTTTAAAGGAAGTTGCCGAATCCACAACAAAAGCGTTTCAAGAATTTCGCTTGACGTGCGTCGAAGGGAGAACTGACTTTGAAAAAGCTCGTCGACCGGGCCAATCACATTATGGAGATCGTAGGAATGTTCAAAGAAACTCTCGCGCGCTGGTTCGATGATCTGGAACGATTTTATTATAATTTCGACCCGAGAAGCATGAATGTTTGCCGGCCTTATAGGATGAATACTCCTAGATAGCGGAGCTTTCCAATGTTCCTTCTGCATCCAGATCTGGCGGTCCATCAAGCGACAGGTCGCTTGACGATCGAGGACCGGGATCTTCGTCTGAGTTTTGAAGGCAGCGATGCTCTGTTGGCTGGTACGGTGATCAGGTCTTGTGGGCGTGCCGCGAGCGTCGAGGCAGTCGCTGAGGCCGCGGCAAGGGACGTGCCGACGACCGAGGCTATGGTCAGCCTGCTGGAGCGTGAGTCTTTCGTTCTTCGTATGGACTATTTTGATGTTATGCACGCAGATGAGGCTATTATTGCGATCAAACATGCTGCTCTATTTTGGAATAAGCACGTCATGTCCCAAAACTTTCCGCTAAGGCTTTTTAGTGGCGAGGCTACTCGCATTGAGGTGCTGGGTTGGGGTATCGAGTTTTATCATTTTGTTCGTGCCGCCCGCGAATACATGGCTCAAGGAGCCAGCCGCACCGACGGACCATCGGCTGCTCTGTCTAAATTGTGGGATCATTTTGTTGAAGAAGCTTTCCACGATGAAATATTCCTCGATGGCTTGGTCGACTGTGGCTTGGATCGGGGGGACATCGAGGGTCGGCCGCCGCTCGCATCAACGATGGCATTGCTGAACCATCTATGGGAATGCGCCGAGGAAGGCGATATCGACTACACAGCAGTCTTTGCAGTCATGCAACCCGGACTAAATCAATTTACCCATCAAGATATCAAGAAAAAGTATGACCTTCTACGAGCGTCCTACTCGCTGACGGCGTTTCTGTTCGATGCGTTTGAAAAGCATGAATCTATCGATGTCGATCTGGACCACTCGAATTTGACAATTGAGCCGCTTATCAGGCTCAAAAAATTCGTGACCCGTAGCAAATTGACAAGAATAGTTAATAAAATCCGGAGAACCGCTGAGTTCTTCATCATATTTTTGAGGGTATTCCTCAATACTATAGATCAGAGTTCAAACTTCGATATCGTCAGATACCGAACGCTAGCCTGATTTTTTACGCGGGATGTAAACCCTGATTGGAGATGCCACGTTCTGAGCCCGCAGCTACCGTCGGTCAGAGCACCACGACGCGGGTGCCGACCGGGACGCGGGTGTAGAGGTCGATCACGTCGGCGTTCATCATCCGGATACAGCCCGACGAGACGGCTTGGCCGATCGTGTCCGGCTCGTTGGTCCCGTGGATGCGGAAGCCGGTGTCGCCCTTGCCGTTGAACAGGTAGAGCGCGCGCGCGCCGAGCGGGTTCTCGATGCCGCCTTCCATGTGCAGCGGCAGGTCCGGGCGACGCTTCAGCATGGCGGCGGGCGGTGTCCAGCCCGGCCATTCGGCTTTGCGCTCCACCTTGGCGGTGCCGTGCCATGAGAAGCCCTCGCGGCCGACGCCGATCCCGTATTGCAGCGCCTGGCCATCGCGCTCGACCAGATAGAGGTGGCGCGATTCGGTATCGATGACGATGGTGCCGGCCGGCTGCCGGGTTGGGTTCGCCACTTCGACCATGGTGCGGCGGTTGGCGTTCTCGCCCAGATCGTACCGGCCGCCGTCGCGACCACCGTCGGCTGGGTTGGCGTAATACGGCTCGCGGCCCTGGTCATAGGCCTGCGGCGGCGGCGCGCGGCGATCATCGGGGTAATAGGCGTTGCCGCCGCGTGTGTCCGGCGCATAGTAGCCGCGCTGGCGAGACGGCACGTAGCCACGACCCTCGCCATAGAAGGGATCGTAGGCCGGGCTGTTCTGGAAATAGCTGGGGCCGGCATCGTAGCCGTACCCGTAGCCGCCACGATCCTGCGCGGCCGCGGAGCCAGCGGCCATGAAGCCGACCAGGGACAAGGTCGCGAACCAAACGATCTTACGAGACATGATCCACCCGTGCGCCGGCCATCATGGCCACCATCGTCATTCGGGAGGGAAAGCGGCGAAAGTACGAAAACGGCACGGGTCCGAGGACCCGCGCCGGTGCTTCGTGGTCTAGTGTGGCCGAAATGAACCTGTCGCGGTTGGTTGTTCAGAGAACGACGACATGAGTGCCGATCTTGACGCGCGTGTAGAGGTCCTCGACATCGGCGTTCATCATGCGAATGCAGCCGGAGGAGACCGCCTGGCCGATCGTGTCCGGCTCGTTGGTGCCATGGATGCGGAAGCCGGTGTCGCCTTTGCCGTTATAGAGGTACAGCGCGCGGGCGCCGAGAGGGTTGCCGAGGCCGCCCTTCATGAAGTGCGGGATATCGGGGCGGCGCTTGATCATCTCCGGCGGGGGCGTCCACGCCGGCCATTCGGCGCGGCGGGCAATGTGGGCGTCGCCCGACCAGGTAAAGCCCTCGCGGCCGACACCGATCGAGTAGCGCATCGCCTGGCCGCTGCCCTGCGAGAGGTAGAGATAACGGTTCTTGGTGTCGACCGTGACGGTGCCTGGCGCGGCTTCGGTCGGGTCGGAAACCGCGACCCGCGTGGTCATCGTCGAAGCCTGCGGGGCGAGATCGGCGGTATCGCCGGTGACGGCGACCGAGCGGCCGGTCTGCAGCCCGCTCGCATCAGCCTGATAGGCCGGCGCCTGCTGCGGCGTGAAGAAGTCGAAGAGGCCGGCCGCGGACGCCGAGCCCGAGAACGAAAACATAACGGTAACGGCTGCGACGCCGCCTTTCAGCGCATTTGAACGTGTCATGACCCGACCCCTCGGATGGCGCCATTCGTGGCGCCTACAAAACGAGAATGTCGCACCTCTACAGTTCGTTCCGGGCTTAGCACACCGATGCCACAAAAAAGTCGCCAAGGTTAACGGTCGACAAGCAGCCGGTAGCCGGCCCCGCGAACGGTCTGCAGAAACAGCGGGTTCGCCGGGTCGACCTCGATCTTGCGGCGGAGCCGGTTCACCTGCACGTCGATCGTGCGTTCGTTGCCCGCTCCGCCCTGACCAGAGAGCGCCTCGCGGGCGACCGTGCCGCCGGCATTCGCCGCGAGCAGCCGCAACATCTCGCGCTCGCGCTCGGTGATGCGCACGACCTCGCCGTTCTCGCGCAGCTCGCCGCGCTCCAGGTCGAACGCGAACGGGCCGAACTGCACCTGCGTCGGCAGCCCGCTGTCGGCAGGCGGCCGCGCGCGGCGCAGGATCGAGGCGATGCGCAGCGACAGCTCGCGCGGCTCGAACGGCTTGCCGAGATAGTCGTCGACGCCAATCTCGAAGCCGAGCACGCGCTCCTCGAACTCGGTCTTGGCGGTGAGCATGAGGATCGGGATCTGGGCGATCGGCCCGGCGTCACCGCGCACCTTGGTGGCAAACGTGAAGCCGTCCTCGCCGGGCATCATGACGTCGAGCACGATGAGGTCGAATGCCATGTTGCGCATCGACGTCGTCGCCTCGGCCGCGTTGCCTGCGGTGGTGACGCGATAGCCCTCGGCGACGAGGTAGCGGCGCAACAGCTCGCGAATGCGGCGATCATCGTCGACGATAAGGAGGTGCGCGGCATCGTCTGCCGGGGCGGCGCCGTCGCTCGAGGCGGGCGGGGGCTGCGTGGCGTCGGTCATCGCTGGCCCGCGCGAGAAGACATCGTTGCGACCATGCCCATGCTCATCCGCTCACATCAAAAGGACGGAAGCAGGATACCGTGCGACGATCGCGTCGGCTGTCAGAAGCACGAAGCCCTCGGCAATGGCTTGGGCAAGAAGAATACGATCAAATGGATCGCGGTGAACAAGTGGCAGCTTGGCGACCGTGAGCGCGTGCGAAGCGAGGATCGGCAATTCGACGTAGCCGTTGTCCAACAGGTTACGTCGAAGGACGCCAGGATCAGCCCGGAAGTCGGCGCGTCGAAGTCGATCCTTGATTGCAACCTCCCAGATACTTGCGACGCTGAAGATAAGCTCGTTCGCAGGATCTTGGATCACGCCGAGCGCTGCTGTCGAGAGCTTGTCTGGTCTTCCAGACACCCACATCAGAAAGTGGGTATCCAGCAGAAGCTTCATTCATCCTCCCCGTAGAACATACGCGCGATTTCCTCTTCCCCCATCCGATCGAAATCGTCAGGGACCTGAATCTCCCCAACCATGAATCCGACACGCCGTATCGGCTTCGGGCTATCCAATGGCACGACTTGCACCATCGGCTTTCCGGCCTTGGCGATTATGAAAGGCTCGCCCCCCGCTGCCTCCTCCACGAGGCGGGAAAGCTGTGTCTTGGCGTCATGAATGTTGAAAGTGCGCATCGGCAGCCACCCAGTGGACTAACTTGGTTAGTTTATCGCCATGCGGCCGGCAAGGAAGGTTGCACGCATCAATGCGAGATCACCAGCGCATATCCCTATGGCTGGCGCGTTAATCATCGCCCTCCATCATCGCCGCCAGGAACGCCGCCGCGGGCGCCTGCGCGTCGCCGCCGAGGCGGGCGAAGGCGCGGGTGAAGCGGGTCGATTGCACGGCGGCGATCTCCTCGATCAGCGCCTCGCCGCGCGGCGTCGCCGACAGCAAGCGTTGGCGCCGGTCCGTCTCGCCGAGCCTGTTGAACACGTAGCCACGATCGACGAGGTCCTTCAGCACGCGGTTGAGGCTCTGCTTGGTGATCTGCAAAATGTCGAGCAGCTCGGCGATCGTCAGGCCCGGCCGGCGGCTCGCGAAGTAGAGCACGCGGTGATGCGCTCGCCCAAAGCCGTCCCCGGCGAGGATGAGATCGGCATCGCGGACGAAGTCGCGATAGGCGAAGAACATCAGCTCGATGAGGTCGTACAGCGGTGCCTCGGACGGGCTTGCCGGCGGCTTGGTCAAAATATCGGTCGTCGCGATTGGGGCCATGACGCTGCGCATGGATCGCGCCTCCATTATTACGTCAGTATTATTGACTTATTTTCGGTCTGACGCTACCCCTCATTGCCCGCGCGAACAGCCGCCGCCCATCATCCACGGCGCGAGATCGCGCCGGCAGCGGCGTGACGCCGGAGAGGAGAGACCCATGTCCGTGCTGCCCTTCGACAAGCGCGACGGCGTCATCTTCATGAACGGCGAGATGGTGCCGTGGGCCGACGCCAAGCTGCACGTGCTTTCGCACGGCTTGCACTATGGCTCGGCCGTGTTCGAGGGCGAGCGCGCATACGGCGGCGCGATCTTCAAGTCTCGCGAGCATTCCGAGCGGTTCCTGAACTCCGCGCGCCTGCTCGATTTCGAGGTGCCCTACAGCGTCGACGAACTCGTCCGCATCAAGCAGGAGATCGTCGCCGCCAACGGCCATTCCGAGTGCTACGTGCGCCCGATCGCCTGGCGCGGCAGCGAGATGATGGCGGTGGCGGCCCAGCACGCGACGATCAACGTTGCGATCGCCGCCTGGGCGTGGCCAAGCATGTTCGACATGGCGACCAAGATGAACGGCATCAAGCTCGACATCGCGGCCTACCGCCGGCCCGACCCGATGACCGCGCCGTCACTCGCCAAGGCGGTCGGCCTCTACATGATCTGCACGATCTCTAAGCACGCCGCCGAGCGCAAGGGCTATGCGGATGCGATGATGCTCGACTGGCAGGGCCGAGTCGCCGAGTGCACGGGCGCCAACATCCTGTTCACGCGAGCGGGCAAGATCGAGACGCCGATCGCCGACTGCTTTCTCGACGGCATCACGCGGCGCACGGTGATCGACCTCGCCAAGCGGCGCGGCATCGAGGTGATCGAGCGGCGCATCATGCCCGAGGAGCTGGCGGAGTTCGACGAGTGCTTCATCTGCGGCACCGGCGCCGAGGTGACGCCTGTCTCCGAGATCGGGCCGCATCGATACACGCCAGGCACGATCTCGCGGCAGATGATCGAGGATTACGCCGCCGAGGTGCAGCCGAAGCGCAGGGCGGCGTAGCGGCGGCGAGCCGCCCCCGGATAGTATGAATTGACGTAGATCGCTATTTCGGTGAGGTCGGCAAGACCCGAGAAAACGCACCGGAGCTTGGCCATCGTTCATGCTGCCGATCCCTCGAGCTTTTGCTCGAGGCGGCCGAAGACCTCGTCCGCGGGAACCGTCTGCCCGACCTCGCGGCTATCCTCGATCGAGCGGCGGATGTCATCGGCGGTCAGCTTGTAAACGTCGCTCTCCTGCCCCGAGAGCCGCAAAACGGCGCGGGCGATCTCGTCCTGCTGTTCGGCCTGGACGTGACGCAGGGACTCCGATGGCTTCCAGCATAAGCTTCGTCACGCTTGGCTCCTCGCCACAGGCAAAGCTCCATCACTTTGCCGCCGCCGCAGAAGTCGGTCGCCATGTTTCGAGCCAGCTCCACGTGCTAGACGCGGCGCGGGCATTCGGGTGGGCGAGATGGGCAAACGGCGAAGCTTTCTTGCGACAATCGCCGCCGCGCTCGTCGCGTCCTCGAGCTCTGGCACCAGCGCCGAGCCAGCCAAGGCGCTGGCGCCGATCCCCGCCGCCACCGTCGCGTTGATGGCGGCAAAGGGTACGACGCCTTCGGCGCCGCTGGTACTACGCAGCTATAAGAAAGACTCCGAGATCGAGGTGTGGAAGCGCAACGCGGCCGGGCGCTTCGTCTACATCAAGTCGTTCCCGATCTGCCGCTGGTCGGGCCAGCTCGGCCCGAAGATGTACTCGGGCGACCGGCAGACGCCGGAGGGCTTCTACGACGTTTACCCGCGCCAGATGAACCCGAACTCGCACTATTATCTGTCGTTCGATACCGGCTTTCCCAACGCCTACGACAAGGCGCACGGCGCCTCGGGCTCTGCCGTCATGGTGCACGGGACCTGCTCGTCGATGGGTTGCTTCGCGATGACGGACCGCCAGGTCGGCGAGCTCTACGCGATCGCACGCGACGCTTTGAAGGGTGGCCAGCCGGCCTTCCAGCTGCAGGCCTATCCCTTCCACATGAGCGCGGCGAACATGGCGCTCTACCGCGGCGATCCGAGCATAGACTTCTGGCGCCAGCTCAAGGAAGGGTCGGACCGTTTCGAGGCGACTGGCGAGATCTTGCGCGCCAGCGTGTCCGCCGGCCGCTACGCCTTCGCGCCGTCGAGCGATCCCGCCAAGGAGACGGCGGCGCAAGCCTATCACGCGGCGGAACAGGCCAAGATCGCCGCCCTTGTCGCCGATGGCGCGGCGTCGGTGCGCACGACCTACGCCGACGGCGGCCAGAACGCGATCTTCGCCGCGCTGCTGAAGCGGGGCGCGAGCCTCGGCGAGGTCAGCCGGCCCGAGGCTTTGGCCTATGCCGGCATCGACGTGACCCTCGTGCCGGCCCGGCACCATCGTCGGCCGCCGGCACCCCGCCTCGCGATCGCCGCGGCGGACTGGAAGCCTGCCCATCGCCCGATCGGCGCGCTCGTCCTCAAGGCTCGCCTCGCTCCGATCCCCGAGACCCTCGCCACCATCGCGCTCGACGACAGGCCGCTCGTCTATGCGCTGACCCGACCGCCAGCCGTCGTGTCGCTCATCGGCGGGGCGATGCCGATGCGCGCCGCCGTGATGGCGAACTGAGAGCGTTGCGCCGGCCGGGCTCCGGACCTTATAGGTGCGGCCTTGCCTGAACCGGACCGACCCGCATGACCGACACGCCGCCCGACCGCCTCGCCGCGAGCCCCAAGAGCCCGTTCTACGACGAGGCGCTGCTCGAGCGCGGCATCGGCATTCGGTTCGACGGCAAGGAAAAGACCAACGTCGAGGAATATTGCGTGAGCGAGGGCTGGGTCCGGCTCGCCGCCGGCACCGCCCGCACCCGGACCGGCGAGCAGATGACGATCAAACTCAAGGGCAAGGTCGAGCCGTATTATCGCGATCTCGAGGCACCGGAGGCGACCTGACAGGAGAAGGTGGAACGGCACGGCGGCACGGCACGAAACTGGCACGACATACCGGTCCAAGGCCAAGCCGGGACCTAGCCCTGTCGCGCGACTTTACGATTCACGAGCGATGGGCGATGTGCGCCGTCCACGGTCAAGCCTGCTGGCGCTGCGGCGACGCCGCGTCCCTGGATGTCGCCAGGATCGCACCCATTCTGACAGTGGATGTCGCCGTCGCGCGTGGAACCGTCATCGCTGAGCTCATGGGATCGCTCGGTCTGGAGCGAGAATCGAAGCTGGATGGCCCCCGAAACTGGTCGTTGTGCTGCGCAAGCTGCGCGCCATCGCCTGACGTTAGCCTCGCCGACCTTCGGGTCTGGCTGGATCGCGCCGCGCGCCGCGCCGCCACGGTAAGGCGTGTGGCGCTCGAGGCGACCTATGCGCCGGCCCTGAGCGAAGCGCTCGCCGCAGTCGGGTCGGCAATGGCCGAAACCTTGGACGCCACCCATGTCGCGGCGCTCGCCACGGGCTGGGCCACCTATCAATCGAAAAAGAAGGCCTTCGTCCGCGCCGGCGCGGACCCCTACGACTTCAAACAGGATAGCTTCGCGAAGACGGCGATCGTGCATATTGCGCCGGCGGCGTTGCGCATCACCGCCGCTTTATCCCTCGGGTTCGATCCCCAGCACGTTCCGTCGCTTTCCGATCTCCGCTGGGGTCTCAGCGGGTCGGCGAGTTGAGCGAGCCGCAAGGTGGTGGGACGGCGCGGTTTGTCGGAATGCGATCGACGCATGTAGCGATTTCCGCTGCTTAGCCGGCCGAGAGTATTCAGATTACCGATCCTGACCATGGCTTGTATCCGACACCGTGTCGCCTCGTTTGCAGTAATTAAGACGAAGGTCTATTATCCAACGGCGCGTCTTGCTTCGATTGCAACCGACGATCGAATTCATCCGTGCTAGAAAACAGGTTTGCCGGTCGAGGCCGAAAGCACCGGACGAACCGCAATGGACGATTCAGCCAATATGACATCTAAACCGGCGCCCCGCGCGAAGGCACCACCGAAACCTGCCGCGCCCATCACCCGCGGCGACGGCCTCGCGGAACGACTGGCGGACGAGATTACCGCGTCGGTGTTCGGACCGGGCGTGAGGCTCGACGAGGTGACGCTCGCGGCGCGCTATGGCACCTCGCGGACGCCTGTTCGTGAAGCGCTCCGTCAGCTCGAGGCGACCGGCCTCGTCGAGCGGCGGCCTTACAGGGGTGCCGTCGTGAGCGCGCCGTCACCGCAGCGCCTGGCGGAGATGTTCGTGGCAGCCGGCGAGATCGAAGCCAATTGCGCCCGGCTTGCCGCCACCGCGATGACGGCAACCGAGCGCAACGGTCTGCGCAAGCTGCACGACAAGATGGGTGATCTGGCCCGAAGCAAGAACCGGGACGCCTATGCCGAGGCCAACGTCAACTTCCACGAGAAGCTGTACGTCGGCGCGCACAATGCCACGATGGGCGGTTTCGGGCGCGATCTTCGCCGCCGCCTGATGCCGTTCCGCCGTGCTCAATTTCAAAGCGGGGACCGCCTCGCGCAATCATTCAAGGAACACGAGGACATCGTTCGCGCCATCGAGCGCGGCCAAGGCGACGAGGCGTCGACGTTGATGCGCCATCACATGCGCCTCGTCGAGGCCGCGGTCGACAACCTCGGAATGCCCTGAGCATCTCCTGGTTCAGCACACGGAACCTGGCGGTCAATCCGGCTTGTCGAAATCCTTCGGATCGAAGACGCGGTGCGTCGAGCAGAACTCGCAGGTGACACCGATCTTACCGTCGTCGCCGATCATGTCGGCGCGCTCCTGCGGTGAAAAGCGGCGCAGCATGGCGTCGATCCGCTCGTCCGAGCACCGACAGGCGTCGTGAACGGCCTGCGACGAGAACACCCGCACGCCACGCTCGTGGAACAGCCGGAACAGCAAGCGCTCGCTCGAGAGGGTGGGGTCAACGAGTTCGTGGTCCTCGACAGTCTCGGCAAGCGCCAGTGCCTCGCTCCAAGCGTCGTCGATCTCGGGCGCATCGGGCTTGTAGCTTGCCGGTGCGTCGCCCGGGTCGAGATCGGCGAGACGCTGACGCTCGGGGGAATCCGGCAGGAATTGCACCATCAGGCCACCGGCGCGCCAGGCGGCGCCCTCGCCCGTCACGTTCTCGGCGACGGCGAGCCGGACAAGCGTCGGGATCTGCTCGGACTGCCGAAAATACTGATGCGCCGCGGCCTCGAGGCCCTGGCCGTCGAGCGCGACGATGCCCTGGTAGCGCGAGGTCTCGCTGCCCCGGTCGATCGTGAAGGCGAGGTGGCCGCGCCCCAGTAGGTCGCCGCCCCTCGGCGCGTCGGCGAGCTTCTCGGCATCGTAGCGCGCGAAGGCGCGGATCCGGTCCGGCGCATCGAAATCAACGACGAGCATGTCGATGAAGCCATCGCTCTTCGTCTGCAGCTGGAAGCGCCCCTCCATGTGCAGCGATGAGCCGAGGAGCACGGTGAGCGCCGCGGCCTCGCCGACCAAGCGCGCGACCGGCGGCGGATAATTGTGCTGCGTCAGGATGTGGTCGACCGCCGGCCCGAGCCGCACCACTCGGCCGCGCACGTCGAGCGGTTCGACGGCGAACGGCAGGATCCGATCGTCGTGCGGCAGGTCGGAGACCGGTCGCATGAAGGCGTCGCTCTCGCTCACGCGTCCACCCCCAGGCACCACGCGAGGATGCCCTTTTGAGCGTGCAGGCGGTTCTCGGCCTCGTCGAACACGACGGACCGCGGCCCATCGATGACGTCGTCGGTCACCTCCTCGCCGCGATGCGCCGGCAGGCAATGCATGAAGATCGCGTCGGGCGCCGCCTCCGCCATTAGCTCGCCGTTGACCTGGAACGGCCTCAGCAGGGAATAACGCGCGGTCTTCTCCTCGTCGCCCATCGACAGCCAGCAGTCGGTGACCACGCAGTCCGCGCCGGCCGCGGCGACCATCGGATCGGTGCCGACCTCGATGTCGGTGCCGTTAGCCAACGCCCAAGCCAGAACGCCCGGCGCCAATTCCAGGCCCGGGGGCGTGGCGATCCTGATCTTGAAATCGAACCGCTGCGCCGCGTGCACCCAGCTCGCCAGCACGTTGTTGCCGTCGCCGACCCAGGTCACCGTTCGGCCCGCGATGGGACCGTGGTGCTCCTCGAACGTCATGACGTCGGCGATGATCTGGCAGGGATGTGACCGCTTGGTCAGACCGTTGATGATCGGCACGGTCGCATGCCGCGCCAGCTCCACCATCGCCGAATGATCGAGGATGCGGATGACGATCGCCTCGACGAAGCGCGACAGCACCCGCGCGGTATCGCCGATCGACTCGCCGCGGCCGAGTTGCATCTCCTTACCGGTGAGCACGATCGTCTCGCCGCCGAGCTGGCGCATGGCGAGGTCGAACGACACCCGCGTCCGTGTCGACGGTTTCTCGAAGATCATCGCCAGCGTGCGCCCGGCGAGCGGCCGATCAACCGGCGGCAGGCCGCGCCGCCACGCACGCTTCATCGCCGCCGCATGATCGACGATGCGGCGCAATTCAGGGGCGGGAACCTCGGACAGGTCGAGAAAGTGCCGAATGCCGCCGAGCGCCTCGATCGGAAGCTCTCGGGTCATTCCGCCGCGCCCCGCGCCAGCTCGGCCGGCATCGCCAGGCGGCGACAGGTCGCCTCGAGCCGCTCGACGGCCTCGCCGATCTCGTCATCCGAGATCACGAGCGGCGGCAGCAGCCGCACGACGTTGTCGCCGGCCGGGATCACCAGCACGTGCTCCTCGCGAGCCGCCGCGGCGAAGTCGGCCGGCGGCACGCGCAGGCGCAGGCCCAGCATCAGGCCCTCGCCGCGCACCTCGGCAACGATATCGCCATGGCGGTCCTTCAGCGCGGCCAGCTTCTGCTTCATGCGCAGGCCTTTTTGCGCGACCGCCTCGATGAAGCCGGCGCCGAGGACGACGTCGAGCACGGCGTTGCCGACCGCGGTCGCCAGCGGATTGCCGCCGTAGGTCGTGCCATGCGTGCCTGCGGTCATGCCCTTGCCGGCGTCCGTCGTGGTGAGGAAGGCGCCGAGCGGGAAGCCGCCGCCGATGCCCTTGGCGATCGCCATGATGTCGGGCGAAAGCCCGGCCTGCTCACAGGCAAAGAGCTTGCCGGTACGGCCGACGCCGGACTGCACCTCGTCGACCATGAGCAGCAGGCCGTGCGCGTCGCAGACCTCGCGCAGCTGGCGCAGGAAGGCCGGCGGCGCCACGCGGATGCCGCCCTCGCCCTGGATCGGCTCGACCAGGATCGCGCCGGTCTGCGGGCCGATCGCCGCCTTCACCGCCTCGATATCGCCGAAGGGCACCTGGTCGAAGCCGGGCGCCTTTGGACCGAAGCCGTCGATATACTTCGGGTTGCCACCCGCCGCGATCGTCGCGATCGTGCGGCCGTGGAAGGCGCCTTCGAAGGTGATGATGTGGAAGCGCTCGGGCTGCCCCGACACCGCATGGTACTTGCGCGCCGTCTTGATCGCGCCCTCGATCGCCTCGGCGCCGGAGTTCGTGAAGAAGACAAAGTCGGCGAAGCTCGCTGCGCACAGTCGCTGCGCGAGGCGCTCGGCCTGCGGGATCTGAAACAGATTCGAAGTGTGCCAGAGCTGACCCGCCTGCTCGGTCAACGCGGCGACGAGATGCGGGTGCGAGTAGCCGAGCGAGGCCACCGCGATGCCGCCGCCGAGATCGAGATAGCGCTCGCCATCGGCTGTCTCGAGCCAGACGCCCTCGCCGCGCGCGAACGCGAGGGGGTAGCGAGCATAGGTGGGCAGCAGGGACGAGGTCACGTCGGTCTCCGCGTTCGGCGGCTCCGTCGACGCCAACGCGTCGCGAGCTTCACAAACGGAAAATGCCGCCCTGCGGGGCGGCATAGCGGCTTTCCAAAGACACTAGAGGCAAGGGGCGCGGGGGTCAAATCGCGGCTTGCCCGCCAGCCAAACGGATTGCCGAAGCGAATCGCGGACGCCTGCTAATTCTACTGAGTCACGAACGCCAGTTCGTTCTGCCGACGGCTGATTTGATAAGGTGGCGATTCGCTTTTTTGGATGCGGGCGTCACGATGGATCATGATCTGCCTGCTAGCGAAGCGCGGTTCGCGACTTATGTCGAGGCCTTGGGCAAGTCTCTCGGCCACGCGGATCGGGCCGGCCCGCTGAGGCATTATTGCACCGGACTGCTGTTGCCCGGCGAACGCAAGAGCGTCGAGCCCATGGCGGCAATCGTCGCGCCGGAACGGGCGGCGGCTGAGCATCAATCGCTGCTTCACCTCGTCGGCCAGGCCGCGTGGTCGGATGCGACGGTTCTGCAAACGGTGCGCGATCTTGTGCTGCCGGCGATGGAACGGCAGGCGCCGATCGCGGCGTGGATCGTCGATGACACGGGCTTTGCGAAGAAGGGCGTGCATTCGGTCGGCGTCGCGCGCCAATATTGCGGACGTCTCGGCAAGCAAGACAATTGCCAGATCGCGGTGAGCCTGTCGGTCGCCCATGCCCATGCGAGCCTGCCGATCGCCTACCGGCTCTATCTTCCCGAGGAATGGGCCGGCGATCCCGTCCGGCGTGCCAAGGCGAAGGTTCCCGAGGACGTCGTGTTCCAAACCAAGCCGGAGATCGCGCTCGAGCAGATCGCGACGGCGCGCGCCTCTGGTGTCACGCCCGGTGTCGTGCTGGCCGACGCGGCCTACGGCGGCAACGGGGCGTTCCGCGCCGGCATCACCGCCCTCGGCCTGACCTATGCGGTCGGCATTCAATCCCACACGACGGTCTGGCCGCCCGGCCTCGCGCCGTTGCCACCCAAGCCATGGAGTGGACGCGGCCGTCCGCCGTCGCTGTTGCGCCGCGACGCCGATCACGCGCCCGTCTCCGTCAAGGACCTGGCCCTGAGCCTGCCGGCTGACCGTTGGACCTCATGCATCTGGCGCGAGGGCACAAACACGCCATTGTCCTCGCGCTTCTGTGCGCTGCGCGTGCGGGCCGCCGGACGCGACTGGAACCGGACCACACCTCATCCCGTCGAATGGCTTCTCATCGAATGGCCCGAGGGGGCTGTCGAGCCTGATCATTACTCCCTCGCAACCGTTGCGGACCAAATCGACTTGTCATCGCTCGTCGAGATCACCAAGCTGCGCTGGCGCATCGAGCGTGATTATGAAGAGCTGAAGTCCGAACTCGGCCTCGCCCATTACGAGGGGCGGGGGTGGCGAGGATTCCACCATCACGCCACGCTCTGCATCGCCGCCTACGGCTTTTTGATCCGCGAGAGAGCGGCCGTTCCCCCCTCCGCCACCAAGCTCGGCGAGGCGCCTCGCATTTCCTCGCGTCCAAGACCCAGAGGCGCCCCCGATCCGGCCCGAACGCCACGTCACAAACTCCATCGCGACCTTGCGGAAGAAAATCGCCGTCGCCCTCGCCAGAACCTTGAAACGATGTCCATGCTGTCACGCAATCAAAACGCGACGATGGGGGAACTTCGTGACGCAGTAGAACTAATAGGGCGTGCCGTCCTTGTGGGTGAAGCCCCAGGTCCCGCCGGCACCGAGCACCGCTTCGAGGTCGTCCGCTGGATAGGAGCCTTCGTCGCCCGGCGAGCGGTCGCCGACCTCCAGAATGACGACATCGGCCGCGGTCCGATTGACGATCTGATGCGCCCGGCCCGCCGCCGGAAAGCCGGCACAGACGCCCGGCCGCAAAACTAGCTCTCCTTCATCCGTGATCAGCGTCGGCTCGCCTTCGAGCACGTAGACGAACTCGTCCTGGCGGCTGTGGCGATGCAGCAGGGCCGACTCGCCGCCTGGCGCGAGCCTCGTCAGGTTCACGCCAAAATTCCTGAGACAGAACTGATCACCGAGCTGGCGCTTCTCGCGCTTGGCCATGCGAGACAAGAAGGGCTCGGGGTAATTCGAACCCTTCGTTCGGGGCGGGACCATGCTCGCCTCGATGGCGAGCGGCGGCGATTTCGTCGGCATGGGCCCTCCGTTCGGCTCGACAATCCCCGGCATCACGCTCTCGCAAGCGCCTGCGGCTCCCTATATCGTTTCTTGAAATTGGAATACGTCCAAGGACCCTCTCATGCTCGCGACCGACGACGATATCCTCCAGCAGGCGCAAACCTGGCGCGAGGCCGGCAAGGCGGTGGCGATCGCCACCGTGGTCGAGACCTGGGGCTCGGCGCCGCGCCCAGTCGGCAGCCATCTCGTGATCGACGGCGACGGACTTTTCTTGGGGTCGGTCTCCGGCGGCTGCGTCGAGGGCGATGTCGTCGGCGAGGCGATGGACGTCATCGAGGATGGCGCTCCGCGGGTGCTCGAGTTCGGCGTCGCCGACGAGACCGCCTGGCAGCGCGGGCTCTCCTGCGGCGGCCGCATCAAGGTCTATGTCGAGAGGCTCGACTGAATGCGCCTGCAGGATCTCGCGGCGCTCAACGCCGCCCGCGCCGCGCGCCGCCCGGTCGCGCTCGTGACCGATATCGCCGACGGCGGCCAGCGTGTCGTCGATGCGCACGCGCTGGCGCAAGACCCGCTCGCCGACGCGATCGCCGAGCGGTTACGGCTCGGCAAGAGCGGCATGGTCGAGGAGAATGGCCGCGCGCATTTCGTCACCGTGCAGGTGCCACCGGTACGCCTCGTCGCGATCGGCGCGGTGCACATCTCGCAGGCGCTGGCGACGATGGCCAAGCTCGCCGAACTCGATGTCACCATCGTCGACCCGCGCACCGCCTTCGCCACGCAGGAACGCTTTCCCGACGTGACCTTGCTCGCCGAATGGCCCGACGACGTGCTGCCGAGGATCGGGCTCGACCGTTATACCGCGGTGGCGCTGCTGACCCACGATCCGAAGATCGACGACCAAGCCCTCGTCGCCGCGCTCAAGGCCGAGTGCTTCTACATCGGCGCGCTCGGCTCGCGGAAGACACACGGGCGTCGGCTCGAGCGGATGCAGGCGGCGGGGTTCGCGGCGGACGATCTTGCCCGCATCCATGCGCCGATCGGCCTCGATATCGGCGCGGTCAGTCCGGCCGAGATCGCGGTGTCGATCATGGCCGAGATCGTCGCCGCGTTGCGCAAGAAGCCCAAGCGAGTCGAAGCTGCCGTCGCCGGGCAGGCTGCGTGAAATTCGGCCGGATCGCGCTCGAGGCGGGCGAAGGCGCGATCCTCGCCCATTCTGTGCGCGGTCCCGGCCTCGCGCTCAAGAAGGGCGAGGTGATCAAGCCGGCGCACCTCGCGGCGTTGGCCGACGCCGGTATCGAGGATATCGTCGCCGCGACGCTGGAGCCGGGCGACGTCACCGAAAACGTCGCCGCCCAGCGCCTCGCCGAGCGCGTCGCCGGGGCCAACGTCCATCTCGAGCGGCCCTTCACCGGCCGCTGCAACCTGATGGCAGATGCGGCGGGCCTGCTCGTCGTCGACGCCGCCGCGATCGACGCGATCAACCTCGTCGACGAGGCGATCACGGTCGCGACCCTGCCGCCGATGCGCCCCGTCGTCGCCGGCGAGATGATCGCGACGGTCAAGATCATCCCGTTCGCAGTGCCGGAGCGCGCCCTCGCCCAAAGCCTCGCGGCGGCGTCCGCGGGCCCCGTCCGGGTGGCGCCATTCCGGCCGCTCAGGGTCGGCGTCATCTCGACGCTGCTGCCCGGTCTGAAGCCGACGACAGTGCTGAAGACGCTGAAGCTGCTCGATGATCGGCTCGCGCTCGCCGGCGCCCGGATCACCCGAGAGACTCGTGTCGCGCATGATTCAGTGCGTCTCGCCGCGACGATCAAGGCGATGGCCGACGTCGATATCGTCGTCGTGTTCGGCGCCTCGGCCATCACGGACAGACGCGACGTCATTCCGGCCGCGATCGAGGCAGCCGGCGGCACGGTGGATCATCTCGGCATGCCGGTCGATCCGGGCAATCTGCTGCTGCTCGGCCGGCTCGACTCCACGATCCCGGTGATCGGGGCGCCCGGCTGCGCCCGCTCGCCGAAGGAGAATGGCTTCGACTTCGTGATGTGGCGCCTGCTGGTCGGGCTCGATGTGACCGGCGCCGATCTCCGCCGCATGGGCGTCGGAGGCTTGCTGTCCGAGATTGTCTCGCGGCCGCAGCTGCGCCAGCCCGCCGGCGATGCGTAGAGTCGCCGCCGTCGTCATGGCGGCCGGGCGCGCCTCGCGCTTCGGCGCCGGGCCTGACGACAGCAAGGTGCTGGCGCTGCTCGACGGCCAGCCGCTGGTGCGACACGTTGTCGACACCGCGCGCGCGTCGCGGGCGGCGGCGATTGTTGTCGTCACGGGGCAGGCCGCGGCGCGGGTCGAGGCCGCTCTTGCCGACCGCCCCGTCACGCTCGCGCACAACCCAAACTACGCGAGCGGCATGGCGAGTTCGGTCAAGGCGGGGATCGCCGCGCTGCCGGCGGACATCGACGGCGCGCTGATCCTGCTGGCCGACATGCCGCGCGTTACCGTCGCCACGCTGGACGCGCTGATCGCCGCGTTCGTCGGCGCTACGAGTCCGCCCGACGCGGTCACGCCGATGCACGGCGGACAGCCGGGGAATCCCGTCCTGATCGGTCGCGCCTTGTTCGCCGAGGTCGCCCGGCTGGACGGCGATGCCGGCGCGCGCAAGCTGCTCGCCGCGCCCCGCGGCGCGGTGCTCGCCTGTCCAGTCGACGATGCCGGGGTCATGATCGATGTCGATACGCGCGCCGCGCTGCGAGCTCTGCAGTAGGCCATGCCGAAAAGCGCCTTAAATGTGGCAATCGACCAGCTTGGGGCAAACTTATTGCCCAATACTTCCTCGGTAAAAGTTCACTGCATCATCAATCCGCATGGACAGGCTGCAACGAGTGCCGGAATCTTTGCGTTAGCTTGCGCGCTGCAATGATGGCGCCAAGAAAATGGAGCAGATGAATGGACACCGAACCGCGGCGAACGACCGCGCAGATCTTTCGATTTCCCGTTGGCGGGCGCGCCGCGCGCGGACGTGACGCCCGGCGTGCAAGCCGCCCCGAGAACGCGGTCCCGAGCGCCAGCTTCGGCGGCGGCTGGTATCACGATGCGGCGATCAAGGATGCCAGGGACGAGAATGCGCCACCTCGCCATTAGGCGCGACGTCGCGTCACGCAGATCCGCCCAAAGCGGAGACCAAGCCGTCGAAGAGGGCCGCCCGTTCCGGAGCGGCCCTCTTCACGTATGGGTGCCCCGCGCGTGCCGCCCCTTGTCCCGCGGAAGGCGGCGGCAGACATAGGGCGCATGCCCTTTCCGCAATCCGCCGAGGCGTCGCTGACGCGTGCCGAGATCCGCCGCATCATCTTCGGCCTGATGATGGCGATGCTGCTCGCGGCGCTCGACCAGACGATCGTCGCCACGGCTCTGCCGACGATCGGTCGCGACCTCGGCGATACCGCGCATCTACCCTGGGTCGTCACCGCCTACCTGCTGGCCGCGACCAGCGCGGTACCGATCTACGGCAAGCTGTCCGATATCCACGGACGGCGGATCATGCTGCTCATCTCGATCTCGACCTTTCTTGTTGGCTCGGTGTTCTGCGCGCTGTCGCCTACAATGCCTGCCTTGATCGCCTCCCGCCTCCTGCAAGGCGCAGGTGGTGGCGGGCTGCTCGCGCTGTCGCAGACGATCATCGGCGACATGCTGAGCCCGCGCGAGCGCGCCGGCTACCAGGTCTATTTCGCGGCCGCCTTCACCGCCGCGAGCCTGGCCGGCCCGGTGCTCGGCGGCTTTTTCGCGCAGCACCTTACTTGGTCGATGATCTTCTGGATCAACGTGCCGATCGGCATCGCCGCCTTTTTCATGACCTGGAGCCCGCTGAAGCGCTTGCCGCGCCACGAGCGCCGTCACAAGCTCGACGTCCTCGGTGCCGTGCTGCTCGTCGCCTCGACCTCGACGCTGCTGATCACGCTCTCCTGGGCCGGTGCGCTTTTCGGCTGGGCCGCGCCGGAGACGCTCGGCATGCTCGCGCTGAGCGCCGCGCTGTTCCTCGCATTCTACACGCGCCTGCGACACGCCGCCGAGCCGCTGATCCCGCTCGAGGTGCTGTTCAACAAGGTGGTGCTCGCCGCCACCTGCGCGGCGACGCTCAGCGTCGGTCTTTTCCTCGGCTTGGCGATTTACGCGCCGATCCTTTTCGAAAGCGTTCGTGGCCTCACCGCCAGCCAGTCCGGCCTTGCGCTGCTGCCGCTGATGGTCGGTACCGTCGGCGGCACTCTGATGTCGGGCTGGGCCATGGCCAAGCTCGACCATTACAAGCGCCTGCCGCTCGCCGCGATGCCGTGCGCGGTGGCGGCCGCGCTGGTGCTGATGGCGGGGGCCGACACGATGCCGGTCTGGGGCGTCAGCCTCGTGCTCGGCGTGATCTCGATCGCGCTCGGCACCCTGCTGCCGATTTCGACGGTGTCGATCCAGAACGCGGTGGCGCTGCACCAGCTCGGGACCGCGACGGCGACCGCCAACCTGTGCCGCCAACTCGGCGGCGCGGTGATGGTGGCGATCTTTGGCACGATCGTGCTCGGTGATCATGCAAGCGAGCTGGCGGGCGCGGCGACCGGCGCGGACCACGCGGCTCTGCTGTCGGGCTTCCACGTCGTGTTCGGCCTCATCGCGCTGGGCGCGATCGGCGCGTTCGTGACGATGGTGGTGATGGAGGAGCGACCGCTCGGCGGCCCGGCGCGGGTGGCGGCGGAAACCCTGCCCGCGGGGGAGTAAAGTCCAACCTTTCGCCCCGCCGTCCGTTATTGGGCGACCCCTCGTCACCGGATCCCCGCATGTCTCATCCCGTCCTCGCCCCGCGTCGCGTCGCGCTCATTACCGGCGGGGCATCGGGCATCGGCTTTGCCGCGGCCAAGACATTCCTCAAGCTCGGCATGCGGGTCGCGATCGCCGACCTGCCGGGCGACCGGCTCGCCGCGGCGGAGAAGGAACTGGGCGCTCTTGGTGTCGCGATGGCGGTGCCGACCGATGTCGGCCAGCGTGACTCGCTCAGGCATCTCGAGCGCACCGTGCTCGACCAGCTCGGCGCGATCGATCTCCTCATGAACAATGCGGGCGTGCAGCCCGGCAGCGACATCTTCGGGCCGGAGGAGAACTGGACCAAGATCATCGGCACCAATCTGATGGGCATCGTCGGCGGCACGCAGGTGATGGTGCCGCGCATGATCGCGCAGGGGACGCCGGCGCTGGTCATCAACACCGGCTCGAAGCAGGGCATCACGACGCCGCCGGGCGATCCGGCCTACAACGTTGCCAAGGCCGGCGTGAAAGCGTTCACCGAGGCTTTGCAGCATCACCTGCGCAACCAGCCGGGCTGCAAGGTGACCGCGCACCTGTTCATCCCGGGCTTCGTCTTCACCGGACTCACGTCTAAGGGCCGCGCGGAAAAGCCCGAGGCGGCGTGGACGCCGGAGCAGACGATCGACTTCATGGTGGAGAGCCTGGAGTGCGGCGACTTCTACATCCTGTGCCCCGACAACGACGTGCCGCGCGCCACCGACGAGCGCCGCATCCTCTGGGCCGCCGGCGACATCGTCGAGAACCGCCCGCCGCTGTCGCGCTGGCATCCGGACCATGCCGACGCGTTCAAGGCGTTCGCGGCGAAGACGTGAGGACGTGGTCGTCCACCGACACCGTTTGGCGGAGACCGAATGAACGCCGAGGCTGGCGATGATCGGGGTGGATCGATGAGCGAAGCCGAGACAGAACCATCCGCGACCTACACGGTCGAGGTCGCGCGCGAAAGCGGCATCTACTACGTCGTGAGTTCGGACATTCCGGGATTGAATCGAGGCCGAACGCTACGACGACCTTGTCGAGATTTGATCGGAGGGACAGTCTCCAAGCCGTCGATCAGTTTCAGGATGCTGTCGTTCTCGAACGCTGATGAGTTCGAACCTCTACCCGATCTTAGTCCGCCTCTGAAAGAGCGGCGGATGCCAATTTGTCCGACAGGCCAAGGGCTCTCACGAAATCTGGTTCAGCCCGATCAACGGTGCGAAGCTGACAGTGCCGAAGAACACTAAGATCAGGCACACTGCCAACAAGGTCTTGACGGACGCAGGTCTCCCCAAGCAATTTTGAGGAACGAGCTCAGTAGAAACCTACCCTCGCCGCGCCCGCTCGATCGCGTCCCTCGCCTCACGGTCGGCCGCGTCGTAAGTCTCCATCAGTCCCTCGATATACGCGTGCATGCGGCGGCCTTCCGGGTCGGCGCGCTTCGCGAGCCGGTCGCGAGCCTCGCCGATCTCCGGCGCGTAGTCGGCGAACACCAGCTCGATCTGCCGCACCGTGGCGAGCCAGATGTCGCGGCGCACCGGGTCCGTCGCGGTGGCGGCGCGGTCCCGCGCGTTGAACAGCACCTCGAGGTAATGCTCGGGGGTCTGGCCATGCATGGAGGTCGTCATGCTCGATTCCTTCCTGGCCATTCCGAAACAATCGCCGTGCCAGCCGCGCTCGCGCCGCCGAACCTTTCATCGCGCCGCGCCTTGTGCTTCACCACTTCGCAGACAAGACCTCGGACCACATCCCATGAACGGCTACCTCATCGCGCGCTTCGACATGACCGACCCTGACAATGCGCCCGCGGCCTACAAGCGGTACGTCGAAACGGCCACGCCGGCCTACGCGGAGCGCAACGCGCGGTTTCTGGTGCGCGGCGGCAAGGCGCAACTGATGGAAGGCGAGATGCGCGCGCGCAACGTCGTCATCGAGTTTCCGACCTTGGCCGACGCCTACGGCTGCTACCAGTCCGAGACATACCAGGCGGCGCGCGAGCACCGGCTTCCGGTGGCCGAGGGCGAGATCGTCGTGGTCGAAGGAATGGTGAAGGAGCGCCCGGCGCAAAAGGGCGACAAAGGCTATTGGATCGCCCGCTACGACGTGCAGGACATGACGGCCTACAAGCGGTACGTCGAGACGGGCGCGTCGGCGTTCAAGGAGCACGAGGCGCTGTTCCTCGTGCGCGGCGGCCCGCACCAGGCGATGGAAGGCCAAGCGCGGGACCGCAACGTCGTCATCGAGTTTCCAAGCGTCCAGGCCGCGCTCGACTGCTATCATTCCGACACCTACCAGAAGGCGCGCGAGTACCGCCTGCCCGTGTCGGTCGGCGACATCGTCATCGTCGAAGGCGCATGATGGTGGGCGCGTGACGGCGGATCGCCCGGCGCGGATCGGAGTCGTCACCGCCTCCGACCGGGCCAGCGCCGGCATCTACAAGGACGAAAGCGGCCCGGCGATCGAGGCCTATCTCGGCCGGGTGCTGACCTCGCCGTTCGAGATTTTACGCCGGATCATCCCTGATGGCCTGGAGAGCGTGCTCGACACGCTGATCGCTCTCGTCGACGAAGAGGGCTGCGATCTCGTGCTGACCACCGGCGGTACCGGGCCGTCCGCGCGCGACCTGACGCCGGAGGCGACACTTGCGGCGGCGCCGCGCGTCTACCCCGGCTTCGGCGAGCTGATGCGGCAGGTCAGCCTGCGCGAGGTGCCCACCGCGATCCTGTCGCGGCAAATGGCGGCGCAACGCGGCCGCTGCCTGATCATCAACCTGCCGGGCAAGCCCGGCTCGATTGCCACCTGCCTCGACGCGATCTTCGCCGCCGTGCCGTATTGCTTGGACCTGATCGGCGCCGCCCGGCTGGAGACCGACCCAGCGGTCATCGCCGCGTTCCGGCCGAAAGGCGCGTGAGAGATGCGCCGCCACGTGCCGGCGGCGCCCTAGACGTCATCGCTAGGCGGCGGCCTTCTCGTTGACCGTTTGCGCGATGCTCGTCAGCTTCTCGTCGGTCTTCTTTTCCTCCGCCAGCGTCTCGCCGAGCAGCTTGGCGGCGTCCTTCATGCCGAGATGCGTCGCCCAGGTCTGCAGCATGCCGTAGCGGGCGATCTCGTAATGCTCGATCGCCTGGGCGCAGCCGATCAGCACGGCATCGCCGGCCGCGGTCCCGCCGAAATCCTCCAGGTCTTCCTCCATCTCCGAAACAATGCCCTGCATCGCCTCGCAGGTCTTCGCGCGCGCGGGCTTGCCCAGCATCTCGAATACCTGTTCGAGACGCTCGACCTGATGCGCGCTCATCTCGGCGTGCTCCTGGAATGCGGTCTTCAGCTCAGGCGCCTTGGCGCTCTTCGCCGACTTCTTGCAAGCCTTAACCGACTGCTTCTCGGCATAATAGACGTCCTTCAAGGTCTCGTAGAAGGCGTCGTTGAGATCTTTTTCCTTGGCCATGATCGCTCTCCCACCGTCGATGGACGGCAGCGGCACAACAGGTCGTGCGCCGATACGTTCTGCCCGGCGGGCAATCATTTGGCATGCTCGCCGCGCGAATGGTCGCGCCGTCAGCGATCGATCGCCGCGCGCACGGCGAATGCCAGCCGCCGGAGATCGAACGGCTTGCGCAGGAGCCCGGCATCGTCGTCCAGCGCGTCTATGTCGTGCGTGTGGCCCGTGGTGAACAGCAGTTTCAACCCGAGGCTTCGCGCGGCCAGGACGTCGGCCAGACGCCGCCCGCTCATGCCCGGCAGAACGATATTCGTGAAGAGCAGCGTCACGCTGGGCGCCGGTCTCGTCGAGGATGAGCGCGAAATAGGCGCTGGCGGCCGCGAGGATGCCGTAGCCGAGCACTGTCAGCGCCACGACCGTGAAAGCCCGCACCCGCTCGTCGTCCTCGACGACGAAGATGATCTCGTCGCGCGTGCCGGCCGGCATATCGGATGGTCCCGCGAGCGCTGTCGCGACATGCACCGCGTCGCCGGCATAAGCGCGGCAGGCCGGGCTCGATCGTCGTGCCGCGCCCGCTCGCCGAGCGGATCCGCGCGTGGCCGCCCAGCTGACGCGCGAAGCCGAACACCTGGCTGAGGCCGAGCCCCGTCAGTCAAGCGATTGCCGAAGGTCTAATCCACAACCTTGGACGTCGTGACCGAAATGTTTTTCTATTCAACGTAATAAAAAAGTCCGGCGCGAGGCCGGACTTTACTTCTGGTACACTAGGGTAACATTTGTTAAAGCGGCAACCCGGACGCTCTATTCGTCGGCCTTCTTGTCGCGGGCCTTCAGCGCGGCGCCGAGGATGTCGCCCAGCGAGGCGCCGGAGTCGGCCGAGCCGTAGGCGGCGATCGCCTCCTTCTCGTCGGCGAGCTCGAGCGCCTTGATCGACACCGTCACCTTGCGCGCGCGCTTGTCGTACTGGGTGATGCGCGCGTCGACCTTCTCGCCGACGGCGAAGCGGTCGGGGCGCTGGTCGTTGCGGTCGCGGGCGAGCTCGTTGCGCTTGATGAACCCGACGAGGTCGGTGCCGGCGATCTTCACGTCGATGCCGCCGTCCTTCACGTCGATGATCTCGCAGGTCACCACGGCGCCCTTGCGCAGGTCGCCCGAGGACGCGTCCTCCGACGGGGCGGGCGCGGCGGCGTCCGTCGTCACCTGCTTGATGCCGAGCGAGATGCGCTCCTTCTCGGTGTCGACGTCGAGCACCTTCGCGCGGACGATGTCGCCCTTCTTGTAGTCCTCGATCGCGACCTCGCCGGGCTTCGACCAGTCGAGATCGGACAGGTGCACCATGCCGTCGACGTCGCCGTCGAGGCCGACGAACAGGCCGAACTCGGTCTTGTTCTTGACCTCGCCCTCAACCTCGGTGCCGACCGGGTAACGGGTGGCGAAATCCTCCCACGGGTTCGACAGCGTCTGCTTGAGCCCGAGCGAGATGCGGCGCTTGACCGAATCCACCTCGAGCACCTGCACCTCCACCTCCTGCGAGGTGGCGACGATCTTGCCGGGGTGCACGTTCTTCTTGGTCCAGCTCATTTCGGAGACGTGGATCAGCCCCTCGATGCCGGCCTCGAGCTCGACGAACGCGCCGTAGTCGGTGATGTTGGTGACGCGGCCGTTGAACTTCGCCTCGATCGGGTACTTGGCCTCGATGCCCTGCCACGGGTCGTCCAGCAGCTGCTTCATGCCGAGCGAGATGCGGTGCGTCTCGTGGTTGATCTTGATGATCTTGACCTTCACCGTCTGACCGATGTTGAGCACCTCGGTCGGATGGTTGACGCGCCGCCAGGCGATGTCGGTCACGTGCAGCAGGCCGTCGATGCCGCCGAGGTCGACGAAGGCGCCGTAGTCGGTGATGTTCTTCACCGTGCCGTCAATCACCTGCCCCTCCTCGAGGTTGGCGACGATCTCGTGGCGCTGTTCGGCTCTCGATTCCTCAAGCACCGTACGACGCGAGACGACGATGTTGCCGCGGCGGCGATCCATCTTGAGGATCTGGAACGGCTGCGGAATGTTCATCAGCGGGGTGACGTCGCGCACCGGGCGGATGTCGACCTGCGAGCGGGGCAGGAAGGCCACCGCGCCGTCGAGGTCGACCGTGAAGCCGCCCTTGACCTGGTTGAAGATCACGCCTTCGACCTTCTCCTGCGCCTCGAATGCCTTTTCGAGCTTGACCCAGCTCTCCTCGCGCCGCGCCTTGTCGCGCGAGATGACCGCCTCGCCGAGCGCGTTCTCGATGCGCTCGAGATAGACTTCGACCTCGTCGCCGACGACGATGTCGCCCTCGCGGCCGGGGCCCTGGAATTCCTTGAGGGCGACGCGCCCTTCCGTCTTCAGGCCGATATCGATGACCGCGACGTCTTTCTCGATCGCGACGACGATGCCCTTGATGACCGTGCCTTCGAAAGCCTCGTTCTCGCCGTAGCTCTCGTCGAGCAGCGCGGCGAAGTCGTCCCGCGAGGGCGAGTAGGTGGAAACGTCAGACATTCATTCTCCTGGAGGACCTCGGTCGAGGTCGGGCGCCGGCGGTTCGTGGTTTCGGATAAGCCCCGGTCCGCCGGTGCCCGCTCGTATCGAACGGGCCACCGCATCGAAAAGACGCGGGCCGACGCTGAGGACGGCAGGCGAGGCTCTAGGTGGAGCGCTCCTCTAGCAAGCCGCGAGCGAGGCGGCAAGCCGGCCGTTGCGCGGGGGACGGCGTACCGGTAATCTAACCGAAACGGCGGGGCGCGTCCAGCCCCGCGCTCCGGTGCCGGGCGCCGAGGGCGCGGGTCAGGGTGGCCCGACACCGAACCTTGCCAAAGTCGACGAGCGTCGACCTCGGGCGGGGCCGGTGTCGCGGCGCCCCGACGCCGGGGCGCGCCCGCGATGCGATCGCCGACATCGCGATTTCGGTGTCGGCGCCCGCCGACATCGGCCGGCCCGGGGTGACGCTAGCGGTTCAGGAGGCTCCGACATGATGACACCGACACGCATCGGGATCCCGGCCAAATCTCATTCGCTCAAGCCCAAGCTCGGCCACGCCGGCAAGCCCGACCAGAAGCCGAAGCCGCGCGACGAGCTGGCCCGCCCGCTCGCCTCGATGCTCGAGCTCGGCGCCTTCGTGCGCAACCTGCGCACCGGCCTGTCGATCCAGCAGGCCGAGCTGGCGACCCGCGCCAAGGTCAGCCGGCAATGGATCGTCGCGCTCGAGCAGGGCCAGCCGACCCTGCGAGCCGACAAGGTGCTGCGCACCTTGCAGACGCTCGGCTTCGAGCTCGCCGTCTCCCCCTACGATCCACCCCCACCCTGGATGCTCCGCGCCACAGCCACCGCCGAAGCCAAGCAGAAGGCACTCGCCGCCGGCCGCCGCACCCGCCGCAACACCCGCCGGGCGAAAGCCCGCGAGCTGCGGCTGGCTAACAATGAGCCATGGGTGCGGGCGGATGTGGAGTGAGGGGGTAGAGGCGTAGACGTTCAAGTGGGCGAAAAGTGAGGGTGACAGCCTATCAGTTCCGCGAGCGGCAGCCGAGATGAAAGACTCAGAACAAGTGATAACAAAGAATCCCAACTACTATTCTTGGTCTCTCGCCATTTCGGTCAACGTATATATGAATTCGGTCTCGATGCCGCTCAAGTTTAGAATGCCACCAAAATAACAGACGTTTACCCCGATGAAGGCGGGCCCGCTGTTTGATGGAAGTAGAATTTGATTTAGTTGCACCATTCTCGTCAGAAATATCAACACCTAAAGGTCCAAATAGGCTAGGCACCATTTGACTAGACTGCGAGAATATGAAGGAACCTTGATCCGAAAAGGCGGCAAGGTGTTTGACCACATCCTTCACAATAAGCGAGTAAGGCCGGCTCATCTTATCGATCCCGTAAAGGCAATCCTCGACAAATTCTAGATTTGGGAAGGCTGCACAAGCGTACTCATTTAATCCCCGCGAGTTTTTAGTAAAATCTACTATTACATACCTATTGAAGGCTGCCCAGTCGCCGACGCTACACATGAAGAAGATATCGATTGCCGTTTCTGCGACAGTGGCATTTCTGACACCAGTTTCGTAGATTGGAGACAAGCATATGACGCCGGCAGGTTTGTCGCGGGAATCGACTCTTCTTTGATGAACCCATGCAACAGAAGGTAGGTAGATCGGCGCTTTTCCGTCTAAAGTGACGTCGGTATCTGCAGGCCACTGGTCACAATCTTCCCATCGCTCAAGCCGCAGAAATGCGGCGGCAACACGTTCCTGGACCTCGGGAGGAATATACAATGGAGCATCTTGATTATAAAGCTCGTAAAAGGTAAAGTTATCTATGATTTCACAATTAAACAAGTCCGAGCTGTATAATATTTGTGAGCATCTAATTGCGGTATCGAGCAAATCCAGTGTGACTTCCAGCCGTTCGATCTCTTCAAGCGGTCTGCTCGTGTCTAACCGCCAGCCGGTTCCTTCGATGACGCATATCATGAACGTGAACGCCGGATGCGACTGATGGCTGAAACGTCATGCGTGTATTGATCAAAAAAGCCTTTTGGCCAAGCGCCGAAGCTCCCGCTCTTTGTAAAGCATAACTCTTGAATTTGGCTCTCATCTTCGGGAAAGAAATGCACTACGGCATCTTCTTCCGAAAGAATATGTCTCTCTCCGATTGCGCGCCGTATACCGTTTATAATATGGTCTGAGTGGGTTTCAACTACCACCTGGACACCTGCAGCAGCGATCGTCGCTAGGAAAATGCCCATCGCTGACTGGCCCGAGGGATGGAGATGTGCTTCTGGGTTTTCCACTATAAGCATACCCGACGATCGGGCGCTAAGAGCAGCTAGCACTATTGGAAGGGCGTAGCTGACACCAAATCCAGTATTAGGAGGACGCACCCAGTCGTCTCCAAATCGAAACTTTAGCGCTGTTACCGATGTACCAGCAAGTATTTCAGTATCTATTTGAATATTTCGTGTCAACGCAGATAGCCAAAGCTCGGTTTCGACCTTTAGAAGTCCGATTTCACTCATCGTATCAGCAGGATACCTCCGTCTTTCGTCGACTCGTGTCGACCCAAGCGAGTATAGTACTTGAGCGGAAAACTCGCCCCGAAATCCGACATCAAGCTTTTCTGGAGGAAGAATGGAGGAGCCTAGCACGCTTCTGGGACCCAGCCTCTCGGCGCATAGATACTGGAACATGCGGCTATTTCCACCAAAGATCGCGGGGCTTTCTGTTGGCCGTCTATCTATTCGAGCATATAGTTGGCCAGGATCACCTCCCAGGGCCCAAAGGTAGTCTAGATCTTCGTCGTCGATCACGCGGAATTGCAGCAAATCTGGAGCCGCCCAATTCTGGATATCCTCTAAGGTGCCTAACTCAATGCCGAAAGGGCCGTTGAGTCTTACAAATTCATGATGGCCGGAGACCTCTTTCAATAAGAGTAACGAATGGATGACCGATGTCTTTCCGCACCGTTGACACCAGCAAGAACTGTAAGAGGCGCAAAACGAAATCTCTGATGTTTGAACCTCTTGAATCCTGTGATTTCAAACTGTTTAATCATTTAACTATTTCTCGCAAAACGTCCTTGGTCATCTGAAGCCGGCGTTCAACACGCCTAGCATCACCCGTGCCGCTTCTGACAGCAGCGTCATAGTTTGCTTCTGAAAAGAGGCCTCGAAACTTCTCACAAATCTTCTTCGAGTGTTTTTCCAAATGTACAAAAGAATAATCTGCTAAAGCAAGCGATTGAGACTCAAAGATCGCCCTATTCAGGGGGCCTCGCCTCGTCACTTTTAATGGCCAGCGTCTGAAAGCCGCACGACCGAGAATTTTGTGACAATTCTCCATTGACCTTCTGAAGGCCTCCATAATCTCCTTCAAATCCAAATCCGCATTTCGATCAATTCTCCTAGTAAATTCAAGCAGAAACGCATCTAAACTGGATGCCTTGGAATACTCAAGATTCGAGGTACTCCTGAATGCGCAGAAGCGCAGTGCCATTTCTCTATTCGCCATTCTTTTGTTATCTCGAACATTGTCGCCGACATCGTCCTTCGACCAAAAAACGTGTGCCGTAGCCTCGTCGAATTCTGGCATTTCGACCATGGCTTTCAGGAGGTCGCGAGATGACGATTTACTCATGCAATGTCTGATTTCCTGCGCGGTCAATGGACTGCCGCCCGTATTCACCCGATTAAAAATGTCGTATTTTACCTCGTCGGGAGTTTGGGGCTCAATGACGTGCGCGACGATTTGCGTACCGGCTAGCCCGGATATCTCACCGGGGCATTTCAGAGTTTGATGTTCTGGCGTGTTCGGCGCTGACGTCGAGCGGGATCGTGGCGCTGTGAACGCGCCCGGTGTGTTTGGTGTCAGCAGCGGGGCTCCGGTGGGGAGGGCTTTGCGGCTCGTGACGCGGAGCGGCGGCGCGTGTCAGGCCGGCGAGCCGCGCGCCAGCTGAAGGCGAACGGCAGCCAGGCGCCAGTCCTGCGCGGCGGGAACGAACTTATGCGGCGCGCCTCGTCGAAGTGGAGCCCAAGTAGTTCGGTATCAAGCAGCGCGCACATCTCTGCAAGAAGCTGGTTGGCGCCCAGTTGAGGTGCGGTCGGACATTCCTTCAAACGGTTCTCCATCTCGCCGCGCGCGCAGTAAAGCCGTTCGTAGAGGTCGCGCGCGCCGATCCTGGCCTTCGAGACGACGTCACGACGAAGCGCGGGTTGGCCTTGCCATGCGTCCGCCTTCCCGACGACGCGGCGCCGCCGCGACCAGCTGTCTTGCGTCGCATAGCGGAAGTCCTTGAAGCGGCGCGCCGGTGCCCTCTTGCGCTCGGCCTCCGCCTCGGCCTGGATCATCTCGACGGCGCCCATTGCGGGCGAGGCCGATGACCGATGGTTTCGACCAGGCCATCAGCGGCTCGCGCGCGAAGCCGGAGTCGGCGCGCAGCAGGATGCGCACAAGATCGCACCGACGATGCGCGCCACCTCCTCGAGCGCGCCGGCGCTGGCAATGTCGGCGCGCCGCAGCTTGGCGGCGAGATTAGAGCGGCAGGTAGCAATAGCCCCCGTAATAGCCGAAGCGTCCCTCCTGGTCGCCGTGCACGGGGTCGTCGGTGGCATCGAGGTCGAGCACGATCTCCTTTTGTGGCCTGCGGTGCGCCTCGAGGAACATGTCGACGAACAGCGCCTCGATCGCTTGCGGGTCGTGGCTGATCTTGTGGTAGCGCGTCGGCGCGGCGAGCGAAATCGACTTGCCGGGACCGCCGCGCAGCCGGCGCGCCGAGCCGAAAGCTTGCCGCCAGCACTGCCATCCGGATTGGCGCAGCGCGTCGTGGTCGTTCAGATCCTCGTAGCCGAGCGCCAGCCCGAAGACCCGCTGCATGAGAGCGTTTCGACCTCGTGCTCGACCGCCTCGCGCAAGCGCCGATCCGTGAAGCAACGGGCCAGGCGCCGGACGAGATCGATCGCCTGGTCGGTCGCACCAAGAAGCAGCGCTCCAGCATCCGAGGTGATGACGCCGCCATCGAACGCCGCCACGACGGAGCGGCTTTCGACGGGTGCAAACAGGAGCGGTTCCGCGCTACACTCTGTCGGCATCGGGGAGACCTTCCGTCATCAGGCAAGTCGTTCTCGCAAAACAACTTTCCCTGATTCGGAACCCCGATGCACCTTACACCGGTGAGATATCCGGGCTAGACGTCTCCTAGTTGCTGGATCCAAAGTGGAGAACGAACTACCCCGAAGTGGACCCAAGTAATCTCTGCAAGAACCAGTTGATTGGACATAAATAACTTTAGAGTTGTAAGTCGTTGGACGCCGTCTATTACCTGGTGGGCGCCCATTGCGTCCTGGTTGAAATAGAATGCGGGAAGAGGAATGCCCAAAAGTATAGATTCTATTAATCGAATTTGTTGGCGGTCGCTCCACACAAAACTTCGCTGAAAATCAGGAGCAAGATCGAGATCGCCTTCCATGATTTGAGTGAAGATTTCTCTTAGTGTAAATGTCTTAGTAGTAATCCGGATCTCTTTCGGATCCCAAGGCTTCACCGGTAAATCGACACCCGATTTATCTTCATCATCTACTGCAAGTCGCTTGGATCATCTATATCTGCCGATGTATCTTCGATCATATCCATGTCTCTGCGAGGAGCCCTTCGAACTACAGAAAGGGCCATGGCTTCCTTCGTTGTGGGAAGATCGTAAATCAGGTCGCCCCTAAGGGCAACCTATCCGGGAGCGGTGCCTGTCAGATCGCGTTTGTTAACGAGGGGAGGGTTGGCACGCTACTAGCAGTTTGTTGAAGAAGTCGCTCGTCTCCCGTCGCCCAGCGTGATTCAATCCTCTCTGTCGAGGGAGGCTGATTTGCGCGGATCGGATGAGCGAATGGGGTCTCTTTTCAGCTACGTGGATCTCGAAGAGCGAGTGCGGAAGGATCATCCGCTGCGCGCGATCCGACTGCTGGTGAACGAGACGCTGGCGTCGATGGAGCGGGACTTCGCGGTGCTCTATGCGGGCATCGGCCGGCCATCAATCGCGCCGGAGAAGCTGCTGCGAGCGATGCTTCTGCAGGCGTTCTACTCGATTCGCTCCGAGCGTCTGCTGATGGAGCGGCTCGAGTTCGACTTGCTGTTTCGCTGGTTCGTCGGGATCGGCGTCGACGAGCCGGCCTGGGATCATTCCACCTTCTCGAAGAACCGTGACCGATTGCTGGAGGGCGCCGTCGCCGCGCGGTTCCTGGCGACGCTGATGGCGCAGCCGCGCGTGAAGCGCCTTCTCTCGACCGACCATTTCAGTGTCGATGGGACGCTCGTCCAGGCCTGGGCTTCGATGAAGAGCTTCAAGCCGGTCGATGGGCCGGATGATCCGCCGCCGCCGTCCGGCGGACGCAATATCGAGACGAACTTTCGCGGCGAGACGCGCTCCAATGCGACGCATGCGAGCACGACCGACCCCGACGCCAAGCTCTATCGCAAGGGGCCGGGCATGGAGGCCAAGCTCGCCTTCCTCGGCCATGCGTTGATGGAGAACCGCAACGGCCTTCTCGTCGATGCCTGCCTGACGCCGGCGGGCGGCCATGCCGAGCGCGTCGCCGCCCTGGCGATGATCGAGCGGCATGCCGACCGGCCCGACGCGATCACACTCGGCGCCGACAAGGGCTATGACGCCGCCGATTTCGTGAACGAGCTGCGCAGCATGAACGTGCGGGCGCACATCGCGCGCAACACCACGCGCCGCTCGGCGATCGACGGCCGCACGACGCGGCATGCCGGCTATCTGGCGAGCCAGCGCATCCGCAAGCGCATCGAGGAAGCCTTCGGCTGGATGAAGAGCGTCGGCGGCATGAGGCGACCGATGCAGCGCGGCACCGACAAGGTCGGATGGGCCTTCACCTTCGCGGCCGCCGCCTACAACCTGATCCGACTGCCCAAACTCATAGGAACGAGCGCCTGACCGGCCAATCCAGAGTCCGCAGGCGCCTTAAACCAAAAAACGACGAACCGAACGCGCCAAAATTAGGCTCTCAAAATCAAAAGCCGGAACGCGAGTCATCGAAATCAAGGCTTCTTCAACAGCCTGCTAGAGCATTTTCCGATCATGTTGCATCGTATCCTGCCGCCGCGAAGTAGGCTTGGCATTCGGCTGGTGTGAACCGCTCGATCGCATCGGCGATGGTCTTCCAAAGCTTGGTGACGGTTCTCGGCGCGGCGGCGCGCAGCAGGGCCTTGAACTTCGAGAAGGCCATCTCGATCGGATTGAAGTCGGGCGAGTAGGCCGGCAGGTAGAGCAGGCTGGCCTTTGCGCCTTCGATGGCCTCGCGCACGCCCGCCACCTTGTGGGCCGGCAGATTGTCCATCACGACGATGTCGCCTCGGCGCAGCTCCGGCACGAGGATCGTCTCGACGTAGACGCGGAAGGCCGGCCCATCCATCGCGCCGTCGATGACCATCGGCGCGACGAGGCCGCGCAAGGTGAGGCCGGCGGTGAAGGTGGTCGTCTTCCAGTGGCCGTGCGGCACCGATGCTCGGCATCGCTCGCCTTTCGGCGCCCGTCCGCGCAGGCGAGCCATCTTGGTCGTCGTGCCCGTCTCGTCGATGAAGACGAGCTTGTCGGGGTCGAGGTCGAGTTGGCCTTCGAACCAGGCCTCGCGCGCCGCTCTCACATCCGCACGCTGCTGCTGAGCTTGCCGAAGCATCGGCGGCGTGCGCTGTCTTTTTTTGTACGTGATCCCGCGTCGGTCGAAGAAGCGCCAGATCGTGGTGAGGCCGAAACGGGCACCGTGCGCGTCGACCAGCTTCGTGCGCAGCTCGTCGAGCGTGACGTCGGGCGCCGCCGCGACCTCGGCGAGAATGAAGTCGGCATGCGCCTCGATGCGCTTCGACTTGCGATCGCCGCCCTGCCTGGCCGGTGCCAGGCTGCCGGAGGCCTCGCGACGCCGGCACCAGCGGATCACGCTCGCCGCGCTCACACCGAAGCGCGCCGCCGCCTGCCGCCGCGACAAACCGCCATCGACGACGGCGACAGCACGTTCACGAAGATCGACTGACAACGGATGGGCCATGCATGCCGGCCTCCCTTCGCCAGCACGCAGCTTGAATCAAACCAGAACCGATTCGGGAATCCCGCAACGATTCCTATCGATGGGAAAAGGCTCTAGCTCGCGGTCAGAATTGGTCGATTTTGAGATCAACGAATTTGCAACGAGGCAGCAAATGAAACTCGACCGACGGGCAGATAGTTTTGGCCTTGGTCGACGCGATCTTTGTTTGGCGGATCTGCGTTGCCGTATCTTTGATCTCAACCTTACCCGTCACCGCTTGCGGCGAAGCAACCCTGGAGCCACGCTCGGCCCCTGGGTTGCTTCGCCTTCGGCTCGCCATGACGAGAACCACTAGCCCAGTAGCCCCGCCACCTGCCTCAACGCCGGCGTCCCCCTCCAGTCGGCCACCCTCGCCCAGCGCTGGCGGGCGGCGGCGGAGACCCCGTCCAGCGTGGCCGGGCCGGCGCGGGGGCTCTCGCCGCCGAACTGCTTGGTGACGGCGTCGCCGAACGACCATTTGGCCTCGATGAAGGGGGCGGCGGGGTCGGCAAGCCCGGCGTAATGGGCGAGCGTGGCCTCGTCGAAGCGCAGGCCGGCGTTGATCGCGCCCTCGGCGATCCAGCCCATCGCGGCGAGCGAGAGGCCGCCGTCGGCCTCCCCGCCGCCGACGCCGCTATGGTGGCCGGGAAACCATTGCTGCTGGTAGGGCCGCTCGGCATAGGGGCGCTCCGCCGCGCCAGCGCCCGCGTTCAGCTCGGCGATGTTGTCCCACAGGGTGGGCGCATAGGTGTCGCGCACCTCGTCGATCGCCAGCGCGTGGCGGGCCGAGCGCGTGCGGCTCGACAGGCTCGGATCGAAGAAGCGATATTTCTGGTTGATCTGCTCGGAGAACAGCGCGGCCTTCGGCACGCCGAGTTCGCCGACCGTGTCCCACACGCCGACATAATGGATGAAGGCGTCCGCCAGCGGATGGGCGTAGCATTGGCGGAAATCGGCGACGACCTTGTCGAAGGCCAGCTTCGGCGCGCCCTCCTGCCGGCGCAGCGGGTTGTGGTAGATCTCCTGCGCCTCGACGACCTTGTCGGCATGGCCGCGCTGCAGGATCCACACGATGTTGAGGAGCCCGGCGAGACTGCGTGCCGTGTAGGCGCCGCGGCTGAAGCCGAAGATGAAGAGCCGATCGCCCGGCTCGTAGTTGAGGCAGATGAACTCGTAGGCGCGCATCACCTTGTCCTCGAGGCCCTTGCCGAGCGCGCCGCCGAGGATGTGCGTCGTCTGGTCGAGCACGCCGCTGCCGACGCCGACGCCGTCGTCGTAGCGCACCACCTGCGGGACGCCGGCGTCGTCGGCGGGGCTGACGCAGCGGGCGAGGCGGTTGACGTTGGTCGGATCGCGCTGGTCGAGATGCTGCCAGGTGCCGTCGCAGAAGATCGCAATGTTTTTCGCGGCCATAATAGGTCCCCGCCGAAGTCTACGAACCTCATCTTGCGCGTTGTGACGACATGACAATGTCGAGCGGTGGCGTCTTGGTCTAAGTGTTGAGACGCGCGACGATGGAGGCCGCAGCCACTCCTTCTCCCGCAAGCGGTAGAAGGAAGGCCGCACACCATCCGACAGGCGAAAACCTCACCAGGCGTTCGCGCTTTGTCAACGCGGGCGTGCCATGCTGGCGCAAAGCGCAAGGAGACTGACGCATGAGCGTTCTGGTGACGGGCGGCGCGGGCTATATCGGCGGGCACATGGTGCTGGCCCTGCTCGACGCGGGCGAGGATGTCGTGGTGCTCGACAATCTGTCGACCGGGTTTCGCTGGGCGGTGCCGCCCGCCGCGACCTTCGTCGAGGGCGATTTCGGGGATCAGGCGCTGGTGGCGGACGTGATCGCCACGCATGGCGTCGATGCGATCGCCCATTTCGCGGCCAAGATCGTCGTGCCGGAATCGGTGACCGACCCGCTCGGCTACTACCTCAACAACACCGCCAAGGCCCGCGCCCTGATCGAGACGACGGTGGCGGCGGGCGTCAAGCATTTCATCTTCTCGTCGACCGCCGCCGTCTATGGCGAGCCGGCGACCAGCCCCGTCGTCGAGGACATCCAGCTTTCGCCGATCAACCCCTACGGCCGCTCCAAGCTGATGGTCGAGTGGATGCTGGCCGACACGCTGGCCGCGCACGACCTGCGCGCGGTGGTGCTGCGCTACTTCAACGTCGCCGGCGCCGACCCCGAGGGCCGGCTCGGCCAGTCGACGCCGAACGCCACCCACCTCATCAAGATCGCCGTGCAGGCCGCGCTCGGCCACCGCGACGGGATGGACGTGTTCGGCACGGACTACCCGACGCCGGACGGCTCCTGCGTGCGCGACTACATCCAGGTCTCCGACCTCATCGCCGCGCACATGCTGGCGCTGGAACACCTGCGCGCGGGCGGCGAGAGCCTCACCTGCAATTGCGGCTACGGCCGCGGCCTCTCGGTGCTCGAGATCATCGATGTCGTGAAATCGGTGTCGGGCGTCGACTTCCCGGTGCGCCTGTCCGGCCGCCGGGCCGGCGATCCCGCCACCCTGGTGGCCGGCGCCGACCGCGTCCGCGCGACGCTCGGCTGGGCGCCGCGCTACGCCGACGACGTGCGCGCCATCGTCCAGCAGGCGCTCGACTGGGAGCGCCGGCTGCACAACCGCCAGCCCGCCGCCACCCCCGCCAAGCGCAAGAGCGCCCGCGCGGCGTAGCCTCAGCCCAGCGCGAACGGCCCGAGGTGGGGGTAGGACCGCGCGTCCTCGGCCATCGCCTCCTTCAGCGCCTCGAACATCGTCAGCAGGTCGCAGCGCTCGAGCGTCGGCTCGGCGGCGCGCTCCTCGAGATCGATGCTCGGCGTGAGCGAGGCGTCGCGTGCCTCGAGCGCGGCGAGCAGGTAGCAGCCGGCCGAGACCAGGCTGAAGGCGCGCAGCAGGCAGATGCGCTCCCAGGCGTCGGGCTCGCGATGCTCGGCATCGACCATCGCCAGCACCGCGGCGATCTCGCCCAACGCCGCCGCCTTGTCCGCCTTGCGGGTCTCGTAGATGTCCGCGGTGCTCATGTGACGCGCCTCATGACTTGGCTATCTCTCGGTCAACTTCAGCTCGATGCGGCGGTTCTTGCGGCGCGAGTCGTCGCTGTCGGCCGCGTCGAGCGGCTGGAACGCGCCGAAGCCCGCCGCGACGAGCCGGTGCGGGTCGACGCCATGGGCGATGAGGTACTCGACGACCGAGGTGGCGCGCCCGGTCGACAGCTCCCAGTTCGACGGGAATTTGTCGGACTTGATCGGCTTGTCGTCGGTGTGGCCGTCGACGCGCATCACCCAGGGAATGTCAGGCGGGATCTCGCGCTCGAGCTGGACGATGGCGGTGGCCAGATCATCGAGATCGGTGCGGCCGCTGGGATCGATCGCCGCCTGGCCGGGATCGAACAGCACCTCGGACTGGAACACGAAGCGGTCGCCGACGATGCGGATGCCCGGCTTGTCGCCGAGGATCTGGCGCAGGCGGCCGAAGAAGTCGGACCGATAGCGGGCCAGCTCCTGCACCTTCTGCGCGAGCGCCACGTTGAGGCGCGAGCCGAGGTCGGCGATCTGTGCCTGCGCGTCCTTGTCCTTGACCTGCGAGGCGTCGAGCGCGTCCTGGATCGCCGCGAGCTGGCGCCGCAGCGCCGCGATCTGCTGGTTGAGGATGTCGACCTGCGAGGCCGCCTGGGCGGAGAGCTGCTTTTGCCGGTCGAGTTCGCTCGCGGCCGCCGCCGCCGCGCCACCGGCGCCAGCGGCCTTCGCGGCGGTGGCGTTGGCGAGGCCTTGCAGCCGGGCGCGATCCTTGTTGGCCTGATCGAGCGTCGCGGTCAGCGAATCGAGGCTGCTCTCGGCCGTCTGTTTGCCGGCGCGCTCCAGCGCGAGCAGCGAGGTGAGCTGGTCGATCTGGCGGTTCAGCTTGCTCAGCGCGGTGTCCTTGCCGGTCACCTCGCGCGACAAGTAGAACTGCGCGACCATGAAGACCGACAAAAGGAAGATGATGACGAGCAGCATCGTCGACAGCGCGTCGACGAAGCCCGGCCAATAGTCGACGTGCCGCGCGCGGCCGCGGGAGCGCGCGAGCGGCATCAGCGCCGCTCCGGCTCGGCGGCGAGGCGGCGCAGCAGCGCCCGGATCTCGCCGTTCTGCTCGGCCTGTCCCTCGACCCAGTCGCGGATCTGCTGCTGCTCGGCGCGCATGTGCTGCACCAGCGCCTGGATGCCGTCGGCGAGGTTCGCCATCGCCGCCGAACTCGCCCGCTGCTGACTCGGATCACCGAGCCGCTCCAGCGCGCTGCGCAGATCGGGCCCGCCGAGCCCGGCCTCGAGCGGCGCGGTCGACGCCTGCGCGGTCAAGGCATCCTCGAGCTCGGTGTAGAACCGGTTCTGCGCCTGGCCGGTCTGCAGGTCGATGAAGCCGAGCACGAGCGAGCCGGCGAGGCCGAACAGCGAGGAGGTGAAGGCCAGCCGCATCGAGGCGAGCGGCGCCGACAGCCCGACCTTGAGATCCTCGAACGAGGCACTCGCGTCGCTTCCGGTCTGCATCCCCTTGATGACATCGGCGATCGAGCCGACCACCTCGATCAGGCCCCAGAAGGTGCCGAGCAGGCCGAGGAAGATCAGCAGGCCGGTGAGATAGCGCGACACCTCGCGGGCCTCGTCGAGCCGGGTGCCGATGGAATCGAGGATGACGCGCAGGGTGACGGTCGACATCGCCGAGTTCGGCGGCGCGTCGCCGAGCAGGGTCGCCATCGGCGCCAGCAGGATCGGCGGTTTGACCGCGCCGGCGTTGCCACGCGGCAGCGCGTTGACCCAGCGGATCTCGCGGAAGAGCCGCGCGACATTGCGCACGCCGAAGACGATGCCGATGAGCAGGACGCCGACGATGAGGCCGTTGAGCCCCGGGTTCGCCATGAAGGCCTGGCCGACCTTCTGGTACAAGATCAGCACCATGAAGCCGATCAGGATCAGGAACACGACGATCCGCACCAAGAAGATGCGCGGCGAGGACAGGCTCAGGTGATCGTCGGTATCGGCCACGGCCATGGTCGTTTCGCGCCCCGAACGAGACGTTGGGCCGCCCCCGCGGACCCGCATCGCCCCTTGCGGCTACTGTGCGGGCGGCGCCGCAAATGGCAAGCGAATTCGCCCCGCGCGCCCGCGTCAGCTCAATGGCCGAACAGACCGCCGGTGAAGTTGCCCATGCGCTCCGAGTAGGAGTCGCGCGCGTCCGTGTCGATCGCGGCGGCCGGCGCGCTGACGACGAGGCCGGCCGCGTCGCCGACGGTGTTGACCGCGCCGGTCGCGCCGGTGAACAGCGTGTCGGAGAAGCGCTGCTTCGAGTCCGCCATCGCCTGGCCGTTGGCGAGCCGCGCGCCGATCAGCCCGACGATCTCGGGGCTCGTCGCGAACGTCGCGTGATTGAGGCCGCCCCCCGACGACAGCGCGGTCAGGTCGTAGACCGCGATCCGGTCGCGCTCGAGCATGCTGTGGTAGGGCTCCTTCATCGGATCGATATCGCCGAGCCGGGCGGTGCTGCCCCAGACGTTCTTCGAGACGGCGAGCGCCTTGTCGGAGCGCGACACGAACAGCGTGAAGGCGGGCTTTTTCGGCCCCATGTCCTCGATCTGCTGGCGCGCGATGTCGATGTCGACGTCGGGCGCGGCGAGCAGCACGTTCTTGATCTTCGGCGAGACCTGGCCGTCGCGGATCGCCATCTGCCGCAGGCTCTCGAGCAGCAGCCAATTGCCCATCGAATGCGCGAGGATCGACACCTCGCCGACCGCCGGATCGGCCGCGAGGCCACGCAGCACGCTTTCGAGCTGGTCGCGCGAATAGGTCGAGCTCTCGCGGTCGTAACCGTAGGCGAGCACGCTGGCCTTGGACGGCCAGGTGAACAGAACCGGCACCGCCTGCGTGCCGGAATCATGGACGATCTGCGCGAAGCGGTAGACCGCGTCCTCGAAACGGTTGTTGAACCCGTGCACGAAGACCAGCACCTGGCGCTTCGGCGACCGGCGGACCGCGTCATGGACGATGGCCATCGCGTCGCGCTTCTCGATGATGCCGGTGCGACGCGCGACGAAATCGGTCGCCGGATTGCCGGGCAGCGCCTTCGGCCATTGCACCTCGCCGATCTGACGCACGGCATCGGGCGGGATCGACACGTCGACATCGGCGAAGGTGACGCCGTCGGCGCGGGTGCCGTTGAACATGATGCCGCGCGACTTGTCCTGCCCGCGGGTCGTCGCGACCAGCATGTCGACGCGGCTGGTGCCGGGCGCGTCCGCCAGCACCGGCTCGAGCACGCCATGCGGATGATCGGCGCAGGCGGCGAGCAGCGGCAGGCAGAGGGCGAACGGCAAGGCGCGCAGCACGAGGTCGCGCGCCACGCGGGCGCGCGATACGCAAGCGAGAGGGAAGAGCCGGCGCATCAGCGTCTGCATGGATTCCGTCTCGCCGGAGGAGGCTGTCGCGATCACACAAGTGCTAGCGAGGTAACGTTAACGATGTCGTAACGGCGCAATTGCGGCGATGGCGCCCGCCGCCCGACCCGGCTAGGGGTGCTGCGCCATGCACCAGCTCATCGCCCTCACAGCCTTTCTGCTTCTCTCGGTCGGCAAGACCCGCGACCCGGGGATTTCGTGGCACGACCAGCTCGCCTACGTCGTCGGCTCGGTCCTGGGTCATGCCGGCATCTTCCTGGCGTTGCAGGTGCTGGTCTTTTTCGGCGCGCGCGCCATCCGACCCAACGACGTGAAGGGCTCCTTCACCGGCACGCGGCTCAACTACCTGACGCTCGGGCTCCTCGTCTTCATCATCTCCGCGCAGATCGTGAAGCACTGAGCGCGACGATCAGCCGGCCACCCGCACCAGCGCCTTGCCGAAGTTCTTGCCCTCGAGCATCCCGAGAAACGCGGTCGGCGCGTTCTCGAGCCCGTCGGTGACATCCTCGCGATAGCGGATGCGGCCGTCGCGGATGCCGGCGCCGACCTCGTCGAGGAAAGCGCCATAATGCTCGGCCGCGAACTCGTAGTTGATGAAGCCGCGCATCGTTAGGCTCTTCGTCAGGACGGTGCGCATCGTGGCGGCGAGCTCGTGCGATCCCTCGCTGGCGCCGCTGTATTGCGCGATCAGTCCGCACACCGGCACGCGGGCGTAGAGGTTGAGCAGCGGCAGGACGGCCTGCCAGATCTTGCCGCCGACGTTCTCGAAATAGACGTCGATCCCGTCCGGGCAGGCAGCGGCGAGCGCCTCGGCGAGATCCGGCGCGCGATGGTCGAGCGCGGCGTCGAAGCCGAGCTCGTCGCGCACGAAGGCGCACTTGTCGGCGCCGCCGGCGATGCCGATCGCGCGGCAGCCGGCGATCTTGGCGAGCTGGCCGACGAGCGAGCCGACCGGCCCGGACGCCGCGGCGACGACGATCGTCTCGCCGGCCTTCGGCTTGCCGAGCAGCGTGAGGCCCGACCAGGCGGTGAAGCCCGGCATGCCGAGCACGCCGAGCGCGGCAGAGAGCGGCGCCAACGTGGGGTCGAGCTTGCGCATCGGCGTGCCGGCGACGCCCGTGCCGTCGGAGGCCGCATGCGTGACCCAGCCCGTCGGCGCCAGCACGAGATCGCCGACCGCGTAGCCCGAGTGGCGCGTCTCGATCACCTCGGCGACGGTCTCGCCGGTCATCGGCGCGCCGATCGCGACGGGCTTGGCATAGGATTTCCGATCGTCCATCCGGCCGCGCATGTAGGGGTCGAGCGAGAGAAACAGCGTGCGCAGCAGCAGGCCGCCGGGCGGGCAGGCCGGCATCGGCGCCTCCTCGAACAAGAAGTTGTCGAGCGTCGGCGTACCCTGCGGGCGGGAGGCGAGGACGATCTGCTGCACGGCGGTCTCTCAGTTTGCTGGGACACACGAGCGGCGCGAGAAGCGCTCGGTAGGGCGACCTTAACCAATCTCTGGTCTTTTCACGAGGCAGCGGGCCCGCGGGAGAGACTGGGTGAAGACTTTCGACGCGTTCGTGATCGGGGCGGGCCCCGCCGGTCTCACCACGGCCTACACCCTCGTCAAGGCGGGCAAGAGCGTCCACATCATCGAGCAGGACGAAATCTACGTCGGCGGCATCAGCCGCACCGTGAACTACAAGGGATTCCTGTTCGACATCGGCGGCCACCGCTTCTTCTCGAAGTCGAAGGAGGTCGTCGAGCTCTGGAACGAGATCCTGCCCGACGATTTCATCGACCGGCCGCGCCTGTCGCGTATCTACTACAAGGGCAAGTTCTACGCCTATCCGCTGAAGGCCTTCGAGGCGCTGCGCAACCTCGGCATCGTCGAGAGCGTCGCCTGCGTGGCTTCCTACGGCGTCGCGCGATTGTTTCCGATCAAACGGCCGAAGACGTTTCACGCTTGGGTGCGCAACCAGTTCGGCGAGCGGCTCTTCTCGATCTTCTTCAAGACCTATACCGAGAAGGTGTGGGGCATGGGCTGCGACGAAATCTCGGCCGATTGGGCCGCGCAACGCATCAAGGGCCTGAGCCTGGCGGCCGCCGTCATCGACGGGCTGCGTCGCTCGCTGAAGCTCAAGGGCAAGCAGGTCGCCGAGGGTGGCGCCAAAAGCCTGATCGAGAGCTTCCGCTACCCGCGTCGCGGCCCCGGCATGATGTGGGACGCGGCGGCGGCGAAATTCAAGGCGATGGGCGGCACGCTCGACATGGGCACGAAGCTTGAGAGCCTCGCCTACGACGAGGCGCGCCGGCTCTGGACGATCGTCGCCGTCGACGCGGCGGGAGCGCAGCAAACGTTCCAGGCGCGTGACGTCGTCTCCTCGGCACCGGTGCAGGATCTGATCGCGCGGATCACGCCGAAGCCGCTGTCGCTGTTCCATGCGCGCTCGTTGAAGTACCGCGACTTCCTGACGGTCGTGCTGATCGGCCGGCCGCAGACCGAGCTGCCGGACAATTGGATCTACATCCATGACCCGTCGGTGAAAGTCGGCCGGGTCCAAAACTTCCGATCCTGGTCGCCGGACATGATCCCGGACGGCGTCTCGACCTGCCTCGGCCTCGAATATTTCTGCTTCGAGGGCGACGGCCTGTGGAGCGCGTCCGACGCCGACCTCGTCGCGCTCGGCACGGCCGAGATCGCCAAGATCGGCCTGATGAGCCCGGATGCGATCTACGACGCGTGCGTCGTGCGCCAGGCGAAAGCCTACCCCGTCTACGACGAAACCTATGCCGACAATATCTCGGTCGTCCGCCGCGAGGTCGCGCTGCGGTTCCCGAGCCTGCACCTCGTCGGGCGCAACGGCATGCACAAGTACAACAACCAGGACCATGCCATGATGACCGGCATGCTGACCGCGAAGAACATCATCGCCGGCGAGAGGCTCTACGACACCTGGCAGGTCAACGAGGACGCCGAATACGGCGAGGCCGGGCTCTCCGGCGTCAAGGAGGCGTTGAAGAGCGAGCGGTTGGTCCCCAAACGGGTCGCCGCTTGAGCGACATCGTCTCTGGCGAGGTGGCGGCCAGCGCGATCGTCGCGCTGCCGATGGCGGCGGGCGATGCGCTCGCGTCGCACGCGCGCCTCTTCCGCGACCTCGCGCTCTACGGCCTGTGCAGCGCGCTGGCGCTCGGCGTCGACTGGTCGACGCTCACGTTCCTCGTTTGGCACGGCGTCGGCCCGGTGGTTGCGGCGGCGATCGGCTTCTCGCTCGGCATGATCGTCACCTATGTCGCGAGCATCACGCTCGTCTATGCCGACCGACGGCACGGATCGCCGGTCCGCGAGGCGCTCGTCTTCGCCGGCATCGGCCTTGCCGGGCTCGGCCTCAGCGAGCTGCTCATCTTCATCTTCGCCGCCCGTCTCGGGCTCGCCGCGCCGGTGGCGAAGGCGCCGACGGCCGTCGTCGTCTTCCTCTTCAACTTCGCGCTGCGGCGCGCGCTGCTGTTCGCCGGCCTCGCCGCGTGAGGGTGCCGTGACGATGGTCGCGGACGCCACGGCGCCACGCAGCGCACCGCGCGTCGCGATGCGCGCCGGAACGCGTCTCGCGCGCGTCACCACGCCGCTCGCGATCGTGTTCGTCGCCGCGCTGTTCGCGATCTGTCACCCCTACACCGGCATCCGCGGCGATTCGAGCATCTACATGATGCGCGTTCTGGCCGATCTCGATCCGACCCGGCTCGGTCGCGACCTGATGGTCGTCGACGACGGGCAGATGCGCTTCAGCCTGTTCCCGCTGCTCGTCCGGCCGCTTGTGGCGTGGCTCGGCTCGGCGCAGGCGGCCGTTATCGTCGCCGCGTTCGGCAGCGCCGTCTGGCTCGGCGCGCTGGCCCTGCTCGCGCGGGGTCTTGCCGCCGGCCACGAAAACGGCCGCCTGGCCTGGGCCATGGTGGCGATGGTCGCCGTGCTTCCCGTGAGCTATGGCGACCTGAACCTCTTTGCCTTCGCCGAGACCGCCGCGACGCCACGTCCGCTCGCCGAGGCCGCCGTGCTGGCGGCGCTCGCCGCGATCCTCGCCGGCCGCCCGCTGCTCGCGGCCGCGGCGCTCGGCCTCGCGCTCATGATCCATCCGCTGATGGCGCTCGCCGGCCTCGGCGTCGCGGCCGTGCTCCTTGTCTGGCGCCTGCCGCCGCGCATCCGCACGCGCACGCTCGTCGCGGTCGCGATCGCCGCGAGCCTCGCCGTCGTGCTCGGCTTGCGCGGCGTCCCGATCCTCGATCGGCTGGCGACCCGCATGGACCCGTGGTGGTTCGGCCTGATCGCCGAGCGCAGCCCGCATCTCCTGCCGAGCCACTGGACCAGCGCCGCCTTCGCGCCGCTCGTCGCGCAGGCCGCGACGATGGTCGTGGCGGCGCACCGCGCGCCTCTCCTCCAGCGCCGGCTCTATCTCGCGGCGCTGGGCGTCGGCGCGCTCGGTCTCGCCGGCGCGGTGCTGCTGGCCGACGCGCTGCATGTCGTCTTCGTCGTGCAGCTGCAGACGTGGCGCGCGACGTGGCTGATTGGCGTCCTTGGCGGCTGCGCGCTGGCGTCCTGCGTCGCGACCCTGCGGCGTGCCGGCAATCTGCCTCGCATCGTGCTGGCGCTGTTGGCGCTGGCCTGGTTCGTCCAGCCAGGCCTCGCCGTCACCGTTACGATCGCCGCCTTTGTCCTGATGCTCGAGTTCGACGCCATCGGTCGCGGCTGGCGAATCGAGCGCCGCCATGTCGTCGTCGTCTATGTTTTGAGCGTCGCCGCCACGCTCTTCTGGGTCAGCGGTCCGCTGCTCGGGTATGTCGCCTATCTCGGCGAGCTGCCGCCCGGCGATACGCCGTCGCTGATCGATCCACTGCGCAACAACCTGCACACGCTGCCGCTCTGGTTTGTCATAGCCGGCTGGCTCGTCATGCCGCTGCCCGCCATCGAACGGCGGTTCGGCCCGGTGGCGCTGGCGATCGGCGGCCTCGGCCTCGTCGCGGCCAACGCCTGGGGCTGGGACCAGCGCGGCCTCGCGCGGACGATGCTCGAAACGCCCCAGGCGCCCCCGGGGCTCGCCGCGCTCGCCGCCGGCCGCAACCCCGCGGTCTTGTGGCTCGGCACCGAATCCGACGCCTGGTTCGCGCTCGAGCGACCGCAGTATTTCTCGATCCAGCAGGGAGTCAGCATCGTTTTCTCACGGCCGCTGGCGGTGGAGTGGACGCGCCGCGCCGACCTGCTCATCGGCCTCGGGCTCGAGCCGCGCGGCGTCTACCGGCCCTGGCAGCGGCTGGACGACGCAGACCGCCCCCGCGTGACGCGGCCGGCGATCGATGCGCTGTGCGCGCGCCCCGACGCGCCGGGCCTCGTCCTGTTCCCGCTTCGGCCAGATCAGCCGGCGCCGCGCGACATGATCACCTGGTCGCTGCCGGCGCCGCTCTTCAAGGTGGAGCGCTACGCCTCCGACGAGATCCGGCGCGTCGATGCCATCGGCGTCATTCCCTGCGGACAAGCGGAAACAGGCAACCTAGACTCGAACCCGCCTCGTTAGCGGCCGGGTCCGTGCTATCTAAGGGCTGGTACCCGTCAGGGCGGCCGAGGATTGGCATGCGGGATATCGTTGCTCGAGAGACGGCGCATGTTCAGGTCGTGCGCACCTGGCGTCCGCCGTTCCGCGTCGGTCTCGCCGGCCGGCTCATCGTGCTCATCGCCGCGTTCGTGATGATCGCGGAGGTGATGATCTACGTCCCGGCCGTCGCCAACATGCGCTACAATTGGGTGCGCAATCACCTCGCCGGCGCGGTGACGGCCGCCTTCGTCCTGGAAAAGGCGCCCAACGAGCTGCTGTCCGACGATTTCTCGCGCGAGCTGCTCAAGACCGTGGGCGCGCGACTGATCGTGCTCGACGAGGGCGGCACACGACGCATCCTCGCCGAGGGCGAACTCCCGGCCAAGGTCGACGAGATCGACGATCTGCGCGAGTCGGACTGGCCCCGCCTGCTCGGCGCCGCGTTCCGCAGCCTCACCTCGCCCGACGGGCGTGTGCTCACCTTCCTCAGTCCGGCCCCCGGACGCGGCGACGCCATCGAGGTGACGATGGATGAGGCCCAGCTCAAGAAGGCGATGCACGCGTTCTCGAAGCGGCTGCTGATCTACTCGCTCGTCGTCTCCGTCATCGTCGCGACCCTGGCCGCGCTCGCCATGCATCGGATGATCCTCAAGCCGGTGCGGCGGCTGACCGACAGCATCATGGAGTTCGGCGCCGATCCCGGCGATCGCTCCCGCATCATCGTCCCCTCGCGCGCGCCGCACGAGATCGGCCAGGCCGAGCGCGCGCTGGCGGTGATGGAGGAGGCGCTGGCGCTCGAGCTCTCGCAAAAGAAGAACCTCGCCAACCTCGGGCTCGCCGTCGCCAAGATCAACCACGACATGCGCAACATGCTGGCATCCGCGCAGATCCTCTCCGACCGCCTCGCCAATGTCACCGATCCGCTGGCGCAGCGCCTCGCGCCGAAGCTCGTCGCCACGCTCGACAGGGCGATCCGCTTCTGCCAGGCGACGCTCATCTACGGGCGCGCCGCCGACGAGCCGCCGCGCCCGCGCGTCCTCTCGCTGCGCGCTGTCGCCGCCGAGGCGGCCGAGACCGTGGCGCCGCTCACGCACTGCACCGTGCGCATCGAAAACGAGATCCCCGCCGATCTCGCGGTGACGGCCGACGCCGAGCAGATGTTTCGCATCCTCCTGAATTTGACCCGCAACGGCGTCGAGGCCTTGGAGCGGGCCGGCGCCGCGCCGGGTCGGCTGCCCGTCGTCACCATGCGCGCGTGGAAGGAGAGCGCGATGACGATCATCGAGGTCTCCGATACGGGCCCCGGCATTCCGGTGCCGTTGCGCCCAAAAATCTTCTCGGCGTTCCAGAACTCGTCGCGACCGGGCGGCACCGGCCTCGGCCTGGCCATCGTCGCCGACCTCGTGCGCGCGCACGGCGGCACGATCGCGCTGCGCGGCGACAGCGACATGCCGGGCGCCTGCTTCCGCATCAGCCTGCCCTGGCTGCCGACGCGGTCATGACGACGATCGCCATCGCGCCGAACGCCGCTATCGACGAGGGCGAGATCGTCTATGCGTTCGCGCGCGCGAGCGGCCCCGGCGGGCAGAACGTCAACAAGGTCGAGAGCGCGGTGCACCTGCGCTTCGACGTCGCCGCGTCGCCGGGGCTCGACGAGGCGACGAAGCGCAGGCTGGCGCGGCTCGCCGGCAGCCGGCTCACGATCGACGGCGTCCTGGTGATCTTCGCGCAGCAGCATCGCAGCCAGGATCGCAACAAGGCCGACGCGCGGGCGCGGCTGCTGGCGCTGATCGCCGCAGCGGCCGAGCGGCCGAAGTTTCGCGTCAAGACGCGCCCGACCCTGGCCGCCAAGCGCCGACGCACCGATACCAAGGTGAAGCACGGCGAGACCAAGCGACTGCGCGGCCGGCCGCTCGACTGACGGGCTGGTTCGCCTGACGAAATCACATGCTCGACGGTCATTCGCCGGAGACCGTCGATGCACAGTTTCTTTGTTCGGCGAAGAGGGCCGCTTCTCCGTCCCGGCCTGCGTCCAACACGGCACCGCGCGGAGCGGCGCGCCTGCCCAAGCTTCACAGTAGCCGGCGCCAAGGCAAAGTGTAGTCCGGGACCGATGGAGACGGCCATTCGGCCGGTCTTGTGGCCTCGGACTCCGGCGTCCGAGCCAAGTGGCACCGCGATCCATCCTAAAGTCATAATTCTTGGCGATGGACTTTAGCGCTTGCTTGGTGCCTGGATATCACACCGAATTTCGGGGGCGTCGGATGCCTGGTAGAGACAGATTTTCTCAGCGACGGACCGGCACGGCCGCCGCCGCCTGGCTGGCGTCCACCTCGATTTCGGAAGACAAGATCGCATTCACGATCGCTCTTCTCGCCGTCGAGGACCCGACTTTGCTGTCGGCGACCGACATCCAGGCGCTCGGTCGAGCATTCGTTGCCCACGAAAGCGTTAAGCGGGACCGAACGGCCGCGCACCAGTAGGCCGAAACGGCCGGCTCGAGCCCAATGGCCAGATGACTCAGTCCCCCGCCAGCACCATGTCGTCGCGGTGGATCAGCTCGGCCCGGCCCGGCGCTCCCAGCACATGCTCGATCTCGCCCGAGCGGCGCCCGACGATCAGCGCCGCCTTGTCGGCCGAATAGGCGACCAGCCCGCGGCCGACCTCGCCCGCCTCGGTGCGGATCAGCACGCAATCGCCGCGCTTGAAGGCGCCGTCCACGCTGCGCACTCCCGCCGGCAGCAGCGAATTGCCCGCCTGGATCGCGCGGGCCGCGCCCTCGTCGACCCACAGCGTGCCGCGTGGCTCGACCTGGCCGGCGATCCATTTTTTGCGCGCGGTGACCGGGTTCGACGGCGACGGGAACCAGGTGCACGGTGCGCCCTCCACGAGCCGGGCGACCGGATGCGCGACGCGGCCGTCAGCTATGAGCATCGTCGTGCCGCCGGTAGTGGCGATCTTGGCCGCCTCGATCTTGGTGCGCATGCCGCCGCGCGACAGGGCCGAGGCGGCGCCACCCGCCATCGCCTCGATCTCCGCGGTGATGCGCGCGACGACCGGCACCAGCCGCGCCTCGGGGTCCCGCGCCGGTGGTGCCGTGTAAAGCCCGGCGACATCGGACAGCAGGATGAGCAGGTCGGCGGAGGCCATCGTGGCGACGCGGGCGGCGAGGCGATCATTGTCGCCGAAGCGGATCTCGGCCGTCGCCACGCTGTCGTTCTCGTTCAGGACCGGCACGGCCTTCATCGCCAGCAGCCGCGCGATCGTGGCGCGCGCGTTGAGGTAGCGGCGGCGCTCCTCGGTGTCGGTGAAGGTGACGAGGATCTGGCCGGCGGTGAGGCCGACCGCGTCGAGCGCCTCGGCCCAGGTGCGCGCCAGCGCGATCTGCCCAACGGCGGCGGCGGCCTGGCTGTCCTCCAGCTTGAGCGCGCCGGCCGGCATCGCCAGCACGCGTCGCCCCAGCGCGATCGCGCCGGAGGAAACGACCATCACCTCGGCGCCGCGCGCCTGCAGCGCGGCGATGTCCTGCGCCAGCGTATCGAGCCAGGCGCGACGGACGCCGTCCGCGTCGACCAGCAGCGACGAGCCGACCTTGATGACGATGCGGCGGAAGTCGGCGAGGCGCGGCTTGGCATTGTCGGCCGCGGGCGGGGCGAACGTGGTCATGCGCGCGGTCTAGCGTACGTGTCAGGTGGACACCAATCCCGCCTGATGGCGCCGCCCTATCCAACGAGGTTGCGAGGGACTACCTTGGAGGATGGAGAGCGCGAGACGCTGCCTGGCGCCTCGTTAGTCGTACCGATGGCAATTCTGGCCGGTCTTCCAATCAAGAACATCAAGAACACGGAGACGACATGAAGACCAAGACCGACGGCAAGCAGGACACGATCGTCGCGCTGGAATTGTTGCAGCACGCCAAGGATAACGGCCGCGGCTTCAAGAACGTCGTCGTCCTCTCGGACGATGGTCAGTCGAAGACGATGAAGAAGGTCGAGCGGACCGTCGAGGATTTCCTGCCCGAGGCGAGGATCAAGAACTTGTCGCGGCCGCGCGTGGTGTAGCACGGCGGATGGCGCGTCTGCGCGAAGGGCGTTACGAAGCGCCCCAACCCCACGCGAGGTGCCGCATGCCGACCGAACGCCGGACGATCCTCAAGTCGCTTGCCCTCGGGCTGTCCACGCTGGGCCTCGCCGTGCCTGCCCGGGCCGTGACGACCGCGGACCCGATGATCGAGCCGGGCTCGGCGAGCTTGGGCGAACTGGTCGCCAAGCTCACCGCCGCGCCGCGACGGCGCGACTTCAAGAGCGTGCCGATGATCCTGACCTCGCCCGACCAGTTCGATGCGATGGCCATCAAGCTGGTGCTCGCCTCGAAGGCCGAGCCGCGCCAGGTCTGGAACAATTACGAGATCGGCGGCTATTGGCTGACCGTGATGCGCAATGCGCTCAACACGCAGATCTGGGGCTGGGACCACCCGGACTTTCTCGTGGTCTCGGCGACGCATGGCTCGGCGGGGTTCGCGCTTTACGATCAGGCCACCTGGGACAAGTACCAGATCGGCAAGCTGCTGACGCCGAAGCACGGTGACACGTTCAAGACGAACTTCATGATCGCCGAGCCGACCGGCGATCCCAAGGACTACGAGAGCCCGACCGGCCTGTTCGCGATGGGCGCGGGCGATTCGATCCCGCTGCTGATGAACCGCGGCGTCGTCTTCATGGCCTGCCACAACGCGATCTGGGGCCATGCCGAGCTCTTGATCAAGTCGGGCCAGAACCCCGACAAGCTCGGTGCCGACGCGCTCGCCGCCGAACTCACCAATCACCTGATCCCCGGCACGATTCTCACGCCGGGGATCGTCGGCACCTTGCCGGAGCTGCAGAAGGCCGGGTTCTTCTACGCCAACATCTGAGGCCGGTCTTGTGCCAGCCATATCGAGGTCATTGTCGATGAGCGAAGACGAGACGATCGTGCAGCTGAAGGCGAAGGTCACGGCGCTGTCGATGCTCGTCGAAGCCCTGCTCGCCACTGACCTGACCCGCGACGACGATCCGGTGGCGGTCGGGCGTCTGATGACGGAGGATCTCTTTCAGAAGGAAGCCTCCGCGGCCGGGAAGAGCGAGGAAGCGCGTCAGTACGCGATGCGCGTGACGGAAAACGTGGCGTCGATCGTCGATCGTGCCGTGAGACGGGCCGTGATCCAAAGGTCGAAACGCCCGGACTGATCAAACGCTTTGACGTAAAACGAGTCGTTAAAGTCCAGTCGGCGACCTGCCGCGTCGTCCGTCTTCATCGAACCCTCGAAGCGCCCGCTCACCCCACCCGCCGCACGTACGCATAGCGATGCGCGAGCCAGCTCGTGCCCGTCCCGTCCGCCGGCAGGAACCGCTGGTCCTTCGTGTCGTGCGCCGCGTCCTGACGGGCGATCACCTGCTCCCTGCGCAGCATCTGGCCGGCGGCCGCGCCGCCGTGGGCGAAGGGTTGGAAGGTGAGCGCGATGTGGTCCGGCGTGCCGCGGTCGAAGCTCCAGGCCGGCATGATCCCGGCGGGGACGCGGATATCCATCGACACGTAGTTCCAGCGGCCCTCGGTCCGCTCGTACATCAGGTAGTCGAGCGGCAGCATCGAGGCGGCGCGACCTACTTGCAAGTGGTTCATCGCAAGCGCACGACAAATAGCCGTCTCTCGACAAGACTCGACACTCGGAGTAGCCAATGGACCGGCTCGCCAGCATGGCGGCATTCGTCAAGGCCACCGAGACGGGCTCTTTCGCCGCCGCCGCGGACGCGCTCGGCCTGTCGCCGCAGATGGTGGCCAAGCACGTGACCTTCCTCGAGGCCCGGCTCGGCACGCGCCTGCTGGCCCGCACCACGCGGCGCCAGAGCCTGACCGAGATCGGCAGGGCCTATTACGAGCGCTGCAAGCTGGTGCTGGCGGAGGCCGAGGCGGCAGATTCCCTGGCGCACGAGGCGTCCGCCGCGCCGCGCGGCCGGCTACGGGTGAACGCACCGGTCACCTTCGGCACGATCAGCCTCGCGCCGATGGTGGCGGCTTATCTGCGCCGGCACCCGCATGTCGAGATCGACCTCATGCTGTCGAACCGCACGGTGGATCTCGTCGAGGAGGGGTTCGAGCTGGCATTCCGCATCGGCACGCTGCCCGATTCGAGTTTGATCGGCCGCGCGCTGGCTCCGTTCCGCCTCGTCGTCTGCGCCGCGCCGGCCTACCTGCGCGAGCACGGCACGCCAGAAGTGCCGGCCGACCTCGATCGGCACGATTGCCTCGGCTACGCCGACTGGATGCAGCCCGCCGCGCGCGAATGGACCTTCTCGAAGGATGGTCGGTCCCAAACCATCGGCATCCGCGCCCGTCTGCGCGCCAACGACGCCAGGGCGCTGCTCGGCGCGGCGCTCGCCGGCCACGGCATCGCCCTCGTCGCCGAGGTGCTCGCCCGCGAGGCGCTGGCCGCCGACCAACTCGTGCGCGTGCTGCCGGAGTACGAAATCCCGTCGCGGCCGATGCACCTCGTCTACCTCGCCGACAGCCGGCCGACGCCGAAGCTGCGCAGCTTCATCGACGCGGCGGTGGCGGCGTTCGGGTCCTAAGGCGGCGCTACGTCAGTTCGCGGAGCAGGGCCGGATTGATGAAAAGCTTGTCGCGCCCGACTTTGCGCTCCTCCAGAACGCCAATCTCCGTCAGTGTCCGAAGATAGGTCGAAGCGGATTGTCGTCGCGCGATCCCAGCCTCCACCACGTCCGCGATGCGGCAGTACGGCTGTGCAAAGATCACATCCACCAGCTCGCGCGAATAGATCTTAGGCGCGCGCGCCTTCATCGTCGCGGCCGTCTCGTCAAGCAGGTTGCGGATCGCGCCGATCTTGGCGGTGGTCCAGAGCGCCGTTTCGTGGATGGCGCGAAGCATGAAGATGATCCACGCTTCCCAAGCCTCGCTCACGGTCACCGCGAGGAGGAGGCGGTAATAATCGGCCCGATGCTCGATCAAGAAGCGGCTAAAATAGAGCACGGGGATGTCCAGCAGACCTTTGTCGACGAGGAACAGCAGGTTGAGAATGCGTCCCGTCCGTCCGTTGCCGTCGGTGAAGGGGTGGATCGCCTCGAATTGGTAATGCATCACCGCCGTGCGCACGAGCGGATCGATGTCCTCCGCCTCGTGGATAAAGCGCTCCCAATTCGACAAGAGGTCGCGGAGCTGGTCCGCGCCGGCGGGCGGTGTGTAGATGATCTCTCCAGTGGCGTCGTTGCGCAGCGCGACGCCAGGCACGGCGCGCACGTCCATGTCGATGCTTTTGATGGTCGTGCAAATCTCGATCGCCGTTCGCGTCGTAAGCGGGCGCTCGGCCAGCATGCAAAAGCCTTGCGCGAGCGCGGTGCGGTAGCGATGCGCCTCCTTGGTGGCTGGGTCCGCCCCCTCGCTCGGCGCGCTGGCGAACCGAAATAGGCGGTCGCTCGTCGTCACGATATTCTCGATCTCCGAGCTCGCCTGCGCCTCGAGGATGGGGATCGAATTGATCAGGATTGCCTGATTTGGGATCAGCCGACCGGCAATCCGCGTCTCCGCGAGCGCCGCTCGCGCCTCGACGCAGGCCTTCAACACGGCGCGAGTTTCGATGTCGGCGCGCGGTGGCAGGCGTGGCAAGTCGTCGTAAGGGCGGTCGGGTTGGAAGGGCATGACGGAAGCGAGACGGCGCACGCGTGCGGCATTCATGTCCGCACGATCGACATGTCGACCGAACATGACGACGAAATCAAGTTATATCGACATGTCGGCCGTCGGCCTATTGGACTGCAGCGGCCGCGAAAGCGTCTTGGCCGCGCGCTTATGTCCGTCCGGCATCGACCGACCGGGGGCAACGCCTTGCCATGCCTCGGATTGCCCGAGCGCGCGTCGCCACCTAAGCGACGGCCTCAGGGAGGACTGAAGTCCATGACGATCAAGACCGTCCACGAGCTGCTTGTTACCGCCATGACGTACGTGCTCGACTTCGAGCATCAAATCGCCAAGGCCGCCCCCGACATGGCCGCTGCCAGCCATACGCCGGAGCTCAAGGAGCTCTTCGAAAAGACCGGCTCGAAGAGCAAGCACTACGCCCAGCAGATCGAAACGGTGTTCAAGGCGATTGGCGAGCCGGTGAAGACCAACGACAACAAGATCGCCAGCGCCATGGTCGGCGAGGTGCAGGGCATGGTGAAGGAGACCGAGCAGGGCCCCGTGCGCGACGCGGCGCTCATCGTCGCCGCCAACCAGCAACAGGCTTTCCGCGTGGCGTCCTACGGTTCGATGCATGCCTACGCGAAGGCGGCCGGAAAGGACGACGCGCTCGAGCCGCTCCGCGAGGCGCTGAAAGACAGCAAGGCAGGCGACGAGCAGTTTAACAAGATCGCCGAAGGCAGTGTGAACCCTGCGGCGGCGAAGGCGGCTTAGAGGCGCCTCGGCGTGGCCTCGTTGCGCGATGACATCGTCCACGACACTTCGTCGGTCGGCGCTTCTTAAGGGTCCGACCCATCTGCTTGCAACTCCTGCTCGCGCTGCACGAACGTCCAGCCGTCGGCAACGCGGTCGAGGATCCAAACCAGATCGTAGCTGGTCTTCGGTCGCTCGCTTGGCACGGCGGGCGGGTTCGGCAACTGGCCGACGCAGGCCGGGATCATCGAGTGCTCCCACACGATCAGAACCGGGCCGGACCGGCCGAGCACGTCAGCCATCAAGGCGGGCACCTCGGTCGTGAGGTGCGTCGTCACGAACGGCACCTGCGACAGCATCGCCGCCAGCGGCGTCGCGGTCTGCTGCGGGCGTCGCGTTTCGCTGCCCTCGCCGATCCGAGAGGCGAAGATCGCGCCGGGCGCGAGATCGCCGCCAGCATCGCGCGGCGCGAAGAAGCGGACGAGCGCGCCCGCGCGCTGCCACCCGCGCACGGTGAGGCTGTGCTTTTCCAGTGCGCCGTTCTCGTCGACGCCGGCCTCGCCGTGCTCCTCGCCGTGACGGATGATCAGGATGCGCTCGAGCGGCACTACAAGTCCATTCGAAGTATTATGCCTTCCGGCAAGAAAAATCCGTTCAAGCTATTGTTCGAAAACCTTGCCGATCCGAGGCCTGTGATCTTGAATAAACGTTTGAGGCCGGCGACCGCAGGATGCGTCTCAGAGACCGATACGACATTGGATGCATCTATATCGCCTAGCTCGTCTCTGTGACTAGAAACGATTTCCGCGATGCGTCGGTAGAAGGTGCGTTGTTCGGCATCAGGTGTCTCGGGCACCAGCCAAAGCTTCCATGCGTCGGTCTCGTCGTTGTGGACCCACATGGCCGCACGGGGCGCGGAGCCGCGCGCGTCGAGCGCCCTGACAATGGCTTGACCAGCATCTACCAGTAAAGCTTGATCCACGGCAGCACCCCCGAGGTTGGTTCTTCGATCGCCGTCATCATCGTTTGCGCGGCCACCATATCCTTGTCGTCATATCGAGCTTGCGGCGTCCATTGCGACACTATGGCGAAGTTGGCGGCAAAAGAAGCGTCGCGATCTTCCCTGGCCTTAAGGTCAGCGGAAAGCCCAGCCAGTCCGACGAGCACCTTGAATTCGTGCGTGTAAATCTTGGCGACGAAGGATTAGTCGGGAATGACTTCCGCCGCGAATTGCTTGGCGATACATGCTTTCAACGCCAACTCGAGCGCGTATCCGGCGAGATAGTAAGCACTGGAAAAGCGCGCGTGCGCGAGCAGAAGCGTAGCATCCTCGCACTTTGCTGCCGCCAGCATTTGGAGTTCCGCCCTTTTGAGACCGAGCCCCATTTTTGGGTCACGTGTTCATCGACTCGAAGAACGCGGAATTCCCCTTCGGCGTCTCGCGCAGCTTGCCGATCAGGAACTCGATGCCGTCGACGGTGCCCATCGGGTTGAGGATGCGGCGCAGCACGTACATCTTCTTGAGCACGTCGGCCGGCACGAGCAGCTCTTCCTTGCGGGTGCCGGAGCGGGCGATGTCCATTGCCGGATAGGTGCGCTTGTCGGCGATCTTGCGGTCGAGAATGATCTCGGAATTGCCGGTGCCCTTGAACTCCTCGAAGATCACCTCGTCCATGCGCGAGCCGGTGTCGATCAGCGCGGTGGCGATGATGGTGAGCGAGCCGCCTTCCTCGATGTTTCGCGCCGCGCCGAAGAAGCGCTTCGGCCGCTGCAAGGCGTTGGCGTCCACACCACCGGTGAGCACCTTGCCCGACGACGGCACGGTCGTGTTGTAGGCGCGGCCGAGACGGGTGATCGAGTCGAGCAGGATGATCACGTCACGATTGTGCTCGACGAGGCGCTTGGCCTTTTCGATCACCATCTCGGCCACCGCGACATGGCGCGTCGCCGGCTCGTCGAAGGTCGAGGCGACGACCTCGCCCTTCACCGAGCGCTGCATGTCGGTCACCTCCTCCGGCCGCTCGTCGATCAGCAGCACGATGAGGTAGGCCTCGGGGTGGTTGGCCGAGATCGACTGGGCGATGTTCTGCAGCAGCACGGTCTTGCCGGTGCGCGGCGGCGCGACGATCAGGGCGCGCTGGCCGAAGCCGATCGGCGCGACGATGTCGATCACGCGGGGCGACAGGTCCTTGCGCGTCGGGTCTTCGATCTCGAGCTTGAGCCGGCGATCGGGATAGAGCGGCGTGAGGTTGTCGAAGTTGACCTTGTGGCGGACCTTCTCCGGGTCCTCGAAATTGATCGTGTTGACCTTCAGCAGCGCGAAATAGCGTTCGCCCTCTTTCGGCGAGCGGATCAAGCCTTCCACGGTGTCGCCGGTGCGCAGGCCGAAGCGGCGGATCTGCGAGGGCGAGACATAGATGTCGTCGGGGCCGGCGAGGTAGTTGGCGTCGGCCGAGCGCAGGAAGCCGAAGCCGTCCTGCAGAACCTCGACCACGCCGACGCCGACGATCTCGATCTCGCGGCTGGCGAGCTGCTTGAGGATCGCGAACATCAGCTCCTGCTTGCGCAGCGTCGAGGCGTTCTCGACCTCGTACTCTTCCGCGAAGGCGACGAGCTCGGGCGGCGTCTTGTCCTTCAGGTCGGCGAGCTTGATTTCCTTGGGCTGCGGCGCGGTCGAGGCGGCGTCGGGCTCCTGGTCCTGGGAGTCCGGGTCTTGGGCGACGAGATCTGTCATGGGCAATGGTCTTCGTAGGGAGAGGGCCAGGGCGGCCGGGGTTCGGGATGTGAGCCGGGACGTGAACGCGGGGAGCGTGACGTGCGGGCCTGACCGAGGAGGCGGGGAATTTGCTCATAGGCGGGGGGCGGTGGTTTGGCAAGCGCGGGACGCCATTCCAACGTCGGAAGGAGCTTTGCTTTGGACGAGGCCTAATCGTCGTGCGCGGGCTCCAAGAACCAGTCGTAGAGGTCTGGGTTAAGCTTGGTGTCCAGCTTCGCGCCCAGGGCGAGTGCCGCATGGGCTTCGAGGAAATAGGCTCCCTCGCCGTCGTCGTCTGCGCCGACTTGAGCAAGGCTTTGAGCAATGCCGACCATCGCTTGGGGAACGGGGTGCGAGATCGAGAGTCGCTCAGTCTGCTTGTCGTATCCTACAACTTGCAACAATAGGCTCATGGCTCGACCCTCCTGTCGACGCTAGCGCCGCCAACTTTCTCGCCAGCGGGGTTGGTGTAGGCCCCGCGGTGTCTCCCTCGCCTGTCGCAGACCTCGACGTGACCGTGTTGGTAGTCCCACTCGTAGATCATACCGTGGTCATCTTTCCAACGCTCCCTCATACCGCCCCCGCCCTGGCGAGGCGTCTTCGGTTTCGACTTGAACGTGTTCGGGAAGCCATCACCCAGTGTCTTGGTCTTCGGAGAGGGCTGATAAACTATGGTGGTGATCCTTGCTCGGATGAGCTTGCAACGCTTTCGGCGGCTCGGCAGCCGTAGCCCCACCCGATATCATTGACAGGCGTGCGCGCGGCACCGTAGATCGGCGGTGACGGTCCCGCCTCGGCGGGTTCGCAAGGGAATGTGGGTGTCCGGCGTGCCGGGCCGCAAGCCACAGCTGCCCCCGCAACTGTAAGTGGGAAGCTCGGGCGCCAATCATGCCACTGGGATGCCTCGCGAGAGGCGGCCTGGGAAGGCGGCGCCCCGGCGACGATCCACGAGCCAGGACATCTGCCGTCGTCCCAGCGTGCGCCTTCGGCGGGGTGTCCCGACGGCGCTTCGGTTGCGCCTCGCGGCGCAACGCGCATCCGCACACCTGAGGCTTGCGCGGATGAGCGATGCCCTTCTGGCGACTGCCGACACGGCGGCTCGGTCGCCCGCGCCAGTCGCGCCGATGACGCTCTACGTCTGCACGACCTGCCGCACGGCGGACCAGTCGGCCGACAGGGAGCATGTCGGCGAGCGGGCCGGCGCGCGCCTCTACGCGGCCTTGGTCGAGGAAGCGGGCGACCCGGCGGTCGTCATCGAGCCTGTCGAATGCCTGTCCGTCTGCAAGCGCGTCTGCACGGTCGCGTTCGCAGCGCCGGGCAAGTGGACCTACATTCACGGCGACCTGTCGCCGGAGACGACGGCGCCGGCGATCCTGCAAGGCGCCCGGCTTTATGCCGAGTCGGAGAACGGGCTGGTCCCGTGGAAGCTGCGGCCGGAGCCCTTGCGCAAGGGCCTGGTCGCACGCGTGCCGCCATTGCCGGGCACGTCACGCTCCGGCTCCGCGTGACAGCCGGGCTCGACTACATCCGCGATGGCGACGAGATCTACCGCCGCTCCTTCGCGATGATCCGCGCCGAGGCGCGGCTGTCGCGGTTCACGGCGGCCGAGGAGCGCGTCGCGGTGCGCATCATCCACGCCTGCGGCATGGTCGAGATCGCCGACGACATCGTCTTCTCGCGCGGTGCCGCGGAGGCCGGCATCGCCGCGCTCGCCGCCGGCGCGCCGATTCTGTGCGATGCCTCGATGGTCGCCGATGGCGTCACCCGCGCCCGCCTGTCGGCCAGCAACGAGGTCGTCTGCACGCTGCGCGACGCCGGCGTACCGGCCCTCGCCGCGCGGCTGGCGACGACCCGCACCGCCGCCGCGCTCGAATTGTGGCGCGACAGGCTCGAGGGCGCGATCGTGGCGATCGGCAATGCGCCGACCGCGCTGTTCCGCCTGCTCGAGATGATCGACGCCGGCGCGCCGCGGCCCGCGCTGATCGTCGGCATCCCGGTCGGCTTCGTCGGCGCCGCCGAATCGAAGGAGGCGCTCGCCGCCCGCGCCGATCTCGCCTCGATCGTCGTGCTTGGCCGGCGCGGCGGCAGCGCGATGACGGCCGCCGCCGTGAACGCGCTCGCGAGTGCCCGCGAGTGAGCGGCCGGCTCTACGGCATCGGTCTCGGCCCCGGCGATCCCGAGCTGATGACGCTGAAGGCCGCGCGCCTGCTCGGCGACGTCCCGGTCGTCGCCTACTTCTGCAAGAAGGACCGGTGCGGCAACGCCCGCACGATCGTCGAAGGCTATCTGCGCGCGGGCTGCGAGGAGGTCCGTCTCGCCTATCCCGTGACGACCGAAATCCCCGTCCATCACGCGGGCTACGCCGAACGCCTCGCGCCGTTCTACGAGGAGGCCGCGGCCAGCCTCGCCAGCCACCTCGAGCGCGGTCGCGACGTCGCGCTGATCTGCGAGGGCGACCCGCTCTTCTACGGCTCGTTCATGCATCTCTACGTGCGGCTGCGCGCGCGCTTTGCCGTGACGATCGTGCCCGGCGTCAGCGGCATGTCGGGCTGCTGGAGCGCCGCCGGCACGCCGATGAGCTGGGGCGACGACGTGCTCACCGTGCTGCCCGGCACGCTGGCGCCGGACAAACTGCGCGAGAAGCTGCTCGGCTGCGACGCCGCGGTGATCATGAAGCTCGGCAGCAATTTCGCGAAGGTGCGCGCCGCGATCGCCGCCGCCGGGCTGATGGACGCCGCGATCTACGTCGAGCGCGGCACGATGGCGGACGAACTCGTCATGCCGCTCGCCGAAAAGACAGACGAGAGCGCGCCGTATTTTTCGCTGGTGCTGATCCCGGGCGAAGGCCGGCGGCCGTAACGCGTCTAACGTCGGTGCCAGGATGGCGGCGTGTCGACGACGCGGACGCTGGCACCGCCGCCGAGGCGGAGCGTGACGACGGCTTGATCCGCGGCCGGCTCGGGCTTCGCGCTCGCGAAAGCGGCAAGTGCGGCGGGCTCTGCCGCCCGCAGCGCGTCGCGCTTGCGGATCGCCTCGCGCGTGATCTTCATGGCATAGGCGTAGCTGAGCATGGCGTCCTCCGTCGATGACGAAGCTCGCACCCACCGCCTGCCGGTGCAAGCGGCCTACCGCCCGCGCCCGACCACCCCGCGCTCGCGGGCCCAGACGATCAGCTTGGCGCGGCTGGTGACGCCGGTCTTGCGGTACAGGCTCGTCACGTGGTTGCGCACGGTGTTGCGCGAGACGTGCAGCTCCTCGGCGATCGCGGCATCGTCGAGACCCTGGCAGACGAGGCCGAGCACCTCGCGAGCGCGGGGCGGCAGAGCGGCGACGCTCGTCGTGTCGGCCTGGTCGCCAGCCGGCCGGCGCATGCGGGCGAGCTTGTCGAGCACGACGTCGGTGAACCAGTCGGTGTCGCGCATCACCGCCTCGATCGCGTGCGCGACCTCGACGTGGGTGCGGTTGCGTTCGGAAATGTTCTGCGCGACGAGCAGCACGCAGCGCTTGCCGTGGATCTCGACGGCTTCGGCCGAGACCAAACATTCGAGCAAGCCGCCGCTGCGCGTGTTGAGCGCCAGCGCCAGCCCGCGGGCGCGGCCATCCTTCTTCAGGAGCGCCTCGATCTCGGCGCTGGAGGCAGCCTCGGCCCACAAAGGCAGGTCGGCCGCCGCCTTGCCGACGACGTCGGCCGCGGCATAACCCGTCTCCTGCTCGTAGGCCGCGTTGACGAGCACGATCTCGAGCCGCTCGCGCAGCGCGACGAGGCTCGGCACCGGCGCCAGTCGAAACGCGATCTCGAAGCGCTCCTCGCTCTCCTTCAGCGCCGCCTCCGCCTGGCGCCGGTCGTCGAGGTCGGCGAAGGTGAACAGCATGCAGCGCGTGTCGGCGATCGTGATCGGCTGGCCGGCGACGATCACGCCCTTGTCGCCGCCGTTCGGCAATTGCAGCAGCGCCTCCATCTGCGGGATGGTGCGGCCCTCCTTCATGCGCTCGATGGCGAGTTCGCGGCGGGCGGCGCCCTCCAGCACGTCGACCTCGTAGATCGAGCGGCCGTCGACGTCGCCGTCGCGGTAGCCCGTCATGTCGCGGAAGCCCGCGTTGACGCGCATGAATTTCAGATCGTGCAGGCGCAGGATCGCGGCCGGCGCCGGATTGGCCTTGAAATACTGCTCGAAGCGGGCCTCCGCGTCGTAGCGCTCGGTCTCGTCGTCGAGGATCAGGACGAGGGCATCGGGGCGCCCGTCATCGTCGCGCAGCACGAGCGAGCGCACGCGATGCGTCCAGTGCGCGTCGGCGTCGCCGCGCGGGGCGACATCGACGATGACCTCGTCGACGGCCTCGCCCGCAAGCAGCCGCTCCATCGGCGACTGGCCATGCGCGACAGCCTTGCGGTCGTGGCGGTAACGCAGATCGAAGCGCTCGCGGTAGTCCTCGGCCGTCGCGCCGAGCGCCTCGACCGTCTCGACCCCGTGCATCTGCAACGCATAGGGATTGGCCCATAGGATACGGCGGTCGGTGTCGATCAGGATGACGCCGTCGCTCATGCCGGCGACGATCTCGCGCAGATGGCGCGCGCTGGTCTTCAGGTGCCGGGTATCGCCAGGCGGCGGCGGCACGGAAGGGGAGGTAGCGGGCGAGCGGGTCGCGGGCAAACGGGTCATGGTGCGGCTTTTCAAAGTGACGCCGGTCAACGCCGGACACGCGCGCTGGGTCCACGTCTAGATCGCTCGCCCTTGACCCTCCCAATAGGGCGCGCGGAGCTTGCGCTTGAATATCTTGCCGGAGTCCTCGCGCGGAAGGGCGTCGGCGAACTCGATCACCTTCGGCAGCTTGTAGCGCGCGAGCGTCTCGCCCAACGCCGCGCGGATCGTCTCGCGCGTCAAGCCCGCGCCGGCATCGGCTTCGACATGGGCGCCGACGTCGGCCTCGATATGGGCGCAGACGGCCTCGCCGAAATCGTCGTCGGGGATGCCGAAGACAGCGCAATCGCGGACGCCGGCGATCGCCATCAGCGCCGCCTCGATCTCGGCCGGATAGATGTTGACCCCGCCGGAGATGATCATGTCGCGCTTGCGGTCGCAGAGGAACACGTAGCCGTCGGCGTCGATCCAGCCGATGTCCCCGACGGTGACGAGCCCGTCGCGGCCGATCACGGCGCGCTCGTCGTCGCGGCCGTGGTAGGTGAACTCCGCCATCCCTCCCGCGCGCATGTAGATCTCGCCGATCTCGCCCGCCGGCAGGAGCTTGCCCTCGCCATCGTAGGCGGCGACGATGCCACCGGGCAGCGCGCGGCCGACGGTGCCGGGCTTGCGCAGCGCCTCCTCGGAGGAGTGCCAAACCGGAATGCCGGTCTCCGTCGAGCCGTAGTACTCGTTGATGACGGGGCCCCACCACGCGATCATCGCCTGCTTCAGCGCGGGCGGACAGGGCGCGGCGCCGTGCACGACGAAGCGCAGCGACGAGACATCGTAGCGCCGCCGCGTCGCCTCGGGCAGGCGCAGCAGCCGCGTGAACATGGTCGGCACCATGTGCATGTGGCTCACCTTGTGCCGCTCGATAAGCTGCAGCATCTCCTCGGCCTCGAAGCGCGGCTCGAGCACGATCGTGGCGCCGACGCGGTGCGCGGTCAGGCCATAACCGTTTGGTGCCGAATGATACATCGGCCCGTTCATCAGTACGATCTGGTGCTCGCCCTCGATGAGGCCGTAGGAACGCTCGGTATTGGCATGGCGCGCCGCGCGCTCGTCCTCGCTGGTCGGCTGGCGCCGCACGCCCTTGGGGCGGCCTGTCGTGCCGGAGGTGTAGATCATCGAGCCGGTCTGCGGCGCCGGCGGCGGCTCAGGCTCCCCGGCGGCCGCCGCGATCCAGCCGTCCCAGTCGTGCCGGTCCGGCGCCATCGCGCCGGGCGCGATGGCGTAGGCCGCGGCGATCTCCGGCGGCGTCGCCACCGCGCGCACCATCGTGCCGGGCCGCACGGCATCGCCGAGCTTGGCCAGCAGATCGTCGTGGCCAACGAGCAGCGGCGCGCCGCAATCGCGCAGGATGTAGCCGATCTCGTCTTGCGTATTGTGCCAGTTGATCGGCGTCGCGTAGGCGCCGATGGTTTGGGCCGCGACCGACGCCTCGAGAAACGCGAAGTCGTTGCGCAACAGCAGCGCGACGGCGTCGCCCGCGCGGATGCCCGCGGCGTGCATCGCCTTCGCGGCGAGCGCGATGCGGGCCGCGAGCGCGTCGCCGTCCAGCGTGCGCTCGCCGGAGAGAATCACGCGACCGCCGCGGCCGCCGGTCGCGCCCAGGACGAGACGTGGCCGCCAGCGACGCGCGCGAGCGCCGCATCGTATTCCCGCGCGAGCCGGTCGACACGCTCGGCGACGCTGGCGACGGCATCGATCGCGCCGATGCCCTGGCCGCAGCCCCAGATGTCGCGCCAGGCCTTGGAGCGCTGGTTGCCGCCGGAGCCAAAGTTCATCTTCGAGGCGTCGCCCACCGGCAGATCGTCGGGGTCCATACCGGCGGCGACGATCGACGGCTTCAGGTAGTTGCCGTGCACGCCGGTGAAAAGGTTCGAGTAGACGATGTCATCGGCGCGGCTGTCGACGATCATCTGCTTGTAATCCTCGGCCGCACGAGCCTCGCGCGTGGCGATGAAGGCCGAGCCGATGTAGGCGAGATCGGCGCCGGCGGCGCGGGCGGCGAGGATGGCGTCGCCGGTCGCGATCGAGCCCGACAGCAGCAGCGGTCCCGCGAACCAGGCGCGGATCTCCTGGATCAGCGCGAACGGCGACAGCGTGCCGGCATGGCCGCCAGCGCCCGCGGCGACCGCGATGAGGCCTGTCGCGCCCTTCTCGATCGCCTTATGGGCGAAGCGGTCGTTGATGATGTCGTGCAGCGTGATGCCGCCATAGCCCTTGATCGCGGAATTGACCTCCTCGCGCGCGCCGAGCGAGGTGATGACGATCGGCACCTCGTGCTTGACGCAGAGCGCGACGTCCTCCTCGAGCCGATCGTTGCTTTTATGCACGATCTGGTTGACGGCAAACGGTGCGGACGGCGCCTCGGGATTGCGCCGGTCGTGGGCGGCGAGCTCCTCGCGGATCTGATGAAGCCACTCGTCGAGCTGGCTGATCGGCCGCGCGTTGAGCGCCGGAAACGAGCCGACGATGCCGGCCTTGCACTGCGCGATGACGAGATCCGGCCCAGAGATGATGAACAGCGGCGCGCCGACGACGGGCAGGCGCAAACGGTTCGCGAGGACGGGCGGGAGGGTCATGGATGCTCCTGAGGGACCGCTGGCGGATGCACACCCGCGCGCCGCCGAACCATAAGGCCAGCAAAGTCAACGCCGCAAGCGCCCTTGGTCAACTTGCGTCGGCGGACGCCGCGACAAGGCAGCTTGCGCTCAGTCGCCTGGTTCGCCTCTCAGAAAGATCCCGCCTCAGGCGTGCTTCGGCACGCGGCGCTCGCCGCCGGGCTGGCGGTCGCGGCGGCGGTGGAAGACGCGCTGGACGGTGACGTAGAAGATCGGCGTGAAGATGAGCCCGAACAGGGTGACGCCGAGCATGCCGAAGAACACGGTTGTGCCGAGCGTCTGCCGCATCTCGGCCCCCGCGCCGGTGGCGACCAGCAGCGGCACCACGCCGAGGATGAAGGCGAAGGACGTCATCAGGATTGGCCGCAGGCGCGTGCGCCCTGCCTGCACGGCAGCCTCGATGCTGGAGCTGCCGGAGTCCTCCGCCTGGCGCGCGAATTCGACGATCAGGATCGCGTTCTTGGCGGCGAGACCGACGAGCACGGTGAAGCCGATCTGCGCCAGGATGTCGACGTTCATGGTGCGGTACATGAGCCCCGTCACCGCCGCCAGCAGGCACATCGGCACGATGAGCACCACCGCGAGCGGCAGGCTCCAGCTCTCGTATTGCGCCGCGAGCACCAGGAACACGAAGAAGATCGAGGCGCCGAAGATCAGCAGCGTCGTGTTGCCCGCCGTCGTCTGCTGGTAGGCGAGGTCCGTCCACTCGTAGCTCATGCCCTGCGGCAGCCGCTCCTGCGCGACCTTCGCCATCACCGCGAGGCCGTAGCTCGACGCGATGCCGGGCAGCGTGCCGCCTTGCACCTCGGCGGCGGGATAGAGATTGTAGCGGGGCACACGATAGGGGTCCGAGGTGCGCTTGAGCTGCGCGACCGCCGAGATCGGCACCATCTCGCCGGCCGCGTTGCGCATCTTCAGATGGGCGATGTCCTCGACCGTGTTGCGATAGCGCCCGTCGGCCTGCGCCAGCACCTCGTAGGTGCGGCCGAGAAAGTTGAAGTCGTTGATGTAGGCAGAGCCGAGGTAGAGCTGCATCGTGTTGAAGATCGCCGAGGGCTGAATGCCGAGCTTCTCGGCGCGCTCGCGGTCGATGTCGGCATAGATGCTCGGCGTGCCTGTGGTGAACGGCGTGAACAGCTGGCCCATGCCGGGCACCTGGCTCGCCGCGCCGATGATATCCCACGCCGCGGCCTGCAGCGCATGCGGCCCGAGGTTGCGCTGATCCTCCAGCATCATCTTGAAGCCGCCGGCGGTACCGAGACCCGGCACGGGGGGCGGCGGGATGGCGAGGATGAAGGCGCCCTGGATGCCGGCCAGCGCTTGATTGACCTTCTGCAACACCACCGGCGCCGTCAGGCCTTCGCGGTCGCGCTCCTCGAACGGCTTCATGTTGATGAAGATCGCGCCGGCGTTGGAGGCTTGCGTGAGGGTCGCGCCGTCGAGGCCCGCGAACGCGACCTCGTTGGCGACGCCCGGCACCTTCTTGAGGCGCTCGGTCGCCTCGCGGATCACCTCGTCGGTTCGCGACAGCGAGGCGCCCGGCGGCAGTTGGTAGATGGAGATCAGATAGCCGAGATCCTGGTCGGGTATGAAGCCCGTCGGCGCGCGGAAGAACTGTAGGCCGGTGAGCGCGATGAGCCCGGCATACGCGATGAGCATCACCGCGCCGATGCGCACCATCCGTCCGACGAGCCGACCGTAGCCGTCGGACAGCCAGGCGAACGAGCGATTGAACAGCGCGAAGAACGCGATGAACGGCCGCGCGATCAGCGGGGCGCGGGCGGCGTGCTCCTCCTCGTGCGGCTTGAACAGCAGGGCGCACAGGGCAGGGCTCAAGGTCAGCGAGACGAAGGCCGACACGATGGTCGAGGCGGCGATGGTGACGGCGAATTGGCGAAAGAACTGTCCCGAGATGCCGGAGATGAAGGCCGAGGGCACGAAAACCGCGCAGAGCGTCAGCGCGATCGCGATCAGCGCGCCGCCGACCTCGTCCATCGTCTTGTGCGCGGCCTCGCGCGGCGACAGACCAAGGCGCAGGTTGCGCTCGACGTTCTCGACGACGACGATCGCGTCGTCGACGACGATGCCGACGGCAAGCACGAGGCCGAACAGAGAAAGGTTGTTGAGCGAGAGCCCGAACGCGGCGAGCACGGTGAATGTGCCGACGAGCGAGATCGGGATCGCCACGATCGGAATGATCGACGCGCGCCACGTCTGCAAAAAGACGATCACGACGACGACGACGAGCGCGACGGCTTCCAGAATGGTGCGCACCACCTCGCGCACGGATTGCGCGATGAAGGTCGTCGTGTCGTAGATGATGTCGTACTTTAAGCCTTGGGGGAATTGCTTGGCCATCTTGGCCATCGCGGCCTTGACGCGCGAGGCCATGGCGAGCGCGTTGGTGCCCGGCTGCTGGTAGATCAGGATCGGCACGGCGCTCTCGCCGTCGAGGTAACCGTTGGCGCCGTAGTTCTGGCCGCCCAGTTCGACATAGCCGATGTCGCGCACCCGCGTGACGCGGCCCTGCGCGTCGGACTTCAAGAGGATGTCGGCGAATTGCGCGGGATCGGTGAGCCGGCCGAGCGCCTTAACGTTGAGCTGGAACGCGCCGGGCTTGGGCACCGGCGGCTGGTCGAGCACGCCGCCGGAGACCTGCACGTTCTGCGCCTGCAGCGCGGCGATGATCTCCTCGGCGGTAAGGTTGCGCGCCGCCGCCTTGTCCGGATCGAGCCAGATGCGCATCGCATAATCGTGACTGCCGAAGACCTGCGCGTCGCCGACGCCCTCGACGCGCAACAGCTCGTCGCGCAGATGAAGCGTCGCGTAATTCGACATGTAGAGCTGGTCGCGCGAGTGGTCCGGCGACAGCAGATGGATCACCATCATCAGGTCGGGCGAGCTTTTCTTCACCGTGATGCCGAGGCGCTGCACGACGTCCGGCAGGCGCGGCGTCGCGATCGCCACGCGGTTCTGGGTCAGCACCTGCGCGGTATCGAGGTTCGTTCCCAAACGAAAGGTGACGGTGATGAGAAGATTGCCGTCGCCGGTCGACTGGCTCGAGAAATAGAGCATGTTCTCGACGCCGTTGATCTGCTGCTCGAGCGGCGTCGCCACCGTCTCGGCGACCGTCTCGGCCGAGGCCCCGGGGTACATCGTCGTGATCTGGATCGTCGGCGGGGCGATCTCGGGATATTGCGCGATCGGCAGCGCGATATAGGCGACGAGGCCGACGATCGTGATGAACAGGCTGACGACGACCGCGAAGATCGGCCGGTCGATGAAGAAGTGCGAGAGCTTCATGCTGCTTCGATCTCGAAATCAGGGCGGCGTACGTCCTTCTCCCGTTTGCGGGAGAAGGTGGCCCGACGAAGTCGGGTCGGATGAGGGATCGTGCCGCCTGGTCCGCCATGGGGGGAGACGCGGCGAGACCCCTCATCCGACCCCGCTTCGCGGGGCCATCTTCTCCCGCAAGCGGGAGAAGAAAGGTCGCGCCCATTCTCGAGCAGATGCATCGCTAACCCTGATCGGGCGGTAGCGTGATCGTGCCCGGCTTCGGCGAGACCTTGCCGCCGGGACGCGCGAACATCAGGCCTTCGATCACGATGCGATCGTTGGGATCGAGACCCGATTTGACGATGCGCATCTCGCCGACCGGCTTGCCGATCTCGATCGTCTTCGGCACGACCGTGTCGTCGGGCGCGACCGTCATCACCATCGTGCGCGACTGGTCCGTCGAGAGCGCGGCCTCGGGCACCAGCAGGCGCTCCTTGTCCGAGCTTGTCGGCAGCCGCAGCCGCGCGAACTGGCCGGCGGCGATGAAGAGATCGGGGTTCGGCACCGTCGCGCGGGCGCGGATCGTGCCGCTCGAGCGGTCCATCTCGTTGTCGATGAAGTCGAGCGAGCCCTTGTGTTTCCAGCCGGTCTCGTCGGAGAGCGCGATCTCGACGGACTTGTCGACCTTGCCGTCATGCGGGCTGTGCAGCAAGCGCTGGTAGGCGACATAGTCGCCCTCGCCCATGTCGAAGGCGAGGTAGATCGGGTCCTCGGAGACGATGGTCGTCAGCATCGTCGTCATGCCGCCGGACTGGCCGCCGGTGATGAGGTTGCCGACCGAGACGCGATGCGACGAGACGCGGCCCGAGATCGGCGCGACGACATGCGTCCATTCCATGTTGAGCGCCGCCGTGCGCACCGCCGCCTGCGCCTGATCGAGCGCGGCCGTCGCCCCGGCCTGCGCCTGCGTGCGCTGATCGAGCGTCTCGCGCGAGGCGTAATTGTTGCGGATCAAATCGGTGGTGCGGGCCAGCTCCTTCTGTGACAGGCCGAGCGTGGAGACGGCCGTCGCCACCTGCGCCTTGGCGTTCGCCAGCGCGATCTCGTAGGGCCGCGGGTCGATGACGAAGAGCAGATCGCCTTTCTTGACGAGCTGGCCGTCGACGAAATGGATCTCGGTGAGATAGCCCGACACCTGCGCGCGGATCTCGACGCGATCGACCGCCTCGAACTGGCCGGTGAAGGTCGTGAAGGTCGCGAGCTTGCGCCGCAACGGCGTGCTCACCGTGACGCTCGGCGGCGTCATCGCCATCGCCGGCGGCTGCTGCACCGGCTGTAGATAGGCGCGCACGCCGAGCCCGACGCCGGCGAGCAGCACGAGCAGGAGCGCCAAGCGGAGCATCCTGTTGCCGCGCGGGCGCGTCGTGTCGTCCTGGTCGCGTTCGACCCTTGCATCCATCGAAAATCGCTCCCCGCCACAGGCAGACGAATAACCTTACCGATCGGTACGTTATTAGTCAAACGTTGGTGGTCGAAATGGCCGTCTAGGCCAACGCGGAGACCTTGGGCCACGCCCGCAACGCCAGGTCGGCGGCCCGGAGGAGCGAGGCGCGTGTCGCACCACCCGCGCCCTGAACGGCGCTGCCGCAGGCAAACGTCATCAGGAACCGTGCCAGATCGGCGGGCGACTCGTCGGCTGGCAGGTCGCCCTCGTCCCGAGCCCGCGCCAACCGGGCGACGAGCGCGGTCTCGAAGGCGCCACGGCGACGCGCCAGCTCCTCCTTGATGGGATCGGCGCCAGTCGAGCAGGCGAGCGCGCTCTGCGTGCCCATGCAGCCGCGCGGATGATCGTCGGCGGTCGCAAGCTCGACGAAGCCTTCGACAAGTAGAGCCGCGACCTCGCGCGAGGAGGGCGCCGCGAGCGCGCCGCGCCAGAAGCCGAGGTAGGTCGTCTCGTAGAGATCGAGCGCTTTTTGGAACAGCTTTTCCTTGTTGCCGTAGGTCGCGTAGAGGCTCGGCCGGGTGATGCCCATCGCGGCGGTCAATTCGGTCATCGAGGCGCCCTCGTAGCCGCGGCGCCAAAACACGTCGAGCGCGCTCGCCAGCGCTCGTTCGACGCAAAACTCCTTCTGCCGTCCCACCGAAATCAACCTCGACACGCTATCGTACCGATCGATAGCGAATTGTCGGCGGACGTCAAGCCGAGCATAAGGAGGCTTTGCTAGCCCTTCGCCTTGGCGATCGCGGGCATGAGCTGGTCCTTGATATTGTCTTCGGTCAGCGGGCCGACGATCTTGGCCTCGATCGTCCCCTTGCCATCGATCACATAGGTCTCGGGCACGCCGTAGACGCCGAAGTCGATCCCGGTGCGGCCGGATTGGTCGACGCCGACCTTCTGGTAGGGATCGCCGACCTGGTTGAGGAAACGGCGCGTGTCGGCGGGCGCATCCTTGTAGGCGATGCCGACGATGCGCAGGCCCTGGCGCTGCAGCTGGTCGAGGGCCGGCGCCTCCTGCCGGCACGGCACGCACCAGGAGGCGAACACGTTGACGAGGGTGACGCCGCCTTGCGCGAGGTCGGCCGTGGCGAGGCCCGGCTTGTCGATACCGGTGACGGGCGCCAGCGCGAAGGTGGGCACCGGCTTGCCGATCAGCGCCGACGGCAGCACCGAGGCATCGCCCGAGAAGAGGCGCGCCAGCAGCAGCCCCGCCAGCGCTAGGAAGACGACGAGCGGCACGAAGGCGAGCAATGGCCAGCGGCGCGGCGCGACCTCGGTCTCCTCGGCTTCTTCGGCGAACTCAGGATCGCTCATTCGCGATCGAGGCCGCGCGCGCCGAACCGCCGCAGATCACGCCGCACCGCCATGTGATCGAGGATGATCGACCCGATCATCGCGCCGACGACGACACCGGCGATCACATAGGCGGCGACGATGAAGGGGATGTGCGCGGAGTGCTCCATCATCCGGCGGCACTCGCCTCGAGAATGCGCAAGCGGCGCAGGCGGCGGTGCAGGATCTCGTTGCGGATCGCCGCCATGTGCAGCGTGAAGAACAGAGTGGTGAAGGCCACCGCCATGATGAGCAGCGGCCACAGCATCGGCTTGGCGATGGCCGAGCCGGTGATGAACACGGACGGGCCCTGGTGCAGCGTGTTCCACCATTGCACCGAGTAGTGGATGATCGGGATGATGACCGAGGCGGTCAGCGTGAAGATCGCCGCCGCGCGGGCCGCCCGCGTCTGGTCCTCGAACACCTGCCAGAGCGCGATCAGGCCGACGTAGATCAGGAACAGGATGAGCACCGAGGTCAGCCGCGCGTCCCACACCCACCAGGTGCCCCACATCGGCTTGCCCCACAGCGAGCCGGTGGCGAGGCAGATGAAGGTGAAGCCGGCGCCGAGCGGGGCGGCGGCCTTCTGCGCCGCGTCGGCCAACGGGTGGCGCCACACCAGCGTGCCGAACGCCGACGCCGCCATGACCATGTAGACCATCATCGCGTTCCAGGCGGCCGGCACATGAAGGTACATGATGAGGACGGTGCGACCCTGCTGGTAGTCGGCCGGCCCGATCGCGGCGAGGTAGAGCCCGACCGCGAGCAGCGCCGCGGTGACCGCGCCGAGCGCGGGCACCAGCCAGGCGGCGAGGCGCAGGAAACGAGCCGGGCTGGCGAGCCCGCCGAGCCAGCGGAACGGCGCGCCGAAGGGATAGAGCGGGCGGGAAACGGCTTGCTCGGTCATGAGGTGTTTTAAGCCGAGGCCGGGTGGGGCGCAATCTCATCGTACCCCGGCGAACGACCCGCGGAACGGGGGGTCACCCCTCCGATACCAGCGGCGAGGCGACGAGCTTGGCGTGATCGGCGACGGTCTGTCGCGCATAGGCCATCGCGAACGAGGCGAGCGCGTCGTCCATCACGTCGGACCCGCCGAGGTAACCGGCGATCGTCGCGGCATCGCCGGTGCGGGCGTGGGCGCGGGCGAGCGTGCGGCCGCACAGCGTCGCGTAGGCCGGCAGCGCCTTGCCCTCGAGCACGTCGCCGATCGAGCCGAGCCGGCGATTCTTCAAGTGGCGCAGGTAGAAGTGGCGGCCCTGGTCGTCCTGCGTCCAGCCGAGGAACGGGTCGCTCTCGGCCTGCATCGCGCGCTGGCCGTCGACGACGCGCTTGCCCTGGTGGCTCGCCTTCAGCGCGCCCGGCGCGAAGCCGGCGATCGCCGAAGTGACCGCCTGCTTGAGCTGCAGGATCAGCTGGTCGCCGTCGGCCGTGGCCCACAGGCCGACGGCGCAGAACGTGCCGACCGAGCCGACGCCGACCACCTTGAAGGCGACGTCGCGTAGCGCGTATTTCTTCAGCAGCGTCGCCCGCTCCGACGCGAGCGTCGCTTCGTAGATGTGCCGCGCGGCGGGCGTCAGCACGCGCCCCACCGGCGTGCCGTCGGGCAGCGTGTGGAACACCTTGCCCGGCTCGTCCTTGAAGGCGAGCCGGTCCTCGGCGACATCCGGCTCCTCCTCGGAGCTCTTGCCCTTCTTTTCGGACTTCATGAGCTTGCCGAGGATCGAGGTCTCGAGCTTGTCGTCGTCGAGCCCGGCGAGCTGGTCCTTCAAGTCCATCCGCGTCTGCCAGACCTCGAGCGGCGACCGCTCGCCGAGAAAGCTCATGAAGTCGCGGTAGGCCTTGGCGGTGGCCTGCGCGAGGGAGTGCGCCTTCTTGTCCGGCAGCCCCTCCGCTTGCGCCGCGACGGTGACGCTGGCGACGAGGCGCTTCAGATCGACGATGAAGTCGACGCCCGGATGCGTCTCGTCGAAATCGTTGACGTCGAACAGGATGTCGCCGGCGCTCGCGGAGAACACGCCGAAGTTCATCAGGTGGCAGTCGCCGCAGGCCTGCACGGGCAGGCCGATCTTCGGCATCGGCAGCAGATCGTGCGCCATCACCGCCGCGGCGCCGCGATAGAAGGCGAACGGGTCCACGCTCATGCGCTTGTAGCGCTCGGGCACGAGGGCAGGCACGCGCTCGACATCGGTGGCGGCGAGGTACGGCAGCGGGTCGCGCTCGGTGTCGACATGGAACTCGGCATGTCCCTCGCGCGCCACGACATCGCGCAGCGCCTTGCCGGCGGCGTTGCGCTCGGCGCGGGACCGCAGCCGTGTCGCGTCGTCGATGTCGGTCATGTTCTTTCCTCGCCAAGCGCGGGACTACCGCCCTAGGACCGGCAATTGTCAATTTCACAAGGCGTGACGCCGCCGCGACGTCTCGTGCTTAAATGTGCCTTCGGAGGACCCACGACATGGAGACGACCGCGGACCCGCACCGCCTGAGCGACATCGCGTTCACGCCCGCGGTGAAGGCGGAGCAGGCGCGGCACGGCTCGCGCCACATCTACGAGCGGCACGATTTCCAGGCCGGTGTGCGGCCGCACCTCGAGGCGTTCCTCGCCGAGGTCGACACCGCCTATCTCGCCACCGCGACCAAGGACGGCCAGCCCTACGCGCAGCATCGCGGTGGGCGGCCGGGCTTCATCAAGGTCGTCGACGATCACACGATCGGCTTCGCCGACTTCAAGGGCAACAGGCAGTACGTCACGACGGGCAACCTCGTCGAGAACGGCAAGGCGTTCCTCTTCTTGATGGACTACGCCAACAAGCGCCGCATCAAGGTGTGGGGCACGGCGCGGATGGTCGAGGATGCGGCGACGATCGCGGCGCTCGCCGACCCCACCTATCCGGCCACGGTCGAGCGGGCGCTGCTGTTCGATGTGACGGCCTACGACGTGAACTGCCCGCAGCACATCCCGCGGAAGGTCGATGCGGCGCTTGTCCTGCGCGCGCTGGAGCAGCGCGACGCCCGCATCGCGGCGCTCGAGGCCGAGCTGGCTTACCTCAGGGGTTGATGCCCTACGGCGCGGCTGGCGTGACGGTGAGGCTCGCCTGGTGCTCGAGCTGCTGGGTCGTCGCGCGCGCGACCGGAGCCGCGGTTGCCGGGGCCCGCTCGGCGATCACGTTCGGCGCCATAATCGGCGCCATGTTCAGGCTTGCACGCTCGATCGCGTGGATTTCGTCGCGATCGCCACGCTTCACGTCGGGGCTGCGCGCGAGCGCCAGGAAATCGTTGCGGCGGTACGGGAAGCGGGCGGCGCCGTGGAACACCTTGAAGCCGGTCGCCGTCATCACGGCATCGCCGCGGCGCAGGGTGAAGTCGTGCAGCAGCGACTTGATGCGGTTGCCCTGCGGGGGATGGCAGGTGCAGGCGTCCGACAGGACGGTGGTGTAGTGGAACGCGTAGGGCAGGTCCGAATAGCTCTTGCTGGTGCCGACGCGGATCGCGTCGTCCATCGTGTCGGTTCCCGCCGGCTGGACGTAGAGCGCGGTCGCGGCGCCGGGGCACTCGGACTGGCAGGTCGCCTCATGGGACGCGCGGTCCTGCTCGCCATGATAGGCGCCGACCGGGAAGGCAAAGCCGTCGCAGAGCCGCACGCACACGGATTGGCGGCCGAGTTCCATCGGCGTGTCGGAGAAGCGGACCGAGTGCGCATGTTCGACCGAGCGAAGGAAGCGCGCCGGCTGCAGCTTGGCGACGGTGACGCGGCGGGCGAGCGAGCGCCGGGCAACGTGGCGGCGCGAAGAAAACCATCCATAGGTTTGCGACGGCGCCGCGGCCTCGGTCGGCTGCTGTTGCTGCTCCAAGCCCACGCCGCTGAAGATGCCGCCCTCGCCAAAGAAACTGTCGGCGATGCCGGAACGATCGTCGATCACGACGGTGGTGAAGGCGACGGTGGCGACCGCGAAGCCGGCGACGATGGCGAGGCGAAACCGGGCGTCCTTGCCGCCGAAGCGCTGGGCGAGCCGGGCGACCGGACCCGCGAACAAACGCTCAAGGAACGCCATGGAACCGCCTCCGAAACATCTCAAATGCCGTGCGGTCTTTCAACCACAGTCAAGTGCCGATAAGCAATGGTCGCGAGGGCAAAAATAAGGCCGATGGTAAAGACAGGTATCGTGACATAATCGTTACAGGCCTTGCTTGGGCGGAGGTAGATCGTGAAGCAGCCGAAACTCGCCGCCTATGCCGCGCGGCGCGACTTTCAAAAGACCGCCGAGCCGCGCGGCGACGATGTGGTTCGCGCGTCCGACGCTCTCCGGTTCGTCGTCCAGCGGCACGACGCGACGCGGCTGCACTACGATCTGCGGCTCGAGCTCGACGACGTCTTCAAGTCCTGGGCGGTCACCAAGGGGCCCTCGCTCAACCCCGCCGACAAGCGGCTCGCCGTCGAGGTCGAGGATCACCCGCTCGGCTATGGCGACTTCGAGGGCACGATCCCGAAGGGACAGTACGGCGGCGGCACGGTTCAGCTCTTCGATCGCGGCACCTGGACGCCGGAGAACGGCGACCCGGCCGAGGCGATCGCTGGCGGCGAACTGAAATTTTCGCTGACGGGCAAGCGGCTCAAGGGCAGCTTCGTGCTGGTGCGCATGAAGCATGACCGCAACGGCGGCAAGCGCACCAACTGGCTGCTGATCAAGCATCGCGATGGCGCCGCCAACGACGCGGACGACGGCGGCGGCGTTCTCGCGATCGATCGGTCCGTCGCCTCCGGCCGCGCGATGGCGACGATCGCTGCCGGCAAGGGCAAGGCGCCGGAGCCGTTCATGCTCGGCAAGGACAAGTCGGGCCGGGAACTGGCGCCCGCGGCCGATGCGATCTGGGATTCGTCGAAAGGCCACGCCAAGGACGAGCGGGCGGCGGACGGGCGGACGGACCCGCCGGCGGGGGCGGGGGCGGCGCTTTCGCCGAAGGCGAAGCTCGCGCGAAAGCCAGCCGCGACGGCCGACAAAGCGAGCCCCCGCAAGGGCACGGCACCTGAGGACCATCGCGCGAACATGCCGGACTTCGTCGAGCCGCAGTTGTGCCGGAGCGTCGTCAAGCCGCCGACCGGCGCGCTGTGGCTGCACGAGATCAAGTTCGACGGCTACCGCATGCAGCTGCGTATCGAGGACGGGTCGGCGACGCTGCGGACCAGGAACGGGCTCGACTGGACGCGCAAGTTCGCGGCGATCGTCGAGGCGGGCGCGGCTTTGGCCGGCTCCGGCTTCGCGGATGCGATGATCGACGGCGAGGTGGTCGCGCTCGACGCCGATGGCGCGCCGAGCTTTTCCGCGCTGCAGGCGGCGATCGCGGACGAGAAGACCAGCGCGCTCGTCTTCTTCGCGTTCGACCTGCTGTTTCACGACGGCGCCGACCTGCGGCAAACGCCGTTGCGCGAGCGCAAGGAGCGGCTCGCCACGTTGCTCGCCGGCAAGCGGCCGTCGCCGGGGACGATCCGTTTCGTCGAGCATTTCACCAGCGACGGCGCCGAGGTCTTCGCCTCCGCGCGCGACCTAGGGCTCGAAGGGATCGTCTCGAAGAAGGCCTCGGCGCCCTATCGTTCGGGCCGCTCCGACAGCTGGACCAAGGCCAAGTGCCGGATCGCGCACGAGGTCGTCATCGGCGGCTGGAGCGAGACCAACGGCCAGTTCCGCTCGCTGCTCGGCGGCGTGTTTCGTGACGGCGCGCTGATCTATGTGGGGCGCATCGGCACCGGCTTCGGCGCCTCGACGGTCGCGCGGTTGCTGCCCAAGCTGAAGGCGCACGCGCAGGCGAAGAGCCCGTTCGACAGGAAGGGCGCGCCGCCGCGCGACCGGGCGGTGCGCTGGCTCGAGCCGGTCCTTGTCGCGGAGATCGAGTTCGCCGGCTGGTCGGGCGACGGCGCGGTCCGGCAGGCCGCGTTCAAGGGCCTGCGCGAGGACAAGCCGGCGGCGGATGTGGTCGCGGAACCACCCGCCAAGCCGACAAAGGCGGCGCTCGTCGCGCCCGAGCCCACCGTCGAAGGCAAGAGCCAGGGCCAAAAGGCCAAGGGCGGTACAAAGGGCAGCACAAAAGGCGGTACAAAGGGCAAGGTCGTCGTGATGGGCGTGACGCTCTCGCATCCCGACAAGGCGCTGTGGCCCGACGCCGGCGACGACACGCCCGTCACCAAGCGCGATCTCGCCGACTATCTCGAGGCGGTGGGCGCCTGGATGCTGCCGCACATCGAGGGGCGGCTGTGCTCGATCATCCGCGCGCCGGACGGCATCGCCGGCCAGACATTTTTCCAGCGGCACGCGATGGCCGGCGGCTCCGGCCTGTTCGACACGGTGAAGGTGCTCGGCGACCACGAGCCTTACCTCGTGCTCAACCGCGTCGAGGCGCTCGCCGCCGTGGCGCAGAGCGGCGGCCTCGAGCTGCACCCGTCGAACTGCGTGCCCGGCGAACCGATGGTGCCTGGACGCTTCGTGTTCGATCTCGATCCGGCGCCCGACGTCCCGTTCGCCGATGTCGTCGCGGCGGCGAAGGAGATGAAGGCGCGGCTCGATGCGCTCGGCCTCGAGTCGTTCTGTAAAACGACGGGTGGCAAGGGCCTTCATGTCGTCACCCCGCTGACTGCCGTCGCGAAGGGACCGGACTGGGCGGCGGCCAAGCGCTTCGCCCGCGACGTGTGCGTCGCTATGGAGCGCGACGCGCCGCGCCGCTACCTCACCAAGATGTCGAAGGCCGCCCGCACCGGCCGCATCTTTCTCGACTATCTGCGCAACGACCGGATCTCGACGGCGGTGGCACCGCTCTCGCCGCGGGCACGGCCACGCGCACCAGTGTCGATGCCGCTCACCTGGGCGCAGGTGAAGGCCGATCTCGATCCCTTGCGCTACACCGTGCGGACGGTGCCGAAGCTGCTCGCCCGCTCGAAAGCCTGGGCCGATTACGAAGAGGCGGCCCGCCCTCTCGCCGACGCGATCGCCGCGCTGGCCCGGGCTTGACCGGCCAGCCTATGTCAAAAGCCGCAGCGCGTGCGCGATCAACAGTTTAGACTTTTACGGGCATTGCGTCGGTGCCATGTTTGTCCCTAGTGTGCGCGCACGACACTTGAGGAGCACGTCATGTCTTTGATCATCGTCATCATCATCCTGCTCCTCGTGTTCGGCGGTGGCGGTTTCTTCGGCTATCGCGGCGGTACGTTCTCTGGTCCGGGACCCGGCATCATCGGGCTCATCGTCCTGGTGGTCCTGATCGTCCTGGTCATTCGCCTGCTCGGCGGCGCCGTCTAGGCGTCGCGAACGGGCTCGGCCTACGCGCTCTCCTCCGAGGGGAGCGCGACCGGCTTGCGCCCGCGGCGATCCTCCATCCGCATCGCGGTGCCCTTCCACGTGAAGGAGCGCCCGGTGAACGCGCCAATCCACATCGCCGGTATGATGACGTCGCGCGCGACGAGCGCGAACGGGGTCTGCCAGCCGACGGGCCAGCGGCACCCAGCCGCCAGCGCGATCTCCGCCGCGTACCAGGGCACGAGATAGGCAAGCACGGTCCCGGGTATCGACCAGCCGAGGCTCGCCGCAGCCGCGGCCGCGGTGACCGCGGGGACCAGCGCGCCGGAGAAAAACTCCGCGACGAATTCCAGTGGGAATGTCGCCCGACGCAGGCGCGCCCAGCGCAGCTGCCGGCTCCACACCTCGTGGATCGGCCGAATGCCAAGCGGCTGCGGCGACGGCGGGGCCAGCCGCACGCGCAGACCAAGCCGGCGGATCATCTTTGTCGTGGCCGCGTCCTCCGCCGGCTCGGCGGCGAGTTCGCGCATGCCGGTGCGATCGAGATCGGCCTTGCGATAGAACAGCGTCTTGCCCTGCGCGAAGCCGCTGCCCACCGTGTCGACGACATATTGCCAGCGCGCCTCGTAGGTGTTGAGGAACGCGCATTCGAGATGGCCGCCGAAGCCGTCGGGGTCGCAACCGTTCGGCGGTGCCGCGACGCAGCCGGTGTCGTCGCGCCAGCTGGCCACCAGGCGATGCACGAAATCCGCCGGCACCAGGACGTTCGAATCGATGAAGGCGATCCGCTCGTGCGTGGCCTCGCGCCAGCCCTTCACCATGTTGTTGAGCTTGGGATTGGCCGAGATCGAATCGTCGCCGATGAGCAGGCGGGCCGGCACGGCGGGATGCGCCGCGATCGCCGCTTCGGCGAGCGGGACGATCGGATCATCTGGCCGCGCGACGCAGAAGATCAGCTCGAGCACTGGATAATCGAGCGCGAAGGAGGCATTGAGCGTCTCCACGCTGAAGGTCTCGAGGCCGCAGAGGGGACGCACGACGGTCACCGCGGGAAGGGGCTCCGTCGTCCGGCGGCGGGCGGCGCCCGGCCGGCAGCGCAGCCAGGCGATGGCGGTTGTCGCGACCTGGGCCGAGAGGAAGAAAGCGGCGAGCGAGCACAAGAAGGTTGGCAGCATGACGGTCCACGCTAGAGCCTGTCCGTTAAACGGGGATGACAGCGCGCGAGTCCCAGCGCAAGCGGGCTCGCGGGCTCCGGCGAGTCGTGCACGGAAAGTTGCGGCGGCGACACTCGTGCTGGGATTTGCGTGGCCGATCGGGGCGTTCGCGGCCACGCTGAAGGATTCGGCCGATCGCACGGTCATCGTTCCGGCGAACGTGGCCCACGTCGTGCCGGCCGGCGCCCCGGCGCAGGTGCTGCTGCAGGTTCTGGCGCCGGGCAAGCTCGTCGGTCTCGTCGAGCCGTTCAAGCCCGAGCACGCGATCTACGTCGATCCGGCGGTCGCGGCGCTGCCGCAGATCCCGCAGCTGACTCGCACCGACGCGCCCGGCGATATCGCCGCCGTCGCGGCGCTGAAGCCAGACCTCGTCGTCGACTACGGCAACGTCTCGGGGCGTTTCGTGGCCGCCGACGAGAAGATCCAGCAGGAGCTGGGCGTGCCGACCGTCCTCTACGGCGGCAGCCTCGCCGACGCCGGGGCGCTGGCGACAACGCTCGGCGGCGCGCTGGGCGTCGGCGCGCGCGGCACCGAGGTCGCCGGGATCGTCCGCGACGTCCTCGCCCGTGCCGGGCCGCTCGCCAACCTCGCCGACGAGGCGCGCGTGCCCGTCTACGTCGCGCGCGGCCCGGACGGCCTCTCCGCGCTGCGGGCCGGCACGTCCTTCGACGAGCCGATCCAGCTTGCCGGCGGCCGCAACGTGGTCGCGGCGGCGGGCGGCACGTTCCAGCGCATGAGCGTCGACGCGGTCGTGGCGTTGAAGCCGAAGGTGGTGATCTTTTCGGAGCAAGAGGCGCTGACTTCGCCGCTGCGCACCGCGCTGGCGAAGGACACGATGGTCGTGCTCGACGCGGGCGAGCCGTACAAGGCGCTGACCGGGCCGCCATCGCTCAATCGGCTGGTCGGGCTCGCGGCGCTCGCCTCGATCCTGCACCCGGACAAGGTCAAGGCGGATCCCGAGATCGTCCTGCATGTCCAGGCAGGCCTGTTTCCGCCGCCTGCGGGCGTCGCCTATCCCGCGCCGCTACAGGGTCGATGACAGCGTCAGTATTGGTCGAAGAAACCGGCGGTGATCAGCCAATAGGCCAACCCGCCCAGCGCGACGACCACGGTCGCCAGCATGCCGAGCAAGAAGCCGAGGTAGGAACGCCGATTTTCGAGCGCGCCATTGAGGGAGCGGCGCAGCGCGACGCGGTTCGAATAAAAGTCGGCGTCCACGTGGATCGGCGCTGTCATCAGGTCTCCTTGCTGGAGGAGTATCGCCGCACAAGATTGACGCATCGTAAATGGTGGCGGCTGCCCGCGGCTGGAACTACTCGCGGCCGCCGCCCATCCGCACGGTCGGTGCCGCATGCGCGCCGATCCGCGCGATGAGCCCGTGCGGCGCGCCGGCCGGCAGCGGCGGCAGCGGCGAGGAATGCGAGACCGCGTCGACCGCGGCCGCATCGAGTTCCTGGTCGCCGCTGCTCTGGACGATCTGCATCTGCAGGATCGTGCCATCGTCGTCGACGTTGAACGCCACCGTGCAAGTGGCGCCGTCGGCCGGACCGACGTCGATGCCGCGGTAGTTCGCCATGATCTTGGCGAACACGTTCGAGAGATAGCGATTGTCCTCGTGGCCGCCGGTGATCGGCGCTCGCTTGGTCGGCCGCGCGAGCTTGTACTCCGGCAGGTCCGACTTGCCGGTGAGACGTTCCAGCGCCGTCTTCTCGCGACGCAGCTTGGCCTTCGGCGGCGCCTTGGCGAGCTTCTCCGGCTTCTCGGGCGGCATCGGCGCGGCCTTGTCCAGCGCCTCGGCATCCTTCTTCAGCACCTCGTCCTTGGCGGTCGCGGCCTTGTCGTCGTGCGCGTCGGCATCGGCGGGCGCGGCGGGCGTGGGCTCCGGCGCCTTCTCGCCGTCGTGCGGCGGCGCCTCCGCCTTCGGCGCGCTCGTCGTGTCGTCCATCTTTTCCGTTTCGATCTTCTCCTCGGAGGGCGCGCGCGGCGCGCTCGTCGCGGGTTTCTCGATCTCCTTTTCGGCCGCTGGCGGCGGCTTTTGCGCCGGGGGCGGCGGCGGTGGGGGTGGCACGAGCTCGACCGGGATCTCCTCGAGCTTCGCCGCCTCCTGCGGCTTGCCTGGATCGCGATAGAGGATCCATCCGATGATGGCGGCGTAGATCGCGCAGATCGCCACGACGGTGACGAGGTTCCAAGTGCGCGCGGCAAAGCCATTGTCCAGAAGCGGCGCAAGCCAGCGTTCCCCGACCCCAAGCGGGATCGAAGGCAGGCGTCTCGTCTCGGGCTTGTCGGCCGCGAGCGTCTCGTCCTCGGGCGTCGCCATGGGTCGCGAGTCACATCACGGACGCGCGGAACACGCCAGAGGAAAGAGTCGAACCATCGAAGGCGTCGCGGCGCACCAACCGTTATAGATCGCGCGCGGTCTGTGACGTGGATGCCGCGCTTGCGACGCTCGTTTTCGTCTCGGACATCTTGAACAAAGCGTCTGCGTCGATATCGATGAGCGCCTGATCGGCGGCTTCGATCGGGATATGCCACTCGATCGTGCGCGCCCGGTCCCCCACGCGAACGGCGCGAAACAGAGCGGGATCGAGCAGGGGCGCCAAGATGCCGTCGCCAGAGACGCCAAGCATGAAATCGACGCTCGATCTGCTGCCGTCGGTCCAGATCACCTCGAGGCAGTAGTCCTGCGTCGGCGTGACGGATCGTATCTTCCGAAGTTGACTCATGCAATCCTCCGTATGGACTGTTGGGCGAGCGCGTCGACCCAATTAAGCGCCAGCGCCGCGCGGTTCTCTCGAGCCCAATCCCGCACCTCGCTCAAGATGCGAGCGGCAACCCGCCTGCGTAGACATTCAGCGGGAAGGCGATCTCGATCAAAGCTTCGTCGTCGGCGTAAGTAGCATGAAAATGCGGAGGATTGTGATCCCGGTAATACTGCTCAATTCGAGCCCCGCTCTTCATCCTCGCGACAATAGACATGCCGAACTCGACTACGAAACACTTAATGGTCGAAGCTACCCATATAGGCCGTGCCGCGCCAGAGCTTCCAATCATAGCACCGCACGATGTCCGCATCCCGACCGCGAGATACAACCGTCGCTCGACAGCGGCGCCGGCTTCGCCCTAAGTTCGATTCCTGCCCTTCGCGCTTGCGAGATCCATGCTGCGGCTTGTCCTCACCCGCCTGCTCGCCGCCATCCCGACGCTCTTCGCCGTCATCGCGATCTCGTTCTTTCTGATGCGGCTGGCGCCGGGCGGCCCGTTCGACCAGGAGCGCGCGCTCGATCCGGCGGTCCGCGCCAGCCTCGATCACCTCTACGGGCTCGACAAGCCGCTGTTCACGCAGTTCTGGCTCTACCTGCGGGCGCTCGCGCACGGCGATCTGGGGCCGAGCACGCACTGGCGTGACTTCACCGTGAACGACCTGTTCGCGAGCGCCCTGCCGATCTCGGTGCGGCTCGGCTCCGAGGCGCTGGCGCTCGCGCTCGCCGTCGGCGTCGCGCTGGGCGTGGCGGGATCGGGGCGGCGGGGGGCGATCGTCGTCGCGATCGCGCTGCTGGCCCTGCTCGGCCTCGCCGTGCCGACATTCGTGGTCGCGCCGCTGCTGCAGGTCTGGCTCGGGCTCGACCTGCACCTGCTGCCGGTCGGCGGCTGGGGCGACGGCGCGATCTCGCACCAGATCCTGCCCGTCGTCACGCTCGCGTTGCCGCAAACCGCCATCGTGGCCAAGCTGACGGCCGCCGCGATGCGCGACGCGCTGGCCGCGCCGCACATCCGCACGCTGCGCGCGTTCGGCCTGCCCGGCTGGCACATCGCCTGGCACGCGCTGCGCGGCGCGCTGCTGCCGGTGCTCTCCTACTGCGGGCCGGCGGCGGCGGCGCTGCTGACGGGCTCCATCGTCGTCGAGACGATCTTCGGCATCCCCGGCATCGGCCGCGACTTCGTCGATGGCGCGTTGTCGCGCGACTATACGCTGACGATGGCGACGGTCGTCGTGGTCGGCTCGATGATCGTCGTCTTCAACCTCGTCGTCGATCTCGCCTACGGCGTGCTCGACCCTCGCGTGCGGCATGATTAGGCGCGCGGTGCGGGGCGGGGATCGCGGTGATCGAAGTCCAGGTCCGTCATTGCGAGCGCAGCGAAGCAGCCCAGAGCCGACATGTGGCCCCTGGGGTGCTTCGCCTACGGCTCGCAACGACGGGAGTGGGAGCGACGTTCTCTGTTCATGGAGGCGGACATGAACCGCCTCCCGCGCGATCCGATCGGCATCGCCAGCTTCGTCACCCTCCTCCTCGTCGCGCTGGCCTGCTACGGCTCGATCCTGTGGGCGCCGCATCCCTATGATGCGGTCTATCCGGACTACGTGCAGGTCGCGGCCAGCTTCACGGCGCATCCGAGCCTCGCCGAGCGCGACACCGGCGTCGCCGACATCGCGGTCCGCGCGCACATGGCCGTCGCGCTGGCGACGGCGGGCGAGCGCGACATCCTTACATTCTCCGATGGCAAACCAATCGATCCGCGCGTCACGCGCACGATCGAGCGCTCCGACATGTTCCGCCTCGCCGGCTCCACGACGATAAGCGACGGCGGCCGCACGCTCGTGGCGCCGGTCGCGATCGTGCCGCAGGTGTTTCTCTTCGGCACCGACGCCAACGGTCGCGATCTCCTCACCCGCATCCTCGTCGCCGGCCGCATCTCGCTGGCGGTCGGCGCGCTCGCCTCGATCGTCGCGCTCGGCATCGGCGTCGCCTGGGGCGCGATCGCCGGCTACGCGGGCGGGCGCGTCGACGGCGCGATGATGCGGTTCGTCGACGTCGTCTACGCGCTCCCCTTCATCTTCCTGGTCATCGTGCTCGTCACGCTGTTCGGCCGCACGCTGTGGCTGATCTTCGTTGCCATCGGCGCCGTCGAATGGCTCGACATGGCGCGGATCGTGCGGGGCCAAACCCTGTCGCTGAAGCGGCGCGACTACGTGCTCGCCGCCCACGCGCTCGGCGCAAGCGATGGCGCGATCCTGGCGCGCCATATCGTGCCGAACATGAGCGGGCCGATCGTCGCCTATCTCGCGCTGCTGGTGCCGCGCGTCATCCTCGCCGAGAGCTTCCTGTCGTTTCTCGGGCTCGGCGTGCAGGAGCCGCTGACGAGCTGGGGCACGCTGATCGCCGACGGCGCCCGCCACGTCCAGGGCTCCGTCCATCTTCTCGTGTTTCCGGCGCTCGCGCTCGCCATCACCGTCATCGCCGCGAACCAGCTCGGCGAGGCGATCCTGCGCGCCACCTCGGACGTCGAGTGAGCGAGCTCATCCGGTTCGAGTCGCTTTGCGTGCGCTTCGGCGCGGTCGAGGCGGTGCGCGACCTCTCGCTCGCGGTCGCGGCCGGCGAGACGGCGGCGATCGTCGGCGAATCCGGCTCCGGCAAGAGCGTGGCGATGCTTGCCGCGCTCGGCCTGCTGCCGCCCGGCGGGCGCGTGACGGGCCGCGTGCTGTTTCAGGGGCAGGATCTCATCGGCCTGCCGCGCGCCGCCCTCGACCGCGTCCGCGGCAAGGCCGTGTCGATCGTGTTCCAGGAGCCGCAGACGGCGCTCGACCCGCTGTTTTCCGTCGGCGCGCAGATCGCCGCGGTGCTGCGGCACGGGCGCGGGCTGGCGCGCGGCGCGGCGTGGGGGCGCGCGGTCGAGCTGCTCGACGAGGTCGGCATCGCCGAGCCGGCGCGGCGCGCGCGCACCTATCCGCACGAGCTGTCTGGCGGCCAGCGCCAGCGCGTCGCCATCGCCATGGCGATCGCGTGCGAGCCGGCCCTCATCATCGCCGACGAGCCGACGACCGCGCTCGACGTCACGGTCGCCGCGCGCATTCTCGCGCTGCTCGGCGAGCTGAAGGCCCGCCACGGCATGGCGCTCATGCTGATCAGCCACGATCTCGGGCTGGTCCGGCGCGTCGCCGACAGCGTCCACGTCATGGAGAAGGGATGCCTGGTCGAGAGCGGCACGATGGCGGCGGTGACGCGTCACCCGACCCAGGACTATACGCGCAAGCTGCTCGCGGCCGACGCGCTGCCGCCGGCGCGTTTGCCGGCGCCGGTCGGCACGCCCTTGCTCGAGGCCGAGCATATCGGCGTGCGGTATCGCTTGCGGGGCGGTTGGCCGTGGCGGCCCCGTGTCTTCACGGCCGTCGACGATGTCTCGCTGGCGATCGGGGCGGGCGAGACGCTCGGCCTCATCGGCGAGTCCGGCTCGGGCAAGTCGACGCTCGGCCGGGCGCTGCTGAAGCTCGAGCCATCGACCGGCCGTATCGCCTATGCGGGGCGTGACCTGCAAACGCTGGGGCCCGCCGCGATGCGCCCGCTGCGGCGCGAGCTGCAGATCGTGTTTCAGGACCCGTTCTCGTCGCTGTCGCCGCGCCGCACCGTCGGCGCCATCGTCGCCGAGGGCCTTGCGATCCACGAGCCTAACGTGACGGACGCGGCGCGGGCCGGCCGGGTCGCGCAAGCTCTCGCGGAGGTCGGCCTGCCGGCGGAGTTCGCCACGCGACTGCCGCACGCGCTGTCCGGCGGCCAGCGCCAGCGCGTGGCGATCGCTCGCGCGATCGTGATCGGGCCGCGGTTGGTGGTGCTCGACGAGCCGACCTCGGCGCTCGACCGCTCGATCCAGGCCGACGTGCTGGCGCTGCTGCGGCGCCTGCAGGCCGAGCGCGGCCTGAGCTATCTGCTGATCACGCACGACCTCGCCGTGGTCCGCGCCATGGCCGCGCGGGTCGCTGTGATGCGCGGCGGCAAGATCATCGAGACGGGCGCGACCGAGTCGGTGCTCGCCGCGCCGCGCGAGGCCTACACCGCGCGCCTCGTCGAGGCCGCGTTCGGGCGCGAGCTGGCGTAGGCGTACGACTTCTACGCTCGTCCTCGCCGCGCGCGCTTCCCGAATTTCGCCCGCTTCCGCGCGCTACGCTCGTTGTTAACCTGGAAAGAATGTCTCTGTCGGAGAATGAAGCGGCCATGATCCGTCCCGCCACCAATGCCCTCTTGCTCGCCGCCGCCCTGTGCCTCGCGGCGCTGCCGGCGCACGCGCGCAAAAAGGTCGAGTCCGACACCAAGCACGGGACCGACAAGACCGCCGAGAAGAAGACGGAGACCGCGCCCGCCAAGCCGGTCCAGGTCGCCACCTTCGGCGACTGGGGCGCCTACCTTGCCAAGGGGGGCAAGGTGAAGACCTGCTACGCCCTCGCCTCGCCAAAGGAGCGCAAGCCCGAGGCGAAACGCGAGGCCGCCTACGTCTTCATCGCCGATCGTCCCGGCGAGAAGGTGCACAACGAGGTGTCGATCATCATGGGCTTCCCGGTCAAGGAAGCCGGTGGCGCGCAGGCGAAGGTCGGCCGGTCCGCCTTCGATCTCGTCGCCAAGGGCTCGAATGCCTGGATCAAGAATCCCGACGAGGAGGCCAAGTTCGTCGAGGCGCTGCAGCATTCCGGGACGCTCGTCGTCAAGGCGGCGGCGATAAAGGGACCGGCGACGGTCGACAGCTACGCGCTCGATGGCCTGAAGCAGGCGCTGGCTCGCGTCACCAAGGACTGCAAGTAGTGCTGGCCGGCGCGATGGCGCCGACGCGGTCGGAGGGCTAGACCCGGCCGATTTCGACGAGAACGCGCAACAAATCCAGGTCGCTAGGCTGAAGCCCCGACGCCGTCGCGCCCTGCAGGACCGCCTCCAGCGATTGCGCGAGGGCGGGATCGCGGCTGAGCAGGCACTTGGTCAAAGCCACAAGTGCCACGGCGATTGCTTTTGGCGATGTGCCGGTCGAGCTTCCGGACGTCGCGGGCATGTTGGACTCCTCAGACTATCGCGCACAAACGATTTGGCGCGGACGTCAGTTTCAGGAGGATAAATTTTCTTTCTTCTTTTGCCGGATGCGCGGGACGCGCGCCGTCCCGGCGCCGGTAGCCGTCTGTTTGCCTCACCCTGGCCGAATGCGGGGATTTGCTTTGTGGCGGCAGTGTTTTAGGTCAGCGGCTAACGCTCGCGGAGCCGCTCCCGGGCCTAAAGAAACAAAGCTGCAGGGAGGCGCCCGTGTCCGACAAGTCATTTCCGGTCCCGGAGAAGGTTGCGGAGCACGCGTTGATCGACAAGGCCAAGTACGACGAGATGTACGCCCGCTCAATCGAGGATCCCGATGGGTTCTGGGGCGAGCACGGCAAGCGGATCGAATGGATGAAGCCGTTCACCAAGGTGATGAACGTCTCGTTCGAGCCCGAGAACCTCTCGATCAAATGGTACGAGGACGGCGTCACCAACATCGCGACGAACTGCATCGACCGGCACCTCGCGACGCGCGGCGATCAGGTGGCGATCATCTGGGAGGGCGACGACCCGGGCGAGACGAAGAGCATCACCTTCAAGGAGCTGCACGGCCACGTCGGCCGGCTCGCCAACGTCCTCAAGGCGAAGGGCGTCAAGAAGGGCGACACCGTCACGATCTACATGCCGATGATCCCCGAGGCCGCCTATGCGATGCTGGCCTGCGCGCGCATCGGCGCGGTCCATTCCGTCGTGTTCGGCGGCTTCTCGCCGGACTCGCTCGCCAACCGCATCAAGGGCTGCGACTCGAAGGTGCTGATCACCGCCGACGAGGGCCTGCGCGGCTCGAAGAAGGTGCCGCTGAAGGCCAACAGCGACGCGGCGATCGAGAAATCGGGGATTGTCGAGACGGTCGTCGTCGTCAAGCGCACCGGCGGCAAGGTCGAGATGAAGGACGGCCGCGACGTCTGGTACCACGACGAGGTGGAGGCGGCCGCGCCGGACTGCGAGGCCGAGCCGATGGGGGCGGAAGACCCGCTCTTCATCCTGTTCACGTCGGGCTCGACCGGCGCCCCCAAGGGCGTGCTGCACACGACCGGCGGCTATCTCGTCTACGCGGCGATGACGCACGAACTCGTGTTCGATTACCACGACGGCGACATCTACTGGTGCACCGCCGACATCGGCTGGGTGACCGGGCACAGCTACATCGTCTACGGCCCGCTCGCCAACGGCGCGACGACGCTGATGTTCGAGGGCGTGCCGAACTACCCCTCGACCTCGCGCATGTGGGAGGTCGTCGACAAGCACAAGGTGTCGATCTTCTACACCGCGCCGACGGCGATCCGCGCGCTGATGGGCGGCGGCAACGGGCCGGTCGAGAAGACGAGCCGCAAGACGCTGCGCATCCTCGGCACGGTCGGCGAGCCGATCAATCCCGAGGCGTGGAACTGGTACTACAAGGTGGTCGGCGAGAGCCGCTGCCCGATCGTCGACACGTTCTGGCAGACGGAGACGGGCGGCCATCTCATCACGCCGCTGCCGGGTGCCACCGCGCTCAAGCCCGGCTCGGCGACGCTGCCGTTCTTCGGCATCGTGCCGGAGCTGGTCGATGCCGACGGCAAGGTGCTGGAGGGCGCCTGCGAGGGCAATCTCGTCATCGCGCGCTCGTGGCCCGGGCAGATGCGGACGATCTACGGCGACCACAAGCGCTTCGTCGAGACCTACTTCTCGGCCTACAAGGGCAAGTACTTCACCGGCGACGGCTGCCGGCGCGACGATGACGGCTACTACTGGATCACCGGCCGCGTCGACGACGTCATCAACGTCTCCGGCCACCGCATGGGGACCGCCGAGGTCGAGAGCGCGCTCGTCGCGCACGCGAAGGTCTCGGAGGCCGCCGTCGTCGGCTATCCGCACGACCAGAAGGGCCAGGGCATCTACGCCTATGTCACGCTGAACGAGGGCGTCGAAGGCTCGGACGAGCTGCGCAAGGAACTCGTCAGCTGGGTGCGCAAGGACATCGGACCGATCGCCTCGCCCGACGTGATCCAGTTCGCGCCCGGCCTGCCGAAGACGCGCTCCGGCAAGATCATGCGCCGGATCCTGCGCAAGATCGCCGAAAACGAGGTCGACAAACTCGGCGACACCTCGACCCTGGCCGATCCGGCGGTGGTCGACGATCTCGTCGCCAACCGCCCAGGCGCCAAGGACGATCGCAAATCGGCCTGACGTGTCGGCCTGAGTCCGCTCGAGGCGCGTGATCTCCTCCGAATCGTCCCGCAAGGGCGGTTCGGAGATGCCGCGTCGGTGGAACGCAAGCGCCGCGCGGCGGATCGCGTCGAAAAATCCGCCGTGTTGCGGAACCGGCGAAAACCCGCCGCGAATGAGCCCAATTGCGGCGTTTGTGCGACTCCGCCGCAACAGCCTCCGGGGTTCTCATCGCCGGCCGATCTTTTAACTCTGTTTGAACGTCTGGCTTGCTAATCTCCGATCCATGGACTCGGCGCTTCGGGCGCCTGCGTAACGACCTGGTCCAGCGGGGACATTATGACAAAGCATCAGATGAACGGCCTTGTGGCCGAACGGCTCGTCACGTCGGTCGCTCTCGCGATCGGCATCATCGGTGCGTCGGCTTTCGTGCCGGCGGCAGCCAAGCAGTCTGTTCAGGTGCCGCCGAGCTATCCGGCCGGCATGATCATCATCAAGCAGAGCGAGCGCTCGCTCTACTTCACCAACGGTGACGGCACGGCGATCCGCTATCCGATCGCCATCGGCAAGACCGGCAAGGCGTGGCGCGGCAAGACCTTCGTCGAGGGCAAGTTCATCCGCCCCGACTGGTCGCCGCCGGCGGTCGTCGCGCGCGACCATCCCGAGCTGCCGCACTTCATCCCGGGCGGCGCGCCGAACAACCCGATGGGCGAACGCGCGCTGACGCTGCAGCTCGACCAGGTCGCCATCCACGGCACCACGCAGAAGATGCGCAAGTCGGTCGGCACCGCCGCCTCCTACGGCTGCATCCGCATGCTGAACGAGGACGTCGTCGATCTCTACGATCGCGTCAACGTCGGCACGCCGGTCGTCGCGATCCCCTAAGCCGTCTGAAATCGCCATGGGCCGAAGCGCGGAGAGCGATCTCCGCGCTTTTGCTTTGGCGCCGGGCACGCCTGCGCTAGAAGCGCGGCATGTCCAGCACCCCGATCCGCGCCCTTCTCCTCGCCTTGGCGATCCTCTCGCCCGTCGCGGCCCGCGCCGCGCCCGTGTTTCCGAGCGCCAGCGGGGTCGGGCTCCAGCCGCCCGCGGGCATGAAGCCGGCGGTCGGCTTCGAGGGCTTCCAGGCCGGCGCCGCCTCCATCGTGATCACCGAGCTGCCAAAGGCCGCCTACGCGCAGATCGACCCCGAGCGGGCGCGTTTCGTCACGCAGTTCGCCGCGAAGGGAGCCGATGACGTCGAGATCAACGGCGTGCACGGCTTTCTCGTGAAGGGCACCCAGGCGATTGGCGCCACGCACTTTCGCAAATGGATCGTCGTGCTCGACGGCAAAGGCGAGACGGCGCTGGTCATCGCGCAGGCCCCCACCGACGATGCCGGCCTCAGCGACGCGGCGATCGAGACCGCCCTGCATTCCATCGCCTTCCGAGAGCGCCCGGGCCTCGAGCAGCAGGTCGCGGCGCTCCCCTTCGCCGTCGGCGATCTCGCGGGCTTCCGGATCTCCGCCGCGGCGCTCGGCGCGGCACTGATCCTGGTGGACGGGTCCAAGGACGTCGATCCAAAGCACAGCCAGGCCCACATCGTCGTCGCGCAGGGCAACGGCAATCCGCCGGCGCCCGACGCGCGGATCGCCTACGCCAAGGCGCAGTTGCAAGCCTTCCAGGCGGTGCGGACGACGCAGGTTCAGTCGTCCAAGCTCTTCGACGCCGACGGCGCGCAATGGGCGCAGATCGACGCCGCGGGCAGCGAGGGCCAGGAGGAGACGCCCGTGGCGATCACCTATTTCATCCGCTTCGGTTCCGCCGCGGGCCTATCCATCGTCTGCGTCGCCCCGCAGGCCGATGCCGCGCGCTACGCCGAACGCTTCAAGACGGTGGCACTGTCGGTGAAGCCGAAGGGGTAGGCGCCCGCTGGCTTGTTGGATCACCGCTGTTGAGATATCTGCGAACTGCAGGATATCCGTATGCCTCCTTATATCAAGGATCGCGAGACAGCCGAGCTTGTCGCGGAGCTGGCCGAGCGTCTGAAGACGACGAAGCAGGATGCTGCCGTCAAAGCGGGAGCTCGATCGGATGACAGGGATGTCGAGTTCCGTTCGCGTTCGTCGCCATCGGAGCGGAAGAGGCAAGACTCGCGTCGAATGCCTTCGAGATTTACGGCAAGGGTCCGGCACCCAGCATCCTTGAACATGGGTGACTGCTTCGCCTACGCGTGCGCCAAGAGCAATCGAGCACGCCTGCTGTACAAAGGCGACGACTTCGCGCGAACCGACTTGGCCTGATACTGCTTTCGGACCTCCCTGGGGCGCCGGATGCCGTAGAGGGCGCTCGACGACGATCCATGATCCAACATTCAGGACCTACGTGCCGCCCGCCGAACCCGCCATCACGCCCGAGCTCGTTGCTGCGCACGGCCTGAAGCCTGACGAGTACGCGCGCATCCTCGCGCTGATCGGCCGGGTGCCGACGTTCACCGAACTCGGCATCTTTTCGGCGATGTGGAACGAGCACTGCTCCTACAAATCCTCGCGCCTGCACCTGCGCACGCTGCCGACGTCCGCCCCCTGGGTGATCCAGGGCCCGGGCGAGAACGCCGGCGTCATCGACATCGGCGACGGCGACGCCTGCGTCTTCAAGATGGAGAGCCACAACCACCCCTCCTACATCGAGCCCTACCAGGGCGCGGCGACGGGGGTCGGCGGCATTCTGCGCGATGTCTTCACGATGGGCGCGCGGCCGATCGCCTGCCTCAACCTGCTGCGCTTCGGCGACCCGTCGCACCCCAAGACGAGGCACCTCGTCGCCGGCGTGGTGGCCGGCGTCGGCGGCTACGGCAACAGCTTCGGCGTGCCCACCGTCGGCGGCTCGACCGAGTTCCACACTCGCTACGACGGCAACATCCTCGTCAACGCGATGGCCGTCGGCCTCGCTCGCGCCGATGAGATTTTCTACGCCAAGGCGACCGGCGTCGGAAACCCGATCGTCTACCTCGGCTCCAAGACCGGCCGTGACGGCATCCACGGCGCCACCATGGCTTCGGCGAGCTTCGAGGCCGACGCCGAGGAAAAGCGACCGACGGTCCAGGTCGGCGACCCATTCGCCGAAAAGCTGCTGCTGGAGGCCTGCCTCGAGCTGATGCGGACGGGCGCCGTCGTCGCGATCCAGGACATGGGCGCGGCGGGGCTCACCTCGTCGGCGGTCGAGATGGGCGCCAAGGGCGATCTCGGCATCGAGCTCGACCTCGACACGGTGCCGTGCCGCGAGGCCGGCATGACCGCCTACGAGATGATGCTGTCGGAGAGCCAGGAGCGCATGCTCATGGTGCTGCATCCGGAGAAGCGCGCCGAGGCCGAGGCGGTTTTCGTCAAGTGGGGGCTCGACTTCGCGATCATCGGCAAGACCACCGACACGCTGCGCTTCGTGATCAAGCACGGCGGGCAGATCAAGGTGGACCTGCCGATCAAGGAACTCGGCGACGAGGCGCCGCTCTATGACCGGCCGCATGTCGCGACGCCGAAGCTCGCGCAGATCACCTCGATCGATCCGCCGATCGGCGACGCCGACGCGCTTTTGAAGCTGATGGCCACGCCGGACCTCGCCTCCAAGCGTTGGGTCTGGGAGCAGTACGACCACCTGATCCTCGGCAACAGCATCCGCCGACCTGGCGGTGACGCGGCGGTCATTCGCATCGGCGACGGCCCGAAAGGTCTCGCGCTCTGCACCGACGTCACCCAGCGCTATTGCGAGGCAGACCCCTACGAGGGCGGCAAGCAGGCGGTGGCGGAGGCCTGGCGCAACATCACCGCGACCGGCGCCCTGCCGCGCGCGGCGACCGACAATCTCAATTTCGGCAACCCGGAAAAGCCCGAGGTGATGGGTCAGCTCGTCGGCTGCATCCGCGGCATCGGCGAGGCCTGCCGCGCGCTCGACTTCCCGATCGTCTCCGGGAATGTCTCGCTCTACAACGAGAGCGCCGGACGCGGCATCCTGCCGACCCCCTCGATCGGCGGCGTCGGCGTCATCGCCGACGTGGCCACCAGCGCCTCGATCGCCTTCGCCCGCGCCGGCGAGACGATCCTGCTGATCGGTCACACGCACGGCTGGCTCGGCCAGTCGCTCTACCTGCGCGAGATCTGCGGCCGCGAGGCCGGCGCGCCGCCGCCGGTCGATCTCGCGGCCGAGCGGGCGCATGGCGATTGCGTCCGCGGCTGCATCGTCGAGCATCGGATCACGATCTGCCACGATATCTCCGACGGCGGCATCGCCGTGGCGCTCGCCGAGATGGCGCTGGCCGGTGGCATCGGCGCCATGATCGACGTCCCCGGTGAAGTCGCGCCGCACGCTTGGCTGTTCGGCGAGGACCAGGGCCGCTACCTTCTCGCCGCGCCGGTTGGGATGGCGGACGCCGTGCTCCGGCGGGCGGCAGCGGTCGGCGTCCCATGCCGCCAGATCGGGACCACCGGCGGCGACGCGCTGGTTCTCGGCGGCGAGGCCGTGCCGCTCGCCGCGCTGCGGCGCGCGCACGAGGACTGGCTGCCGGGCTTCATGGGGTAGCACGATGCGGCATCGCACGAGACAGATCTGATGCGCGCCCGCACGCATCGGTGGACGCCGCTGCTGCTCACGACGGCGCTGCTTGTCGTCGTCGTCGGTGCGGCCTTGTCCGAGCTGCTGCCGCTCGTGCCGCTGCCGCCACCGCAGGCGCCGGACTACCGCGAGGACTCCGCGTGGCTGTGCCGCCCCGGCCGCGCCGATGTTTGCGCCACGCCGACGACGGCCACAGTGCTCGCGGCCGACGGCGCGAAGCGCACCGTCACCTACACGCCCGACCCGGCGGCGCCGATCGACTGTTTCTATGTTTATCCAACCGTCTCGCACGCTTCGGGCGACAACGCGCCGATCGCCGCGACCGACGACGAGCGGGGCGCCGCGCGCCAGCAGCTCGCGCGTTTCTCCACCGTCTGCCGGCCGTTCGCGCCGCTCTATCGTCAGGTCACGCGCAAAGGCCTCGGCAGGATCATCGACAATCCCGACCCCGACGTCACGCCGCGCGCGATCGCCTACGAGGACGTGGTCGCGGCCTGGCACGCCTATCTCGCGCGCGACAACGCGGGGCGCGGCGTTGTTTTGATCGGCCATAGCCAGGGCGCCAAGATCCTCGCGCGGTTGATGGCGGCCGAGATCGACGGCACGCCTGAGGAGGCCAAGCTCGTCTCCGCGATCATCCCCGGCACCAAGGTCGACGTGCCGGCCGGGCAGCAGGTCGGCGGGACGTTCTCACACATTCCGCTTTGCGCGAGCGCGGCGCAAACGGGCTGCGTGATCGCCTACTCGTCCTATCCGGCGGACAAGCCGATGCCAGCGAAGCCGCGCTTCGGCACGACGCGGACGCCCGGCATGGTCTACGCCTGCGTCGATCCCGCCGCGGTCGCCGGCACGCCGTCGCTCGACGCGGATCTCCCGCTGTGGGGCGATCTCCGCGAGAAATTCGGCACCGACTTCCTCGAGCTGCCAGGCGTCGTCACCGCCACATGCAAGGTCGCCGGCGCGTGGTCGATCCTCGCGGTCACGGCGGCGCCGTCGGATCGCGCGGGCGAGCCGGCGTCTGCCTTGCTCGAGCGAACCGCGAGTTTCGCGCCGGACTTCGGCCTGCACGCGCTCGACATCGGTCTCGCCGAAGGCACGCTCGTCGACATCGTGCGGCACCAAACCGCCGCCGTCCCGCGCAAATGAGGGCCTGATGTTTCGCAAAGCCTGCCGCCGTGACGATCTCGCCGAGGGCGGCCTCGAAGTCGCGGCGGTCGATCGCACGCTGGTCCTGATCGTGTGGCCCGCCGGCGGCACGCCGCGCGCGTTTCAGGGCTTCTGCCCGCACAAGCGCGAGCCGCTCGCCGATGCGCGCTTCGATGGGGCGTCGCTGGTTTGCCCCTATCACGACTGGGTCTTCGATGGCAGCAGCGGCAAATGCACCGACGGCAAACGATGCCGCCTCGCCGAATACAAGCTGCGCCTCGACGGCGACGACGTGCTGGTCGACGTCGAAGGTATTGCCGCAAACTATGTGTGATGGGGCACGATAGTCCAGTAGCCTCATGGTGAGGAGGACCGCAGGTCCGTCTCGAACCACGAGGCGGTCCCACGATGTCGCCACCTGGATCCCTCGTGGTTCGAGACGCGCCTGCGGCGCTCCTCACCATGAGGGGGTTGGTCCGCACCCTCTTACAGGCGGCGGATCTTCACTCGGCGAAGTATCGCGGCGAGGGGGTCGTGCGTCCAGGCCCGCGTGACGAAGTTGTCGTGCACGGCGTCGAGAGCGGCCACGAAGGCGATGTCGCCCAGCTTGAGAGTCGCCGGCAGACCTGTCGTGACGTGGAGGTGCTCGCCGCGCAACGCCGTCTCGAGCGTGCCGTTCAAGGGCGCTGAGGCCTTCGAATATGCGCTGACGAAGAAGGTCTCCGCCTGCCGTCGCTTGATCCAGTCGGCGAATTTGGGCTCTTCGCCGAACAGCGCGTCGAGCAGCACGACGCCGACGACGCGATCGTTTCCGTCGCCGAGCGAATATGCCGTCGGCACGTAGCCGCCGCTGTAGGCGACGATGATGACGGGCAGGCATTCGATCTCGGCGGCGGTCAATTTGCCGGGGGCGTGCTTCGCGAGCTTTTCGGCCGCCTCTCGCAGGTACTTTCGCAGGAAGTCCGGCTCGTAGAAATGCCCGGCGCTCGAATCGAGCGCGTTCACCGCGAGCTGCGGTGCGACAAGCACGGCGTTGAGGCCCGAGGCCGCGAGCTGGCGCGGCACGCCCTGGCGGCAGACGACGTCTTTAAGGAGGGTGGCGAGATTGCCGTGGAAGAAGAGCACGATCGCGGCGTCTGGTCGGCGAGCGTCGAACTGCGGTGGCACGTATAGGAGCGAATGTCGGTCGTCGTACGTCGGATGCTCGTAGAGCTTGCCGCCGCGCGGCGAGATATGGAAGCTGCCGACTGAATCTTGCTGCATGAAGTGCTGCTGAGCCGAAGCATCGGGCGTCGCGGGCACCTCACCATCAAAGGGAAACGCCGAGTTCTCGAACTCGACGATATCGCCGTTGTCCGCGCACGCGGCGGCGGGCGTGGTCATGCCCATTCTGGCGGCCAGCGCCAGCAGGAACGCGCCGCGAAGGGCGGCCCGCCGGCTGCGGGCGTGCGGCTCAAGGTTCGGGTCGAGCGGCAGATCGCGGCACTCCGCTGCGTCGGGTCGCGAATTCGCGGCGGCAGGGTCTACCACGCCGGCCCAGCCGCCGCGACGGGGCATCGTGCGCGTTGAACCGACGTCTGCCGGTCGGTACGGACCAGGCATGATGATGCGGGTCTCCTCACTCGTGCCGGCGCTGGTGGCGGTGACACTCGGCGCCGTCGCGCCGGCGACCGCGGCGGAGCCCGTGCCGCCGCCGACCATGCCCGGCTGCCCGAGGCCGGGCGCGCTCGGCACGTCGCGCGTGATCCAGATCAACCCCGCCGCGGCCCCCCTGCATGTCGGGCTCGAGACCTACCCGCAAACCCTCGCGCTCGCCGACCACGAGGTGGTGCTGACCTTCGACGACGGGCCGTGGCCGCGTACGACGCCGCGCGTGCTCGACGCGCTGCGCGACGAATGCGTCCGCGCGACCTTCTTCCTGATTGGGCGCAACGCCGCGGCGGCTCCCGCGCTGGTGCGGCGCGAGATCGCCGAGGGCCACGCGGTCGGCCACCATTCGATGACGCATCCCTCCTTCACCCTGCGCGGCTTCGACGAGCACTCTGCCGAGACCGACATCGACAACGGCATCGCCGCCGACGAGAGCGCCGGCTACGGCCCCGATGCGCGCCCGGCCGCGCCGCACGTGGCGTTCTTCCGCTTCCCGGGCTTCGCCGACACGCCGGCGCTGCTCGCCGTCCTGGACGCGCGCCACATGGCCGTGTTCGGGAGCGACCTCTGGGCGGCAGACTGGCTGCAGATGTCGCCCGATGCCGAGCGCCGCCGCGTGATGGGCCTGCTCGCGCGCTCGGCGCATCATTCGGGCATCATCCTCTTCCACGACACCCGGCCGTCGACGGCGGCGATGTTGCCGGCCCTGCTGCGCGACCTGAAGGTGGGCGGCTACCATGTCGTCGCGCTCGAGCCGGCGGCGAGCGGGCCGCCGCCGGCGCTGACGCAAGCCGGCAAGGGATGGACGTCGGAGACGGCGGCCATCATCGCCGCGCTGCCGCGCCCGATCGTGCCAGGCACGCACCATCTCGCGGCAATCCTTCCCCGTGAATCGGAAGAGGGGGTGCGGCATGTATCCACCGGGAGACAACACGTGGCGGCGCCCTCCACCGCCGCCGATGGTCCCCTTCCTTCGCCTCGCGGTGGCGGAGTCCTAGCCGCGGCGCGACGCGACATAGGCGAGGGTGATCGCCGCCATCGACACGCCGAGCAGGAGCGTCGCGGCGGCATTGGCCTCCGGGGTCACGCCGAGCCGCAGCATGCCGTAGATGTAGACCGGCAGCGTCGTCGCGCCGGCCGGCGCCACCATCAGCGTGATGAGAAAGTCGTCCAGCGAGACGACGAAGGCGAGCGTGGCGCCGGCGACGATCGCCGGCATCAGCAACGGCAGCGTGATGCGGCGGAACGCCTGCCACGGGCTCGCGTAGAGATCGCGCGCGGCATCCTCGATATCGCGCGGCATCTCGCGCAGGCGAGCGCGGATCGGCAGCAGCGCGAAGGGAATGCAGAACACGATGTGCGCGAGCACCACGTTGCCGAGCCCGGCATCGAGGCCGATTGCCTTGAAGAACACGAGTGTGGCAATCGCCGTGACGATCTCCGGCGCGATCAGGGGCAAAGCGACGAGCCCCTCGCCCGCCGCGCGCCCGGGAAAACGCTTCGCGCGCTCGAAGGCTAGCGCCGCTGGTACGGCGAGCAGCGTCGAGACGGGCGTCGCGATGGCGGCGACGATCAGGCTGTTCGTCGCCGCCCGCCGCAGGTCGGCGTTGCCGATCGCCTTGGCGAACCAGCGCACAGAGACACCGCTCCAGATCAGCGCGAGGCGATTGGCGTTGAAGGCATAGACCACCAGCACGACGAGCGGCGCGTAGAGGAAGATCAGCGCGACGATGCTGAGCGCGCGCAGCTCCGGCATCCGGCGCCAATCGAAGGGCCGCGCGCTCACGTCGGCAGGCCCTGACGGCTGGCGCGGCGCCAGGCGCCGAGCATCATCGAGCCGAGCACCAGCGCCATCAGGATCATCGACAGCGCGGCGCCGAAGCTCCAGTCGCGCGCGGTCGAGAATTGCTGCTGGATCAGGCTGCCGATCATCAGGTGCCGGCCGCCGCCCAGGATGTCCGGGGCGAGGAAGGCGCCGATCGTCGGCACGAAGACGAGCACGAGCCCCGCCGCGACGCCTGGCCGCGCCAACGGCCAGACGATGCGGCGCAGGATCGCCCAGCGCCTGGCATAGAGATCGTGCGCCGCCTCGATCAGGCGCGGATCGACCTTTTCCAGCGCGGCATAGATCGGCAACGCCATGAACGGCAGGTTCGAGTAGACGAGCCCCATCAGGATCGCGCCGTCGGAATAGAGGAAGGTGATCGGCGCCTTGGTCAGCCCGACGGCCTGCAGCGCCTGGTTGACGAGACCCTCGTCGCGCAGCAGCAGCACCCAGCAATAGATGCGGACCAGTAGGTTGGTCCAAAACGGAATCGTGACGAGCAGCACCAGCACCTTCCGAAGTCGCGGCGGCCGTGTCGCCATGTACCAGCCGAGCGGCAGGCCGATCGCGAGGCAGACGAGGGCGGTGAGCCCCGCCTCGATCGCCGAGCGCGCGAAAATCCGCAGGTAGGTTGGATCGAAGACGAGCACGTCGTCGAGGTCGCGATCGTAGAAGAAGCGCACATACGACGCGGCGGTGAACGGCCGCGCGACGCCGCCGTAGGGGTCCGGTGTCAGGACCGAATCGTAGAGCGCGATCGCCATCGGCGCGAGGCCGAAGACGAGGATCGCCACGAGCGCCGGCGCGGCCAGCCATGCGGTGGCGGCGCGCCCAAGCATCAGCGCGCCAGCGGCACGAGCGCGGCCGCGGGCCAGCGACAGGCGACGGCATCGCCGATCGCGAGACCCGGCGGCAGGTCCGAGCGCAGCGCGGTGAGGGTCGCGCCGTTTTCCAGCGTCACCGTGCAGGCCGTGGTCGCGCCGTGGTAGGCGAGCGTCGCGATCCGGCCGGCCACGCCGTCAGCGCCGGCGCGCTGGATCTCGACCTGATCGGGTCGCAGCGCGATGTTGGGTGCCGCATGGCCGACGACCGCGCCGGCCAGCACGTTGGCGCCGAAGAAATCGGCGACGAAGCGCGAGGCCGGCCGCTCGTAGACGTCCGCGGGGGCGCCGATCTGCAGCACGCGGCCGGCGTCCATCACCGCGATCGTGTCGGACATGGCGAGTGCCTCCTCCTGGTCGTGCGTCACGAGCAGGAAGGTGATGCCCGTCTCGCGCTGCAGACGCTTCAGCTCGACCTGCATGCCGCGCCGCAGCTTCAGGTCGAGCGCCGACAGCGGCTCGTCGAGCAGCAAAAGCTTCGGGGCCGGCGCCAGCGCGCGGGCGAGCGCGACGCGCTGTTGCTGGCCGCCCGACAACTCGGCCGGGCGCCGCGCCGCCAACTCCTCGAGCCGCACCAGCCGAAGCATCGCCGCGACACGCTCGGCGGTGCCGCCAAGAAATCCCTGCCCCGTCAGGCCGAAGCCGACGTTCTCCGCCACGCTCATGTGCGGGAACAGCGCGTAGGACTGGAACACGATGTTGACCGGCCGCTTGTTCGGCGGCACGCCGACGATCGAGGCGCCCGCGAGGCGCAGGTCGCCCGTGTCGGGATGCTCGAAGCCGGCCATCATGCGCAAAAGCGTGGTCTTGCCGCAGCCGGAGGGGCCGAGCAGCGTGAAGAACGCGTTGGCCGGGATCGCCAGCGAGACATCGTCGAGCGCGATGACCGCGCGGGGCCCCTGGCCGAACACCTTGCTCACGCCGAGGACCTCGACGAGGGGCAGGCTCGCCGCCGGGCCAGTCGTCCAGGCCGGCGCGTCTCTGGTCATCCGCTATCGCCCTCCGCCGTCACTGCGAGCGCAGCGAAGCAACCCAAGGGCCGCCCGCCGCGGCGTCTCGACGTTTGCCCCTGGGTTGCTTCGCCTTCGGCTCGCGATGACGGAGAACGTAATCGCAATGGCGGGGCGACGACTACTCGAACGCGAAGGCCGCGCGCTGGCGCATCTCGCTGCCGAACCGCTCCTGCGCCTCGCGCACGAACTTGCCGCCGAGCTTGGTGTAGAAGGCGATCGCGCGGTCGTTGTCGGCCAGCGCCCAGACGAGCAGCGACTTGTAGCCGTGGTCGAGAAGGTCGTCGCGGGCGACGTTGAACAAGCGTCGGCCGAAGCCGAGCCCCTGGAATTCGGGTGCGATGTAGAGTTCGAAGATCTCGGCGCCGTAGGGCATGGAAGGCACTCGGTTGCGGCCATAGCTCGCGTAGCCGCCGATCGTCTCGTCGAAATCGAGCACCACCAGACGCGAGCGCCGGACGATCGCCGAATGCCACCAGCGCGGGCCACGCCGGGCGATCATCTTCTCGAGTTCGCGCCCCGGAATAATGCCGCGGTAGGCGTCCCGCCACGCCGCGTCATGCACGTCGGCGATGCCCTCGGCATCCTCCTCGCGGGCATTGCGGATCGTGATGAGCGTCTCGACCATGAGCCAATGTTAGGCTTGGTTTCAATCGCCCGGCAAGGACTTTCGAGTCACACGCGCGGCATGGTTTCGGCCGCGTTTGTCGCACCGGTGTCGGCTTCCGGATGGAGGGTGCCGAGGGCCGCCGCGGCCGGCCTGTCGCCTCGGCTCGAGCGCGCCAGAAGCCCGAAGGCGATGGCCTGGAGGCCGACCAGCGTGACGAACCAGAGCTCCCCCGTCGCCACGCCGAAGACCGCGACGGAGAGCGTCGTCACGAGCCCGGCCAGCAGCGCCGGCGCGACGAAGCTCGCGGCCTTGGCCGCCGCGCGCAGGCCGAGCGCGAACACCGCGGCAAGGCCGAACGCGCCAAGCGTGCCGAGATCATACCAGACCTGGAACAGGATCGAGCGCGGCGTGTGCGCCGGCAGGAAGCCGCGATAGACGCCGTAGCGGGCGACATCGAGCCCGTGGCCGGTCAGCAGGCGGAGCGGCTCGTCGGCGACGAGACCGCGCCAATCCCGCATCGCCGCCAATGTGCCGCGGCCGACCAGCGGGATCGCCGCGGCAAGCGGCGCCAGCGCGAACGGCAGCAGCGGCGCGATGACGATGAGGCCGCAGAAGACGATCGTCACGACGCGCGCGAGGCGGCGCGGCGTCGCGCCGGTCGCCGCGAAGGCGACGGCACCGAGCGCGAAGACGGCCATGGCGAGCGGTGCCCGGGTAACAATCACGATGCCGCCGACGAGCAGCGCCAGCGCGATCGCCAGCATGTAGCGGCCGAAGGCGACGAGCGCGCCCAGCGCCGGCCAGACGAGCACGACGAGGGTCAGCACCGAGCGCTCGAGCAGCGAGGGATCGAACTCGCTGCCGCCACGGAACGACGCGGGGCCGAAGAACGCCATCGCGAGGGTGAGCGCCGCCGTCACCAGGACGCCGGCGGGCAACAGGTAGAGGGCGGGCCGGGCGCGACGCTCGGGCAGGTAGGCGACGACGACGGTCGCCAGCGCGGCGATGACCAGGGTGGCCGCGTAGTGCGGGAACGCCACGGCCGGAAACGGCGTCCAGACGATCGCCAGGCCCATCCAGCCGGCGAGGGAGATGGCGGCGATGCCGATCGGCTGGCGCAGCGCGCCGCGCAAGGCGCCGAGTCCGTCGCGCGAGACCGTGATGAGGAAGGCGGCGAGCAGTACCGCGGCGCCGATCGGCAGCAGCACGAACAGGGCGCGGCGCGACACCACGCCGAGCAGCGGCGCGCCGACCATCAGGATCGTCATGCCGAACCAGCCGAGCAACCGGGCGGCATCCCGGGCCGGATCGAAAAGGCGTGGCGCGGTCGGCACGGGGACGACTTTCTGGACCATCGCTTGCTTTCTAAAGCGCTCGCACGCGGCGCGCTGTGCGGGGCAAGCCACAGCCGTCGCGTTTCGGCGTCGGCGAACGGCGCCGTGACTTCGCGGTCGCGCCGCCTATCTCTTGCAGCGGGGCGGCCGATCCGTCAGGGATCGGGGCCAAACGTACAGGTTTGAAGAGGGCAAGCATGAACAAGGATCAGCTTCACCAGGTCGCCAAGGCGATGGTCGCGCCGGGCAGGGGCCTCCTCGCCGCCGACGAGAGCACCAGCACGATCAAGAAGCGCTTCGACGACATCAAGGTCGAGAACACGGAAGACAATCGCCGCGACTATCGCGAGTTCATGTTCCGCTCGCGGAAGGCGATGAAGGAGCACATCTCCGGCGTCATCCTGTTCGACGAGACGATCCGCCAGACGGCCAAGGACGGCACGCCGCTCGTCAAGATCATCGAGGAGATGGGCTCGATTCCCGGCATCAAGGTCGATGCGAGCGCGCATCCGATGTCGGGCTTTCCGGGCGAGACGATCACCGAGGGCCTCGACGGCCTGCCCAAGCGCATGAAGGAATACTACGACCTCGGCGCCCGCTTCGCGAAGTGGCGCGCGGTGATCACGATCGGCGACGGCCTGCCGACCTGGGGCGCCGTTCGCGCCAACATGCAGGCGCTGGCCCGCTACGCGGCGATCTGCCAGGCGGCCGATATCGTGCCGATCGTCGAGCCCGAGGTGTTGATGGACGGATCCCACCCGCTCGAAAAGACGTTCGAGGTCACCCGCTGGGTGCTGCAGACGCTCTACGAGGAGCTGTACTTCCACCGGGTGTTCCTGGAGGGCTCGATCCTCAAGCCGAACATGGTGGTGCCGGGCGAGGATGCGCCGAACAAGGCCACGCCCGAACAGGTCGCGGAGGCGACGATGCGCATGTTCAAGCAGGCGGTGCCGGTCGCCGTGCCGGGCATCGCCTTCCTGTCGGGCGGCCAGTCCGACGTCGAGGCGACGGCGAACCTCGACGCGATCGCCAGGCTCGGCCCGCAGCCCTGGGGCATCACCTTCTCCTACGGCCGCGCGTTGCAGGCCGCCGCCCAGCACGCCTGGGCCGGCAAGAAGGAGCAGGAAGCCGCAGGGTCCGCCGCGTTCACCCACCGGGCGGAGATGAACGGGCTGGCGGCGCTGGGCCAATGGTCGGACAAGACGGAGAAGCAGGCGGCGTAAGGTAAGACGTTAATCTCGATCGTCATGGAGATGATTGCATCAAGCGGACGACCATCCCTGACATCTCAATTGTCTTGGTAGGGTCGTTCGCGCGCGGGGTGTCTCAAGGACAGACGAAAACGCCTTCGTCGTCGACCTCATAGTAGATTAGGTAGCGAAATCTGGGCTCGACTAATTTTCGGGATACCAGAGGCGTCTTGAGCCCGGCCGCTCAATGGATGGAGAGCGAGACGATCGATGGCGCGTTGCAATTCGCTTGCGACAATTTTGGCCGCGCCGGGATTGCGAGGGTTCATGTAGTCGGCGATGTCGGCAAGGTCTCTCAGAGCTTGCGCGGTAACCTGGATCTTCACCCCGCGGAGCGACCAAACCGCGCGAAAGCCTCATCCACTTGCGCGGCAGTGGCGATCCGGCCAGCGCGCCGATCCGCCCGCCCGGCTTCGACAGACTCGCGATGGTCCGGATCGATCGGCTCAGGTTTCCGCAGGTCGATCTCGGGCTGATCGTTCCGCACAGCTGACTGCTCGTTCTTCGTCATGCGATCAACCTATCCCAATCGGGATCGCCGGAGAAGAGCCTCTTCCTTGCCAAAGGCATCCTGAACATCCTTCGGCGGCGACCGACAAGCAAATGGCGAAGGTATCGCCCGCGTGCACGCTAACCTGCCGAGACAGCCACCAGCCCCCCCGCCTGCTCGATGAATGCCGTCACCGTCGCCACGCCCTCGCCGGTGCGCATGTTCGTCATCACGAACGGCCGGGCGCCGCGCATGCGGGCGGCGTCGCGCGCCATCACCTCGAGCGAGGCGCCGACGTGCGGGGCGAGGTCCGTCTTGTTGATCACCAGGAGATCCGAGCGAGTGATGCCGGGGCCGCCCTTGCGCGGGATCTTCTCGCCGCCGGAAACATCGATCACGTAGATCGTCAGGTCGGCGAGTTCGGGCGAGAAGGTCGCCGCGAGATTGTCGCCGCCCGACTCGATGAGGATCAGGTCGAGCGCCGGGAACCGCTGCCGCATCGTGCGGATCGCCGCGAGGTTCATCGAGGCGTCCTCGCGGATCGCCGTGTGCGGGCAGCCGCCTGTCTCGACGCCCATGATCCGCTCGGCCTCCAGCGCGCCCGCCTCGGTGAGGATGCGCTGGTCCTCCTTGGTGTAGATGTCGTTGGTGATCGCCGCGATGTCGTAGCTCGCGCGAAACCGCTTGCAGATCTGCTCCATCAGCGCCGTCTTGCCGGAGCCGACCGGGCCGCCGATGCCAACGCGCAGGGGGCCGTGCGGGGAGGGTGACCGGCCGCCGCCGCTCACGCCAGCATCGCGAGGTACTGCACGCCGATCGTCTCGCCGAGCCGATGGTTCTCCTCGACGAAGCCGGTGATGAACTCGTGCAGGCCCGACTGGAAGATCTCGCGGGTCGTCGCCTTCTGAAGCCGCTCGTACATGTCGCGCGCCTGACGCTGCGACTGCCCCTGGCGGCCGTAGGCGCGGCCGATGTGGTCGAGGAAGTAGACGAGGTTGTCGTAGCACGCGATCAGCGAGCGCGGCATGTCGGGCTTGAGGATCAAGAGATCGGCGACGAGCCACGGCTTGATGCTTTGGCGGTAGACCCAATGGTAGGCCGTGTGCGCGGAGACGGCGCGCAGGATCGCGGTCCACTGGAAGTAATCGAGCGAGCCGCCGACGACCTCGCTCTCCGGCAGCAGCACGTTGTATTTCACGTCGAGGATTCGAGCGGTGTTGTCGGCACGCTCGAGATAGACGCCGAGGCGCGAGAACCAGTAGGAATCGTTGCGCAGCATCGTGCGATAGGCGCAGCCGTCGAAGTCGAGCGAGGTCTTCTTCACGAAGTCGAGGAAGCGGGTCAGCTCCTCGCGGGTCAGCGACTGATCGCGCGCGTGCATCTGCTCGAAACGTATGAGCTCGAACCAGGCGCTATTGATCGCCTCCCACATCTCGGTGGTCAGCGCGACGCGGATCGAGCGGGCGTTCGCGCGGGCGGAGGCGATGCAGTTGCGGATCGACGACGAATTCTCGGTCGAGAACGCGAGGTACTCGACGACGTTGGTCTCGTTGACGACGCCGCCAGTCGCATGAAAGCTCTCGGCCGCGCCGGAGGCCTCGAGAACCGAATCCCATTCCGTCCCGCCGCCGCGGCCGCCGCTTCCCGGGCCTGCGTTGATGTAGACCGACGGTAGGCCGGCGAGGCGCTGCGTCGCCTGGATGATCCGCGCCAGGAAATCGGCGCGCTCCATGTAGCGTGAGACCCAGTAGATCGAATCGGCCGTACGGGCGAGCATGGTCGACGTCTATCCTTGCACTTGGTTCTGCGACTGCCCCTGGCCCTGACCGGGCGCGTCCTTGCCATCGACGGGATGCGTGAACGGAAGGTCGCTGGCGAGACCCGGGCCCGAGCTGTCGGAATCGTCGATGATCCAGGTGTCCTTGGTGCCGCCGCCCTGGCTCGAATTGACGACGAGCGAGCCTTCCTTCAGCGCCACGCGGGTGAGGCCGCCCGGCACGACGCGCACGCCATCCGAGCCCGACAGAACGAACGGCCGCAGATCGACGTGTCGCGGCGCGACGCCCGAGTCGAAATAGGTCGGGCAGGTCGACAGCGCCAAGGTCGGCTGGGCGATGAAGTTCGCGGGATCGTGCTTCAGCTTGGCGGCGAAGACCTCGATCTGCTCCTTGGTCGCGTGCGGACCGACCAGCATGCCGTATCCGCCGGAACCGTTGACCTCCTTGACGACGAGTTCGCCGAGGTGATCGAGCACGTAGCGCAGGCTGTCCTCGTCGCGGCAGCGCCAGGTCTTGACGTTCTTCAGCCGCATCGGCTCGCCGAGGTAGAACTGCACGATGTCCGGCATGAACGTATAGATCGCCTTGTCGTCGGCGATGCCGGTGCCGACGGCATTGGCGATCGTGATGTTGCCGGCGCGATAGGCCCGCATGATGCCCGGCACGCCGAGCATGCTCTCGGGATTGAAGAATTCCGGATCGAGAAAATCGTCGTCGATGCGGCGGTAGATGACGTCGACGCGCTTGGGACCCTCTGTCGTGCGCATATAGACGGTGTCGTTGTCGACGATGAGGTCGCGCCCCTCGACGAGTTCGACGCCAAGCTTGTCGGCCAAGAACGAGTGCTCGTAATAAGCGCTGTTGAACGGACCTGGCGTGAGCAGCGCGATCGTCGGCTCGCGGTCGCGCGCCGGACTGACCGAGCGCAGGCTCGCCAGAAGCGTATCGGGATAGTTCTCGACCGGCGCGACACGGTGTTCGGCGAAGAGGTCCGGCGCGACGCGCATCATGACCTCGCGGTTCTCCAGCATGTAGGAGACACCCGACGGCGTGCGGACGTTGTCCTCCAGAACATAGAAGTCATCGGCATCGATGCGCACGACGTCGATGCCGGCGATATGCACGTAGATGTCGTGCGGGACCTTCTGGCCGACCATCTCGCGGCGATACGCGGGGTTCTGCTCGATCAGGTCCTTCGGAACGATCCCGGCTTTCAGGATCTCCTGCTTGCCGTAGATGTCGGCAAGAAAGGCATTGATCGCCCGAACCCGCTGCACGAGACCGGCCTCGAGCCGGGTCCACTCGGCGCGCTGGATGATGCGCGGGATGATATCGAAGGGGATCAGCCGCTCGGTCGCCTCGGAATCCCCGTAGACGTTGAAGGTGATGCCGATACGCCGGAACATCATCTCGGCGTGGCCGCGCCGGGTCGTGAAGTAGTCCTTTGGCGTGTTGCCCAGCCAGCGCGCGATCCGCTCGTAGGCGAGGCGGGTCTCGCCGCCCGCCAGCATCATCTCGTTGTAACCAACCGGCAACGCGCATGCTCCCTTGGGGGCCCGTCACCGGGCGCGGTTGGCCGGCGAAACGTCTGTCCGTCAACCAGTCCGCCCACCAAATAGCAAGCGGCAGGCCATGCCGCCCGGAAGGCAAGCGACAGGCCACGCGGCCGAAATGAACATGCAATGTGTCAGCGCAAGGGCCGCTGAAAGACCCCGGCCAGATCAGGCGACCCGAGCGAACTCGCGCCGTGTCCGGGGGAATCGCCTTGCGGCTGGCCGCTCGAGGCGTGCCAGAGCCTCGAGCGCGCGGGCGATCGCGGCGTCGGGTTCCAGGATGGGAACATAGATGTGACGCAACGTCTTGGCGACGCCGCATAGATCGCGCGTACCGGGCGTGTCTGTTCCGAGATACATGGGCAACCTTGAGGTCGGCTCGCGGTCCGGGGGCAACCGCGAGACGCACCATATTCGCGCCAGGATAGTTAACGGGTCGTTAATCCTTTCCCACTGGTTGAGACTCAGCGCCCGTCCGGCGTCCGCAGGCCAAACCATTTGTCCTTGACCTGAGCGAAATGGATCGTCGGATCGTAGGTTGCGACGCCGAGCTTCAAGGTTTCAGCCGACAGCCGGCCAGCCGCCGCCACCAACTGGTAGCTGGTGACGACCCGGTCACGCTGCGCCGAAATGAGCATCGCCCGCGCCTTGAACAGGGCCTGGATCGCCAACAGCACGTCGTAGGTCGTGCGCTGGCCCATGCTCGCCTCCGTGCGCACGTCGGTCAGCGCGACCTCGGAGGCCGCGACGGCGGTCTTGCTGGAGGTGATCAGCGACTTGCTCGCTGCGGCCTGGCCGAAGCTCGACATCACCGATGCGCGCACCTGATCGCGCGCGGCCTCGACGCGCAAGCGAGCCGCGGCGGCCTGCTCCTTGGCCCGGCGAACCTCCGCGTAGACCGTGCCGCCGGTATAGAAGGGAATCGTGACGTCGACGCGCGCCTCCACGGCCCTGCGATGGTTCGCGGCATCGCCCCGTTGCTGGGACACGTCGCCTTTCCCCACGAGATCGACCGTCGGGTAGAGGCCGCCCTCCTTGAGCTTCACGACGGTTTCGCTGGCGTCCAGATCATGCATCGCCTCGGCGATGCGCGGATTGTCGGCGAAGGCGAGGGTGGTCGCCGCCGGGATGGACGCCGGCGCGATCGCATCCACCGGCGCCGCCGCCTCGAGCCTGTGCGGCAGGACGCCGACCACGCGCCGAAAGGTGGCGATGCTGGTCTCCAGCGCGGCCTGCGCCCTGTAGAAGCGCGACCGGCCCTGGGCGAGGCTCGTCGCGACCTGCGCGACATCGGTGAAGGTGATCTCGTGGATCGCCGCCCTGGCACGCGCGCCGCGAAGCTCGTATTCGAGCACGGTGATCTCGTTTCGCGCCAGCGCCGCGAGAGCGAGATCCCGCAACACGTCCATGTAGGCCGTCGCGCCGGCGAGCAAGGTCTCCTGCTCGGTCAGGCGCAGCCGCTCGCGCGAGCTGAAATCGAGCGATTCCGAGTGGCGGATCCCGTTGATGTTGCGATTGCCGTCGAAGACGGTCTCTCGCACGGTGACCTGGCCATCTTGCGGCACCATCGCGCCCGAGCGTTGCAGGTCGGCGGTGCGTTGCCCGGTGACATCCGCGTTGGTGTAGCCGACGAAGCCCGACCCATCGATATGCGGGCGCAGCGCGCCCTCCGCCTTGGAGACGCCTTCGTCCGCCGCCCGCGTCGCGGCGCGCTGCTGATTGAGCATCGGATTGCCGAGATAGGCTCGGCTGAGCGCGTCGGACATCGTCTCGGCGCGGCAGACAGCCGGCGCCAGAGCGGAGTAGAGCGTGAGACCGATGGCGCAGAGGCGAAGCAAGAAGATAAGACCGGAATCCTGGGCGACATCGAATGCCGTTTTATACGGCGTAGCTTGACGATCGTCTGTCACCGTTTTGTGCCGAGACAGTGTCTTGCGTGCCCGAGTCTAGTCGAACATGGAAAAGCTCATGACATGCCACATCGCTCTTATCGGGGCGCCGATCGACGTCGGCACGCACGAGCCGGGGCCGGCGATCGGGCCGGCCTTCCTACGCACCGCCGGCCTCGTTCCCGCGCTCGAGCGGCTCGGCTTTCCCGTCGAGGACCGGGGCGACGTCGCTCCGGTGCCATCGGTGGCGGCGCGCGATTTGGCCCTCCAGGACATGGTGGCCAACGCCTGCAATCTGGCCGAGGTGGCCGCCTGGTCCCGCGCGCTCGCCGAGGCGGTCGAGACAGCGCTTGTCGACGGGCGCCTGCCGATCGTGCTCGGCGGCGACCACAGCCTGTCGATCGGCTCGATCGACGGCGTCGCCCGCCATTGCGCCACGCAAGGCCGCGAGCTGTTCGTGCTGTGGCTCGACGCGCACGCCGACATCAACACGCCGACGACCTCGCCGAGCGGCAACATGCACGGCATGCCGTTGGCGGCGCTGATGGGCGAACCGGGCTTCGGCGATGCCTTTGCCGGTCGGCCGCTGGCGCGGCTCGATCCGAACAACCTGTCCCTCTTTGGTATCCGCTCGGTCGATCCCGGCGAGCGCGATCTGATCCGCGCGCGCGGGCTCGACGTCGTCGACATGCGCCGGATCGACGAGGAGGGCGTCGTGGCGCCGCTGCGCGCCATCCTCGATCGCGTCGCGACGCGACACGGGTTTTTGCATGTGAGTTTCGATGTCGACTTTCTCGATCCCACGGTCGCGCCCGGCGTCGGCACCACGGTGCCGGGCGGCGCCACCTACCGCGAGGCGCACCTCGTCATGGAGCTGCTGCACGAATCCGGGTTGGTTGGCTCGCTCGACGTGGTGGAGATGAATCCCTTCCTCGACTTGCGCGGCCAGACCGCGCTGACCATCGTCGAGCTGCTCGCGAGCCTGTTCGGCCGCACCACGGTCGACAGGGCAGGGGCGCCCGCGTTCGCGCCGGAGGCGGCAGGTCCGGGAATCCGAAACCTCTGAATCACTGAGGCGTTTTGCAAGACACTGTTGCGCGAAGTGACTTGCGGCGCGCGATGCGGCGCGGATAGATCGAATTCATCCGAGCGGGGACGAGAAAGTATGACGGCGGTTGACCACGGGTACGCGAACGAGGCGGATCGGCTGGCGGCATCGCCGCGGCTGTTCGACAACGCGCTGCTCGACAAGCTGTCACGCGTGCACTGGTCGGTACCGCTGTTCGTCTACGTGCCGATCATCGTCGCGCTCGGCGCCATCTCGCTCGAGCTGATCGCGCCAGTCACCACGGTCGCGATGGTGGCGCTCGGATACCTGATCTGGACGCTGATCGAGTATTTCGGCCACCGCTACCTCTTTCACTGGGAGTTTCCCGGCGAATTCGGCAAGCGGATGCACTTCCTCATCCACGGCGTCCACCACGACCATCCGAACGACCCGCTGCGGCTGGTCATGCCGATCCTGCTGTCGGCGCCGATCATGATCATCGCCTGGTTCGTGGCGACGTTGCTGTTCGGCGCGACGCTGCGCTACCCGACGCTGGCCGGCTTCGTGACGGGTTATCTCACCTACGACATGGTGCACTACTACACCCACCACGCGAAGCCGACGTCCAAGATCGGCCTCACCCTGCGCCGGCTGCACCTGATGCACCACTTCCGCGACCACGACAAAGGGTTCGGTGTCAGCGCGCCGTACTGGGATTTCGTGTTCGGCACGGCCGAGCGTCGCCAGCGCCGCTAGGCACGCTGCCTAGTCCGCCTTCGCAAGCTTGTCCTGTGTCCGCAAGTCGAAGTCGCTCGCGTCGTGGCGCTCGTGCAGCTGGTCCGACGGCGGACCCATGACTCGGTTGACCTTGCGCCCGCGCTGCACGGCCGGCCGCGCCGCGATCGCGTCGGTCCAGCGCTTCAGATGCGTGTACTCCCGCACCTGCAGGAATTCCCCCGCGTCATAGAGCTTGCCCAGCGCCATCGCGCCGTACCACGGCCACACCGCGATATCGGCGATCGTGTAGTCCGGGCCGCCGAGATACTCGCTCTCGGCGAGGCGCCGGTCGAGCACGTCGAGCTGGCGCTTCGCCTCCATCGCGAACCGGTCGATCGCGTATTCGATCTTGGTCGGCGCGTAGGCATAAAAGTGCCCGAAGCCGCCGCCGAGATAGGGCGCGCTGCCCATCTGCCAGAACAGCCAGGAGAGACACGTCGCGCGCGCCGCGGGCTCGCTCGGGAGCAACGCGCCGAACTTCTCGGCGAGGTGCACGAGGATCGCACCGGACTCGAAGAGGTAGATCGGCGTCGTCCCGCTGCGATCGGCGAGCGCCGGGATCTTCGAGTTGGGATTGACCTCGACGAAGCCGCTGCCGAACTGGTCGCCCTCGTTGATGCGGATCGTCCAGGCATCGTATTCCGCGCCGGCATGGCCGAGAGCGAGAAGCTCCTCGAGCATGATGCCAATCTTGACGCCGTTCGGCGTGGCTAGCGAGTAGAGTTGCAGCGGGTGCCGACCGACCGGCAGGTCCTTCTCGGACGTCGCTCCGGCGATCGGGCGATTGATGTTGGCGAACGTGCCGCCGTTCCCGTCCCCTTGCTTCCAGGTCCACACGGCTGGCGGCGTGTAGGTGTCGGTCATGTCGGCTTCCCTTATGGTGCGTTGCGTCATATAGGATCGCCGACGCTGTAACCCAGCACCGGCAGGACAAGTGGATGCGGCCGCGGCGCATCGGTGAGCCGGTCCAACGCCGATTACCGAGCGATCAGATCGCAAAAATAAAAGGCAACCAAAGCGGGTTGTACGTGCTTACCATTCCAACCCGAATGCTGCGCCAATGCCGTCCGTCTTCTGATGAGCGGTCCGGTGCGAATTTGTGATGTAACTGCCGAGCGGTCCTACAGCGGGATGTGCCGGAGCGACCGAGGGCTCTGATGAGCATTGAAATCCGTTTTGGGAAAACGAACGATACGCCGTCCGTTGCCTCGATCGAGCATGAGCAGCGCGTGATGGCGGCAATCCACGATCTTGCAGATGGCGTAGTATTCGAGGCGTCCACCGCGCGGCGCGACCTAGCGCGCGACGGGGTAGCGTCTGAACTCGCGCGCAAGCACGGGATCTCGATCGATCGCGCCGGCATGCTCGTCGATCGGTTTGCCGAGCATCACGGTTCGCTCGATGTCGCGTCTGTCCCAAACAGCGTTGTTGCTTTGACGCTCGGAGGTGCCCTGTGACGGCTTCGCAGAAGAAAGTCGCGGCGGCACCCGACGCCCCGAAGCGAGTGCCCAAGAAAGCGGCACCGAAGCAGACCGCCAAGCAGAAGGCGGCCGCGGCGCGTGTTGCGCCGTCGCCGATCTTGCGCGTGCCCCGTGCTTACGCCCCCGTCCGGGCGGCCGAGCCGACGCACAAGTTCGCGGTCAACCAGAAGGTGCGCCTTGCGGCGGACGACAAGTTCCCCGTCAAGCATCTGAGCGCCGACGGCATCTACGAGGTGACGCGACTGATGCCGCAGGACCAGGCCGGGACGTTCCACTACCGGGTCAGCTCCGGAGCCGGCGAGCGGGTCGTCTCGGAGATCCACATCCTGCCGGACGACGGCGAGCCGTAGATCAGCGTGCCTTCTTTTTAGGCCGCGCTATCACGTCCCGCACATCTCGCCTGCCTCCGGCCCAGACGACCTCTCGCGTCGTCCAGGCCCGAGCCCAGGCGGCCAACAGGACAGCATCGCGGCCGAGAAAGGCGAGCGGCGTCCAGGAGCGCACCTCCCAGCGTTTGATCGCGGTCACCGCGATCTCGATCACGTACCAACCGACAAGCGTCGCCACCAGCCCAGCCCAGGCCGGCAGCCCGACAAGTGGCGCCGCCAGCGCTCCGGCGACGGCCGCGGGCAGGGGGCAGGCGACCGGCTCGAACGCGAAGGTGGCTGGCTCCTCGGCACGGCGGATGACCGCCCAACGGGCCTGGCGCGCGTAGACTTCGGCGAGCGTGCGCGCACCGATCTCCTGCTCGACGGTGTTCTGGGCGAAGACCGTGCGCAGGCCGATCGCCGCAAGCCCTTTGCTGAGCGCCGAATCCTCGGCGATCGTGTAGGTCATCGCCGCGACGCCTCCGGCGCGAGCGAGATCGCCGCGGCGAAAAATCATCACCTTGCCGACCCCGAAGCCCTTCCCCAGCGCCGACGCGGTGAGGAGGAGGCGCGCGTCGCGGTTGATCAGGATCGCCTCGATCGCGCCCGCGCGTGTCTCGGCGCGAACGGCGACCGGCACCGCGCAGACCATGCCGACGCCGGGGACAAAGCTGCGCAACATCACCCGCGCGGTGTCCGGCGAGAATGTGATGTTGGAATCCTTGGTGACGACGATATCGTGCGCCGCCACCGCCAGCGGCCCCGAGAGCGCGTCCAGCTTCGGGCTGACCGCGCCAATGCCCGGCGAGCGCAGCACGCGCGCCGGCACGCGGCTCCCTCCGACCATCGCGGCCATGGCATCGAGCGCGGGCGATTGCGCCTCCGCCGCGCCGACAATCACCTCGTAGTCAGGCAGATCCTGGTCGAAGGCCGAGCCCTGCGCTCGCGCGAAGCCCGGATTGACGAGCTTGACCGGCAGCAGCAGCGAGACGGGCGGTGTTTCTCGGCTGGTCGCCCGCCGGGCTTGGATGCGCGGCTGCAACAGTGCCCCCAAAAGCGAGGCGGCGAAGGTCGCCAGCGCCGCGATCCACCACAGCGCCGCGAGTGCCGCGATCAGCGTCGAACCCGTCAAACTCCCCCCGCTGAGCCGGCGTGCCAGAGGGGAAACGCCCTAACTGTTCCGCCCCGCGAAAGCGAGCGAACGCGGCGGCAGGCCGCCATTTGGTTAAGATCCTGATAGGTTCGGCAACAAAAGGTGAGCACGCCCGCCATGGTTTCGGACGGGCGCCGGCTCTAAGCCTTGTCCATCGGCTGAGCGGTAAAAGGGGTCCGGCCATCCGCCCATCAAGCAAATCCGACGGCGATGGCCTGGTGCGATACGCCTTTCGCGGGTGTGCCGCATGAGCGATCGTATCGCCGGCACCGCGCGTGGCGCGCACCGTTCCACCTCGCAGGTGCTGCGAACCATTCCGGCATTGCCGCCGATCCTCGGCAAGACCACGCTCGCCGACAAGTACGATCTCACCAAGGACCGCGTCTTCGTGTCCGGCGCGCAGGCCGTGGTGCGCACGCTGCTCATGCAGCGCGAACTCGACCGGCGCGCGGGGCACCGCACGGCCGGCTTCGTCTCCGGCTACCGCGGCTCGCCGCTCGGCCGGCTCGACTCGCAACTCGGCGGTGCCAAGACCTTGCTCGATGCCGCCGACATCAAGTTCGAGCCGGGCCTCAACGAGGATCTCGCCGCCACCGCGATCTGGGGCGCGCAGCAGGCCGAGATGCGCGGCGAGGGTCGCTACGAGGGCGTGTTCTCGCTCTGGTACGGCAAGGGCCCCGGCGTCGACCGTTCCGGCGACGTGCTGCGGCACGCCAATCTGGCGGGCACCTCGCCGCTCGGCGGCGTCATCGCGCTGATGGGCGACGACCACATCGCCGAGTCGTCCTCCACCGCGCACCAGAGCGAGTTCATCTTCGCCGACATGATGATGCCGATCCTGTCGCCGGCCGGCGTGCAGGAGATCGTCGATTATGGGCTGATGGGCATCGCCATGAGCCGGTACACCGGCACCTGGACCGGCATCAAATGCGTCAAGGATACGGTTGAATCGACCGCCTCGATCGACGCCCCGATGGAGCGGCTGCTGCCGGTGCTCCCGAGCGATTTCGCGATGCCGCCGGGCGGCCTCAACATCCGGCCGCGCGATGTGATCCTCGACCAGGATCTGCGCCTCACCCGCCACAAGCACGCGGCGATCCTCGCCTTCCTGCGGGCGAACAGGCTCAACGCGACGATCCTGTCGGGCGGCACCAAGGCCCGGCTCGGGATCGTCTCGACGGGCAAGGCCTATCTCGACACGCGCCAGGCGCTCGACGTGCTCGGCATCGACGAGGTCAAGGCCGCCGCCTACGGGCTGCGCCTCTACAAGCTCGCGTGTCCGTGGCCGGTCGAGCCCGAGGGCCTGCGCGCCTTCGCGAGCGGCCTCGAGACGATCATGGTCGTCGAGGAGAAGCGCGGCCTGATCGAGACGCAGGTGCGCGAGCAGCTCTACGACCTCGCCCAGCGCCCGACCTGCATCGGCAAGAAGGACGAGACCGGCGCGTCGCTGTTTCCGCCGCATGGCGCGCTCGACACCAACGACATCGCGATCGCGATCGGCCGCCGCATCTTGCGCTACGCTCCGAGCGAGGAACTCGCCGGCCGGGTCGCCCGGCTTGAGGCGGCGCAGGCCCGCGCGGCGATCCTTGTCGATGGCGGCGCGCGCACGCCGTACTTCTGTTCGGGCTGCCCGCACAATTCCTCGACCAAGGTGCCCGAGGGCGCCCGCGCCTATGCCGGCATCGGCTGCCACTACATGGTCCAGAACATGGACCGCGGCACCGAGGGCTTCACGCAGATGGGCGGCGAGGGCGCCAACTGGATCGGCGAGGCACAGTTCTCGACCCGCGACCACGTTTTCCAGAACCTCGGTGACGGCACCTACAATCACTCCGGCACGCTGGCGATCCGCTGGGCCGTCGCCGCGAACACCAACATCACCTACAAGATCCTCTTCAACGACGCGGTCGCGATGACCGGCGGCCAGGCGCTCGAGGGTGGCCTGACGGTCGATCGCATCGCCGCGCAATGCGCCGCCGAGGGCGTCGCGCAAATCGCGATCGTCGCCGACGACGTCGAGAAATACCCCAAGAACCTGCGCTGGCCGGCCGGCACCACCGTCGACGGGCGCGAGAATCTCGACGCCGTGCAGAAGCGGCTCGCGATCGTGCCGGGCACGACGATCCTGATCTACGATCAGGCCTGCGCCTCGATGAAGCGCCACCGCCGCAAGAAGGGCCTCGTGCCCGAGCCGGACGTCCGCGTCATCATCAACGAGGCGGTCTGCGAAGGCTGCGGCGATTGCGGCAAGGCGTCGAACTGCGTGTCGGTGCAGCCGATCGAGACCGAACTTGGCCGCAAGCGCGTGATCGACCAGACCGCCTGCAACCGCGATCTCACCTGCGTGTCGGGCTTCTGCCCTGCGATCGTTACCGTCAGGGGCGCCAAGCCGCGCAAGGCAGCGCCGACGGCGATGGACGGCCTGACCGCGCTGCCGCCGCGCGCGGCGCCGGCCCCGCTCGGCGCCCGGCCCTACGCGATGATCGTCGCCGGCACTGGCGGCACGGGCGTCGTCACGCTCGGCGCGATCCTCGGCATGGCCGCCCACCTCGAGGGCAAGGGTGTCGGCATCATGGACATGGCCGGCCTCGCCCAGAAGGGCGGCGTTGTCCTCAGCCACATCAAGCTGGCCGAGCGGCCGGCCGACATAACCGCGATCCGCGTCGCCGCCTGGGAGGCAGACCTCGTGCTCGGGTGCGATCTCGTCGCCGCCGGATCGCGCAAGGTGATCGGCGCCATGCGCACGAACGAGACCGCGCTGATCGTCAACTCCGCCACGCTCTTCCCGGGCGAGATCACCCGCAAGCCGGACTACGATCTTCCGACCGCCCACCTGAAGAAGAGCCTGCGCGAGGCGGCCGGGCCGAGCGCGCATTTCGTCGACGCGACGACCGCCGCGACCGCGTTGCTCGGCACCTCGCTCGCCGCCAACATGTTCATGCTGGGGTACGCCTGGCAGGCGGGCCACGTGCCGCTCGGCGAGGGCTCGATCCTGCGGGCGATCGTCCTGAATGGCGAGGCGGTGACGATGAACCGCGACGCCTTCATGCTCGGCCGTCGTGCGCATGCCTATCCCAAGGAGGTCGCGACGATGGTCGCCGCGGCATCGCCGGCCGCCCGTCGCGAGGCGCCAGCCCGCACGCTCGAGGAGATCGTCGCCCGGCGCGTCCGCTATCTCACCGCCTACCAGAACGCGGCCTATGCCGCGCGCTATCGCGCGCTCGTCGATCGGGCAGCCGCCGCCGAGCGCACCCATGCGCAGGGCACGACCAAGCTCGCCGAAGCCGTCGCCAAGGGTTATTTCAAGCTGCTCGCGATCAAGGACGAGTACGAGGTCGCGCGGCTTTATTCGGACGGCGCCTTCGCCAAGCAGGTTCGCGACAATTTCGAAGGTGACCTCGCGGTCAACTACCATCTCGCGCCGCCGGTCTTCACTCGCCGCGACAAGGACGGCGTCCCCGCGAAGACCAAGTTCGGCCCGTGGATGGGGCTGCTGTTTCCGCTTATCGCCAAAGGCAAGCTGCTGCGCGGCACCGCGCTCGACCCGTTTGGACGGACCGACGAGCGGCGCACGGAGCGCGCATCAATCGCCGAATACGAGACGCTCGTCGGCGAGCTGTTCGCCGCGCTGGCCCCCGAAAATCTCGACACGGCCGTCGCTCTCGCGGCGCTGCCGCAAACGATCCGCGGCTTCGGCCATGTGAGAGAGCAGAGCCGGCTGGCCGCCAAAGTCGAGGAGGCCAAGCTCGTGGCCGCGTGGCGTGCCGTGGCGCCGGTTCGGCTTGCCGCGGAATGAGCACCGACGCGATCCGGTTGCGTCGCGACGAGCGCTGGCTCGACGGAATCCGGCCGTCGCGCCGGTTTTCGTCGACGATGGCGCTGATCGCGCTGGCCTCGATCTTCGGGCATGCTTTGGTCGTCGGCACGGCATTTGTGTCCGGTGGCGGCGAGGCGGCGCGACACTCGGAAGTCTCCGTCGAGCTGGTCGCCGAAATCCCCAGGACCGAGGCGCCCAAGGCGAAGCGGCCGGACCCGACAAAGGTCGCCAGGGTTGCGACGGCGACCCCCAAGACAGAGCCTGTTGAGCCGAAAACCGCCAGGCCGGATGCGCCGAAGCCCGAGGCGCGCGTACCAGACCATCGCAAAATGGAAGTCGCCAAGCACGAGGCCGCCAGGCCCATGCCGAAACGCGAGCCGCCGGCGGCTCCAAAGCTCGAGGCGGAAGAGCAAAAACTCTCCTCGCTGCAGAAGGAGCTGGACTCGCTCCGAGCCGAGCAGGCCGCGCTCGCCGCGGAGCGGGCGGCCGCCGCGCCGCGGTCGGTCGGGTTGCGCGACGCTGGGCTCGGCCCGTTGCCGGACTCGTTCCAGGCGGTCGCGCTGCCCGCCGCGGGCGAGGGTGATGGCGAGGCGGTCGGCTACAAGGACATCGTGTTCAGCGCGCTCGCCAAGGCCAAGGGGATCGGCGCACGCGAAGGCCTGCCCGGGAGCGCCGGCGTGCATTTCGAGGTCGACGCCGCGGGACGCCTGCTGAGCGTCGAGCTTATCGCCAAAAGCGGTGTGCCCGCGCTCGACGCGGAGGCGCTCGATATCGTCCGCCGCGCCGCGCCGTTCCCGCCGCCGCCGCAGGGCGCGCAACGCAGCTTCGACGCCAACGTCAACTTCGTGAGCGAAGCCGCGCGATGAGCGCGATCGTCGCGCCGTCCGTCGGCGCGCGCCAGCGTGCCTGGCTGCGCGCGGCCAGGCGTGGGGTGGCGGCGCGGCTCCGCGTCGAGCGACCTCGCGAACCGTTCGATGACGACTTCGCCCGCGTGATGGCCGAAGCGCCGCAGGCCGTGCCCCGGCTGCCGATCCCCCGCGACGCGGCGTTCCGCCACCTCGTCGTTGCCGCCCTGATCCTTCACGCGGCGCTCATCCTCGCGTTCCTCTGGCCGGACGCCACACCGGCGGCGCCGCCGCACGAGATCAGTGTCGAGCTTGTATCAGCGGTGCCGCAACGGCCGGCGCCCAAGCAGGTGCCCAAGCCAAACGTGCCCCCGCCGGCGCCGAAGCCTTCGCCAAGCAAATCCGCCGCGCATCGCACTCCGCCTCGGCCCGAGCCTGCCCGAGCGCCGGACAAGCCGAGCCCGATGCCGGTGCGGGCACTTCCCGCCGCCGCCGACGATGGCGGCGATGCCGTCGCTTATCCGCAGCTCGTGCTGAGCAAGCTCGCCAGGGCCAAGAAGGAAGGCCGCTTCGTCGAGGTGCCGGGCCACGCGGGGGTCGCCTTCAAGCTGAAGGACGACGGTAACCTCGCCAGCGTCAAGCTGGTCAGCCCGAGCGGCGACCCCTCGCTCGACATCGAGGCTGTGGCGATGATCAAGCGCGCCGCGCCGTTCCCGCCGCCGCCCCTTGGCGGACGCCGCGATTACGCGATCACGCTGGTGTTTTCGGCCCACCCGTAGCGGCGGGGCGCCGTATGCCGCGCCGGCCCTCCGCGCCGGAACGGAGCCTGCGAAAGCCTCCGATGGCACTTGCCTTGCTCGCGATATAATCGCTTGAAACGCCAGCGGCGCCGTCCGCGTCCATCGTGAAGGAGATCCGATATGAAGCGAGCCGACCTCACCGAGAAGCTCCTCGACATCAAGCGCGAGAAGAACTGGACCTGGAAGTACATCACGACCGAGATCGGCGGCATGTCCGAAGTGCTCGTCGTCGGCGCGCTGCTCGGCCAGATGAAGCTGACGAAGCCGCTGTGCGAGAAGGCCGGCGAGCTGTTCGGCCTCAGCGAGCCCGAGAAGCGGATGCTGAACGAGGTGCCGATGCGCGGCATCCCGATGCCACCGACCGATCCGCTGATCTATCGCTTCTACGAGCTCGTGATGATCAACGGGCCGGCCTGGAAGGCGCTGATCGAGGAGGAGTTCGGCGACGGCATCATGTCGGCGATCGACCTCGAGCTCGAGATGTCACGCCTAGCCGACCCCAAGGGTGATCGCGTCAAGATGACGATGCACGGCAAGTTTTTGCCGTACAAGTATTACGGCGCGACTGGCAACCATCAGCAGCTGGGTTTCAAGGAGGAATAGGGCGCTTTCTGCAGGGCGCTGCAGTATCCGTCAGATTGAAAATGGCCGGTCCCAAAAAAATGCGGACCGGAAAATACTTCATGCAGCTACATGCTACGGCTCAGCCTGCCGGCGATCAAAACGGCATGACGTCTCGCGGCAGCACCAGTCGGATTTTCCTCGGACGCCACAGAACTCGGCAACGGCTGCGGCGGAATCACACCAAAGTACTTGATGTACTGATCCATGTGACAACGATCGACATAGTCCGCGAAGACCTCGACCGAGGTCATCGGCCTCTCGGGATAATAATGTTGCATTGCGGTCCAAATTGGCGGGTACGACCATGATCCGCTTGTCGTATAATCCCAATACCCCCATGTTCCTTTAAACAGAAGGTGGGTGATGTGGACGTAGCCAGCGCCGGCCGCGGCTTGCGCTGCCGAAAGGGCGACGTTAGCCAACGTTGTTCCGATCTGTGGGCTTAGAGCGCCGTAGATCGAATGGTAATACATAAGCGGATATTTGATTATTATATTTGGCGAGACGACAGAGCCGAAATTATTCCAGGCATACGGGACAATGTCTTGCTCGTTTGCGTAGTCTACGTTCCAAGACGCGTAGGGTACGAAACCCGTGGGTATGCTTTTGTAGGCGGTGTCATAGACATTCGTCCAGGCGAGGTTGCCCGGTGTCGCGCCAGCCGTCGGCAACACCAGGACCTTGCCCCATCCGCTGGACGCTGGGGATGGGTATAAGGTCAACGCAAGCGCTGGCGTCAGCGCTCCGGCGAGGCTGTGACCTGTGAAGATCAGTGTGGCATCGGTGCTTCTGACGGACGCCAAGTAGGATTTCAAAGTCCCCTTGACGGGGTCGACCATCGACGACGCGGTCAGGAGATTGCTTACGCCGTAGGCCGTCGCCCCCGACACAGCCGGCCCCGTCGGTGGCGTCTTGTTGTTTGGATTGACATATGGAAGCATCAGCGGCCAGGACGCCATGTTCTGCCAATACACGTCGCCGTCTTCTTGAAGCCAATCTTGTACAGATAGAAAGTTGGTGGGCGCGGCCGCCACGACGTAGGTTTTTTGCGAGGGGCTGTAGGCAACATACATTGCATTTGTCGCGTAGTCGTACGGTTGTGACTCGAGAAATACGCAGGGTCCCCATACGACGCGCCAGTCTCCGCCGACAAGCTGAGATTTGAACTGCGGGAAGAATCCCGGAAACGGCTTGTTCGAGATCTGTCCGCCATTCAGAAACGTCGCAAGCAGCCCAGTGAGGTACGCCTGCGTGCCACTAACGCCCGCAACACCATTCGCCGCTTGGTTCATCAAAAAGACCGACTGTACAATATTGTACGGCATCTCAAATCCCCAAGCGCAATTGCAACAGCCGTAGAAGACCACAACGTATGCAATTTCGCAACCCAGGATTGGGACTTTTTCTTATCGCAATCCGCATCCACGTGCGCTCGCAAGGGGTCCGCTCTCGAACAAATAAGGAGTGCTAGGCGTCGCCGCGCGACAAGCGCTACTCCTCGTCCCGCAGACCGGCACGCCGGTGATCATGCGCCCGCTCGAATGAGCAAGGTCTCGCACTTGTCGGTATGGCATGCCGGGCCCTCCTTCTCAATCCGCTCGATCAGCAAGGCGGCCTGGCGGCAGCCCGCGACGACCGGCAGCAACTAGGCTTCAAGGAGAAGCAGGCGTTCCCGCTCGCTACTCGAAGGCGATACCCCTATGCGAGGCTCATCGGCCAAAGGCTTTTGCCAGGAGCCGATAAAGCCTGCGGTCCCGATGAAGTTGAATGCGTGAGCGGTACGAATCCACTCGATCATATCTGCGCGTAGCAGGCTGTTCTGGGCAGTCACCATCGCGGTGAGATTGGCCTCGAGTGGCTCGATCTCGCCTCGAACGCCATCGATCTCATCGATTAGCTCGCGACCAAGAGCGACATCGTCGGGCTTGAAAGCGAGATCGCCGGGCCAAGAGGCGCTCGCTTTGCCCAAGGCATGGACGAGCGTCTCTGCCTGCTCGGGCTATTCCTCCTCCTCGAATGCCGGCACGCCGCTGATCACGCGCCCGCGGGAATGGGCGAGGATCTCGCGCTTGCCGGTGTGGCTCGCGGGGCCCAGGATCCCGTCCTTCTCCATCCGCTCGATCAGCGAAGCGGCCTTGTTGTAGCCGACCTGAAGGCGGCGCTGGACGTATGAGACCGAACTTTTCTTGTCGCGCAGCACGACCTTCACCGCCTGCTCGTAGAGATTGCCCTCGTCCTCGCCGCCGCCCATCGCGGTCTTGTCGAACACGGCGGCATCCGCGCCCTCGTCGTCCTCCGCCTCGGCGGCCTCGCCCTCGACGTCGTCGGTGACGCTGTCGAGGTAGTCGGGCTGGCCCTGCGTCTTGAGGTGAGCGACGACCTTCTCGACCTCGTCGTCGCTGACGAACGGCCCGTGCACGCGGTAGATGCGGCCGCCGCCCTGCATGTGCAGCATGTCACCCTGGCCGAGGAGCTGCTCGGCGCCCTGCTCGCCGAGGATCGTGCGCGAGTCGATCTTCGAGGTGACCTGGAAGGAGATGCGGGTCGGGAAGTTCGCCTTGATCGTGCCGGTGATGACGTCCACGGAAGGCCGTTGCGTCGCCATGATGAGATGGATGCCCGCCGCGCGCGCCATCTGCGCGAGGCGCTGGATCGCGCCCTCGATGTCCTTGCCGGCGACCATCATCAGGTCGGCCATCTCGTCGACGATGACGACGATGTAGGGGAGCTTGGTCAGGTCCATCGCCTGCGCCTCGGTGACGGGCTTGCCCGTCTCCCGGTCGAAGCTTGTCGTCACCTGCATCATGATCGTCTCGCCGGCGGCGGCGGCCTGGCCGACGCGGGCGTTGAAGCCGTCGATGTTGCGGACGCCGAGCTTCGACATCTTCTTGTAGCGGTCCTCCATCTCGCGGACCGCCCATTTCATCGCGACCACAGCCTTCTTCGGGTCGGTCACGACGGGCGTCAGCAGATGCGGGATGCCGTCGTAGACGGACAGCTCGAGCATCTTCGGATCAACCATGATGAGCCGGCATTCCTCCGGCTTCAAACGGTAGAGCAGCGACAGGATCATCGTGTTGATGGCGACCGACTTGCCCGAGCCGGTGGTGCCTGCAACCAATAGATGCGGCATCTTCGCGAGCTCGGCGATCACCGGCTCGCCGCCGATCGTCTTGCCGAGCGCGATCGCCAGCTTGTGCTTGGACTCGTCGAACGCCTCGCTCTCGACCATCTCGCGGAAGTACACGGTCTCGCGACGCTCGTTCGGCAGCTCGATACCGATCGCGTTGCGGCCGGGCACGACGGCGACGCGGGCCGACAACGCCGACATCGAGCGGGCGATGTCGTCGGCGAGACCGATCACGCGCGACGACTTCATGCCGGGCGCGGGCTCCAGCTCGTAGAGCGTGACGACCGGGCCGGCGCGCACGTGGATGATCTCGCCGCGGATGCCGAAGTCTTCCAACGTCGTCTCGAGCAGGCGGGCGTTCTGCTCCAGCATCTCGGCGGTGAGCGCGATGCCTTCGGGCTTACGCGGCTCGGCGAGCAGATCGACCGAGGGATAGATCCACTCGATCGTCGGCGCCGGCTTCGACACGACGCTCGGCTTCGCGGCGACGACGGCGGCAACGGCGGCGACTGACACCGCGGGCGTCTGCACCGGCGGGACCGGCGCCTTGGGCCGCACGGAGACCGCGAAGGGCTGCTTGCGCGCGGCCGGCTGCGCGGCCTCCACCAAGGGTGCCAGTATCCGTTCCAGATCGTTGGCGGGCAGCGGAAGGTCCGCCGCGAAACCGCTCAGCATGCGCAGGCGCCACGGAAAGCCGTAGCGCGTCTCGAAGGCAACCTGTTCCTCGATGCTCAAGTCCGCAACCTCGTCCAAGACGTCGATGTCGAATTCGGGGCCGTCGATCTGGTCGAGATCGATGGGCAGTTCCTCCGGCGCGATCGCGATGCCGGCGCCGGCGATCGCCGCCGTCTCCTCCGCGGCGATCGGCTCGATCGGATGTTGGCTCGCGCGGACGCGCCGCAGCAGATGGTCGGGCGTGCGCATGTAGCGGACGCCGGGCATGGAGAAGAACGGCTTCTGCCAGAGCGGCACCTCGGCAGAGGCCGGGTGGACGGCAGGCTCGAGCGACGCGCTCGGCGCGATGGTCATTCGCCCCTCGGGGCGTAACGGCTGTGGCGTCGGGCGAGCCAGCGGCTTCGGTGCAACGGGTGGAGTATACGGGGCGTCGAACACCGGCAGCCCGGTGACGGCATCGCGGTGCGTCGGCTCGGCCCGCGGGGTCGGCGCGGGGATGTTCATCACGCGCTCGATCTCGACGCCGAGCGGGTTCGGCCCGAACGCGGCGAGCCGCGTGCCGTTGGGCCAGCCCGGCTCGTGGCGCCGGCCGACCTTGTCTTGCGCGCCCAGGTTCTCGATCAGCGCGACAAGGAGGCGGCTCAGCGCGCGCGCCCCGGACAGGCCCGCCTCGCGCAGCAGTCCCTCGCGTGGGCGAGCGGGAAGGGCGCGACTTGGGGAAGGACGCATGGGCACGCTCGACGCGACGGGTACCAGCGAAGAGTAAAGTTCGAGCGTTAAAATAGTGCTGTCGTTGACCAGTGAGGTCGGCGGCAGGCCGGCGCCGGACGGTATGGCGGGCAGGGCGTAAAGACAGAGGCGGCCACCCTGGACCTCTTCCAATCCGCGGCCATAATGCCGCAGCCCCGGCGCAGCCCGGTCGACAGCCGGAGGTTCAGATGCCCGATGAACGTGTATGTGCCGGCGAGGAGCCGATCGCGGCCGACGTCGAGGAGGGCGAGCTGTACTATTGGTGCACCTGCGGCCGCTCGAGCATGCAGCCATTCTGCGACGGCTCGCACGCCGGCACGAGCATTCGGCCGCTCGCGTGGATGTCCGACCGGACCGGCACCGTGCTGATGTGCACCTGCAAGCTCACCAAGACGGAGCCGATCTGCGACGGGTCGCACGACGAGATGTAGCGATCGGGACGACTGGCAGGTTCGGTCTTTTCGCCGTAGGATTGCCTCCGATCGGCACGGCTTCGTGCTCGCCAACCCAAGATCGCCCGTCTGCCACGCGACCGTCCAACGCCCACCGCGACCAAACCACAGCCCGAGTCAAAGCCCGAGCCGCTGGGCGTCGAGGCGCGCCGCGAGGGGATCGTCGCCGCCGTGCGCCAGCGCGGCTTCGCGACGATCGAGGCCCTTGCGGCGGCGTTCGGCGTCACGGTGCAGACGATCCGGCGCGACCTGAACGAGCTGTCGGCCGAGGGCCGCCTGGAGCGATACCGTGGTGGCGGCGGCCTACCCTCGTCGGTCGAGAACGTCGACTACGCGGCGCGGCAAATCACGCTGCCGGAAGAAAAGCGCCGCATCGGCCGCCTGGCGGCGAGCCGCATCCCGGATCATTGCTCGGTCTTCATCGACATCGGCACGACTCCCGAGGCGGTGGCGCGCGAGCTCGTCGGCCATGCCGGATTGAGCGTCGTCACCAACAACCTGCATGTCGCGCTGACCCTGTCGCGCGAGACCGAGTTTCGCATCGTGATGGCCGGCGGCACGGTGCGAAGCGGCGACGGCGCCGTGCTCGGTCAGCAGACCTGCGACACGCTCGGTCAATTTCGCGTCGATTACGCGGTCATCGGGATCTCCGGCATCGATGTGGATGGCACGTTGCTCGACTTCGACACCGAGGAGGTGCGCGCGACGCAAGCGATTCTTTCGCATGCGAAAACCGTGTTTCTCGTCGCGGACCACACCAAGTTCGCCCGCCGGCCAATGGTGAAGGTCGGCTCGCTGACGCAAGTGCACACGTTGTTCACCGACCTCCCGCCGCCCGACGCCGCTGAAACGCTGATGCGCGAGGCGGGCGTCGTGTGCGCCCTGGCCTGAGCGCCGTCGAAACAACGAAACCGCGGGTGGCTATTCCCAACGGGGGATGTTCGTTTACGAAAACGACATATATCCATGTTCAGACGCTATTCCGCGATTTAAGTTCGCCCCATGGACCAAACCTACGATCTCCTCGTCATCGGTGGCGGCATCAACGGCACCGGCATCGCACGTGACGCGGCTGGCCGCGGCCTGCGCGTGCTCCTCTGCGAAAAGGGCGACCTCGCGGAGGCGACCTCCTCGTCCTCGACGAAATTGATCCATGGGGGCCTGCGTTACCTCGAATATTACGAGTTCCGCCTGGTTCGCGAGGCCCTGGCCGAACGCGAGCGCCTGCTGAAGATCGCGCCGCACATCATCTGGCCGCTGCGGTTCGTCCTGCCCCACGACAAGGGTCTGCGCCCCGCCTGGATGCTCCGGGTCGGGCTCTTCCTCTACGACCACCTTGCCCGTCTGCGCAGCCTCCCCGGCTCGAAAAGCGTTCGCTTACGAACATCCCCGATGGGCGAGCCGCTGCAGGACCGGCTGGTCAAGGGCTTCACCTATTCGGACTGCTGGGTCGAGGACAGCCGGCTCGTCGTGCTCAACGCGATGGACGCCCAGGCGAGAGGCGCCGAAATCCGCACGCGCACCGCCGTCGAGAGCGCCCGGCGCCAAGGCGACGCCTGGCAGGCCACATTGCGCGGGCACGGCGGACCCGAGACGGTGCGCGCCAAGATCGTGATCAATGCCGCCGGTCCGTGGGTGAGCGAGACGCTCGGCGGCACGCTCGGCGTCAACGCCGATGCCTCCGTGCGCCTCATCAAGGGCAGCCACATCGTCACGAAGAAGCTCTACGAGGGCGACCAGGCCTATATCCTGCAGAACCCGGACAAGCGGATCATCTTCGCGATCCCCTACGAACGCGACTTCACGCTGATCGGCACAACGGACGTGCCGCACAAGGAGGCACCAGGCCCGGTGCGCATCTCGCCGGAGGAGACGAGCTACCTCTGCGAGAGCATCAATCGCTTCTTCAAGCGCCAGATCGGCCCGGACGATGTCGTCTGGTCCTATTCCGGCGTGCGGCCGCTGTTCGACGATGCCGCGAAGAACGCCTCCGCCGTCACACGAGATTACGTGCTCGACATCCATACAGCCGACGGGGCGCTGCCCGTGCTCTCCGTCTTCGGCGGCAAGATCACCACCTATCGCCGCCTGGCCGAGCACGCGATCGAGAAGCTCGAGACATACCTGCCGGCCTTGAAGCCGGGCTGGACGGCGGATGCGCCGCTGCCCGGCGGCGACATGGCGGATTTCGATGCCTATCTCGCCGCGTTCCGGGCGCGCCACGCCTTCCTTCCGACCGCCCTCGCGACGCGCCTCGTGCGCGACTACGGCACGCGGGCCGAGCGCATTGCCGGCGGCGCATCGAACCTCGCGGACATGGGCGAGGACTTCGGCGCCGGCCTGACCCGCGCCGAGGTCGATTACCTCGTCGCAAACGAATGGGCCGCGACCTCGACCGACATCCTGTGGCGGCGTTCGAAGCTGGGTCTTCGTCTGTCGCAATCGGATGTGGCCCGCCTCGATAGCTATCTCGAAAAGCATGCCGCCGCGGCATAAGGCTGACTAACCTTCATCCCGTGAACGGGAGAGGGAAAAAAAGAAACGTTGGGAGAAAAACCATGGCCGAATTTGTCGGCGCGATCGATCAGGGCACGACATCCTCGCGCTTCATCGTCTTCGACAAGCGCGGGGCCATCAAGGCGGTGGCGCAGCGCGAGCACGAGCAGATCTTCCCGAAGCCCGGCTGGGTCGAGCACAATCCGCAAGAGATCTGGCACAACACGCAACTCGTCATGCGCGACGCCTTGAAGAAGGCCGAGATCGAGCCGAAGAACCTCAAAGCCATCGGCATCACCAACCAGCGCGAGACCACGCTGATCTGGGACCGCCACACCGGCGAGCCGCTGTACAACGCGCTCGTCTGGCAGGACACGCGTAACGATGCGCTCGTCGCCAAATTCGCCAAGGACGGCGGGATCAATCGCTTCCGCAAGATCACCGGGCTGCCGCTCGCTTCCTATTTCGCCGGGCTGAAACTCCGCTGGTTGCTCGACAACGTAAAGGGTGCGCGCAAGAAGGCCCGCGCCGGCGACGTCTTGTTCGGGACGATCGACACCTGGATGATCTGGAACCTGACCGGCGGCAAGGACGGCGGCCTGCACGTCACCGACGTCACCAACGCCAGCCGCACGCAGCTCATGAACCTGAAGACGCTCGCCTGGGACGAGTCGATGCTGCGCGCCTTCGACATCCCGCCCGACATGCTGCCGGCGATCCGCTCGTCGTCCGAGGTCTACGGCGAAAGCAAAGCCCCCTTCGAGGGCGTGCCGATTGCCGGCGTGCTTGGCGACCAGCAAGCGGCTTTGTTCGGCCAGACCTGCTTCGAGCCAGGCGAGGCGAAGAACACCTACGGTACCGGCTGCTTCGTCTTGATGAACACCGGCGAGAAGCCGGTGCAGTCGAAGGCGGGCCTCGTGACGACGCTCGCCTACAAACTCGGCGACGCGAAGCCGATCTACGCGCTGGAAGGCTCGATCGCGGTGACCGGCTCCCTGGTGCAATGGTTGCGCGACAACCTCGGGCTCATCAAGGAGAGCGGCGATGTCGAGGCTTTGGCGCGCAGCGTCGAGGACAATGGCGACGTCTATTTCGTGCCGGCCTTCTCCGGTCTGTACGCGCCGCATTGGAAGGAGAGCGCGCGCGGCATCGTCGCCGGACTGACGCGCTACGCCAACAAGGGCCATATCGCCCGCGCCGCCCTCGAGTCCACCGCCTACCAGACCCGCGACGTGTTGATCGCGATGGAGAAGGATTCGAAGATCCCGATCAAGGAACTGCGCTCCGACGGCGGTATGGTCGCCAACGATCTCCTCATGCAGTTCCAGGCCGATATCTTGGACGTGCCGGTCGTGCGCCCGAAGATCACCGAGACGACGGCGCTCGGCGCCGCCTACGCCGCTGGTTTGGCAACCGACTATTGGAAGAGCACGGTGGAGCTTTCGGACAACTGGGGGGTCGACCATCGCTGGCATCCGAAGATGAAGGCCGCGGCGCGTGACGCGCTCACGTCGTCTTGGTCGAAGGCGTTGAAGCGCAGCTTCGATTGGAAGGACGAGGAGTAGCGCCATGCAATCCCCCTTCCTCGGCGAACTCCTGGGCACGATGGTGCTCATCATCCTCGGCGACGGCGTCGTCGCCGGCGTCCTCCTCAAGGAGTCCAAGGCCGAAGGCGCGGGCTGGATGGCGATCACCACCGCCTGGGGCTTCGCCGTGATGTCCGGCATCTTCGTGTCGATCGCGACCGGGTCGAAAGACGCGCATCTGAACCCCGCCGTCACAATCGCCTTCGCGATCGTCAGCGGCGATTACTCGAAGATGCTGGTCTACATCCCGGCGCAGCTCATCGGCGGCTTTCTCGGCGCCGTCGTCGTCTGGCTGCACTACCTGCCGCATTGGCGCGCGACGGAAGATCCCGACTTGAAGCTCGCCTGCTTCTGCACCGGGCCGGCGATCCGCGATCTCAAGGCAAACTGGCTCAGCGAGGTCATCGGCACGATCGTCCTGATCGTCGTCGTCGCCGCCATCGCCTCGAAGGCGGTCGGCGCACCCATGCCGCTGCAGCCGGGCTTCGCGCCCTATCTCGTCGGGATGCTCGTCTGGGTCATCGGTCTGTCGCTCGGCGGCACCACCGGCTACGCGATCAATCCCGCGCGCGATTTCGGCCCCCGTGTCGCCCACGCGATCCTGCCGATCCACGGCAAAGGCGGTTCGGATTGGGGCTACGCGCCGATCCCGATCATCGGCCCGGTCGTCGGCGCGGTGGTGGGCGGGCTGATCGTCATCGCGCTGGGGATCTGAGACCAAATCCTCCATCCGTCATTGCGAGCGAAGCGAAGCAACCCAGAGCCGCGAGCGAAGCGAAGCAACCCAGAGCCACGGGCTACCGCTCGGCCTGGATCGCGGCGTCGGCCCCTGGGTTGCTTCGCCTTCGGCTCGCAATGACGGCCTTACCACTCGTCGATCGTTTCGCTCAAAACCTCGAGGCACGACACGGCGAGCGCCTTCGAACGCTCCGGCGACCAACCGAAGACCGGGTCCGGATTGTCGTCGTGGTCCTTGAACGGCATCTCCAACGTGAACGCCACGGCGCCGAAGCGCTCGGCGATCTGGTTCGTCGCCATCGTGAGGTTCGCCTTGCCCGGCGCCGACGTGCCGTAGCCCTTCGCGAGCTGGAAATCGGGCGTGTGCGCGGCGAGGCGCGTCCGAAACGCGTCGTAGGCCACGCCGCGCGCCTCGTTGAAGCTCGGGATGCCGTGGAAACCGGCGAAGAAGTTGGCCGCGATCGCCTCGTCGCCATGCGCGTCGATCGCGAACGCGACGCCGGTCGCGTCCATGGCGTCGCGGACGCAGAGCACCTCGGGGCTGCGCTCCTTCGAGGGTGCGTGCCATTCGCGGTTGAGGTTGACGCCGGCCGCGTTGGTGCGCAGGTGGCCGCGCCGCGTCCCGTCCGGGTTCATGTTGGGCACCACGTGGACCGTCGCGCGTGCCAGCAGGGCGGCGGCGGCCGGGCTCGTCAGCCAATCCAGCGCGCCCTCGATCCACCACTCGGCCATCGGCTCGCCGGGGTGCTGCCGGGCGATCAGCCAGACTTGCTTGGCACCCGCGCCGATCGTCAGCGCGTCGATCGCGACGCCGTCGAGCGAACGGCCGAGCTCGCGATGCGTGACGCCGGGCCGCAGGCTGATCCGTGCGACGAGCGCATGGTGCTGTTCCATGGTGTAGGGCGCGAAGTAGGCGAACCAGACAAGCTCGCTCTCGCCGGCCCACTCGAATTCGAGAACGCCGTCGATGTAGCGCGTGGGGATCATCCGCCAGGCCAAGCGATCCGTGCTCGCGCGCACCTTGTAGCCCGACCAGCCTTGCGGAAAGGCGGAGCCCCCCGCGTTGACGATGCGCAAGGTCTTTACGCGGCCGCGCGCGCCGGCAAGGCGGAACGAGAACCATTGATAGAAGCCGGAGTAGCGATCGCGTCGTATTTCGAGGTCGATGCTGTCGTCGACGATCGCGACGACGTCGATGTTTCCGCCGTCGAAGGCGGCGTCGATGGATAGGGTCATTCTCTCTCGTTCATGCGCCTGCGGCCGCCGAGAAACCTCGCGGCCTGCCGCCGCGTCGGTTGTCAGGGCCTGAGCCTTAATCCTATCGCAAAAAGAAATGTCACGGCGTCGCGAAACCTGCCATAGGTGCCACGCGCCGGCCTCGATGCCAGCCACACCCTTACGCGCGCCCTCGCGGGCCGCCCACCCAAAAAAGCCCCGACAATTTGACCTTTCCGTCCACCTCCCTTCCGCTCGCGCGGGCGCTCGCCGCGCGCGGTTATGATGAGCCGACCCCCGTCCAGGCCGCCGTGCTCGCCCCCGAAGCGGCAGGCCGCGACCTTACCGTCTCCGCCCAGACCGGCTCCGGCAAGACCATCGCCTACGGCCTCGCGTTCGCCGACACGCTCTTGCGCGGCGAGGAGCGCATGCCGGCCGAAGGCCCGCTCGCCCTCGTCGTCGCGCCGACGCGCGAACTCGCCCTCCAGGTGCAGCGCGAGCTGGCCTGGCTCTACGCCGAGACGGGCGCCGCCATCGTCGCCTGCGTCGGCGGCATGGATCCGCGCGCCGAGCGACGCGCGCTGGAGCGCGGCGCGCATATCGTCGTCGGCACGCCGGGCCGCCTGCGCGATCACCTGGAGCGTCGCGCGCTCGATCTGACGCAACTGCGCGCCGTTGTCCTCGACGAGGCCGACGAGATGCTCGACCTCGGCTTTCGCGAGGACCTCGAATTCATCCTCGACACGACGCCGGCCGAGCGCCGCACGCTGCTGTTTTCGGCCACCCTGCCGAAGGCGATCGTCGCGCTCGCCGGCCGCTACCAGCAGAACGCGCTGCGTATCGAGACCGGCGGCGCCGCGCGCGGCCATGAGGATATCGACTACCGCGTGGTTCGTGTGCTCGCCAACGAGCGCGTTCATGCGATCGTCAACATCCTGCGCCACGTCGACTCGCCGTCGGCGATCATCTTCTGCAACACCCGCGACAGCGTGCGCCATCTCTCGGCGATGCTGCAGGAACGAGGCTTCGCCGCCGTCACCCTCTCCGGCGAGCTGAGCCAGAACGAGCGCAATCACGCGCTGCAAGCCTTACGCGATCACCGGGCGAAGGTTTGCGTCGCCACCGACGTCGCCGCGCGCGGGCTCGATCTGCCCAATCTCGGGCTCGTCATCCATGCCGATCTGCCGAGCGATCCGCAGGTGCTGCAGCACCGCAGCGGCCGCACCGGGCGGGCCGGACGCAAGGGCGTGTCCATCCTGCTGGTGCCGCCGGCCTCGCAGCGCCGCGCCGACCGTCTGCTCGACATGGCGCGGTTGACGGCGACCGTCAGCGGACCGCCGACGGCGGAATCCATTCGCGACCTCGACCAGCGTCGCCTGCTCGAGGACCCGATCCTGAGCGAGGACGCGTCCGAGGACGATCTGGCGATGGGCCGTCGCCTTCTCGAGGGCGCCTCTGCCGAGAAGATCGCCGCCGCCCTCGTGCGCGCCTATCGCTCGCGGCTGCCGGAACCGGAGGACGTCACCGACCCCGGTGTCGCCGAACGTCGGCCCGAGCGCCGATCCGAGTCCGCGCGCCGCGAGCCGCGCGAGGCCCATGAAAGCCGACCCGAACGCGGCTACGACCGCAACGCCCCGACCGGCAACGGCGGCATCTGGTTCCGCCTCGGTATCGGCCGCAAGAAGAACGCCGATCCGAAGTGGCTGCTGCCGATGCTGTGCAAGCGCGGCGGCATCACCAAGCGCGACATCGGCACGATCCGGATCTTCGATCGCGAGAGCAAGGTCGAGATCGCGCCGCGCGCGGCCGAAGCCTTCGCCGCCGCCGTGGCGGGGCCCGCGCCCGCCGGCGATAACATCGCGATCGAGCGAACCACGGCACCGGGCGGCATCTCGGCCGAGGGACCGCGGCCGAAGGCGCGGCCAGGCTACAAGCCGCGGCCGAAGGAGGCCGGGCGCTCGAAGGCGCACGCCTGAGCGCGCGGGCGATCCGCGCCTTCATCGACCCGTCGCGATGCCGCTGCTAGGGTATCGGCATTGTCGCCAGGGGCTTTGCCATGCGTGTTCTCGTGTTGCCGATCATCATGACATGCCTGGCTGTGCCCGCCGCCGGCCGCGCCGAGTCGTTCGGCGAAAAAGCGCGCACCGGCCAGGTCGACCTCATCCCTGATGGCGATCCCGCGATGGCGGCGGCGGTGCGCAAAGCGCGCGCGACCTTGCCCGCGTTCCTGGAGGCGAGCCGCCACCCGAAGCCTGGCACCGAGGCCTACGCCGTCAAGGTCGGCCTCGGCCCGGCAGGGCGGCAGGAGTTCTTCTGGCTCGCGCCGTTCACGGTCTCCGGCGACGAGGTGACCGGCCAGCTCGACAACACGCCCGAGACGATCCCCGGCTATCGGAAGGGCGATAAGGTCAAGCTGTCCCTCTCGCGAGTGACCGACTGGATGTACGTCGAGAATGGCGCGATGCAGGGCAATTATTCCGCCTGCGCGCTGCTCACGCACGAGGCCCCGGCCGAACGCGCGATGTTCGAGCGGCAGTATGGGATCAGCTGCGAGGGCAAGTGACGCTGTGCGCTACGGCCCGGAATGCCAGAGGCGGCTCGTCAGACCAGAAGGGTCGGATTGACCTGATTGCAATCCCGGCGGCGTCGGGATGGCGCGGATTGATCAGCACATGCAGCTTTCGCGGATGATGGTCGACGGCACGCGTAAAAGGGGCGACCGTTGCGATGCCAGCCATGCGTCGCCGTACGCTGCGCTGTCGCTCGATTCGGGCGACTGAAACCTACGTAAAGCCACATCCGAATTCTTGGCAACGTCGTCCCGGTTCGACCTACCGGCTCATTTGGCGATGGCGATTGGTCAACATTGCGTAAACACCCGCCCCGGGGATTACCGCTAATCCGGAACGGAACGGCAGCGCGTCGTGGCTAGCCTGATCCTCGCGGCTCTGACCGCCGAGGCGTCTATGGATCATCTTCTCTCGATCATGCCGACCATGCTCGCCGCGATCGGCGCGGGGCTGGCGGTGCTCGCCTTTGGCCTCGTCGTGCTGGCCGGAGGCCGCCGCTCGCGCGCGAACGAGGCCGAGGTCGACCGGCTTTCCGACGAGATCTGGGAGCTGCGCGAGGCCTCCGCCGCGCGCGAGCGTGCCGAGGCTGCCAACGAGGCGAAGTCGCGCTTCCTCGCCAACGTCAGCCACGAGGTGCGCACGCCGCTGAACGGCATCCTCGGCATGGCCGAGCTTCTCGCCGGCACGCGGCTCGATGCCGAGCAGGAAACCTACGTCGCGGCGATCCGCTCGTCGGGCAGCGCGCTCGCCTCGCTGATCGACGAGATCCTCGATCTGTCGAAGATCGAGGCGGGCAAGGTCGAGCTGGCGCACGAGAGCTTCGATCTCGTCGCCCTCGTTGAGGGCGTCGCCGAGCTGCTGGCGCCGCGTGCGCAGGGCAAGAGCCTGGAGATCGCCTCCACCACCGCCGCCGACGTGCCGCGCGCGGTCATGGGCGATCCGACCCGGCTGCGCCAGATCCTGCTCAATCTCGCCGGCAACGCCGTGAAATTCACCGAGGCGGGCGGCGTCGGTATCCGCGTCACCCGCGGCGCCGGCGACGTGCTGCGCTTCGATGTGTCCGACACCGGCCCCGGCATCCCGACCGACCGGCGCGCCGCGATCTTCGAGGAGTTCGAGCAGGCCGAGACCGCCCAGCTGCATGGCGGCACGGGGCTTGGGCTGGCGATCTCGAAACGGCTCGCCGAGCGGATGGGCGGCTCGCTCGAGCTGGCGCCGACCGAGGCGGGCGGGGGCGCGATGTTCTCGGTGCTCCTGCCGCTCGCGGTCGATGCCGCCGCCCCGAAAGCACCGCCGCCCGTGACGTCGCTTCGTCGCGTGCTCGTCGTCGCGGACTCACCGTTCGAGGCGCCGTTTCTCGTCGAGCGCCTGGCCGAGGGCGGCGCGGCGGTCGAGCATGTCGCAGATCCCGGTCGCGCGGCCGAGCGCCTGACCGAGCAGCGCTACGATCTCGTCGTGGTCGATTGCGCCTTGGGCGAGGCGGCGACCCGCGATCTCGGTGCCGCGGCCTGCGCGTCCGGCGCCGCGAAGACCATCGTCCTGTTCTCGCCATACGAGCGGCGCGCCTTCGGGCAAAGCTCGGCGCGCGGCTTCGACGGCTGGCTCGTCAAGCCGGTGCGCCAGCGCAGCCTGCTCGCGCTCGCCGGCGCGAAGCGTATCGCCAGCCCGACGTCGAGCCCGGAGCCGCTGCCGCGGCTGACGCCGCACCGGCGCCTGGTGGTGCTTCTCGCGGAAGACAATCCGATCAACGCGCTCCTCGCGACCAAGCATCTCGAGCGGCTCGGCGCGGTGGTGACGCACGCTCCGGACGGGTTGGCAGCCTTGGCGCTCGCCGAGGCGGCGCTCGATGCCGGCACGCCCTACGACGCGATGGTGCTCGACATCCGCATGCCGGGCCTCGACGGGCTCGAGGTCGCCCGCCGCGTCCGGCTCGCCGAGATCGCCCGGCATGCGGCGCCGGCGCGGCTGATCGCGCTGTCCGCCGACCTGTGCGATGCGGAACGCCGACCGCCGTCGCGGGACGGTATCGACGCATTCCTCGGCAAGCCGATGAGCTTCGATCGGCTCGAGCACGCGCTCGATGGCGTCGGCGTACCCGAGCCAGCCGAGGCCTGAGTCGATTGCCACGGCCGCGGGGCGCCGCCTAGGTTGCGCCCGGTTCCGAGGGCCGAGCCATGGTCATAAAGCGTCCGCTCTCGTCCTCGCCACGCTGCTGGCGCTCGGCGGCTTCGCATCCGCCATGGCGGCGCCGGCAATTTGACGAACACTGTCCGTGACGCGCGCGAGATGGGACTCGTCCTCGGCAAGCTGGGCTTCGAGGTCCGTGTGCTCGAGGGGCCGAAGTCCGGCGATATCGTCTACTACGCCCGCGCCTCGGACCTTGCTGACGTTCGCGCCAAGGCCTCGCTGGCCGTGCTCGCGACCGACGGCATGCTCGAAAGCATCCCGAACTTCGCCCTCGGCGCCAGGCTGCTGCGGGAGGCCGTCGCCAAGACCAACGACGCCGAGTACATCTTCAAGCTCGCGCAGATGACCGAGCAGGGCCGCGTCATGCCGCCGGATCCCGTCGAGGCCGCGAAGCTCTACCAGCGGGCCGCCGCCTTCGGCAGCGCCGAGGCCTTGGGCGAGCTGGCGACGCTGACGTTGAGCGGCGAGGGCGTCGCGCGGGACCCGGTGGCGGCCAAGGCGATGTACGAGAAGGCGGCGGGCGCGGGCGACCCGGTCGCCTATGTCGATCTCGCGATCCTCGCCCGCCGCCATAATGACGCGACGCAGGACCCGGCCGACCTCGAGGTGGCGGGTCGCTGGGTGCGGCGCGGCGCCGAGGCCGGCGAGGCCCATTCGATGAACATGTACGCGCGCGACTTGCTGCTCGGCCAGGAGGGTTTCGCCAAGCACTTCGACGGCGCGTTGGGATGGTTCGGCAAGAGCCTCGCGCATGGCAACGACTCGGCCGCCGACACCCTGCAGGCGATCGTCACGGATACGACGCTCCCGGTCTCGCAAAAGGTGCGCGACGATGCCCTGCTGCTGCTCGTGAAGTCGGCGACGTTGGACTCAAATGCGCTCGCGACGCACGCGCTGCAGGTCATCTGGCAGGCGCGCGACGGGGTCGACATGGCGAAGGCGCCCAAGGCAGCGCTGGAGGCGCTCCTCGGCGGCCCCGAGCATGCGATGATCGCGCTGCTGCTCGGCGAGGCCTACGCGGACGGGCGCTTCGACGGCATGCCCGACGCGGTCGACGCGAAGTGGTATCTCGAGATGGCGGCGGCGGCCGGCGAGGCCCATGCCGGCGGCAGCTCGGCGACCTCGAGTCGGCTGGCGTGGTGCCGGACGCGAGCGCCGAGCGAGCGTTCGCCGACTACCAGAAGGGCGCCGACGCCGGCGAGCCCGGCGCGATCAACGACCTCGGCGTCGCCTATGCCAAAGGGCTCGGCACGCCGGTCGACCAGGCCAAGGCCTTCGCCGCGTTCAAGCGCGCCGCCGAACTCGGCCATGCGCCGGCGATGTACGATCTCGCCGTCTCTTACGCGCGCGGCGCCGGCACGCCGAAGTCGCCCGACGACGCCGCCCAATGGTTTCAGCACGCCGCGAAAGCCGGCAACGAAAACGCGCGGCTCAGCCTCGCGGCGGTGCTGCTCAATCGGCCGCGGGGCGAGCGCGACAATTCGCGTGCCTTCTACAATCTCTACATCCTGGTCGCCGCCAAGCGGCCGGAGGCCGTCCCCGTGCTCGAAGAGATCTGCCGCGACGCGGCGCTGCAAAAGCCCGTGCGCGACCGCGCGGCGCTGCTGCTCAGCGTGGCCAAACAGGCGATGCCGAACGTCGCCGAGCCGGCGCTCGCGCAAATGGTCGCGTCGCATGTGCTGAAGCGCGATGGAGCGCGTTACATGCTCGCCGACTGACACGCAGCGAGCCGCCACGATGACCACCATGTCCCAGACCGGCTCGCCGCGCGCGAGCATCCCGACCGCGCCGCTGGCGCTCGGGCTCGCCGGCCTGCTTCCGTTCTGGGGGTTGGCGCTCGGACTGCTCGCGCACGGCGCCTTGGGGCTCGATCGCGCAAGCCTCGATCTGGCGCTCGCGACCTATGCGGCGGTGATCATCTCGTTTCTCGGCGGTATCCGCTGGGGTCTCGCCGTGCGTGGCGCGGACGGCGCGTTCCATTACGCGATCTCCGTGATCCCCTCGCTCGTGGCCTGGGCGGCCCTGGCGGCGCCGGAGCCGTGGCGCCTTGCGATCCTCGGCCTCGTCGCGCTGGCGCTCGGGCCGATCGATCTCGACCTGGTGCGCGGTGGCTTGGCGCCGCGCTGGTTTGGCCGTCTGCGGCTGATCCTATCGACCGGAGCGGGCGTCGCGCTGCTTCTCGCGGCGCTGGGGTAGCGTTGCAAAACCGATTGCGTCGCGCTACATAGTTACAATCAACCCTCATCGCTGAGCCGTTTGAGAGTGGGTCCCGCCGGACCCGCTCCTTCGCCGTTAGTCGCTTTGTTCCTTTCCCGCAGGACGCCCTTGAGCGAAACCGAGCCCAACCTTCTCGACGAGCCGCGCCTTTCCGAAGAGCATGGCGTGGCGTTTCACGTCGCGCGCATCGCGGGACCCGTGCTGCGCGACCTTGGCTTTCGCCTCGTTCGCGTGCGGCTCAGTGCCCAAGACGGGACGACCCTGCAGATCATGGCCGAGCGGCCCGATGGCACGCTCGATGTCGAGGATTGCAGCGCGATCTCCGACGCGCTTTCGCCGGCGCTCGATGTCGAGGACCCGGTGAAGCAGGCCTACCGCCTCGAGATCTCCTCGCCCGGCATCGATCGGCCGCTGATGCGCGTGTCCGACTTTCGTCGCGCGATCGGCTTCGAAGCCAAGGTCGAGACGCACGAGCTTGTCGAGGGCCGCAAACGTTTCCGCGGCCTGATCGATGCGCTCGACGAAAGCGGCGCGGGGCCGGTCCTCGCGCTGACACGTTTCGATGCGAAGCCGGGTGAGGCTGATGTCGTGCGCCTCTCTCTCGCCGACGTCGCGGACGGCCGGCTGGTGCTGACCGACGAGCTCATCCGCGAGACGTTGCGGGCGGCCAAGGCCGCGCGCGAGGCCGCCGGCGAGGCGCCGGACGATGACGAGGCGGACGAGGCTTCGGCGCCGGGCGAGGTGCCGGATAAGGGGCCTGGCCGGTTCGCGCTGCGCAACGCCGGCAAGCAACAGAAGGCGAGGCCGCTCGTGCCGGCGGGCATCAGGAGCGGGTTCAAGACGACCGGCAACCCCGCGCGCAAGCCGCGCTAGCAAATATCACGATCAAGCCGCGCCAGCGGAGACTGCGACCAAGCCGCGCCAGCGGAGACTGCGACCAAGCCGCGCCAGCGGATTTCACGACGAAGCCGCTAGCGGACTTCAGGACTAGGAGACCACCATGGCGATTTCCGCCAACAAGCTCGAACTTCTGCAGATCGCCGACGCGGTCGCCCGCGAGAAGAACATCGACCGCCAGATCGTTCTGGAGTCGATGGAGGACGCCATGCAGAAAGCGGCCCGCTCGCGCTACGGCCAGGAGACCGAGGTCCGCGCCGAGATCAACCCGAAGACCGGCGAGGTGCGGTTCTCGCGCCTGTTGCTCGTCGTCGAGGAGATCGAGAACGACGCGACGCAGATCCTGGCGCCGGACGCTCGCAAGAAGAACCCGGCCGCGCAGGTCGGCGACTGGATCGCCGAGACCTTGCCGCCGTTCGACTTCGGCCGCATCGCCGCCCAGTCGGCCAAGCAAGTCATTGTACAGAAAGTGCGCGAGGCCGAGCGCGACAAGCAGTACGACGAATACAAGGATCGCATCGGCGACATCGTCAACGGCGTCGTCAAGCGCGTCGAGTACGGCAACACGATCGTCGACCTCGGCCGCGGCGAGGCCACCATCCGCCGCGACGAGTCGATCCCGCGCGAGCTGTTTCGCGCAGGCGACCGCTGCCGCGCTTACCTCTACGACGTGCGGCGCGAGCAGCGCGGCCCGCAGATCTTCCTGTCCCGCACGCACCCGCAATTCATGGCGAAGCTGTTTCGCCAGGAGGTGCCGGAAATCTACGACGGCGTGATCGAGGTGCGCTCTGTGGCGCGCGACCCCGGCTCGCGGGCGAAGATCGCGGTGATCTCCCGCGATTCCTCGATCGATCCCGTCGGCGCCTGCGTCGGCATGCGTGGCTCCCGCGTCCAGGCGGTCGTCAACGAGCTGCAGGGCGAGAAGATCGACATCATCCCGTGGTCGCCCGATGGCGCGACGTTCATCGTCAACGCGCTGCAGCCGGCCGAGGTCGTCAAGGTGGTGCTCGACGAGGATTCGAACCGCATCGAGGTGGTGGTGCCCGACGATCAGCTGTCGCTGGCGATCGGCCGGCGTGGCCAGAACGTGCGGCTCGCCTCGCAGCTGACCGGCTGGGATATCGATATCCTGACCGAAGCCGAGGAATCCGAGCGCCGCCAGAAGGAGTTCAACGAGCGCACGCAAGCCTTCATGGAAGCGCTCGATCTCGACGAGACCGTCGGTCAGTTGCTCGCTTCGGAAGGTTTTCGCTCGGTCGAGGAGCTGGCTTACGTCGAGATCGACGAACTCGCGACGATCGAGGGGTTCGACGCGGATACCGCGAACGAGATCCAGCAGCGCGCGCGCGATCACCTCGGCAAGATCGATGCGGAGTTCGATGCCAAGCGCGTCGAACTCGGTGTCGCCGACGAACTGAAGGAGATCGACGGCGTGACGCTGCCGATGCTCGTGAAATTCGGCGAGAACGACGTGAAGTCGATCGAGGACCTGGCCGGATGCGCCACGGACGACCTGGTCGGCTGGGTCGAGCGCAAGGGCACCGAGACGACCAAGCATGCCGGCTTTTTGGATGGGCTCGAGATCTCGCGCGAGGACGCCGAGATGATGATCATGCGAGCGCGCCTGTCGGCGGGCTGGATCGATGCCCTGCCAGAGCCCGCGGCCGAGGAAGAGCCCGAGGCAGAAGCGGAGCACGCCGCGTAAGGCGGTGCGTCCGGTCGAGCAGAGCGGCATGCGAGCGGGTTCGGCCCCTTCAGTGGACGACGAGACGCGCGAGACGGGCCCCGAACGCACCTGCGCCGTGACTCGCCGCAAGGGCGCGCCTGAGACGATGATCCGGTTCGTGATTGGGCCCGACGACAGCGTGGTGCCCGATATTCGCTGCAAGCTGCCGGGTCGTGGCGTCTGGATCGACGCGCAGGGTGCCAGCGTCGCCGCCGCCGTTCGGAAAAATGCCTTCGCGCGGGGCTTCAAGGCCAAGGTCGCGGTGGCGGCGACGCTCGACGCCGACGTCGAGGAGCTGCTTGCCCGTGACGCGCTTCAGTCGCTGGCGATGGCCAACAAGGCCGGCGCCGTCACGACGGGTTTCGCGAAGGTCGAGGCGTCTCTCGATGCAAGCCGCGCGACCGCGGTCCTCCATGCGGCCGATGCCGGCGCCGATGGCATTCGAAAGCTCGAGGCGGCAGCCCGGCGCGCCAGCGAAACAAAGGGGAGGCCGCTTTCGGTCAAACTCTTTACGTCACAGCAATTGGATTTGGCTTTGGGGCGCACAAATGTAATACATGCGGCGCTCGCGGCGGGGCCGGCGAGCGATGCATTCCTGACGCGATGCCATAAGCTGATCAACTACAGGTCGGCGGCACCAGTTGACGACAGCGCGGACGCGAAGGCGGCGCCTGGATAGGATGGCTTGCCGGGCCTCGCCCGGCATTTGCCGTTCAGCCACCTACAAGACGGTCACGGCGATTCGGCCGCTGGCCATTCGAGAGATTTTTGGGACGCGCGCATATGAATGAACCGAAGACACCTTCCAAAACGCTGTCGCTGAAGCGACCGGTCGAGGCGGGCGTCGTCAAGCAGAGCTTCTCTCACGGACGCACCAAGACGGTGCTCGTCGAGATGAAGAAGAGCCGCACGATCGCGCCGCCCGTCGGAAAGCTTGCCGCGCCGCGCGAGGTCGCGCCGCCGCCGGTCGTCAAGGCCGCGCCCGTGGCCCCTGCGCCCGTCGTGCGTCCGCGACCCATCACGCCCCCGCAGGCCACCGAGGCGCCGCGCCCCGCGCCCCGTTCGCAAGGCGGCGTCGTGCTGCGCACCCTGACGGAAGAGGAGCGCGATGCTCGCGCCAAGGCTCTGTCCGGCGCGAAGGAGCGCGAAGAGGAAGATCGTCGCCGCGCCGAGGCGGACGCGCGGGCACGCGCGGAACGGGAAGAGCGTGATCTCGCCGACCGCGCCGCCGCCGAGGCCCGCAAGAAGGACGAGGAAGCCCGTCGCCTGCAGGAGGCGGAGGCCAGGCGTCGCGCCGAGCAGGAGGCGAACCGCCGCGTGACCGGTGGCGAGGCGGCGCCGGTGGCGGCGCCCAGCGCCATCCGCCGGTCCCCGACGATCGCGCCGACCACGGCAAGCGCCGTCGCGCCGGTGGGGCTGACGCCGGCCACGCCGCGTCCGGCCAACGAGGAAGAAGAGACCAAGCGGATCATCCGCCGCCCCGGCATGCCGACGAAGGTCGTGATGCCGGCGCGTCCGACGCGAGCCCCTGGGCCGCAGAAGGACCGCGGCCGTCTCACCGTGACGAGCGCGACGGGTGAATCGAGCGAGGAACGGACGCGCTCGGTCGCCTCGTTCCGTCGTCGCACACAGCGTCTCAAGGGTCATCAGGCCGAGCAGAAGGACAAGATCGCGCGCGAGATCGTGCTGCCCGAGACGATCACCATCCAGGAGCTCGCCAACCGTATGTCGGAGCGCGCGGTCGACGTCATCAAGCTCCTGATGAAACAGGGCCAGATGGCGACGATCAACGACGTGATCGACGCCGACACGGCGGAACTCATCGCGGTCGAACTCGGCCATTCGGTGAAGCGCGTCGCCGAGTCCGACGTCGAGGAAGGCCTGTTCGACTCGCCCGACAACGACGATCATCTGCTGCCGCGTCCGGCGGTCGTGACCATCATGGGCCACGTCGATCACGGCAAGACCTCGCTGCTCGACGCGCTGCGCTCGACAAGCGTCCAGACCGGCGAGGCGGGCGGCATCACGCAGCACATCGGCGCCTACCAGATCACCACGCCCGAGGGGCAGTCCGTCACTTTCATCGACACGCCCGGCCACGCCGCCTTCACGCAGATGCGTGCGCGCGGTGCCAAGGTCACCGATATCGTGGTGCTGGTCGTCGCGGCCGACGATGGTGTCATGCCGCAGACGAAGGAGGCCATCGCCCACGCCAAGGCGGCGGGCGTGCCGATCATCGTCGCCATCAACAAGATCGACAAGCCCGACGCCAAGCCCGAGCGGGTGCGCGGCGAGCTTGTCCAATACGAGATCCAGGTCGAGACCCTGGGCGGCGATGTGCTCGAGGTCGAGGTGTCCGCGCTGAAGCGGACCAACCTCGACAAGCTGCTCGAACTGATCGCGCTGCAGGCCGAGCTGCTCGACTTGCGGGCGAACCCCGAGCGTGCGGCCGAGGGCACAGTAATCGAGTCCCGGCTCGATCGCGGCCGCGGCCCGGTCGCGACGGTGCTGGTGCAGCGCGGCACGCTGCAGGTCGGCGACCTCGTCGTTGGCGGCACGCAATGGGGCAAGGTGCGCGCGCTGATCGACGACAAGGGCGACAACGTCACGTCGGCGGGACCGTCGATGCCGGTCGAGATCCTCGGCTTCTCGGGTTCGCCCGAGGCCGGTGACCGCGTCGGCGTCGTCGAAAGCGAGAGTCGCGCCCGCGAGATCACGGAATACCGCGATCGTCAGAAGCGCGAGATCGCCGCGGCCCGCGTCGGCGGCGCACGCTCCTCGCTCGTCGACATGATGAGCCAGCTGAAGACGGCCGGCCGGAAGGAATTCCCGATCGTCATCAAGGCGGACGTGCAGGGCTCCGCCGAGGCGATCGTCTCGACGCTGGAGGAGATGAACACCGACGAGGTCGCGGTCCGCGTCCTGCAGGCCGGGGTCGGCGGCATCACCGAGTCCGACGTCGTGCTGGCGGAGGCATCGAAGGCCGTGATCATCGGCTTCAACGTCCGCGCCCTGAAAGAGGCGCGCACCGCCGCCGAGCAGGCCGGCATCGAGATCCGCTATTACAACATCATCTACAATCTGGTGGATGACGTGAAGGCGGCGATGTCGGGCATGCTCGACCCGACCTTGCGCGAGGACATGCTCGGCAACGCGCTGATCCTCGAGATCTTCAACATCTCGAAGGTCGGCAAGATCGCCGGTTGCCGGATCACCGATGGCAAGGTCGAGCGCGGGGCGCATGTGCGGCTCATCCGCGACAGCGTGGTCGTGCACGAGGGCAAGCTCTCGACGCTCAAGCGCTTCAAGGACGAGGTCAAGGACGTCGTCGCCGGCCAGGAGTGCGGCATGGCGTTCGAGAACTACCAGGACATGCGCGCCGGCGACGTCATCGAGTGTTACACGGTGACATCGATCCAGCGGTCGCTGTAACCGCCCGCTTCTCCCGCTTCCGGGAGGAGAAGTCGTGGCGCCCCGGGGATGGATGAGTTTGCACGATTGCGGCTCAGCCCTCGGCGGCCCTCATCCGGCCCGGATACGCCGGGCCGCCTTCTCCGGCTCGGCGGGAGAAGGGAAACACCAGCAAGAAGTCCCCCATGTCCCGTATCCACCAGCAGGGCGGCGAGCCGTCCCAGCGCATGTTGCGCGTCGGCGAACTGATCCGCCACGCGCTGTCCGATCTGCTGTCCCGCGGCGCGCTCAACGATCCCGAGCTCGAGGGGCGCGTCATCACCGTGCCCGACGTCAAGATGAGCCCCGACCTCAAGCTCGCGACGGCGTTCGTGATGCCGCTCGGCGGCCGTGACGTGACGCCCGTCCTCGAGGCGCTCGAGCGGAATCGCAAGATGCTGCGCACCGAGGTTGCCCATCGCGTCAGCATGAAGTTCGCGCCGGACCTTCGGTTCAAGGTCGATCAGAGCTTCGAGTATGGGGCGAAGATCGACGCGTTGCTCGACACGCCGAAGGTCAAGCAGGATCTCGAACCCAAGGCGGACGGGGAGGAATGACCGAGGCGCCCACGATCACGTCGGACCCGCAGCGCTCTGCGGGCGACAAGGGACAGACGCGCACGAAGCGGGTCGAGGTGAACGGCTGGGTCGTGCTCGACAAGCCGATCGGCATCACCTCGACGCATGCCGTGTCGCGCCTCAAGCGCATCTTCAACGGCAAGAAGGCAGGCCACGCCGGCACGCTCGACCCGCTCGCGTCGGGCATCCTGCCGATCGCCTTCGGCGAGGCGACGAAGACGGTTCCGTTCGTGCAGGATGGCGAGAAGGGCTACCGCTTCACCGTCGCCTGGGGTGCCGAGACCGACACCGACGATTCCGATGGCACGATCGTGGCACGCTCCGAACTGCGGCCGAGCCGCGCGGCGATCGAGGCGCTGCTGCCGAACTTCATCGGCGATATCTCGCAGCGGCCGCCCGCCTATTCAGCCATCAAGATCGCCGGCCAGCGCGCCTACGACCTCGCGCGGGAAGGCGAGGTTGTCGATCTCGCCCCGCGGACAGTCTCGATCCACGAGCTCGTGGTTGTCGCCATGGAAGAGGACGCCACGATCTTCGAGACGCGCTGCGGCAAGGGGACCTATGTCCGCGCGATCGCCCGCGATCTTGGTCGCGCGCTCGGCTGCCATGGTCACGTGACGGCGCTGCGACGCACACGGGTCGGACCGTTCAGCGAAGCCGACGCCGTGCCGCTGGCATCGCTGGAGGAGCCGGAGGCGGCGGTCGCCGCGCTCCGCCGCGTCGAGGCTGGCCTCGGCGAGCTGACGCGCATCCTCGTCGACCGCTCGGATGCCGCGCGCCTGCGCCGCGGCCAGTCGATGCTGTTGCGTGGAGCAGATGCGCCCTGCGGCGGCCAAGCCTATGCCGCATGCTCCGGCGTCGTGGTCGCAATCGGGGCGATCGAGGACGGCGCCTTGGTGCCCGCCAGGGTCTTCAACCTGCCGTTCTGAAGTCTGAACGCGCCGGCGTCCCGCAAACGGACGGACTTGTTTTCCGCGCCCGCCCTCTCGCATCGTTGCCGTTTGCGGCCTAAGCTCTCGCCAATGGGTCAGGGAAGGTCGAGCGTCATGCGCAAGCTTCGCAACGCGTTTACTGCCGCGCTCTTTATAGCCGCCGCCGGGCCCGCCTTGGCGGACGACGCCATCGCGCCTCTCGACGGCGCGACGAAGACGGCGATCCAGGGCGTCATCACGAGACAGCTCGACGCGATAGGCCACGACGACGGCACCGCCGCTGAAGCGTTCGCGGCCGACGGCATTCGGCAGAAATTTCCTGATTCCTCCGCGTTCCTCGCGATGGTGAAGGCGCACTATGCCGCTCTCATCCGTCCGAAGAGCACGACGTTCGGCGAGACCGAGCCGTCGCCGCATGGCCCGCTGCAAAAGGTGACGATCGTCGCCGCCGACGGCACGGTATGGACCGCGATCTACTCGTTCGAAAAGGCGGATGGCGGTTGGCGGATCACGGGCTGCGGCCTCGAGAAGATCCCGGGCCAGCAGGACATCTGATCGGGCCGCCCGCTCGCGGCGCCGAGACTCGCTTACGCGGACACCGCGGCCTGCTTCTTGGCGATCTCGCGCTTGATGACGCGCATGTTCGGCGAGAGATCTTCCTCGCGCGCCTTGGCGAGAAAGGCGTCCAACCCGCCACGGTGCTCGACCGAACGCAACGAAGCCGCCGCGATACGCACGCGCACGGACCGCTCGAGCGACTCGGACGCCAGCGTGACGTTGCAGAGGTTCGGCAGGAAGCGCGTTCGCGTCTTGCGGTTAGAGTGGCTGACCACATTGCCGGCCTGTACGGCCTTGCCGGTCAATTCACAGCGGCGCGACATCGTCTTACGTCCTCGGGAGCAGTTTGAATTTCGGCGAAGGAGCGCTGATATAGTAGCCGATGTACCGGGTCAAGATCGCCCGAGCCTCCCGCTCGCCTCCCTTGGGCGGTTACGCCCTGGATCAGGATGATCCGGTCTTGCCGAGCGGACGGGTCGAGGCGTCGGTTTGGCGCCATTGGTCGGGCTCGAGGTCGATCGTCGTCGGGCCAGGCCGCGAGTGACGCCCTCTGACCCAAGCCGGACCGCCACCTCCGATCCAGCGGGCCGCGCGATCGCGGACCACAGGCGCCGCCAGCGCCAACCCGAGGATATCCGAGAGGAAGCCCGGAAGCAGCAGCGCGAGCGCGCCGCCGGTCGCCAGCATCTCGTCGAGAAAGCGGGTGCCATCACCGGCGCCGAGCGCTTTGCCCTCGAAGCTCGAGCGCAGCTTCAGAAGCGCGGACGTCCCAGCCCGCCGCAGGAGGGTTAGCCCGAGCAGGCTCGTGATGACGCCGAGAAGGATCGTCCGCGGCACGCCGATCCAATGCGCGACCAGAGTGAACGCCACGATCTCGAGGATGATCCAGCTCATCGCGGCGAGCTTGATACGGGACGACAACGGCACGGCCACCTCCCGCCCTTGGCGCCCAGGAAGGCGCGGCACAGCCGGCATCGTGCCGAGGCGATCGCCCGACGCTGGACGTTCGGTCCCGCGTCACCACATGATTAGATGTTCCGGCGCGCCAGTTTTGCAATCCGGGCCGCCCCTCGAAGATTCATTCGGAGCCCCATGCCGCTCGACCCTCTGACGATCGTCTTCGCCCTTGTCGCGATCGTCGTGATCTGGAAGCTCAGGTCCGTCCTCGGCGAGCGCACGGGCGCAGAAAAGCCGCCGCAGAGCGGGCCGTCGCTCGGCCGCCGTCCGCAACCCGGTGCCGCGCCGCCGCCGCAGGGTGGTTTCGCCGATCGCAATGTCGTGCGGCTCCCCGGTGCCGCCGGTCCGCCCGCCACCGACCCGAACCGCTGGCGCGGTATCGCCGCACCGGGCTCGGCCATTGCCAGTGGGCTCGATGCGATCGCCGCCGCCGACCCGAGCTTCTCGGCGGCGCCCTTCCTGGACGGCGCGAAGACCGCGTACGAGGCGATCATCACCGCGTTCGCGGCGGCCGAGCGAAAGACCCTGCAGAACCTGCTGGCCCGCGATGTCTACGACGGCTTCAACAGCGCCCTTGTCGAGCGAGAAGCGCGCGGCGAGCGGCTGTCGACGACGTTCGTCTCGATGGACGAGGCCACCATCGAATCCGCCGCGCTCGAGGGCCATACCGCACGCGTGTCGGTGCGGTTCGTGTCGAAGCAGATCACCGCGACGCACGATGCCAAGGGCGTGCTGACCGAGGGCAGCCCAGATCGTGTCGTCGACATGAACGATGTCTGGACCTTCGCCCGCGAGGTCACGTCGGGCGATCCGAACTGGAAGCTCGTCGCGACCCAAGCGGGGCACTGAGCGCGGTGACATCGGGGCTCGCCGCCTTGGCCCTCGCCGCCGCGGCGTCGCTCGGCCAGCCCGCGCAGTCCCGCGGCGTGGCCACGACCTTCACGGATGTGCCGGGCTGGACGACGGGCGATCAGCGTCCCGCCTTTCGAGCGTTCCGAGCCTCGTGCGCCGCGGTGTCCGGCAGAGGTGGACCTCCGCGAGTGGCATTGCCGGCCCCGCCCGCATTGAGAGTAGTTTGCGCGACCGCCAAGACGATCACTCCGACACCCGATCGAGAGCAGGCGCGAGTTTTTTTCGAGACGCATTTCGTGCCGAGGCTCGTCAGCGCCGATGCTTTCTTCACCGGCTATTACGAGCCCGCCGTCGACGGCTCTCTCTCGCGAACGCCTGACTTCGGCACGCCGCTGTATCCGCTGCCGGCCGACATTATCCGGGTGCCACCGAGCAAGCCGGAGCCAGGCCTCGATCCGTCGCTCACGGCGGCGCGGCGGCTGCCGGACGGCAGGCTGGCGGCGATGCCCGACCGCGCCGCCATCGAGGCGGGCGCCCTCACGGTTCGGCCCCTCGTCTATCTGCGCGATCCCGTCGAGGCCTATGTCGTTCAGGTGCAAGGCTCGGCGCGGATCAAGCTGCCCGACGGATCTTTGCGGCGCCTGGTCTTCGCCGGGCGCAATGGCTACCCGTACACGTCGATCGGCAAGGTGCTGGTCGAGCGGCTGCATGTGCCGCCATCCGAAATGGGCATGGCGCAGCTCGAGGCCTGGATTCGCGGCAATGGGCAAGGTCCCGCGCAGGCGGGCGGTCAACTCATGCATGAGAACCGATCCTACATCTTCTTTCGATTCGACGACGCGCTGCCGGAGACGGCGGGGCCGGTCGGCGGTGCCGGCGTGAGCCTCGCGCCGCTGGCGTCGCTCGCGATAGACCGTGCGCAATGGCCTTACGGCTTGCCCTTCTATGTCGACGCGGCACTGCCGGAGGGCGACGCTGGCGCCGCGCCGTTTCGCCGGCTGATGGTTGGGCAAGACACCGGCAGCGCGATCGTCGGGCCGGCGCGCGGCGACATCTTCTTCGGCACGGGCGACGAGGCGGCGCGTCGCGCTGGCGGTATCCGCGATCACGGCGCCTTTTACGTCCTGTGGCCGCGCGATAGAAGTCGCGCGCCATGACGAGCATTCGACCATGACCGGTGGGCTGCCGCCGACCAGAACGTCTCGCCTGCGCAAGCTGAGCGACGAGGAGATCGAGCTCTGGACGCAAATCGCGGCTGGGGTGAAGCCATTGCCCGGCAGCAGTCTGCCGGCGCCCCTCAGCGCCCGGATCGTCGCTGCCGAGGCCATGCCTACCCCGCCGCGGCAAAGCGACCCATTCGCATCCGTCAAATCCATGCCGAGCCAGCCGGCGCCTCCGCCGTTCGCGCCGATCGAACGAACCCTCAAGCGCAAGCTCTCCCGAGGCCGCATGACGGCGGACGCGGCGGTCGATCTGCATGGTCTTCGCCAGGACGAGGCTTACGGCGTGCTGCGCCAGTTTCTCGGGCGAGCCCAGCAGGACGGTGCCCGCGTGGTGCTTGTCGTGACGGGCAAGGGCAGTCGCGGCAGCGAGTTGGTCGGGCTGACTGGCGGTGCCGGCGTGCTCCGACGCTCGGTGCCGTTGTGGCTCGCCCTGCCGGACTTCCGACCCCTCGTGATCGGCTTCGAGGAGGCCGGCCGCCCGCACGGCGGCGCCGGCGCGCTCTACATCAGGGTGCGGCGGCGGCTGCGTTCGTAGCCAAGCTCCCGTAAGGGAACGTAAATACCTTCGGCCTAGGACTAGAGACGACTGGAGTATGCCTGTGTCCCTTATCTCAACTTTTCTGCGCGACGAGAGTGGCGCGACCGCGATCGAGTACGGCCTCATCGCGGGCCTGATCTCGGTCGTCATCATCACGGCTCTCACCCATATCGGCACGCGGCTCAACAACAAGTTCAACACGATCTCGACCGCGATCAGCTGAAGCGACCGCCTCCTCGATCGCGCGTATCGCTGGGCAAGTTCGGCTATCGTCGCGCACTAGGTAACTTTTCCGCCGCCTGCCCCGTACCTATGTTCAAGGCCGCTTCGCTCTCCGAGGCGGCCATCGAGCATTTCGCGGCAGGAGGAATATTTGACCAGCAAACGCAGCTTCATGGCGACGGCAACCTTTGGTCTCGGCGCCGCGGCCCTCGGCGCCACCTTGTTCGGCGCAGGCAAGCGTGCCGTGGCGGGCCCGAGCGGTGCCTTCCCGATGCACCTCAGCGACGACGAATGGCGCAAGCGCCTGACGCGCACGCAATACTCGATCCTCCGCGAGGCCGGCACCGAGTCACCCTACGCCAGCCCGCTCAACGAAGAGCACCGCCACGGTGTCTTCGCGTGCGCCGGTTGCGCGACGAAGGCATTCCGCTCCGAGACGAAGTTCGACAGCGGCACGGGCTGGCCGAGCTTCTACGAGCCGATCGCCGGGGCCGTCGGCCAAGACAGCGATCGCACACTCGGTATGGAGCGCACCGAGGTGCACTGCGCCACTTGCGGTGGCCATCTCGGTCACGTCTTCGACGACGGCCCGCGGCCGACCGGCCTGCGCTATTGCATGAACGGCGCGGCCCTCAAATTCGAGGCGGCGTGAGCCGCTCGCGAAAGGATCACACGATGACCAGCACCAAGAGATCGATACCGTCGGGGCTTTTCGCCGGCGTCGCCGCGGTGGCGCTCGCCGCCGCCGCGCTGTGGCCGATCCATCATGCTTCGGCCGAGGATATGAAGGTCGTGCCGGCGCCGAAGGTCGACATGCCGGCCAGCGCAGCGACGACCGCGACCGCCGTCCTCGCCGGCGGGTGCTTCTGGGGTGTCCAGGGCGTGTTCCAACACGTCAAGGGCGTGAAGGACGCCGTCTCTGGCTACACTGGCGGCGCCAAGTCGACCGCGCTGTATCCGGTCGTCTCGTCGGGCACGACCGGCCATGCCGAGAGCGTTCGCATCACCTATGACCCGCGCGAGGTCAGCTACGGCAAGCTGCTGCAGATCTACTTCTCGGTCGTGACCGACCCGACGGTGTTGAACGCGCAGGGCCCGGACGAGGGGACGCAGTACCGCTCGAACATCTTCCCGACGACCCCCGAGCAGGAGAAGGTCGCCAAGGACTACGTCGAGCAACTTCAACAGTCGCATGTCTTCAGCGCACCCGTCGTCACCAAGGTGACGCCGCTCAAGGCCTTTTATCCGGCCGAGGGGTACCACCAGAACTATTTGAGCCTGCATCCGACCGATGGCTACATCGCCGAGAACGACATCCCGAAGGTCGAGGGCCTGAAGAAGCTCTTCCCGCAATCGTGGGCTCCTGGCCCAGTGCTCGCGGCGACGAACTGATCGCGCCGACAACAACCTCTAGGCCGTCGCGAACTCCGCGGCGGCCTTTTTTAATTCCGGCTTTCGTCCGAACCAGTAACGCGATCGAGCCGAAGGCCGAATGTAAGTCAATTCAATTGTGAGGTCAGACTTATGCGCCCATCGACTGTTTCCCTCGCTCTCGTCCTGATAGCGGGCTCGAGTTCCGCTTTCGCCGCAACGCGTCCCGTGGTCGTCGAACTCTTCACGTCGGAGGGGTGCTCCTCGTGCCCGCCGGCCGACGCCTATCTGACCTCGCTGTCAGGTCGCGGCGATGTCCTGCCGCTCGCCTTCCATGTCACCTATTGGAACTCGCTCGGTTGGCGTGACCCGTACTCGTCGGAGACAGCGACAAGCCGGCAAGCGATGTATGCCGCACGCCTAGGCGGCGGCTCCTACACGCCCGAAATGGTCGTCGACGGCCGCCGCGGCATGGTCGGTTCGGAGCGCGGCGAGGTCGCCGGGGCGATCGAGTCGGCGCGTGGCGAAGCGTCCGATGCGGTGCCCGTGCACGTGTCGCGATCGGGCGGCGGCATCGCCGTATCGATCGGTGCGGGTCAGGGTAAGGGGCGCGTGATGTTGATCGGGTTCGACCCGCGTCACGAGACGCAGGTCGGGCGCGGCGAGAACAGCGGGCGCACGCTGACCGAGTCGAATATCGTCCGCTCGATGCGGACGATCGGCGAATATTCGGGCGCGCCGCTACAGGTTTCGGCGCAACGCGGTGCCGGCCAGGCGGGCGCCGTCGTCATCCAAGGTTACGACGGGCGCATTATCGGCGCCGCGCGGCTCTGATAGGAACAGGCCTCCGACGATGTCGGAGGCCTTCGTCGGCTGGACTAGGTGACCGCCTTGAAAACAGTCAGGCCGAGCACCAGCAGGATGATGAAGATCACGACGGCGATGTAGAACAGGATGCGAGCGATGCCGCCCGCCGACTGGGAGATGCCGGAGAAGCCGAGGCCGCCAGCGATCACCGAAATCACGAAGAAGATTAAAGCCCATTTTAGCGCGGTGCCCATGACGTCCAGCCTTCAGTGTCGGTCGACGAGAGCGTCGATTCGCTCAAGCAATGCTCGGCCTTGGCTGAGTGTTCCACCGTCTTACGGCTAAGGTCAAGCACCAGCCCACGCCGCCATCGCGAGCCCGGCCGCGAGGACGAGACCGGCATCCCGGTTCGATCGAAACAGCGTCAGGGCGCCGATCGGATCGTCGGCCGCGATGCCGCGCACCTGCCAGGCGAGGTGCAAGGCAAAGCCCGCGACTCCCGCCTGGGCCAGCGGGCTGCCTGCCATCCCACCGACGACAAGAGCGGCCTCGACCAGCAAAACCGCGGCCGTGTAGAGCACGCCGACCGCCGCGCGCACGTGCGCTCCGAAGAGGCGCGCGGTGGATTTGATGCCGGCGGCCGGATCGTCACGCGCATCCTGGAGGGCGTAAATCGTGTCGTAGCCGATCGTCCACGCGATCGCCGCCGCGTAGACGAGACCCGCTGGCACCGCGAGCGTGTCCGCCTGCGCCGCCCAGCCGACCAGGCCGCCCCAGGCGAAGGCAAGGCCGAGCACGAGCTGCGGCCACGAGGTGACCCGCTTCATGAACGGATAGATCGCGACGATCGCCAGCGAGCCGATGCCCACCAGGATCGTGAAGAGGTTGAACTGGATGACAACCAGAAAGCCGACCAGGGCCTGCACCACGAGGAACACGCGGGCCGAAGCGACGCTCACGCGGCCGGAGGCGATCGGCCGGTGTCGCGTGCGTTCGACCCGCGCGTCGAGCTCCCGATCGACGATGTCGTTATAGGTCGAGCCCGATCCGCGCATGACGATCGCGCCGACCAGGAACAGCGCCAGATGCCACATCGAGGGCGCGCGGTGCGCGGCCAGGCTCGCGAGCAGGCTCGACCACCAGCACGGCAGGACGAGCAACCAGTAGCCGATCGGCCGGTCGAGCCGCGCGAGCTGCAGATAGGGGTGCCAGGTGCCGGGCGCGAGGCGAAACAGCCAGCGCCGCCTGACCGCGTCCGGCAATACCACCGGAACGGCGCGCGGCTCCGTCACGAAGCCGCGGCGCGGCCGCTACAGCGGGCCGGTTGGCAGCTTCTGCGCGTCGATCCCGAGCGTCGGGTTCGCGGTCGCCTGCTTCTGCTGCTGCTTCGCCTGGACGGCGATCTCGCAGGCCTTGCTGGCGAAGCTCTGCGACTTGGCGTCCGCGGCCTTCAGGTTGGTCACGGTCTCTTCCGGCACGTTGCACCAGTTCTTGTTGGCGTCGAGATATTTGATGAGCTGCGCCTCGGAGGCGACAAGACTGCGCAGGACCGGGCAGGACGCGACCGGATCGAGCTTGCCCTTCGAGGTCTTGGCCAGAACGTTGAGCTTCTCGATGAAGACCTGCCGCTTCTGGGACAGTCCCGCGATGTCGCTGTTGCAATCGCCAGCAAAGGCGGTGCCCGCCGCGACAAGTCCGCCAACCAAAATCAAGGCGCCGACGCTCGCGCGTCCGGCCAATCTCACGTGTGCAATCTTCATCGACCAACCCCCTTTCGGGCCGTCGGCACCATTGGCACGGCGCGGACGGCGGACACACCCATCGGCGGCAACGCGGCGAAAAGCATCGCGAGACAGCACCCGCGCATGGTAGTCCGCGCGCATGGCGTCCTACGACTTTTCGGCCCCCCGACTCTTCGTCGATGCCGCCCTCGGTCCCGGCGTCGAGCATGCGCTCGAACGGACCCAGCAAAATTACCTTTGCAACGTACTCAGGCTTTCTGAAGGCGCGCAGGTCCTGGTGTTCAACGGCCGCGACGGCGAGTGGCGCGCCCGGCTCGCGCCGGCTGGGCGCCGGCAGATGGCGCTCGTAACCGCCGAGCAGACGCGGCCGCAAACGCCGGCGGGCGATCTCGACTATCTGTTCGCGCCGCTCAAGCACGCGCGGCTCGACTACATGGTCCAGAAAGCCGTCGAGATGGGCGTGAGCCGGCTCCGGCCGGTGACGACGCGTCGGACTCAGGTGGGGCGCGTCAACCTCGAGCGAATGCGCGCCAACGCGATCGAGGCCGCCGAGCAATGTGGCATCATCGTGCTCCCGCAGGTCTGCGAGGTCGCGCCGCTCGCCGCCACGCTGGCGGATTGGGAGGCGGATCGCACGCTGGTGTTTTGCGACGAGGACGCGTCGCCGGGTGGCTCGACGGAGCTTGCGCTGGCGGGCCTACGCGGCAAGATCGCCGTCCTGATCGGCCCCGAGGGCGGGTTCGATCCCCTCGAGCGTGACGCTCTCCTCGCCTTGCCCGCCATCGTGCGACTGAGCCTGGGGCCGCGTATCCTGCGCGCCGACACGGCTGCGGTGGCGGCGCTCACCTTGGTTCAGTCGCTCGCCGGCGATTGGCACGATCGCGCATAATTGCGGACACGCTATCGCCCGATTGTCCCGCCACGTTACCGGAGCTGGCGGAACACAAAGGTCGCGATGAGCCTCTCCCGGAACTACGCGTCGTCTCTCGCCCTCGGCGCCCTTGCCGCCGCGGCGTTGGCTTGCACGACCGCGAAGGCCGGTGACTTCGGCGACGGTGCTAGGATCAGCCCGGCGGCGAGCCGATGCGCGGAGTTCGGCCCCGGCTTCGTCGACATGGGCGACGGCACCTGCTCGCGCGCCAACAGCCATGTTCATGTCGAGTTCGGGACGCGCCGGGTCGGCAGCGAGGCTTGGTCTGGAAACGGGGCGTCGAGTGCCGAGCTTCGCTCACAGGGCGTCGAGGTGGTGCCGGGCGTCGGCCACCAGTTGCGGGTCCGCAATCAGCTGCAGGTCCTGAGCCCCTACCGATAGTGTTGAAGACCGATCAGTAGACGCGGTCTTCGAAGGTCGGATCGACGCTCTCGCCCCAAGGCCCCCTGAAATTCGCGATCAGACGCTCGGCCTGCGATTGGCTTGAAGCGACATCGTCGAGCACATCCAGATAGATCGTCTCGTCCGCGCCTTTGGTATCGCGATGCCCGCGATTCGCGAGGCCCGCCCGGGCAAGCCCGAGAACCTCCACGGCAATCTCACGTAGACCGCGTCCGGCAACCCGTGCCTCGAGCCCGAGGCGAGGTGTCGTCGCCCGCAGCATCTCGCGATCCGATGTCGACCAATCGCGCACGAGATCCCATGCCGCGTCGAGCGACGACGGGGCATAGAGCACGCCGGCGAACAGGGCTGGTAGCGCTAGCAGGAACGGCATCGCGCCGGTGTCGGCGCCGCGCATTTCGAGGAACGTCTTGAGCCGTACCTCCGGGAAGATCGTCGACAGGTGATTCGCCCAGTCCGACAGCGTCGCCCGCTCGCCCGGCACCGCCGGATGCCGGCCGTCGAGCAGATCGCGAAAGCTCGACCCGGTCACGTCGATGTACGTGTCGCCGCGTTTGATGAAATACATCGGCACGTCGAGCGCATAGTCGACGTAGCGCTCGAATCCCATGCCGTCCTCGAACGCGAAAGGCAGCATGCCGGCGCGCGCGTTGTCGGTGTCACGCCAAACCTCCGATCGATCGGACAGGTTGCCGTTGAGGCCACCGTCCGTGAACGGCGAGTTGGCGAACAACGCCGTCGCCAGCGGCTGCAGCGCGAGCGCGACGCGCAGCTTCTTCACCATGTCGGCTTCGCTGGCGAAATCGTAATTCGCCTGCACGGTGGCGGTGCGAAACATCATGTCGAGCCCGCGCGAGCCGACCTTCGGCATGTAGCGCTCCATGATCGCGTACCGGCTCTTCGGCATGGCGGGCGTCGCTTCGCGCGTCCATTTCGGACTCATGCCGAGCGTCAGGAAGCCGATGCCGAGTCGATCGGCGATCGGGCGCAGCTTGTCGAAATGCAAGTCGAGCTCGTCGCGCGTCTCGTGGATCGTCTCGAGCGGCGCGCCGGACAGCTCGAACTGCCCGCCGGGCTCGATCGAGATCGCGCCTCCGCCCTCCCCGGCCAGCCCGATGATGTTCGAGCCGTCGAGGATCGGCGTCCAGCCGAGCGCCGCGCCCATCTCCTCGAGCATCTGGCGAATGCCGCCGAGCCCGTTGGCGCCGTCGTACGGGACCGGAGACTGATCGGCGCGATAGAAGCCGATCTTCTCGTGCTCGGTGCCGATCCGATGGCGCGCCGCCGGTTTGCAACCCGCCTCGAGCGCGGCCACGAGATCGCGGCGCCCGTCGATCGGGGTGGTGTCGGAGACGTCGCGCGCCATCGTCGAGCTTTCGTACCTGTGTTCGCGCCGAGTAGCCTACCGCGCTGCGGCTACATAGAGGCGGACGAAACGCCGCGCAAATCCAGTCCGCCGGCACGTTTTTGCGATTGGCGTTACGTCATCCCTGAATGCCTTAACCTGCCGCTCACATCCCGATTGTAAAAAGGCCCCCGGAGACCACCTATGCGAACCCTCAGGGCATTCTGGACTGAGACCAGCGGGGCGACGTCGATCGAGTACGCCTTGATCGCCGGCTTCGTTTCGCTCGCGGTCGTCCTCGGCGCGACGGCGATCGGCACACGGCTTCTGTCTCGCGACTTCATGCCGGTCGCCAGCGCGATAAGCTGACTGGCGGGCCGCGCACGCCGAAGATGTTGCGGGCCTGGGTCACCCCCACTAGGCTCCCGCCATGTTCGAGAGCGGTTATCAAACCTTCGAGGAGCCGAGCGATCGGCGCCAGAGCGCGGATCGCGTCGAGACACTGCGGGCCGAGCTCGCGCGTCAGGATCTCGACGGCTTCGTCGTGCCGCGCGCCGATCGCCATCAGGGCGAATACGTGCCGCCCTCCGACGAGCGGCTCGCTTGGCTCACCGGCTTTCCGGGATCGGCCGGAACCGCGATCATCCTGAAAGACAAGGCCGCGATCTTCGTCGATGGCCGCTATACTCTCGCCGTCGTCGATCAGGTCGACACGGCGGTGTTCATGCCGGTCGCGCTCGCCGAGGACAAGCCGGACGATTGGATCCGCCGCAATCTGGGGCAAGGACGGCTCGGCTACGACCCGTGGCTCACGACGCCCGCCCAGGCGAAGACGCTGAGACGGGCGGCCGAAGCGGCGGGCGGCGTGCTCGTGCCGGTCGGCCATAACCCGATCGATCAGATCTGGACCGATCGCCCAGCCGCGCCATGCGGCGCGGTCACGCTGCGGCCTCGCAAGCTCGCGGGCGAGACCGCCGAACGCAAGATCGCCCGGGTCGCGGCCACGCTCGGCGAGGCCGACGCGCTCGTCGTCTCGGACCCGCACGCCGTCGCCTGGCTCTTCAACATCCGCGGCGCCGATGTCAGCCACACGCCGCTGCCGCTCGGCTTCGCGATGATCCCGGCGGTCGGCCACCCGACGCTGTTTCTCGACCGCGCCAAGATCGGCGAGCGCGAGCATGCGACACTCTCGAAGCTGGCGACGATCGTCGCGGTCGACACGCTGGAGACGGAGCTCGACGCGTTGGGCAAGGCGGGCAAGAGCGTGACCTTCGATGCCGCGACCGTGCCTGTCCGCCTCACGGAGGGCCTCGAAGCGGCGGGCGGCAAGGCGATCGTCGGCAGCGATCCGATCGCGCTCATGAAGGCACGCAAGAATCCCGCCGAGCTGCGGGGCACGCGCGAGGCGCATCTGCGCGACGGCGCGGCGGTGACCCGGTTCCTGCATTGGTTCGCCGAGACCGCGACGCCCGGCAAGCTCACCGAGATCGACGCCGCGCGCGCGCTGGAGGCGTTTCGTCACGCGGCGGGCGGGCTGAAGGACATCTCGTTTCCCTCGATCTCCGCCGCCGGCGCCCATGCGGCGATCCCGCATTACAAGGTGACCTCGGCCTCGAACCAGCCGATCACGCGCGGCATCTACCTCATCGATTCCGGCGCTCAATACGAAGACGGCACGACCGACATCACGCGCACGCTCGCCGTCGGCAAGCCGAGCGCGGAGATGCGCGACCGCTTCACCCGCGTTCTGAAGGGCCACATCGCGATCGCCCGCGCCATGTTTCCGAAGGGCACGTCGGGCGCGCAGATCGACGCGCTGGCGCGGCTGCCGCTCTGGCAGGCGGGCCTCGACTTCGACCACGGCACCGGCCACGGCGTCGGCGTCTATCTTTCGGTGCACGAGGGGCCGCAGCGCATCGCCAAGGTGGGTACCGTGCCGCTCGAGCCCGGCATGATCCTTTCGAACGAGCCCGGCTACTACAAGGCCGGCGACTACGGCATCCGCATCGAGAACCTGATCGTCGTCGAGCCGCGCGAGGTGGCGGGCGGCGACCGCCCGATGCTCGGCTTCGAGACGATCACTTTCGCGCCGATCGAACGCGCATTGATCGACGTCCGCCTGCTTGACCGCGAGGAGCGAGCCTGGATCGACGCTTATCACGCGCAGGTTCGCAAGCTGATCGGACCCCGCGTGCCACCCGACACGCGCCGCTGGCTCGCGGCGGCGACGAAGAAGCTGTAGCTCGTCATCGCGAGCCGAAGCGACCCTGAGTTACACGGCCGCGCGCGGCTACCCAGCCGCCAAATCCTTCAAGCCCCGCCGGATCAGCACCTGCGCCTCGGCGTCGGCGCCGAGTGCCTTGACGGCGGTGGCGACGGCGGCGGCGGCCTGCGGGCGCGCGTAGCCGAGATTGATGAGCGCCGAGATCGCGTCGTGCACGGCGGCCGGCGTGCCGCGCGCCGGCTCCTCGCCCGCGAGGCGCGCGACCGCGGGATCGACGGAGGCCAACGCCGGCGTCTTGTCCTTCAGCTCGGCCGTGATGCGCGCGGCGAGCCGCGGACCGACGCCGGGCGCCCGCGCGATCGCCACCTTGTCCTGGAGCGCGATCGCGCTGGCGAGCTCGCCGGCCGGCCCCATGCCGAGGATCGCCAACGCGACCTTGGCGCCGACGCCTTGGACGTTCTGCAGCAGACGGAACCAGTCCCGCTCCTCGTCGGATAGAAAACCATAGAGGCGGATCGCGTCCTCGCGCACATGCGTCTCGATCGCCAGCGCGGCGGCCTCGCCGGGGCGCGGCAGTGCCTGCAGCGTGCGCGACGAGCACGTGACCAAGTAGCCGACGCCGCCGACGTCGAGGACGATCGCATCGTCGCTGTAGCTGTCGACGATGCCGCGCAGCTTGCCGATCATCGCGCGGCCAGCTCGGCGAGACGACGCGCCGCGCCGCGATGCTGCGCATGCGTGATCGCGACCGCCAGTGCATCGGCGGCGTCGGCACCGGCGATGTCGGCGAGCGGCAGAATCACCTTCACCATCATCTGCACCTGGCCCTTTTCGGCGTGACCCACGCCGGTCACGGTCTTCTTGATGAGGTTGGCGGCATATTCGGCGACGGGAAGACCGGCGAGCGCCGGCGCGAGAAGCGCGATGCCGCGCGCCTGGCCGAGCTTCAGCGCGGATTGCGGGTCGCGGTTGACGAAGGTCTCCTCGACCGCCGCCTCGTGCGGACCATGCGCGGCGACCACCGCTTGCAGCCCGATATAGAGGCTCGCCAAACGCGCGGCGAGCGCGTCCGAGCTGTCCGAGCGTACGGTGCCGCAGGCGACGAAGGCGAGGCGCGTGCCGTCCGCGTCGACGATGCCCCAGCCGGTGGCGCGCAAGCCGGGATCGATACCGAGAATGCGGACGGCGCGCTCGTTTGCCATGGGACCGGTCGAGACCTAGTCCAGCAGCATCCGCTTCAACAGCTCGACCTCGTCTTGCAGCGTACGATCGCTGCCGGTCAGGCCCTCGATCTTGCGAACGGCATGCAGCACGGTCGTGTGGTCGCGCCCGCCGAAGCGGCGACCGATCTCGGGCAGGCTGCGCAGCGTGAGCACCTTCGAAAGGTACATCGCGATCTGACGTGGCCGAACCACGTTGGCGGTACGCCGCGACGAGAGGATGTCGGCGCGGCTCACGTTGTAGTGCGTCGCGACGAGCTTCTGGATGTCCTCGATCTTAACGCGCTTGGGCTCGCGCGTGCGGACAAGATCACGGATCGCGACCTCCGCGGTCTCGACCGTGAGCGCCGATTGCGTAAGGGAAGCGTGTGCCATCAAACGATTGATCGCGCCATCGAGATCGCGGCCGTTGGTCTCGATGACCGAGGCGACGTAGGCGATGACGGCGGGCGGCACGTCGAAGGTCGGCACGTTGACGCGCACCGCCGTGACCCGCGACTCGAGCATGCGCACACGCAGCGCCTCGTCGAGCGCGCCGATCTCCACGACGAGACCGCCCGAGAGCCGGGAACGGACCCGTTCCTCGAGCGTCTCGAGATCGGCGGGCGGCCTGTCGGCCGCGATGACGATCTGCTTTTGGGCATCGATCAGCGCGTTGATCGTGTGGCAGAACTCGGTCTGGATCGATTTGCCCTGCAGAAATTGCACGTCATCGATGACGAGTACGTCGATCCCGCGCAGGCGCTCCTTGAAGGCCAGCGCCGTCTGCGCCTTCAGCGCGAGCACGAACCCGTACATGAACTTCTCCGCCGTCAGGTAGATCACGCGGCGCTTCGCTGCCGTGACGGCATGTGCCACGGCCTGAAGCAGATGGGTCTTGCCGAGCCCGACGGACGCGTGGATGTAGAGCGGGTTGTAGTGCAGAGCCTCGCCAGGTGCCGCGGTCGCGACGCGCTGCGTGGCGGCATGCGCGAGCTGGTTCGATCGTCCGACATGAAACGTATCGAACGTCATGCGGCGATCGAGCGGCGAGCCGCCGAGCGAGTCAGCGTCGGCGCTTTCGCGTGCCGCATGGTTGGCCTTCGGCCTATCAGCGCTCTCCGATGCCGGCGTCGGAGCATGGCCGAGCGCGACCGCCTCGACGCGGAGAACGTGGTCCGAGACGGTGTCGGCGCGCCCCAACTGCCCGTTGAACGCCTGCGGGCGGCCCGTCGGCGATCGCGACGAGGACCGGACGGTAATCGCCAGCGCCGCGATCTCGGGCGATTCCGAGCGGATCACGTTGAGAATACGCTCGACGTAGTGCGACTGAATCCAGCTCTTCAAGAACTTGGTCGGCACGCTCAGGTGAGCTATGTCGCCGGCCATGCCATCGAGCTCGAGCCGGCCGAACCAGGACATGAAGACCTCTTCGCCGAGTTCCGCGCGCAGCCGGCGGCAGATGCGATCCCAGGCATCATCGGTCTTCATCGATACAGCCATGGCGCGCAGCTCCTGGTCTCGCGAAGGCGAGCGGACGTCAATTGAGAGTTTGGACATCGGGGGACTCTTGAACAAAGAACAGCGATACGCGCGGCGGCGCGCTACAACCCTGGTAGGTTTACAGCGAGGTGGGGGCGACGGCCCTCGGGAGCGGCAGGGCGCCGCTAGGTCGTCGACGGTCCTGGGGGTATCTTGAGGACCAAGCCGCGGATCGCGGGGCAAGGCGACGCGAAAGTGGGGATGCGCACGATTTGATGCCCGGGTCGCGGTTCCATGGCTCGCACTATCTCCCCTACCCAGTTATCGGCCGCCTGGCGAAGACGCTGCAATCTTCGAGCCCGAGCGCGACCGTCACAAAGACAAAAGCCCTCCGCTCGCCCAGATCGGCGAGGCACGCTTTGCCATTCATGAAGAACGACCGGACCATCCGACTGCTACCGCTTGCGCCTCGCGTGTCGCCGGTCGACCGTGGAAACAGACTAGCATAGCCGCCGTTTCCGGCAAGCCAGCTTCGCAAAAACGACATACAGTCTTCGTGCTTGGATCGCGTCGTAGCGCGCTGATCAAAAAGGCTTGACCGACATAAGCGGCTGATTCATCGCCGGACTCTTCGACACATGTCTGCCTGCTTTTGGCCTGTGGCGCATCAGCAACATCAACCAAAGCCGTATTTGCAATCGACGCTGACATGCCCGAGTCACGCAGCGGCAGCACAGCTTTAAGATTAAGAGTTTGAAGCCGCTACGTAATATCTGACCGATTTTTGGCACCCAGACGAGGCCGTTCGCTTGCCTGGACGATGCATACGACGGTCAAAACCGTGTCTCGCTGAAATTTCCGCCAATGGGTCGCGGGTTCTTGTAGACATCTCCCGTTGTCGACAGCCGCGCATCTTTCCAGGTCGAGGCCACCGTCGAATGCCACGGAGAACTCTGATGCGACGCGCGCGCTTCCTGTTGTCGCTGATGGCGCTGCTTGCGTCTGCCGCTATCGGATGCGCTAGGGCCGAGGACGGCAATGCCACGCGTGGGACGACATCCGTCACGTGGCTCGGTCAATCGGCGATGCGCATCACGACGCCGGACGGCAAGGTCATCATGATCGATCCGTTCCTGACGCAAGACCCAAAGACGCCTGCCGAATGGAAAGATCTGAAGAAGCTCGGCCATCTCGACCTCATCCTGGTGACGCATGGGCATCTCGATCACGTCGGCGACACGTTCGAGCTGTCGCGGATGAACGATGCGAAGGTGTATGCGCCGGCCGGGCTCGCCGACACGTTCACGACGCTGGGCCTGCTCGATGCCGAGCACGCGCCCAAGATGAACAAGGGTGGAACCGTGAGCCCGCTTGGGCCCGGTATCTCCATCGCGATGGTCCACGCCGACCACTCGTCCGAGTTCCTCCACACGAACCCGTTTACCGGCAAACCCTTCAGCTATCCCGGCGGCGAGCCGGTCGGTTTCGTCATTCGGCTCGAGAATGGTTTTACGATCTACCACATGGGCGATACCGCGGTGTTCGGCGACATGCGGCTGATCGGCGAGATGTATCACCCTGATCTCGTGATGATCCCGATCGGCGGCAATTACACGATGGACCCGATTGCGGCCGCCTACGCGCTGCGCGCGTATCTGCGGCCGCGCTACGCGATTCCAATGCACTATGGAACGACGCCGCTCCTGAAGGGGACACCGGACGAGCTGATCAAGGCGATGGGACCCAACATCTCGACGACGATCGTCGTCATGCGGCCGGGCGAGACGAAGAGCTTCTGACGCGTTCGCGCCACGATGCGGATGGCGGGCATGGTGAGGTGAGTTGGCGGTGGCCCGTCGCGGGATAGGCGCCGACCGAGGGCGGGAGGGAGCCATGCGTCGCGATGATGCCGCCGCACGCGACAGCGCCGCGCGACAATGGCCGCCGATCGCCCGATTTATCCGAGCCGAGGCGGCGCTCGGCGACACGGCGCTTGCCCGCGGCCCTTACGCGGTCGCGGCCTACGAGTTCCTGCGGTTCGGCCTCAAGCAGGCCTGGGCCTGCCTGTTCGGCGCGGCCATGCTGGCGCTGATCGTCGCGACGCATGCGTTCTACCCGCAACATGCCTGGCTCGACCGCTACGATGTCCTGTTCCTCGCGGCGGTCGCCATACAAATCCTGATGCTGGCCACCAAGCTTGAGACGATCGACGAGGCGAAGGTCATTTGCGCCTTCCATGTCGTCGGCACCGTCATGGAGCTGCACAAAACGGCGATCGGCAGCTGGATCTATCCCGGCGCGAGCCTCTTCCATATCGCCGGCGTGCCGCTGTTCACCGGCTTCATGTACGCGTCGGTCGGCAGCTATCTCGCCCGCGTCTGGCGGCTGTTCGACTTCCGCTTTCGGCACCATCCGCGGCTGTCGATCCTCTCCGTGCTCGCCGCCGCCATCTATCTGAACTTCATCGTCGACACGGACGGTTTCGACATTCGCTGGGGCCTGATCGGCGCGACGATCATCCTGTTCGCGCGCACGACGATCTTCTTCAAGATCTGGCGAAAGCATCGCTTCATGCCGCTTCTGCTCGGCTTCACGCTCGTCGCGCTCTTCATCTGGTTCGCCGAAAATATCGGGACCTTCACCGGGACTTGGCTCTATCCGCGCCAGATGGTGCATTGGACGCTGGTGCCTGCCTCGAAGCTGACCTCGTGGTTCCTCCTGATGATCGTCTCCTATACGATGGTCGCATGGATCGACGGGATCACGACGCTGCCGCCCGTGTCTACCGAGGCGGACGCGAGGGTCGAGGTCCTTTGACCCGGCCGCAACTTCTCGGGGTCGCGCTCCTTCTCGTCGTCTGCGGACTTACGCTGCGCCTGATGCCATGGAAGCTCCCGCTCTGGCTGCATCATTCCGGCGGCGGCGTCTTGTGGGGAGCGATGATCTTCGTTCTCATCGCGGCGCTGCGGCCGAGGACCTGGGGTCTCGTCGCCTGCCTCGCGGCCGCGACCGGGACCGTGGTGACGATCGAGGCTTCGCGTCTCCTGCACACGCCGGCCGTCGACGCCTTCCGCGCGACGCTGGCCGGCCAGCTGCTGCTCGGCCGAATATTCTCTGCCTGGAACTTCGCGGTGGACGAGTTCGGCGTGGCTGGCGCGGCCGGTGCCGTGTGGCTCTTCTCGCGGAATGACGTCGAGCGAGGCGACACCGCCGCATAGGCCTTGCCGCCGCCCCAAGCTTTTGAGAGACAGGCGCATGGATCAGATCACCGACAGGCCGGACGGCACGATCCCGGCGCGCAAGATCTCGCCGGTCTTGAAATTCGCGCTCGAGCTCGGCCCGCTGATGCTCTTCTTTTTCGCGAACTTCCGGCCCAAGCTGTTCGAGCCGCTGGTGCGGCCGGTGCTGCCGGCCAAGTTGCTCGAGGGCAAGGAGGCGGGGCTCTTCACCGCGACCGCCGTCCTCATGGCGGCTGTCCTGGTCGCCCTGGCGATCTCGTTCGCGACGACGCGCAAGGTGCCGCTGATGCCGCTGGTAACGGCGATCCTCGTCGTCGTCTTCGGCGGACTGACCTTCTATTTCCAGAATCCGGACTTCATCAAGATGAAGCCGACCATCCTCTACGCGCTGTTCGGTGGCGGCCTGCTCGGCGGTCTCGCGCTTGGTCGGCCGCTGCTCCCGGTCATGCTCGACAGCACAATGGCGCTCGACGAGGAGGGCTGGCGCATTCTGACGTTGCGCTGGGGTGTCATGTTCCTCGCGCTCGCCGTCGCCAACGAATTCGTGTGGCGTCGCTTCTCCGAGCACACTTGGGTCTTGTTCAAGTTCCCGGGCACGATGATCTTGATCTTTCTCTTCACCTTCACCCAGGTGCCGCTGATCATGCGGCACGAATTGAAAGGCGACGCCGCCGAACGGGCCCCGAAGCATTTCTGACCGGCGCCCGGGCAACGCGCGCAATCGCGAGTGCGGCGGCTTTGCAACATGTTCGAAATCGCGACAGGCGCTCTTTACCCGCACCAAGGTTTCGCCCCAATTGAAACCGAGGTTCGCCGAATTCGGCAGGGGATTGCCGGGGGAGATCAAATGCAGGACGCCACTCGAGCCCGTCGTCATAGGGCTGGTCGCAATGCGCGGGTCGCGGCGCTGGCCGCTACTCTCGCGGTTCTCCCTCTGACCATCGCGCAGGCGCAGGTCCTCGATCCGATGCGAGGCTACAGCTTCGATGGCAATCCGAGCGGCAACGCCGGTCCGGCGCCGCGCGGTCGCGATCGTCCGGTCCGCGATGTCCAGGAGCAACAGCAACAGCGTCAGGCCGGCCCAAGCTTCGTCTCGATGGGTCATATCCGGCGCATGGCCGCGCGCCAGGGCTTCAATCTCACCAGCATGCCGCATCGACGGGGGCGCGCCTATTTCGCCGCCGCCGAGAACGGCGCGGGCCACCGCTTCGAGCTGATGTTCAACGCCTCGAACGGCATGATCGCCGCCGCGCGCGATCTCGGTCCAATCGTCGCGACAGTGCCGCCGGCCCAGCCCGCGGCGACCGCGGCCGCCGCGCCGGCACCCACCACCACGCCCGACGCGGCCCCGATCGCCGCGGCGCAGATGCCAGTTGGGCCGAGCGATGCCGATCTCGCGGCCGCCAAGGATGCCGCGATGAAGGCGCAGCAGGCAGAGGCCGACGCGAAAAAGATCGCGATGGAGCGGTCGGCCGAGGCCCGGGCCGCGCAGGTCAAGCTCGCCGAGACAGAGGCGATGGCGCGCAAGGCGGCCGAGGCCAAGGCCCAGGAGACGCGCCGCGCGGAAGCGCTCGCCGCCGAGACCAAGCGCGCCGAGGCACGGGCTCAGGAGGCCAAGCGCCGGGCGCTCGCGTCCGCCGAGACCAAGCTGCTGCAGGCCAAGGCCATGCAGGCGAGGATCGCGGCGGAGGTGAAGGCCGCCGAAGACGCCGCGACGACTGCGCGCGCGGCCATGGCGCCGGCCCAGATGGACGCGACGACGACGAAGCCGGCCGAGATGACGCCGGTCGCCAAAGCGCCGGACGCGAAGCCTGGCGCCGACAAGCCGGCACCGCAGGACGCCAAGGCCGGCGACACCGCCGTTCCCGCCGACAAGACGCCGGTCGACGCGAAGAGCGCGCCGGAGACCGCACCGATGGTCAAGCCGGCCGCGACCGGGGCCGCCGACGCCCCGACGTCGAGCGAGAACGCCGGCGCATCGTCACCGGATCCGTCGCCGACAGGCAGCACGCGGCCCAACTCGCCGGAGCCGCCGAAATCGCCGGAGACCAACATGGCGCCGGCGCCCGCCGCGCCGCCGGCCGCCGCCGCCGATCCGGAGAAGCATTGATCGTGACCCGTCGCTACCGGCTTGCGCGCCCGCTCCTCTACTCCGTCCTAGGAGTCGCGCTTGCCGCTGCTTCGGTCCCGGCTCGCGCCGCGGAGGAGCCGGCCCACTCGGCCGCGCTCGACGACATGATCATCAAGTCGGCGGCACGGCATGGCGTGCCGGAGAAGCTCGTGCGCCGCATCGTGATGCGGGAGAGCAGGTACAATCCCAAGGCCCGCAACCACCTCTACTGGGGGTTGATGCAGATCAGCTACCCGACCGCAAAGAGCATGGGGTTCCACGGCTCGCCGGAAGAGCTTCTCAATCCGCTGGTCAACCTGCGCTACGCCGTGCCCTATCTCGCCAATGCCTTCATCATCGCGGGCAAGCGCGAAGACGCGGCGGTCCGGCTCTATGCGAGCGGCTATTACGATACCGCCAAGCGCCGCGGCCTGCTCGGCGCGATGCGCACCGCCAGCTCGACGCCTTTGACCGGCGTCCCGGATGAGCCGGAGTTCGTGGCGACGGCAGAGCCGATGCCACAGCCACAGCCCGAGCAGAGCGACAGCATCTTCGGCGGGCTGTTCGGGCCCGCGCAGATGCCGCGTGATGCGCAAACCCAGCAGGTGGTGTATGCCGCCGCCGCGCCGCAACCTCCCCAGGCTCTACCCGGCGGGAGAACGGGCGATGCCGTCGCGCTCGTCAGTGACAAGCAAGGGGTGCTGCACCCGCCCAGGAAGTGGCAGCATGACGGCGGGTCCACCGAGATCGCCCGCGGCGAACAGAGTGTCGAGCAGGTCGCCGCCTACACGAAGCCGGGCGCCGCCGACAAGGAGAGTGCCGAGCGAGGGCGCCACGTCCAGAAGTCGATGACCTTCGCCTCGCTCGATGCGCCGGCCGGCGCACAGGCCTATGCCGCTACGGCAGGCGGCCAGGATACTCGTTTGCTGCAGGCGGATTCGCAGGCCGCCATCACGCAGGCGACGGCGGGGCCGGCGACGCCGCCAGCGGCGGCAGTGGCCACCCCGACGGCAATCGTCGCCGATGCGCCCGTCAAGAAAGAGCACAAGCGGCACGTGGCGCGCCGGATCCGCCATCACGAGACGATCGATACTGCCGGGAACGACCTTCCGGCGCCCGCGCCGGGGCCGCAAGCCGTAGCCGGCGATCCAGAGCCGGCCGCCGCCGCTCAGACCGCCGACGCGGGTCCCATGCCATCGACACAAAACGCCAACGCCGCGCCGCAGCCGCAGGCAGCAGCCGAGCCGTCGCCCGACGACGCGCCCCCGACTCGGCACAAGCACCACCCGCGGCATGCGCATGCTCGCAAGACGACCGCCGTGGCCGCCCAGGCGCCGGACGATGGCCAGCCCGCGCCACAGCAACAGCCGGTCCCGCAATAGAAAGAGCGCCCACGAGGGGCGCTCAATGCTGGTGTCGGTGATTGCCGTGCCGGCCGATCAGGCCGCCTTCTGGGTCTCGACAACCTTCGGGCCAGGCTTGCCGATCGGGATCTGGCGCGGCTTCTGAGCCTCGGGAATTTCCCGTACGAGGTCGACGTGGAGCAGCCCGTGCTCGAGGCTGGCGCCGACGACCTGGACGTGATCGGCCATCTGGAACCGGCGCTCGAAGGCGCGCGCGGCGATGCCCTGATGCAGGACCTCGCGTTTGGCTGCGCCGTCGACGACCGACGGGCCGTCCTTGGAGCCGCGGATCGTCAACGTATTCTCTCGCGACTCGATCGACAGATCAGCCTCCGCGAAGCCGGCGACGGCGACGCTGATGCGATAGTCGTGCTCGCCGGTGCGCTCGATATTATACGGCGGGTAGCCGGCGACGGCGTCGGTGCTCGACATTTGGTCGAGCATGGTGAAAAGGCGATCGAATCCGACGGTGGACCGATAAAGCGGCGACAAATCATAGTGGCGCATGGACACATCCTCCTGGAGAAGCGACATGAAGCCCGAAGCCGCCAATGGCCAGCCAGGGCCGGTTCAAACAACGCGTCCTGATGGACCGCGCAGGCCAAACGTGGGTGGTGCACGACGCGCGTGCAAGAGCCTCCCGATGCGGCCGGCCGGCATGAATCCGGCTACGATTTTGGGTGGGCGATGACGCCTCAGGGACCTGGGACAGATCGCGCGCATGGAGCTCTTCGCCACCCCCCGCAATCCGATCCCGCCGGGGGCGATCGTCGCGCCCGTGCGAACCAGCGATGGTCTCGTGCTGCGGGTGGCGCGCTGGATCGCGCGGCCGTCGCGGGGCACGGTCGTGGTCGTGATCGGCCGCAGCGAATTCATCGAGGAATATTACGAGGTCGTCGACAAGCTGCTCGAACGCGGCTTCGATGTCGTCGTGATGGACTGGCGCGGCCAGGGCCAATCCGACCGCGAGAGCCGGTTTGCCCGGCGCGGTCACGTGTCGTCGTTCGCCGCCTACCGGCGCGATCTGGAGGCGCTCGAACGGCAGGTGCTCGCGCCGCTTTCGCCGAAGCCTTGGTTCGCCCTCGGCCACTCGATGGGCGCCGCCGTCCTGATCGATCAAGCGCACGACGGTCGCTCGCCCTTCGAGCGCATGCTCCTGACGGCACCGATGATCGGCGTTCCGCTTCGACATGCGGCGATGGTCCGACGGCTCGTGCGCCTCGCGAGCGGACTCGGTTTTGGCCATCGCATCATCCCGGGCGGCAGCGAGGACTCGGTGTTCACGCGGCAGTTCGAGGACAACATCCTCACCTCGGACCCGACGCAATATGCGAGGCTCGCGGCGGCGATCACCGGGCTCCCGCAACTCGCGGTCGGCGCGCCGACGTATCGCTGGCTGACCTGCGCGTTCGAGCTGATGGCCCGCTTCGAGCACCCGCGCTACGCGGTCGGCGTGTTGACCCCGATCTTGATCGTCGCTGCCGGCGCCGACCGCATCGTCGACACGGCGGCGACGGAGCGCTTCGCGCAGCGCCTCAAGGCCGGCCGCTGCGTGACGATCCCGCACGCGCGCCACCAGATCGCCATGGAGAATGAGATGATCGTCGCGCAACTTTGGGCGGCCTTCGACGCCTTCATCCCGGGCCATCCGGCGGAAGAAATGGCCCACCCCGGGCCGGTCCCAGCGGTGGACGCCCGCCCCGCCAGGATGCCGCGCGCACGCATGCTGTAGGGCATGCCGAAGAGAGCTCGTATTCAAACAAGATTCAGCCGAACCTAAAGCCCGGCGGTCTTGGCCGCGGCGAGGATCCTGCCGGGCTTGTCTCGAGCGCCGGCCTGCAGGAGCACGACGTAACCCTCGCCGTCGCCCTTCAACTCGAGCATGTCGAACGACACCGGCTGTCCGATCCATGCACCGACCTGGCTCATCGCGCGCACGATGTTCGTGTACGTGACGCTCGTGCCGGAATTCGCGCCGCGATCGATGTCGACCGTCGTGGCGCGGGCAACCCGCAGAACATAGACGTTCCCGGAAACGCTATCGGGCTTGGCGTCGGGAAGAGCCGCGCCGAGTTCGATATGGAGCATGCCACCGTGCTCGGACAGGTCGAGCGGAACGCGGATCGCCGTACCGCCGGCGCTCAACGTCGCCATGTCACGCTGGATCGCGGCCTCGTCGGCACCCGGCTCGACGGCGATGCCATCGACGATCGCCTGCGGGGTGAAGATGAGGCGATCCCCGCGCGCGGCGGCATAGGCATGTTGACGGCGGGTGGAGGCCGGCGAGGCGAGCGTGTCGTGCCAGCCGGCATAATCCCAGTAGTTGACGGCGTAGGACAGCGCGATCGTATGCGGCTCCGCCGCGAGATCCGTGATCAGTCGATCGGCGGCGGGACACTTCGGGCAGCCCTGGCTGGTGAACAGCTCGATCACCCGGGTCGACGCCTGCTCCGGGGCGATCGAGGCCGCGCGGCCGACGATCGAGGCCAGGCTCACGGCGATGAGAGCGACCGCCGCCCCGAGGACGGCTGAGCGATACCGGCCTGGTCGGTGGTCGAGCTGCAAAAGCCAGCGGGCTCCGTTGAAGACAAAACTAGATCAACACGGAGCGTCGCCCGTGACGAGTCAAATGAGGGTGACGGACGTCTGCCTTTCGCTGAGGTGGCGATCAGCCGATGCGAACCCTGGTGTGAAACGGCATTGTGGTGAAAGCATTTGGCGCCTGTGGCAGGCGATCGCGGTAGCCATGGACGACGGGAGCCTCGCATGAGCGACGACACGAACAAACGGAGCGCCGGCTGGGAAGCGACGATCCGGGGCATGCCGAAGCTGGGCGCCGTCGCGGAGCGCCGTCGCACCACCTCGATGCGGGACATCGAGGCCTTCTCCGCCATGACAGGCGATCGCAATCCGCTCCACTACGACCGCGAGCTGGCCGAGCGGAGCGTGATGGGCAAGCTGATCGTCCAGGGCGGCGTCACATCCGGCATCCTCAACGCGCTCGTCGCCGAGGATCTGCCGGGACCGGGCACCGTCTTCCTCGGCTGCGAATGGAAATTCCTGAAGGCCGTCGGCGTCGACGAGGAGATCATCGGTCGCATCGAGGTGACGAGCGTGCGCGAGGACAAGCCGATCTGCACGCTGAAGACGACCGTCCGCAACGCGGCAGGCGACGTCTGCCTCGACGGAACGGCGACGACCTATACCGTCGCGTTGCAATCCTGAACGCGCTCGCTCAGCTGCCGAGGCCAAGGCTGCGAAGAAAGCTCTTGGGGGGCGCCGGCTCGAGCAGGCCGAAGTCGCTGGCGATCTGCCGAGCGGCGGACAAGCCCGCCGGCAGAAAGAACGGGGCGGGCGGCTCGTTGTCGGCGATGGGCATGCCGTGGCCGAACCCAGGCAGGGTGTACGCCGTCACGCAGGCGCGCTTTCCCGCGTCGCGCCACACGCGGCGGGCAATTGCACCGATGCGGTCCTCGTCCGGCGCCTCGGATCCGACGCCGTGGACGTTGGTCCATTGCTTGGCGAGCTCACCGGCGTTGATCGGCTTGACGACGGCGTCGGACGTGCCGTGCCATATGGCGACGCTCGGCCAGAGATCGGGCGCGGGCGCGGCGGCACGCACAGCGTCGCCCCAAAGCCGCGGCTCGCGGGTACGGCCGACGAACATGCAGTCGAACGCCTCCGAAGCACTGGTCGCGGCACCGTACGGCAGGCCCGCGACGATCGCGCCGCCCGCGAACAGCTCCGGGTACGTCGCCAGCAGCGCCCCCGCCATGGCACCGCCGGCAGAGAGCCCGGTCACGAAAACCCGCCGAGGGTCCGCGCCATGTTTCTCGATCGACCAGGCGATCATCTGACGAATCGATTCGACCTCGCCGCCGCCGCGCCGCGTGTCTCCCGGCTCGAACCACGTGAAGCACGTCTGCTGGTTGTTGGCTCGGCGTTGCTCCGGTAGCAGCAGCAGGAACTGGTGCTCGTCAGCCACCCGACGCCAGCCGGATCCATCCGCGAACCCCTCCGCCGTCTGCGTGCACCCATGCAGGGCGACGACGAGTGGCGGGCGGCGTTTGTCGTCCATCGCCGGGACGAGCAGTCGCATGCGCAAATTGCCCGGGTTCGAGCCGAACTCGCCGATGTCGCGAAGCGGCTCGAATTGCGCGCCAGCTACGGCGCCCTCGGTGGACGACGCTTCGTCTCTGGGTTTATCCATGCGTCTCAATCGCAGCCCGTTTCGTGGTTGGAAACGCAAAGCCCGCGCGACCTATGGTGCGTTGCAACACAAAACACGGGTCATGGGAAGTCGTTTCGACGAAGCGGTATGGACCACGGAGATTACAAATGAGCATGCTGCTGCACTGGAACGAGGTGGATGCCAAGGCCGCCAACCCCGCTGTTTCCAAGCGCACGCTCGACGGCGGAAGCGCCTCGCTGGTCCAGGTCGCGATCAAGGCCGGCACCAAGGCGGATCGCCATTCGCATCCGTTCGAGCAGTTCGTCCAGGTCGTCTCGGGCGCGGGCACGCTCGAGACGGACGAGGGCCGCGGCCACTTCAAGGCGGGGAGCCTGTTCCATTTCCCCGCCGGGGCGTGGCACGAGGCGTCGTTCGACGAGGACACGGTTCTCGTCGAAACCAACCTCACGGCACCATAGTTCAGCGCGGCGCGAAATCGCGGACCGTCAGTGCAGGTCGGCGGGGAGCTTGCCGCCGTTCTCGGCAAACTTCGTCATGACTTCCTTGTGCAGCCACATGTTCATGGACGCGGAGTCGTTCGTGTCGCCGGTATAGTGCAGCTCGCCGGCGAGCTCCTTGCGGGCCGACAGGCTCGAGTCCATGTCGAGCAGCTTCATCAGATCGACGATCGAATGCCGCCAATCGAGCTTCTGACCGGCCTTCTCCTCCATGCCATCGAGGATCGACGTCACGTCGACTTCGGATGGCGCCGTGGAAGGCGCTGAAGCGGGCGGTGTCGGGGTGGCGTCGCCTGGCGCCGGCCCGGTCCCGCTCGCCGAGGCCGTCGTGTCCGTCGACGAAGCGTTCGCGGTGGGTGCGGGCGCGGCGTCGGCGTGGGTGCCGAAGACTTTGGACATTATCGTGCCGAAGATGCTCATTGGTTTCGTCTCCGTGGCCTTTGGCGCCTAGCTCTCGCGGGGCGATCGGACGATCGGCAGGGGCCGAAGGCGAAGCCGCGCCCGGCCTGGAGGCGACATCTCATCCGGCTCGCTAACGCGGCAGCGGCGGCAAGGCTGCGGGAGGATCGTTCTCATTTGCCCGTCACGAGGAGTATCTTGCCGAGGTGGGCGGAGGACTCCATCAGCTCGTGCGCCTTGCGCGCCTGGTCGAGCGGGAAGGTCGCGTGGATGATCGGCTTGACGGTGCCGGCGTCAAGCAGCGGGATCACCTGCTCGCGTAGCCCTCGCGCGACCTCTGCCTTCATCGCCAGCGAGCGCGACCGCATCGTCGAGCCGGTCAGCACGAGGCGGCGCACCATCACCGCCGTGAAGTCGAGCTTCTCGGTGATCGGCGAGCCGAGGAACGCGATCTGCACGAGCCGCCCCTCCATCGCGAGCAGCGCGATGTTGCGCGGCAGGTAGGCGCCGCCGACCATGTCGAGGATCACGTCGACCCCGGCCTTGGCGGTGATTGTCTTGATCTCCTCGACGAAATCCTGCCGCTTGTAGTCGATCGCATGATCCGCGCCGAGCGTCCGGCAGAACGCGCATTTCGGTTCCGATCCCGCCGTGGCGAAGACCTCGGCGCCGAAGGCATGCGCGAGCTGGATCGCCGTCGACCCGATGCCGCTCGAGCCGCCGTGCACCAGGAACCGCTCGCCCTTCGCGAGCTTGCCGCGCAAGAAGACGTTGTCGAAGACAGTGAAGTAATTCTCAGGAATGCCGGCGGCGTCGATGAGGCCCAGACCCTTCGGCACGGGCAGGCAGAGCGGCGCGTCGGCCAGCGCGTATTCCGCGTAGCCGCCCGAGCCGACCAGCGCGCAGACGGCATCGCCCTCCGCGATCCCCTCGACGCCGGCCCCGATCGCGACCACGCGACCCGACACCTCGAGCCCGGGGATCGCGCTCTCGCCAGGCGGTGGCGGATAATGGCCGGCGCGCTGGAAGATGTCTGGGCGATTGATGCCGGCGGCGACGACCTCGACGAGCACCTTGCCTTCGCCCGGCGTCGGCACCGGCGCCTCGCCGACGCGGATCACGTCCGGCCCGCCGGCACCGTCGAAATAGATCTGCTTCATGTGGGCGGGCATCGGCATACTCCGGCGGTTGCGAGGACAACCTAGGTGCCCGATCGTCCAGCCGCCAGCCGCCAGCCGCCAGCCGCCAGCCGCCAGTCGAGCGTCGCAAGCTCGTCATCCTTGGCGAGACGCCAAATAAACCGAGCGGCGCGAAATCGCCTTGCTTCTCGGCCATAGGACGTTCGGCCGATCGTCCGCGCTTGACGACCAGGCGGCGGCGGACGAGATCCTACCTCGGTCATAGGAGAGGTGTTTTGGACGAGACGAGACCCCGCCTTTGGCGCCAGATCCTGGCCGTTCCGGTCGAGATCGTCGTCGGCTTCTTCGTCATCCTCGATGCTATTGTCCGGCCGCTATTCGGGCCGGTCGTCCGCTTCCTGTCGAGCCTGCGGCTCATGCGCCGGCTCGAGCAGGCGATCGCCGGGATGCCACCCTACGTGATCCTGGTTCTGCTCGGCGTGCCGTTCGCTATCGCCGAGGTCACCAAGGTCTATGCGGTGGTGCTGATGGCGGAGGATCATTTCCGCGTCGGCATGACGATGTTCATCGGCGCCTACGTGGTGTCGATCCTGGTCTGCGAGCGCACGTTCCACGCCGGCAAGGCGCAGCTTTTGACGATCCCGTGGTTTGCCGTGCTCTACGGCTGGGTGATGACGATCCGCGATCACATCGTCGGGTGGTTCAAGTCCACCGCGGCCTGGCGGATGGCCGAAGCGACGCGGCTGCGGGCCCGCCACACGTGGCGGCGGCTGCGGGTGCGGATGAGGTACGCTTTTGGCATGCGCTCGCGCAGCCCATCGAAGGGTGTGCTCGAGCAGCGGTAGCCGATGCCGATCGTCGACCTGAATTGCGATTGCGGCGAGGGATTCGGGCCCTACGCGTTGGGTGACGACGCGGCAATGCTCGACATCGTCACCTCGGCCAACGTCGCCTGTGGTTTCCACGCCGGCGATCCCGACATCATGGCCGCGACCTTCACGCTGGCGAAGGCGCGCGGCGTCGCCGTCGGCGCGCATCCGGGCTATGCCGACCGGGCCGGCTTCGGCCGCCGCCGTGTCGCGATGAGCGAGGCCGAGATCGAGCGCCTGGTCGCCTACCAGATCGGCGCCGCGCAGGCGCTCGCGGCGCAGGCTGGGCACAAGCTGACGCATGTGAAGCCGCATGGCGCACTCAGCAACATCGCGATGGCGGAGGCCGGCGTCGCCCGCGCGATCGCCCGCGCGACTCGCGCCGTCGATCGCGACCTCGCCTTCCTCGCCATCGCCGGAACCGAGCTCGAGCGCGCCGGCGCGGCGGAGGGGCTGGCGACGATCTGCGAGATCTACGCCGATCGCGGTTACGGCGACGACGGCCACCTCATGCCGCGCGACGTGCCGGGCGCGGTGCTGCACGATGCCAACGAGGCCGCGGCGCGAGCCGTGGCGATGGTCGAGACGGGGGCCGTGCGCGCCCTCTCCGGCAAGCGCGTCGCGGTCGCCATCGAGTCGATCTGCGTGCACGGCGATACGCCGGGCGCGGTCGCGATGGCGCGCGCCGTCCGTGCGGCGCTGGAGCGAGCCGGGATCGCGCTGCGCCCCTTCGCGGCGAGCTGAGCGTGGCGGGCCCGCGCTACCTGCCAGCGGGCGAGGCGGCGCTGACCGTCGAGTACGGCACGACGGCCGATCCGGCCTTCCACGCGCGCGTGCTCGCCCTGGACGCGGCGCTCGCGGCGACGCCGATCGGCGGCGTCCTCGAGAGCGTGCCGACGTACCGCTCGTTGATGATCCATTTCGATCCCGCCTTGCTCGGCACCGCCGACCTCGTCGAGCGGCTCGAGCGCCTCGACATCGCCGCCGCGCAATCGCGCGAGCCGCGGCACTGGCGCATCCCCGCCTGCTGGGAGCCGCCGTATTGCGAGGATCTCGACGAGGTCGCGCGGCTGCTCGAGATCGCGCCGGAGCAGGTGGTCGAGCTGCACGCCGCGCCGCGTTATACGGTCGTGATGTACGGGTTCGCGCCGGGCTTCGTGTTCCTCGCCGGCCTGCCGCCGGAGCTCGAGATCTCGCGCCGCCGGACGCCGCGCGCGGCGGCGCCGCCCGGCGCGCTCACCATCGCCAACGGCCAGGCGCTGATCGCCTCGATCGCCATGCCGACAGGCTGGTACATGCTCGGCCGCACGCCGGCCCGCACTTTCGACCCAACGCGCGACCCCGCCTTCCCGATCGCCGTCGGCGACACGGTTGCGCTCGAGCGCGTCGATGCGGCGCGCTTCGAAGCCATGGAGCGCGAGGCGGCGGACGGCGATTGCCTGCTCGGCGGCGGCTGAGCCCAGTGCCGACCCTCACCCTCCAAAGCGTCGGTCCCGGTGCGACGGTGCAGGACGGCGGCCGGAACGGGTGGCTCAGGTTCGGCGTGACTCCGGCTGGGCCAATGGATTGGGTCGCGCACGAGAGCGCGAACCGCGCGCTCGGCAATCCGCCCGAGGCGGCGGCGATCGAAATCGGGCCGGGCGGCATCGCACTCACCGTGGACGCGCCGATACCGCTCGCCTTCGGCGGCGGTGGCTTCGTCTGGTCGCGCGCCGACGTCACGCTGCCGCCCGCGGCCCGCGTGATGCTGAAACCCGGCGAGGTTTTGCGCGCGCGGGCGGGTGGCTGGGGCAGTTTCGCGATCTGCGCCGTGCCAGGCGGCATCGACGTGGCACCCGTCATGGGGAGCCGCGCGACGCACGTGCGATCGCGATTGGGCGGCGTGGAAGGCCGCGCGCTGTGGGCAGGGGATCGCTTCGAGATCGTAGAAGCGGACGCGCTCGACGACGTCGCGATCGAGGCGGCGTGGCTGGCTCGTAACGATGCCCCGCTGCGCGTGGTGCTTGGGCCGCAGGACGACTATTTCCCGGCGGCGACGATCGAGGCCTTCGGCGCGTCGACGTACACGCTGACCACGCAGGCCGACCGCATGGCCTATAAGCTCGACGGGCCGGAGCTTGCCCATGCGCGCGACTTCAACATCGTCTCCGACGGCGTCGCGCTCGGCGCGATCCAGGTCGCCGGCGACGGCCTGCCGATGGTGCTGATGGCCGACCGCCAGCCGACCGGCGGCTACGCCAAGATCGCCCATGTCTGCCGCGCCGACATCGGCCGTCTCGCACAGCTGCGGCCGGGCGAGACGTGCCGGTTCGAGCCCGTCGAAGCCGAGGTCGCGCGCCGGGCGTTGCTCGATCTGCGCGCAAGGATCGCGACGACGGGCGACCGCCTGGCACCGTTGCGACGCGTGCCGAGCGCCGCCAGCCTGCTCGGCGCGAACCTCGTCGGCGGCGTCACCGACGCGATGCGCGAGTAGGTGCGCGTCAGAACCGCAGCACGTGGGTCGCCTTCACGCCGGGCACCTTGGCGATGCGCGCGAGCGTCGCGTCGGACACCGCGCCGTCGGTCTCCACCAGTGCGACAGCGTTGCCGCCGACGCCGTCGCGGCCAAGGGCGAAGGTCGCGATGTTGAGCCCGGCATCGCCGATCGCGGAGGCGAGGCCGGCGATGATGCCCGGATGGTCCTCGTTTTCGAGATAGAGCATCTGCGGCGCGAATTGCGCGTCGACCTTGATGCCATCGATGCGCACGATGCGCGGCCGACCATCGTGGAAGACGGTGCCTTCGAGCGTATGCGCGACGCCGCCCGAGGTGAAGTGCAGCGTGAGCAGCGACTCGTAATCGGCGTCGGCGTCGCGCATCACCTCGTCGATCGCGATGCCGCGCTCGCGCGCGATGCCCGGCGCCGAGACGACATTGATCGCCGGCATGGCGGGGCGGAGCAGCCCGGCGACGACGGCCGCCGACAGCGCCTTGATCTTTTGGCGCGCGACGGCGCCTTCGTAGGTGATGCGCACGTCCTCGAACGCGCCATCGACCAGTTGGCCACCGAACGATCCAAGCTTGTCGGCGAGCGCGATGAACGGCTTCAGCTTCGGCGCCTCCTCGGCCGTCATCGATGGCACGTTGAGCGCGTTCACGATGGCGCCGCGCAGCAGATAGTCGGCCATCTGCTCGGCGATCTGCAGCGCGACGTTCTCCTGCGCCTCGAGCGTCGAGGCGCCGAGATGCGGCGTGCAGACGACCTTGGGATGCACCATCAGCGGCGAGTCAAGGTTGGTCTCGTCGGCGAGCACGTCGAGCGCGGCGCCGGCGATATGACCAGAATCGAGCATGGCAAGCAGCGCGGCTTCATCGACGAGGCCGCCGCGCGCGCAGTTGACGATGCGCACGCCGGGCTTGGTCTTGGCGAGCGCCGCCGACGAGAGAATGTCCCGGGTCTGCGGCGTCAGCGGCGAGTGAAGCGTGATGATGTCGGCGCGCGCCAAGATCGCGTCGAGCTCGACCTTCTCGATGCCGAGCTCGACCGCGCGCTCGGCCGACAGGAAGGGATCGTAGGCGATGACGCGCATGCGCAGGCCGATCGCGCGCTCGGCGACATTCGAGCCGACGGCGCCGCAGCCGACGATGCCCAGGCACTTGCCGGTCAGTTCGACGCCGAGAAACTTGCTCTTGTCCCAGCTGCGCTTGGCGGTCGACACGGTCGCGGCGGGGATGTGGCGCACGAGCGCGAACATCATCGCGATCGCGTGCTCGGCGGTCGTGATCGAGTTGCCGAACGGCGTGTTCATCACGACGATGCCTTTCGCCGTCGAGGCCGGAACGTCGATGTTGTCGATGCCCGAGCCAGCGCGACCGATCACCTTCAAACGATCGGCACCCTCCAGCAGCTTCGCGGTGACCTTGGTGGTCGAGCGCACGGCGAGGCCGTCGTAAGCGCCGATCACGTCGGCCAGCGCCGCCTTGTCCTTGCCGAGGTCGGGGCGAAAGTCGACCTCTATGCCGCGATTTGTGAAGATCGCGACGGCGGCGGTGGAGAGCGCATCGGAGACGAGTACGCGGGGTGCGGAGGTCATGGTGCATACCTCTTGCTGGCGGTTTGGCGACAATCTTTGTGAGTCTGACTTGGTATCAAATGGCTTGTCCTTCTTCCGCAGGCGGGAGAAGGAGCGCGCCCGTGCCTACGCCGCGGCCTTGTAGCGCTCGCTCACCATCGCATGTGCCCAGTCGAGCCAGGGCGTCAGCGCGGCCACGTCGGACGCTTCCACAGTTGGGCCGCACCAGATGCGCAATCCCGTCGGCGCGTCGCGATAGGCGGCGATATCGTAGGCGACGCGCTCGGTCTCGAGCAGCTTGACGAGGTCCTTCACGAACGCCGCGCCGCCGTCGCCCGCGGTCGACGCGGGGTCGACGATCTTGAGGCAGACGCCGGTGTTGGAGCGCGTCGCGGGATCCGCCGCGAGGAAGTCGATCCACGGCGTCCGCGCGACCCACGCGGCGATCGCGGCAGCGCTCGCGTCGGCGCGGGCGCGCAGCGCGGCGTGGCCGCCGAGGCCTTTCGCCCAGCGCAACGTGTCGAGATAATCCTCGACGCAGAGCAGCGACGGCGTGTTGATCGTCGATCCGTCGAAGAAGCTCCTTGTGAGCTTGCCCTTCTCGACCATGCGGAAGAGCTTCGGCATCGGACGGTCGGGCGTGAAGCTTTCGAGCCGGGCGACGGCACGCGGGCCGACGACCAGCATGCCATGCGCCGCCTCGCCGCCCATCGCCTTCTGCCAGGAGAAGGTGACGACATCGAGCTTCGACCAGTCGAGCGCCTGCGCGAAGACGGCGGAGGTCGCGTCGCAGATCGTCAGCCCCTGCCGATCGTCTGGAATGAAATCGGCCGAGGGTACGCGCACGCCCGACGTCGTGCCGTTCCAGGTGAAGATCACGTCGTGGTCGAAGTCGATCTCGGCGAGGTTCGGCAGCACGCCGAACGGCGCGACCATGGTGCGCACGTCCGCGAGCTTCAGCTCGCGCGCGACGTCGGTCACCCAATCCTTGCCGAACGATTCCCACGCCAGCACGTCGACGCCGCGCGCGCCGAGCAGGTTCCACAGCGCCATCTCGACCGCGCCGGTGTCGGAGCCGGGCGTGATCGCGATGAGATGCGAGTCGGGGATTTCGAGCACGTCGCGGGTCAGCGCGATCGCCTCGCGCAGCTTGGCGAGTCCGGCGGGCGCGCGATGCGAGCGACCGAGGCAGGCATTCGCGAGCACTTGGGGGGTCCAGCCGGGGCGCTTGGCGCAGGGGCCGGAGGAGAAATGCGGGTTCACCGGCCGCGTGGCCGGACGTTCGTTGGTCATCGATCCATCCTCACAGATGGGCGCCCCTCGTTGGGGAGAGGTGTCCCGCCGCAACCGGTGGCGGAAGGGGTGGCGTGTGTCAACGTGCCCTAACAGCGGTCGCGCGCGGACTTGCGCGCTATCGGGCGGCCTTCAGGCTTGCGACCACAGCCGGCGTCGCGAAGCCGTCGGCGGGCTGCAGCCGCGCCCTTTTCTCGTAGGCATGGATCGCGTCGCGCGCCTTCGGGCCGAGCTTGCCGTCCTGCGAGCCTTCGTAAAGTCCGAGCGCGGCGAGGCGGCCCTGGATGAACGCCTTGTCCTTGCGCGAAAGGTTGATCGGTTTTCCCGGCCATGGCGTCGCGAGGGCCGGCGCGCCGGCGATACGCTGCGCCATCGAGCCGAGCGACAGAGCGTACGAGTCCGAATTGTTGTACTGTTTGATGACGAAATAGTTCGGAAACAGCAGGAACGCCGGGCCTGCCGCGCCCGCGGGCAGAAACAGCGCCGCCTCGCCATCCCCGGTCGGCTCACGACCGTCGGGCCGGCGCACTCCGAGCCGCGCCCAGTCGGCCGCGCCGGCATGCAGCGTCGGAAAGTCGAACCCGACGGGCAAAACGACCTCCTCGATCCACGGCTGGCCCGCGGCCCACCCATTGCCGCGAAAGAAGCTCGCCACCGAGGCGACGATGTCGGGCGGGTTCGTCCAGATGTCGGGCGGGGCGTCGCCGCCGGCGGCGCTCACCGCGTATTTGAGGTAGGCCGAGGGCAGGAATTGCGGATCGCCCATCGCGCCGGCCCAGGAGCCGACGAGCCGCCCGCGGGAGACCGTCGCGCGGTCGAGGATCGTCAGCGCGGCGACGAACTCGTCGCGGAAGATCGGCCGGTCGGGCCGGACGTAGGCCAGCGTCGCCAGCGTGCGGACGATATCGTGGCCGCCGCGAACGCGACCGAAGTCGCTCTCCATGCCCCAGGCGGCGAGGCAGATCTCGCCCGGCACGCCGAACCGACCCTCGATCGCGGACAGTTCGGCCTGGTACCGCGCGGCGAGCGCGCGACCCTTGGCGATGCGTCCGCCCGACACCGCCTCGCGGTAATAGGTCTGCAGTGGCTTCTCGAACTCCGGCTGGCCGCCCGACGAGCGCGGCACGCCCGGGTCCGGCGTCAGGTCGGCGATCGCGGCGTCGAACGTCTCGCGGCGCACCCCCGCCTCCTTGGCGGCGGGCCAGAGGGTCTCGAGAAACTCCAGGAACGGGGTCTCGGCCCGCGCGCGCGATGCGGCGAGACTTCCCAGAAGGACCAGGGCCAGGCGACGCGTGACGGTCGGCCCCGGAGGAACGGCAGGGTTCGACATCTGGCGATACATAGCGCTGTTTCGACGAAGGCTGGGATCGGGGCCGGTGTCTCGCCAGAAAAGCCGCACCAAGAACGCCGAAATTGCGTCAGGATGCGTCATGCGTCAGCCACCCAAATCGATACCCAGCGGGCTGTTCGCGCTAAGCAGCTTATCTAACAGCAGAATATTGCGTCTCACGAATATTGTATGCAAAGCCATTTGCTACAGCTGACGCGCTCCAGGGCCGGCGCCGATCCCGGCCACGGCGAGCTTCTTCGCGTCAACCATCCCAACGAGATCGCGACCATCCCCGCGGAATGCTGGAACGAACTACGCACCCTGATGTTCAGGGCGCGACCTCGAAACCTATCGCCGACCCTGCCTGGCGGGCTCCTCCTTGTCTTTGGGCAGTGCGGCGGTAAATGTCATTCGACACACTTAACAAGGGCAACGCGGCCCCTGTGACTGGAGACTTGGGTGGCTGCGACGAGTTCGATCGATTTTCAGCCGATCTTCGATGCGACTCCGACCCCGCTCGTCTTGTTGACCCACGATCTCGTCATCGCCGACATGAACGTCGCCTATACCGATGCGGTGGACCGTGGTCGCGACGCGTTGATCGGGCGAAACGTGTTCGATGCGTTTCCGGCCACGGGCGACACCGAGCGCAAGCTGAAGGCGTCGCTGACGCGCGTCTTGCGCACCGGACAGCCGGACTTCCTGCCCCTGATCCACTATCCCATTCCGATACCGGACGAGAGTGGGATCACCGATCGCTATTGGAGCGTGACGCATGCGCCGATCCTTTCGGGAAAGGGCGACGTCGCGTTCATCCTGCAGAACACGCAGGACGTCACCGAACTGCATCGGCTGAAGACCGAGCTCGGGGGGCGGAGCGACGGCGGCAGTGGCGACATCGGGCGTGGCGACATCGAGCGTGGCGACATCGGACATGGCGACGGCGGACGCGGTCGCGGCAAGGCTGCCCTCGGCAGCTCGATCCTCGAGCGGGCCGAGCGGGTCCAGGCGCTCAACAAGACGCTGCTCGACGAGAGCACGCAGCTTCGCAATCTCTTCATGCGATCGCCCAGCTTCATGTGCGTGCTACGCGGTCCGGAGCTATGCTTCGAGCTGGCGAACACCGCCTTCATGACGCTGGTCGGCCATCGCGACCTCGTCGGCCGCACCTTCAAGGAGGCGCTGCCCGAGACGGAGGAGCAAGGCTACCTTCAGCTTCTCGAAAAGGTTTTCCGCTCCGGCGAGCCGTTCGTGGGGCGGCAGATGCGCGCCGAATTCGAGCGGACGCCGGGCGCCGGCCCCGAGGAAGTCTTCGTCAATTTCGTCTACCAGCCGATCTTCGGCGAGAATGGGCGTGTCGCCGGCATCTTCGTCGACGGCAGCGATGTCACCGATCACGTCCGCGCTGAGAAATCACAGGCCATGCTGGTCCGCGAACTCCATCATCGGGTTCGCAATACGCTGGCGACCGTGCAGGGCGTGATGAACTCCACGGCACGAACGGCGGAGACGATCGAGGACTACCAGTGGGCCTTCTCGGGCCGAATCTCGTCGCTCGCCCGCACCCATTCCCTCCTGACCGAGGAGATCCAGCAGTTCGTGTCCTTCCCCAACCTCCTGCGGCAGGAGGTCGGAGCCTACGCGGACGGCGCGAGCGACCGCGTGGTGCTGGAGGGACCCGACGTCGAGCTTCCTTCGCAGCTGGCCGTGCCGCTCGGGATGACGATCCACGAGCTGTCGACGAATGCCTACAGGCATGGCGCGCTCAGCACGCCCGAGGGTTGCGTCACCGTCACGTGGACGGTCGTCCCAGCGCGGGAAAAACGGATCCTGACCTGTCGTTGGGTCGAGTCCGGCGGTCCCGCCGTGACCCCGCCGGAGCGGCATGGATTCGGCTCGATGATCCTGACGCGCGTGCTGTCGCAGCAGATCGGCGCCAAGGTCGACGCGATTTATAGCCCCGAAGGCTTCGAGCTCATGGCGGAAATCCCGTTGGATATCGAACGGGCGTGACCGCGACAATTCAGCTGAACTCCCCACCAACCGTCGCGTTGTCGCAGCGTCCGGCAAGCCCGACCCTTGCATAAGCGATCCTCACATCGCGCTGCGGCGGCTGGCTGAACCTGATCAGATAAGTCCAGACGTCCTACCGGAGGTTCTTCATGGCGACTGCCGCAGCCAGATCCACACCTGACGCGACGAGCGAGGGTGCGCATCTCGACGAGCTTGCGATCAACACGATCCGCACGCTGGCGATGGACGCGGTCCAGAAGGCCAAGAGCGGCCATCCCGGCACGCCGATGGCGCTCGCTCCCGTCGCCTACACGCTGTGGAACAAGGTGCTGCGCTATGACCCGGCCGATCCGGCATGGCCGAACCGCGACCGCTTTGTTCTGTCGGTCGGCCACGCGTCGATGCTTCTTTATTCGCTGATCTGCCTGGCCGGCATCAAGGCGAAGCCCGGTTCGAACGAGCCGTCGCTGACGGTCGACGATCTCAAGCACTTCCGTCAGATCGACTCGAAGACGCCGGGTCATCCGGAGTATGGCTTCACCACCGGTGTCGAGACGACGACCGGGCCGCTCGGCCAGGGCTGCGGCAACTCCGTCGGCATGGCGATGGCGTCCCGCTGGATGGGGGTGCGCTACAACAAGACCGCGACGATTTTCGATTACAACGTCTACAACTTCTGCAGCGACGGCGACCTGATGGAAGGCGTGGCGTCCGAGGCGGCCTCGCTCGCCGGTCACCTCGGTCTGTCGAACCTCTGCTGGATCTACGACGACAACAAGATCACCATCGAGGGCGACACGCCGCTCGCCTTCAGCGAGGATGTCGGCAGGCGCTTCCAATCCTACCAGTGGAACGTGCTGCATCTCGCCGACGCGAACGACACCGAGGGATTCCTGAACGCGCTCGAGGCGTTCCTTACCGAGACCAAGCGGCCGACGATCATCATCGTCCACTCGATCATCGGCTACGGCTTCCCGACCAAGGCCGGCACGCACAAGGCGCACTCGGACGCGCCCGGCGAGGACGAGATCAAGGGCGCGAAGAAGGCCTATGGCTGGCCGGAGGATGCGCAATTCCTGGTGCCCGAAGGGGTGCGCGAGCACTTCGACGACGGCATCGGCAAGCGTGGCGCGGCGCTCAACGAACGTTGGAAGCACAGCTACGCCGACTTTCGCGCGGCGCACGGCGATCTGGCCACCGAGGTCGAACACATCATCGCCAAGACGATGCCCGACGGATGGGAAAAAGCCTTGCCGGAGTTTCCGGCCGACGCGAAGGGCATGGCCTCGCGTGAATCCTCGGGCAAGGTGATCAACGCGATCGCCAAGGTCTGCCCCTGGTTCATCGGCGGCTCGGCCGATCTCGCGCCTTCGACCAAGACCAATATCGACGGCGCCGAATCGCTCGAGGCCGAGACGCCCGGCGGTCGCAACATGCATTTCGGCATCCGCGAGCACGGCATGGGCTCGATCTGCAACGGCATGGCGCTGTCGGGCCTGCGTGCGTTCGGTTCGACCTTCCTCGTGTTCTCGGACTACATGCGGCCGCCGATCCGGCTCTCGGCGCTGATGGAGCTGCACAACTTCACGGTATTCACCCACGATTCGATCGGTGTCGGCGAGGACGGCCCGACCCATCAGCCGATCGAGCAGGTGCCGAGCCTGCGCATGATCCCGGGTCTCTTCACGTTCCGGCCCGGCGACGCGAACGAGGTGGTCGAGACCTACCGGGTCGTCATGACCCTGAAGCACAATCCATCCGTGCTCGTGTTCAGCCGCCAGGCGATGCCGACGATCGATCGGACGAAATACGCGCCGGCTTCGGGCGTCGCGAAGGGCGCCTACATCCTCGCGGATGCCGACGACGGCAAGCCGCAGGTGATCTTGATGGGCACCGGAACAGAGCTCACCCTGTGCGTCGGCGCCTACGAGGCCTTGAAGGCCGAAGGCATCAGCGCCCGCGTCGTGTCGATGCCTTGCATCGAGCTGTTTCACCGCCAGGACGAGGCTTACCGAAACAGCGTGCTGCCGCCGGAGATCAAGGCGCGTGTGTCGGTCGAGCAGGCCGCGGTCATGGGCTGGGACAAGTATGTCGGCACCACCGGCGAGATCATCGGCATGCACACGTTCGGCTCTTCGGCGCCGCTCCCCGACCTCTTGAAGAAGTTTGGCTTCACGCCGGACAAGGTCCTCGAGGCGGCCAAGAACCAGATCGCGATCAACAAGGCCTGACAGCCCTAACGGTGAAGCGCCGCGCGCGCGAAGGAGACGGATATGCAGCTTGGCATCATCGGCTTGGGCAAGATGGGCGCGAACATCGCCCGACGTCTGACGAAGCACGGCCATGAGATGGTCGTCTACGATCTCGACAAGAAGGTTGTCGACACGCTGGTCGGCGAGGGCATGACATCCGCATCGAGCCTGGAGGACATGATCTCCAAGCTCGAGGCACCGCGCTCGATCTGGGTGATGCTGCCGTCGGGCAAGATCACCGAGGACACGATCCTCGATCTCGCCAACCACATGGAAAAGGGCGACACCGTCATCGACGGTGGCAACTCGTTCTACAAGGACGACATCCGCCGCGCGAAGGAGCTGCAGAAGAAGGAGCTGCACTATATCGATGTCGGCACGTCCGGCGGCGTATGGGGCCTCGAGCGCGGCTATTGCATGATGATCGGCGGCGACAACGAGGCTGTCGAGCGCATCGATCCGATCCTCAAGGCGCTGGCGCCCGGCAAGGGCACCATCGACCCGACCCGGGGTCGCGACAATTTCGATCGCCGCGCCGAGGAGGGCTACCTGCATTGCGGTCCGGCGGGCTCCGGCCATTTCGTGAAGATGGTCCACAACGGCATCGAATACGGCATCATGCAGGCCTATGCCGAGGGCTTCGACATCATGAAGAACAAGGCCTCGGAGGCGTTGCCCGAGGACATGCGCTTCAATCTGAACATGGCCGATATCGCCGAGGTGTGGCGCCGCGGCAGCGTCGTGGCATCATGGTTGCTGGACCTGACCGCGATCGCGCTGGCCGAGAACGAGTCGCTCTCGAAATATTCCGGCAACGTCGCCGATTCCGGCGAGGGACGCTGGACGATCGAGGCCGCGATCGAGGAGGCGGTGCCCGCGGAGGTTCTGTCAGCCGCGCTCTACGCGCGGTTCCGCTCGCGGCAGGTCCACACATATGGCGAGAAGCTACTTTCCGCGATGCGCTTCCAGTTCGGTGGACACCTCGAGCTGAAATAGCATCGCCTTCAGGCGAGGCACTATGAACGAGATGCCCTTCAAGGCCGCGAAGAAGACGTCGAGCGGGACAGCTGTCGCGCCGCCCTGCGTTCTCGTCATCTTCGGCGCGTCCGGCGACCTGACGAAGCGCCTGCTGATGCCGGCGATCTACAATCTCGTCAACGAGGGCTTGCTCAACGACGACTTCTCGATCCTCGGCATCAACCGGGGCGATCCGGACGAGGACACGTTCCGCAAGAACCTGCTCAAGGCGATGACGGAGATCATCGAGGCGGGCGGGCACGAGGCGGGCAAGCAAAAGGTCGACGAGAAGGCGACGGCCTGGCTGCACGAGCGCCTGTTCCACATCAAGGGCGACATCACCGACGAGAAGATGTTCGCCGGGCTGCGTCACAAGCTCGACGAATTGACCAAGGGCAAGTCGCACAAGAACGTCGTGTTCTACCTCGCCACCGCGCCGGAGTTCTTCGGGCCGGTCGTCGAGGGGTTGGGCAAGTCGGGCCTCACCAAGCAGGGCGAGGATCAGTTCCGCCGCATCATCATCGAGAAGCCGTTCGGCACGGACTTGAAGTCCGCCCGCGCGCTCGACGAGCAGATCCTGAAGATCGTCGACGAGGACCAGATCTTCCGCATCGACCACTTCCTCGGCAAGGAGACGGTGCAAAACATCATGGTCCTGCGGTTCGCGAACTTCATGTTCGAGCCGATCTGGAACCGCGACCACATCGATCACGTGCAGATCACCGCGGCTGAAACCGTCGGCGTGGAATCGCGCGGAAAATTCTACGACAAGACGGGCGCGCTGCGGGACATGGTGCCAAACCACATGTTCCAGCTCCTCGCGATGATGACGATGGAGGCGCCGAACTCGTTCGAGGCCGACGCCGTGCGCGCCGAGAAGGCCAAGGTGATCGAAGCGATCCGGCGGATGACGCCGGAGGAAGCGGTGAAGAACTCGGTGCGTGGCCAGTACGTGTTCGGCGAGGTCAAGGACAAGCCGATGCAGGCGTATCGGCAATCGCCCGACGTCAGCCCAAAGAGCCGCACCGAAACGTATCTCGCGCTGAAGGTGTTCATCGACAACTGGCGCTGGGCCGACGTGCCGTTCTACATCCGCACCGGCAAGGCGATGACCGCGCGCAAGACCGAGGTGGCGATCCAGTTCAAGAAGGCGCCGGGCGTTCTGTTCCGCAATGTCGACGAGGGGCAGCTGTCGAACTCGCGCATGGTGTTCCGCATCCAGCCCGACGAGGGCGTGCAGATGCGGTTTTCCGTCAAACAGCCGGGGCGCAAGGTGAAGCTCTCCGACGTCAACATGAACTTCCGCTATTCCGACTACTTCAAGTCGGCGCCGTCGACCGGCTACGAGACGCTGATCTACGACTGCCTGATCGGCGACGCGACTCTGTTTCAGCGCGCCGACAACGTCGAGAGCGGCTGGGCCGTCGTGCAGCCGCTGCTCGATGCCTGGGCGGCCGGCCAGGACGCCGTGCACTGGTACGAGGCGGGCTCGGCTGGCCCGACCGAGGCCGACGAACTGCTCGCGCGCGATGGTCACAAGTGGCTGGCGCTTTGAGCAAGCCGTCATGAACGAGCATGCCCGGATTTCGCTGCTCGTCTCCGACATCGACGGGACGCTGGTGACGGGGGACAAGCGGCTGACCGACAAGTGCATCGCGGCCGCCGCGCGTCTCGCGGACGCCGGCGTGCGTCTGTCGCTGGTGTCGAGCCGGCCGCCGGCGGGCTTCGCGATGATGACCGGGCCGCTCAAGATGAAGGCGCCGATCGGCGCCTTCAATGGTGGCGCGATCCTCAATCCCGACCTCAGCGTGATCGAGGAGACGAAGGTCTCGGCCGAGGCGGCCCGCACCGCCATCGCCGCGTTCGCCGAATTCGGCATCGACGGCTGGCTGTTCACCACCGACACCTGGTACGTGACCAACGCCGATGGCGACTACGTGCCGAAGGAACGCAAGACGATCCAGCACGAGCCGAAGGTCGTCGACTCGTTCGAGCCGTACCTGTCGCGGGTCGGCAAGCTCGTCGGCTCCTCGAAGGACTTCGACGCGGTCGCCGCGTGCGAGGCGGCGTTGGCTGATCGCCTCGGCGAAGGGGCGACCGCCAAACGTTCGCAGAAATACTATCTCGATGTGACGCCGTTCGGCTTCGACAAGGGCGAGGCGACGCGCCGTATCGCCCGCGTGCTCAATGTGCCGATGAGCGAGATCGCGGTGATCGGCGACCAGGCCAACGACCTGCCGATGTTCGCCGTCGCCGCCTACAAGATCGCGATGGGCAACGGCATCGACGAGTTGAAGGCCGGCGCCGACTACGTCACGGACGACAACGAGCACGATGGCTGGGCCGCCGCCGTCGAGCGCTTCGTCTTGCCCCGCGCGGCGTTGGCGCCATCCACATGAGTCGCAAGCCGACCAAGATCTCGCTGTTGCTCGCCGACGTCGACGGCACGCTCGTCACGCACGAGAAGGTGCTGACCGAGAAGGCCAAGAAGGCCGTCGCCGACTTGCGGGCCGCCGGCGTGCGATTCGCCATCACCAGCGGCCGGCCGCCGAAGGGCATGGAGATGGTGATCGGGCCGCTCGCCATCGATACGCCGGTTGCCGGCTTCAATGGTGGCCTCTACACCAAGGCCGACCTGACGCCGATCGAGGAGCGGACGATCCCCGCCGACATCGCGCGCGAGGTGATCAAGATGATCGCCGACGAGGGGCTCGACACCTGGCTCTACGCCGGCAACGATTGGATGGTCCACAAGCTGGATGCGCCGCATGTCGCGCGCGAGCAGAAGACCGTGCAATTCCCGCCCAAGGTCGTCGATGACTTCGGCGACAGCATCGAGAAGGCCGTCAAGATCGTCGGCGTCAGCGACGATCACGAGCTCATCGCCCGCTGCGTCAAGGACGTGCACGCGAAGTTCGGGAGCAAAGTGACGGCGGCGCTGTCGCAGCCCTACTACCTCGACGTGACGCACCCGCTGGCGAGCAAGGGCTCCGTCGTCGAGTATCTCGCCAAGGAACTTGGAATCCCGACATCCGAGATCGCGACGATCGGCGATTCCGAGAACGACACGTCGATGTTCGAGAAGGGCGGTTTCGCCATTGCCATGGGCAACGCCAACGACGAGGTGAAGGCGCAGGCCGACGTCGTCGTCGCCGATTGCGACAGCGAAGGGTTCGCCGAGGCGATCGAGAAGCACATCCTTCCGCTGGCGAAAAAGCGCTAGCTGCTCAGCTTATTTCGAGCAGGGTGTGCTTGGTCAGCTTCCATCCGGCTTTTGTCTTGACGTAGAGATATGCCTCCTCGGCGGAGAAGCCGGGATGCCGGATGATGTCTCCAGGCTTCAAGCCTCCCATGGAAAAATCGAGGCGGTCGCGCTCTAGCCCATAGCGACGGATCACGACGACGGCCCGTCGATAACGAGCATCGAAAATCGGGAAAGACCGACGCGAGCCCTTTTCAACGACTTGTCGTTCTGGAAAATCGCGATTTGTTCCTTTTTGTAGGCGTCCTCTCGGCCGGGTCGCAGAAGGCGAAGGTGAACCGCTTGTCCGGGTCGACGGTCGCACGGAAATCCGCGTTGGGCGTCGGGGCTGCAAGATCGGCGTGCAGCGTCGAGCCGAGATAGTCTCGGGCCACGTCCTCGGGAAGGGGATCCGGTGCCCAATCGGATTCGTATCGGCATCGCTTCGGTGCAGGCTCAGCCGCGATGATCACTCGGAACAGCGAGGCGGCCTCGCTCGCAAGCCGGTCGGACTCGCTGCCGTGTGCCGACCCGATTAAGGGAAACGCCACCAGGGTTACGGTAAGAAACCGGTGTTTAGTCACGCTGTTTGTCCTAAATCAAGCGTTCGGGCGCTGCAGCCGATGCCGCCCACGCTGCCTTCGGGTCTCGATGTTCGAGACAGGCGGCTTCGAGATCGCCTTGGGCAATGCCAACGATAGGTGAAGGCGCAGGCCGACGCCGTCGTGAAAGGTTGATGGCTCAAGTTTGGCTTATGAGTTCGGACGCAACGAATTTCCAACCTTTCGGCGTCTTTCGAAAGATCTTTGCGACAGACGCAACGTCCGGGGGCGCCCGACCGATGTCACCCGGCTTGAAGCTGCCTATCTGCTTGTCGGCGCGATACCACGTGTCGCGCCTCCCGGTGACGACCAAGATCGCAATCCGATAACCGGCATCGAAGACGGGGAATGTGAAAAATTTGGTCGTGACTTCCATAGATGACGAAGAGACGTCCGCCTTCATGGTCTGGAAACGAGCGTTTTCAAAATCATCATGTTCCGCTTCCGTGCAGAAGGCAGCGGGCTTTCTGCCGTCAGGATCGAGAACGGCCCGCAGACCATTGGTCTGTCCTGGTGGTGAGAGGCTCGCATGCAGCGCCAGGCCGAGATATTCTCTTGCTATGCCCTCCGGAATTGAGTCGTTCTGCCAGCCGGCGTCATATCCGCAATGTTGTGCCGGTGGCTCGTCGGCGAGGACCGTTTGAAACAGAGCGCGGGCCTCGGCAGCAAGGCGCTCTGCCTCATCAGCCTCGGCGGACGGACATGCGATCAGAATACCGAGGAATGCGATCGCCGCTGATTTTCGCATCACGCTGTCGCAAAAGGCTTCGATCGAAACGTGCGAATTAGTAACGCGAAAGGCAGCTCATGACCAGCCCGAAGCTCGAGATCAGCGCAGACAAGACCGCGCTCGCCGCGCATCTCGCCGACTGGATCGTCGAGCGCATGGCTGCGACGACCGGCCCGTTCGCCTTCAACCTGTCCGGTGGCTCGACGCCGAAGACGCTCTACACGTTGCTGGCGACGGACGCCTACCGCGACAAGGTCGACTGGGGACGCGTCCACATCTTCTTCGGCGACGAGCGTTTCGTGCCGCCGGATCATCCGGACTCGAACTATCGCATGGCGCGCGAGGCGATGCTCGCCCACGTGCCGATCCCGGCCGAGAACGTGCATGCCGTGCCGACGACCGACGGCACGCCGGAGGAGGGCGCCGCCGCCTACGAGGCGGTGCTGAAGGCCTATTACGGGAGCGACACGCTCGACCCCGCGCGCCCGCTGTTCGCCGTCACCCTGCTCGGCCTCGGCGAGGACGGCCACACCGCCTCGCTGTTTCCCGGCATCTCCGCGCTGAAGGAGCGCGAGAAGTGGGTCGTCTCGGTCGTCGGCGCCAAGCCCGAGCCGCGCGTTTCGCTAACCTATCCCGCGCTCGATTCCTCCGCCGCGCTGATCTTCCTCGTCGCCGGCGCCGGCAAGCGCGAAAAGCTGGCCGGCGTGCTCGCCGGCGACGAGAGCCTGCCCGCCGCGCATGTGCGGCCAATCGGCGAGTTTTACGTGTTCTGCGACGAGGCCGCCGCCGGCACGGGCTGAGCCGTCGTCATTGCTTCGCCGTCGGCTCGCAATGACGAAGCCGTCGCAGCGGCGCGTGATACCGCCGACCATCACAAGCCCCTCGCGCGGAAAAGGCACGTGGAGCGCGCCAGTTTCGGGTCGTCGCGGGCGATGGCGATCTCGGTCGCGTCGGGTCTTCGGGTGATGCGAGACCTGCCGGCGCACCATGGCGCGGCCATGCCGCCGGCCAGGGCCTTGCGCCGGGGCCGCCGGAGCGCCATCGTCCCTGCGAAAGGACGAACGATGACCCTCATGATGCCGAAGGCCGAGGCCGAGATCCTGGCCAAGCGCGCCACCATCGTCGCGCGGCTCGAGAAGATCGTCGCGCGCGGCAACGTGCTCGCCGACGAGCGGCAGATGCGGCCCTACGAGTGCGACGCGGTCACCATGTACCGCCAACTGCCGCTTGTCGTCGTGCTGCCGGAGACGGTGGCCGAGGTCGCGGCGATCATGGCGTTGGCCAAGGAGATGAACGTCAAGCTCGTGCCGCGTGGCGGCGGGACCTCGCTGTCGGGCGGCTCGCTGCCGCTCGAGGACGGCATCCTGCTCGCCATGGGCAAGTTCAACAAGATCCTCGAGATCGACTACGAGAACCGCTGCGCCGTGGTCCAGCCGGGCGTCGCCAATCTCGCGATCACCAAGGCGGTCGAGGACGAAGGCTTCTATTACGCGCCGGACCCCTCGTCGCAGATCGCCTGCTCGATCGGCGGCAACGTCGCGGAAAATTCCGGCGGCATTCACTGCCTCAAATATGGATTGACCACCAACAACCTGCTCGGCCTCGAGGTGGTGCTGATGGGCGGCGAGGTGCTGCGCCTCGGCGGCAAGCATCTCGACAGCGACCTCTACGATCTCATCGGCATCCTCACCGGCTCCGAGGGACTGCTCGGCGTCGTCACCGAGGTGATTGTGCGCATCCTCAAGAAGCCGGAGGTCGCGCGCGGCGTGCTGCTCGGCTTCCCGACCGTCGAGGAGGGGTGCGACTGCGTCGCCGCGATCGTCGCCGAGGGCATCATCCCCGGCGGCATGGAGATGATGGATCAGGCCTGCATCGTCGCCACCCAGAACTTTCAGCCCTGCGGCTACCCGCGCGACGCCGGTTCGCTCGTCATCGTCGAGCTCGACGGCACCGCCTCCGAGGTCGACCATCTGATCGAGCGCGTCTCGGCGATCGCCGCGCGGGAGGGCGCCAGCACAATCAAGGTCTCGACCTCCGACGAGGAGCTGAAGCAGTTCTGGCAGGGTCGCAAGAACGCGTTCCCGGCTGCCGGCGCCATGGGGCCGGACTACCTCTGCATGGACGGCACGATCCCGCGCAACAAGCTCGCCTACGTCCTGAAGCGCATGGACGAGCTGGCCGCCAAGCATGAGCTGCGCGTCGGCAACGTGTTCCACGCGGGCGACGGCAATCTGCACCCGTTGATCCTCTACGATGCCTCGAAGGACGGCGACACCGAGCGCGCCGAGGCGTTCGGCGCGGATATCCTGCGCCTCTGCGTCGAGGTCGGCGGCGTGCTGACCGGCGAGCACGGGGTCGGTGTCGAGAAACGCGACCTGATGGGCACGATGTTCTCGGAGATCGACCTCGCGCAGCAACAGCGGCTGAAATGCGCGTTCGATCCGGAGCACCGGCTCAACCCGGGCAAGGTGTTTCCGACGCTGCATCGCTGCGCCGAACTGGGCAAGATGCATGTCCACGCGGGCAAGGTGGCGTTCCCGGAGCTGCCGCGGTTCTAGATCAGGCTTTCCGGGTCGCCATCTCCGCCAAGATGGCCTCGGCGGCGGCACGCGGATCGGGCGCTTGCGTGATCGGCCGCCCGATGACGAGATAGTCGGCGCCCGCGGCGATCGCGCCGGCCGGAGTCATCGTGCGCTTCTGGTCGCCCTTGTCGGCGCCGGCCGGGCGGATGCCGGGCGTAATCAGCCGCAGCTTCGACCCGACGCGGCGGCGCATCGCCTCGACCTCCTCCGCCGAAAGGATGAGCCCGTCGATCCCCGCCTCGACCGCCTGGTCGGCGCGCCGCGCGACCAGCTCGCGCACGCCGATCGCGTAGCCGGCGCTCTCGAGGTCGCCATCGTCGTAGGACGTCATCACGGTGACGCCGAGCACGGCCGGTCCGTTCGCGCCGACACCGGCCTTCGCCGCGCGCATGGTTTGGGGGAAGGCGTGCACGGTAAGGAACGTCGCGCCAAGCCGCGCGACCTGCGCGGCGGCGCGCTCGACCGTCGCCGGGATGTCGTGCAGCTTGAGGTCGAGGAAAACCTTCTTGCCGTCGCCCACGAGCCGCTCGGCGAGCGCCAAGCCACCGCCATACACCAGCTCGAGCCCGATCTTGTAGAACCCCACGCTGTCGCCCAGCGCGGCCACGAGCTTATCGGCGGCGTCGGGCGTCGGCACGTCGAGCGCGACGATCAGCCGGTTACGCAGGGGCGGCGCTTCCATCTTGCCGTCCCTCACTCGCCGAACGGCGAGACCGCGTCGCGCCGGCGTCGAAACAGCTTCTTCTGGACGATAGGGTGGAAGGGGGCGGGTCGAAAGATCCCCGTTTCGGAGGCGCGCAGCCCGAGCCGCTTGGCATCGCGCGGTGCCACGTCGATGTCGCCCGTGCCACCCTCGCCCTTGCGCCGATAGACCCACACGCGCGCCGGCGGCAGGTTGAGCCAGATTGGCGGCGAGATCTCGGCATCGTAATCGGCCGCGGCGCTGCGCGGCACCGGCGACGCCATGCCATAGGTGAATTGGACAAACGCGCCACCCGGCGCCATCAGGGCGAACGCATCCTCGAGGAGGCTGAGGCGCTGCGCGTCCGGCTTGTTGAGCAGCGGCAGGCTCGAGACGATCGCGGCGGCAGGCTCCGGAAGCACGTCGTGCAGTCCCTGATGCAGCCGGTAGGCGTCGGCCTGGACAACCTGGACGCCTGGGAATCGTTTGCGGAGCAACCGACAGAACGCCGCATCGAACTCGAGGAGCACCAAACGACGCGGCGCGACGCCACGCTTCAGAAGCGCCTCGGTGATCGGCCCCGTGCCCGGCCCGAGTTCGACGATCGGCCCGGTCCCATTCGGATCGACCGCGCGCGCCATCATTCGCGCGAGAAACCTGCCGGACGGCGAAACCGCGCCCGTCAGGATCGGATTGTCGAGCCAGGTCCGGATGAAGCGCGCCTCGTCGGCGAGGCGATCATCGAGCCTTGGCTTGCCGGAGCGTCGAGGCACCTGCCGCGTGGAATGGCTAGGCAAACGTCTGCACCTCGAGCACCCTCACCCCCGTCTGCGAGCCGGCGCGACCCTCTATGGGGCAATCGCGTTGCGTCACTGTGCCTTGAAATGCCACGCCGTCAAGAAAGCGTCACAGCGCGGCACGGTTCCACGCGGTTTAGTTCAGCTCTTCCGGCACGACAGGGACCGGCAGGATCATGATGCCGTCCTCGATCAGGCTTTTCGCCTCGTCCCGCGTCGCCTGGCCGTGGATCGGCCGAACCGGGATGGCGCCTTCGTGCATCGAGCGCGCCTCCTCGGGGAAGCGCGGCCCGACGTTCTGCCCCTCGGACAGGATCTTGTCTCGGACCGCGCGCATCGCCGCGCGGATCGCGCGATGCCTATCGTCGAGAAGTGGGCCCGTCGCGGGATCGGCGGCCGGAAACTGTGGCGGCCCCGTCGGCACGAGCATATTCTGTGGCGGCATGTCGGCGGGCACGCGCTTGCCCGATCCAACCACGACCGCGGGCGCCATGATCGATTTCGTGACCTGCCCGGAGCCGCACACCGGACACGACAGCAATCCCCGCTCGACCTGATCGTCGTACGCCTCGCTGTGGCGAAACCACGTTTCGAACCGGTGCTCCGCGACGCAGGCGAGCTGATAAAGGATCATCGTGTCAGCTGGTTACCTTTTGCAGCAGAGCGTCGAGCTTGCCGTCCTTCTCGAGCGCGTACAGCTCGTTACAGCCGCCGAGATGCGTGTCGCCGACAAAGATCTGCGGCACGGTCGTCTTGCCGCCAGCCCGCTCGCTCATCGCCGCGCGCGCCGCCTTGTCGCCATCCACGCTGATCTCCTCGTAGGAGACGCCCTTCGTGTCGAGGAGCTCTTTCGCGCCCATGCAGAAGCGGCAAAGCGACGTAGTGTAGATCACGATCCCAGGCGTCGCCATCTCGCCATCCTCCTCGCTACATGTGTCTTTGGTCAGAGTGATATGGCAATCCGCATGCCGGCTGTCATCAGCCGCCGGGCACCACGCGGGCGAATACAAGGGCATCGACCCGCCGCGCGCCGCCGCGCAGAAGCGCGCGCGCGGCGGCGTTGAGCGTCGCGCCCGACGTCAGCACGTCGTCGACGAGGACCACCGCGCGGCCATCGACGCCGATGGCGTGCTCCGGCACCACGCGGAAGGCGCCTTGGACATTGAGGGCGCGCTGGCTGCGCGTCATGCCGACCTGCGGCGGCGTCGGCTTCACGCGGGCGAGCGCATCCATGTCGACCGGCACCCCGCAGCCGCGCGAGATCGCCTGCGCGAGCAGCGCCGACTGATTGAACCGCCGCAGCGCCAGCCGGCGTGGGTGCAGCGGCACCGGGACCAGGACGTCGGCCTCGGTGAGCAGCTCGTCGCCGGCCCGCGCCATCCACGCGCCCATCGTCGTCGCGAGCTCGAGGCGATCGCCGTATTTCAGCCGATGCACGAGCCGGCGGGCGGGCCCGTCGTCGTAGCGAGCGACGGCGCGTGCCCGCGCATAGACCGGCGGATCGGCAATCGCCTCGGGCGAGACGAGCCCGTCGCCCGCCCCGTCATCGAGCTCGGCGGCGAACGGCGTGCCGAGCCGCTCGCAGAACGGCCGCTCGATGAGTCGCATGCCGCCCCAGCACGGGCCGCAGAGCGCGCCATTGGTGGCCGTCGCCTTGCGACAGGCGAGGCACGTCGGCGGGAACACGAGATCGACGAGCGTCGACGCCGCGCCGCGCGCCCGCGGACGGAGCCACCGGGCCGCGCCGCGCAAGGGGGCGCCCCAAGGGAGTCGCGTGTCCGGGTCGGATCGGGCCATCCGATCAGGCTAGCACCGGTTGTGGTGGACCAGAACCGCGCGGTCTGCGAATGAAACCGGCAAGCAAAACCGGGAAGTTTTTCCCGGTTTCTCAGTAAAAGACGGCCTTGCGGAAGCAGCTCCAAGCTTGAAATGCCACATTAATGCAACTGTTGATGTCTTGTGGAAGTCCGACACTCATTTCGACTTGTCGATAGGTGGTTCCATAGGGGAATGTGGCTGCTTGAGGGCGGCTCCGACATGATTGATTCGGAACCTTGGCGCCTTCGAGGAGGACCGATGACGATCGAGCGACGCGCGGCGGCGGCCGGGCTCACCATCCTGCTTGTCGCGGGCGCCGGCAACGCGCGAGCGCAGCAGGCTGGCGGCGCGATCGTCCTGCCGGAGATCCAGATCTCGGCGACGCCGGTGCCGACGACGGCCAGTGCCGGCATCGACGTGAACAAGGTGCCGGCCGACGTCTCGACCGTGACCGCCAAGGACTTCGAGGTCCAATACAAGCCGAGCGTCGTCGATGCGATCACGGCGCGCGTGCCGGGCGCGATCGGCATCAACGTCGACGGCAGCGACCTCTCGCCCGACCTCTTCTATCGCGGCTTCGACGTCTCGCGCATCTCGGGCACGTCGCAGGGCCTCGCGGTCTACGAGAACGGCGTGCGCATCAACGAAGCGTTCGGCGATCTCGTCAATCTCGACCTGATCCCGCCGATCTCGATCGCGCGGGCCGATGTCTACACCAACAACCCCGTCTTCGGCCTCAATGCGCTCGGCGGCGCGATCGTCTTCACGACGAAGAACGGCTTCAACTTTCACGGCGGCGACGCGACGATCCTCGGCGGCTCGTACGGTCGCGTCAACGGCTACATGGAATACGGCAAGCAGGTCGGCAATTACTCGTTCTACTTCGCCGCCGACGGCTACCGCGACGGCGGCTATCGGCCGTTCGGCGCGCAGAACGCCCAGCGCACCATCGCCGACCTCGGCTACCGCTCGCAGGATGCCGAGCTTCACCTGATCGGCCAGTTCGGCCGCTCCCTGCTCGGCGTGCAGGGCGTCACGCCGACGGTGCTCGTCAATCAGCAGTACAACTCGGTCTTCACGACGCCGCAGACCACCAACAACCAGGCCGGCCTCATCCAGTTGACCGGCAGCTACACGATGTTTCCGCACTGGACGCTCGGCAGCAATTTCTACATCCGCCAGTTCGATCAATTCCACGTCGACGGCAACGATGCCGACGTCGAGGATTGCGGCGGCGCCCTGCGGGGGACGATCTGTCTGCCGGACGATGACGCGCCCGCCACCGCGACCCGTCGGCAACGCCAGTTCCTCGGCGATAACGGCCAGCCGATCGCCTCGGTCGGGACGCCCGGCCAAACCAACAACTTTGCCTATAGCACGACGGCCAGGACCTCGACCCACACGACGAGCGAGGGCGTGCAGCTACAGGCCGTCAACAAGGACACCTACTACGGACACGACAATTACTTCGTGGTCGGCGCCAGCGTCGACACCAGCCAGTCGAGCTTCACCTCGACGACGACGCTCGGCGTGCTGAACACCGCATTCCAGAACATACCGTTCGGCGCGCCAGGCGCCGGTCAGGTCATCGACACGCGCGGCAACGTCGGCTTCAACTCGACCTTCCTGCACTCGAACACGACCTACGTCGGCATCTTCGCGCTCGACACGTTCAACGTGACCAAGGCGCTCGCGGTCACCGCCGGCGCGCGTTTCAACATCGCCAACATCACGCTGAACGACGTCGGCGGGCACGATCCGGAGCTCGATTCATCAAGCAATTACGACCGCATCAATCCGGTCTTCGGCGCCACCTACGAGTTCACGCCGGCGTTCACGCTCTACGGCGGCTATTCGGAAGCCAACCGCGCGCCGACACCGCTCGAGAGCGAGTGCTCGAACAAGTTCCAGCCTTGCATCCTCGAGACCGCGCTGGTTTCCGACCCGCCGCTGAAGCAGGTCGTCGCGCATACCTACGAGGGTGGCGCGCGCGGTACGATCGTCCTGCCGACGACCTACGGCGGCGGCAGCGTCGCCTACAAGGCCGGCTACTTCCGCACGACGAGCACGAACGACATCGTCAGCGAGCCGAGCGCGTTGTCGGGGCAGGGCTTCTTCGTCAACGCCGCCGAGACGCGGCGGCAGGGCGTCGAGGCGGGCCTGATGTATGATCGCGGCCCGTGGAATTTCTACGCGAACTACGCCTATATCGACGCCCGCTACGAATTCGACGCGAAGTTCTCCTCGCCGAACAACCCGCAAGCCAATGCCAACGGCAACATCTTCGTCCACCCGGGCAACGTGATCCCCGGCATTCCCTCGCAGCTCGGCAAGCTCGGGTTGGAGTATCACATCACCCCGCGCCTGATCGTCGGTGGCGATACGATCCTCGTCGGCCAGCAATATTACGTCGGCGACGATTCCAACCTGAACCCGAGACTGCCGTTCTACAACGTCTTGAACTTCCACACTTCGTATCAGATCACCGACACCGTCCAGGTGTTCGGCATCGCGAACAACGTCTACAATCGCAAATACGCGACCTACGGCACGTTCTACGACACGACGACGGATGCCCGTGCCGTGAGCCCGACCTTGCAGGCCAACAACGGCGGTAACGCGCAGTCGGTGACCGTCGCGCAGCCGCTGTCCTTCTACGGGGGCGTCAAGGTCAACTTCTGAGCCCTCATCGCGTAGGCCGGCCCCATATAGCGGGCATGGCCTCGCCCAACGCGATCTTCGATCCGTCCCTCGCCCGCCGCCGTCTCGCCCGCGCCACGGCGGGGCGCCCGGCTGATTTCCTGCTCGCGCGCGCCGCGGACGACATCGCCGAGCGCCTTTCGACCATCAAGCGCGAGTTCGCGATGATCGCCGACGTCGGCACCCCGGGGCCGCATCTCGCCGCCGCGCTTGCGGTTCATTGTCCGAAGGCGCGGCTCGTCAGGGTCGCGCCGCTGCCCGAGCCGGGCCACGTCGTCGGCCACGTCATCGGCCACGTCGAGGCGTTGCCGCTCGCGACAGGCCGCTTCGACCTCGTCGTCTCGGCGCTCGCGCTGCAAGGCGCCAACGATCTGCCGGGCGCCCTCGTGCAAATCCGCCGCGTGCTGAGGCCCGACGGGCTGTTTCTCGGCGCCATCGTCGGCGGACGGACGCTGACCGAGCTGCGCGCCGTTCTCACCGAGGCCGAGGCGGAGGTGACCGGCGGCGCGAGCCCGCGCGTCGCGCCTTTCGCCGATGTCCGCGACATGGGCGGCCTGCTGCAGCGGGCGGGCTTCGCGCTCCCGGTCGCCGACAGCGAGGTGCTGACGGTGCGCTACGACACGCTCTTCGCGCTGATGGCGGACCTGCGCGCGATGGGCGCGACGAGCACGCTCGTGGCCCGCGAGCGCCGCCCCAGCCGTCGCGACATGTTCATGCGCGCGGCCCGACTCTACGCGGAGCGCTTCGCCGATCCCGACGGCCGCATCCGCGCCACATTCGAGATCGTCTCGCTCGCCGGCTGGGCGCCGCATGAGAGCCAGCAGAAGCCGGCGCGCCGAGGCTCGGGAACGATCAGCCTCGGCACGGCTCTCGGCGACAGGTCCGGCCAGCTGTCGTGAAGGTCGCGGGACATCTTCACGATTCCTCTAGACGAAAGTCGCGATCCGCCGCATATTTGCCACATCTTTTCGCGGGAGGCCTCCATGCTTCAGCAAGTGATGTCGCGTTCGTCGCACACGTCGGAACGGAAATGGCGCAAGTTCGACGCGACCGCGCCGGCGCCCGACGAGACCGTCGAGATCCGTCGTCTCCACGACGACAAGACCATTCTGCGCCGGCGCTCCGAGTTGTCGCCGGCGTTCGATTGGCGCCACGCGGAGTGGCGACCGCTGTAAGGAGCCGCTCGCGCGCCGTCACGCGGCGCCGCGGACCGCCCGCTCGTTCTCGACGATCGTCGCTTGCCGCGCGGCAAGCGATTGGCCGATCGGCGGTCCCTTGAACCGCCGTCGCTCGATGCCGAACCACAGCGCGAGCATCACGGCGGCGATTCCGATGGCGTAATTGACCAGGATGTCGTTGGGCGGCTGGATACCCGCGTAGAGCAGCACGACGACGCCGACGACGGCGATGACGCCGAGCGGCTTGAACCAGCCTCCGAGCGTGAACGGGCCGAACTCGGTCCAGCTCTTGCCGATGGCGAGCACGCCGGCGCCGATCGGCATCGCGTACGACAGGTAGAGGAACAACGCCGAACCCGCCGCCAGGGCATTGAAGGCCGGCGAATACAGGGTCGAGGCGAAGGCGAGCGTGGCCGCGAGCCAGATCGCCGGGACCGGCGTCCGCCATCTGGGGCTGACCTTCTTCCACCATCGCGAGCCCGGCAGACCGCCATCGCGCGCGAACGCGAAGATCATCCGTGATGTCGAGGTGAGGCAGGCGAGGCCGCAGAGATAATTCGACACGACGATGCCGATGGCCAGCGCGTCCTTCAGCCAGATCGGCGCCGGCAGCTTGGCGAAGAGCTCGAACCAGGCGTTGCCGCCCGCCTTCGCCGTGGCCGCGAGATCGGGGCTGGCGAGCACGAACGAGGCGGCCATCAGGAAGCCGAACAGGATCGACCAGAACACCGAATTGAGAATGCCGCGCGGGACGGCGACGCGCGCGTTCCGCGTCTCCTCGGCCGTGTGCGCCGAGGCGTCGTAGCCGGTGATCGTGAAGAGCGGATAGAGAAGGCCGATGAGGAAGGCGACGCCGGCCGACCGAGGCTCCGGCACGAAGCCGCCACCCGCCGCGCCGGTCGTGTTGACGAAGGTGACGAGGCGCGTGAGATCGAAGCTCGGGCCCCAGACGAGAAAGGTGAGGGTCAAAACCACCGCGACGACGAAGATGAGGTAGCCCGAGAAGTCGGTCATCATCGTCGTCAGCTTGATGCCGAGATGGTTGAAGAGCGCCTGGGTCACCAGGATCGCGATGACGGCGACGGTCTGCGCCGCGAAGCCCCAGGCCGACGCGTCGATGCCCAGCACCGGGGCGACGAGGCCCTGAAACAGGGTGTAGACGCCGACATCGACAGCGGCGACCACGAAGATGAGGCCGATCAGGTTGATCCAGGCGGTGGCCCAGCCCCAGCCGCGGCCGCCAAGGATCGACGACCAGTGATAGAGGCCGCCCGCGGTCGGATAGGCCGAGCCGATCTGCGCGAGCCCGGCGGCGACGACGAGCGCGAACGCGCCGCCGGTGAGCCAGCCCATCGCGACGCCGAAGCCCGAGCCCGTCGCGATCGCCGTCGGGAACGAGACGATGCCGCCGGCGAGAATGCAGATGATCGAAAACGAGATCGCGAAATTCGAGAAGCCGCCCATGCGCCGCGCCAATTCCTGCGCGTAACCCATCCCGTTCAGCGTCTTCAGATCGTCGTCGTCGGTGTCGGTCACCTTGCCCCCTGGCCGCCCGCGGATCGCATTGGCGATGCGAGCGATGTGCCACGGGGTCGTGCCGGCGGACGGCGCTACCGCTTCAAGACGAAGGCGGCCGCGACCGTGTCGGCATGGATCTCTTGCCAGCCGGGCATGGTCGACAGATGCGCGGCGTCCTTCGAGCCGACGCGCACCAGCGCCCACGTCACGTGATATTTGGCGAGCAGCGCGGCGAACGCGGCGTTCGCCGGGCTTGCCTGAGCGTGGACCAGATCAGGCAGGAAATCCCCGAGGAAGAGCTGGTCGGTGCGGCCGTCGACGAACGTCTTGACGCCGTGCGCGATCAGATAGCCGCCGAAATCATAGTCGTTGTAGACGGGCCCATCGACGCCGGCGGCGACCGCCGCGCGATAGGCGGCGTCCGGCGTCACGAAGGCCGCGGGCGCGGGCTCGATCAGGGTGGCGGCGACGAGCACGGCGGCGGCGAGCGCGGCGATCGCCGCAAGCGACCTCGTCGCGAGCTCCGCCGGCGGGCGCGGCGCCAGCCTCGGCCAGCGTGCCGCCGCGTCGGCAGCGAGCACCGGGCCGGCGACCGTGAACAGCTCGACGAAACGCGCGTGGCGGATCATCAGCCAGGCGAGTGCCGCCACGGCGATGATGCGAAACAGGTTGCGGCGCGGCGCGCGCGCCAGCACGGCGAGGACCGCGGCGAGAGCGGCCAGGGCGTAGAGCCCCATCGCGTCGAGATGGAGCGGCTGCCACTCGCCGACATAGGTGAGCGTCGCGGTGTTGGCGGACATCTTCAGCGGCACCACGATCGCGTGCCAGCCGTACGGCGAGACCATCGCCGCGCCGAGCGCGACAGCGAGGAACAGCGCCCAGCGTCGCGCGGCGCCCCAGCGCGTCCCCGCGGGAGCGAAGAGCACGCCCTCGCCGGCCAGGATGCCGGCCATGACGAGACCGAGCGGGAAGCTGCCGTGCATGTCGGCCCAGAGCATCATCGCGAGGGCGAGCCCGAGCGGAGGCGCCGAGCCTCGCTCGAGCGCGCGGACGAGCCCGATCATCCAGACGACGACGATCGGCAGGATCAGCATGTGCGGGCGTGCGAGGAAGTGTCCCTGCGCCAGCGCGATCGCGACGAGCACGGCGGCGAGCGCCGCGGTCGGATGCACGCGGCGGCGGAGCCAGCCATGCAGCAGCGCGAACGCGCCGGCGATGGCGACGATCGTGAGGAACATCACGCCGCGCCAGCCGGCGATGGAATAGGCGCCGAAGAAGACGAGCTGGGACAGCCATTCCTTGGCGATCCACGGCGCGCCGGCTTGCGTGTGCGAGAACGCATCCGTCGTCGGCACGCCGCGCGCCGCCCAGATCCAGCGGCCGACGGCGATATGCCATTGCGTGTCGGGATCGCCGAGCAGGTCCGACGATGTCGCCAGCAGCCAGAGGCAAAGGCAGAGGAACAGGATCAGGCTGGGCGCCAGCGCGCCGAGACCGGCCGGAACCGTGAGCGCGCGCCTTGGCGCGATCGCCGGCGCGAGGGCCGGCACGATCGCCGGCACGACGGCGGAGCCGATCATGCGGCGATCGACCGGGGCAACGGCGCCTTGACCGGCGGGCGGGCGATGGCGGCATCCGAAAAGCCGACGGCGCGGCCGACGACATAGAGCGGCCGGTTCTTCACCTCGGTGTGGATGCGTCCGACATAGACGCCGACGATGCCGGTCATGAGCAGGTTGATGCCGGCGAGAAACGAGACCAGCACGATGGTCGAGGCCCAGCCGCTGACGAGCGGCACGCCGATAAGCTCCATCAGGATCGCGTAGCCGCCGTAGCCGAGCGCGCCGAGCGACACGATCGCGCCGATCCACAGCGCGAGCCGCAGCGGCACGTCCGAGAAGCCGACGATGCCGTCGAGGGCGAGCTTCAGCATGCGGGCGAAATCATACTTCGTCGAACCGGCGCCGCGGGAAAGCCGGTGAAACGGCACGGCGGTCTGCGAGAAGCCCATCCAGCCGAACATGCCGCGCACGAAACGGTCGCGCTCGGGCATCGCCTTGAACGCCTCGATCGCCTTGCGGTCGACGAGGCGGAAATCGCCGACGTCGGCCGGGATGTCGACCTTGGTCAGCGCGCGGATCAGCTTGTAGAACGCCGCCGCCGTCCAGCGCTTCAGCGGCGTCTCGCCGTCGCGGGTGAGACGCAGCGCGTAGACGATCTCGTAGCCCTCGCGCCACTTCGCCGCGAGCGCGGGGACCACTTCGGGCGGATCCTGCAGATCGGCGTCCATCACGATGACGGCGTCGCCGGCCGCGTAGTCCATGCCCGCCGAGATCGCGACCTGGTGGCCGAAGTTGCGCGACAGCGCGAGATAGCGGTAGCGCGGATCGTCCTTGGCGCGCGCGGCGGCGACGATGCCGGTCGTATCGCGGCTGCCGTCGTCGACGAGGATCACCTCGGCCGGCGCGTCGAGCGCCTCGAGCAGCCGGTCGAGCCGGTACAAGAGCAGCGGCAACACCGCCTCCTCGTTGTAGAGCGGGATGACCAGGCTGTAGACGGGGGAAGCTGGGCGCTCGAGCATGGCAAGCCGGAAGTGGAGACCGCGAGACGGCAAGCATCGCCGGGCAGGGTTAAGGATGGGTGTAGCCGGCTGCATGGGACGGCGTGCCACACGGGAAATTAAAGCAACCTTGAGGCGAGGTCCTTATTGCGTGCCGGCGGCCTACTGATAAGCTCCTATATGTAAAGGCGTTGCGGGGGCTGCGTCATGGCCGGCATTTTCGACATCAAGACGGGGGCGTTCGACTCGACGGAGGCGGAGCGCCTGCACGAGGCGTACGCGATCGCGCTGCAGGGTCTGCGCGCCTCGCACGAGGTCGATCGCAGCATCATCAATCGCCTTGCGCGCTCGATCGTCAAGGTCGCGCAGTCGGAGCCCGACTGCCTGCGCAACGACGGCACGATCGACCCGATCCGGCTCGCCCAGCGCGCGATCCTGCGGATGCTGCAACAGAGCGCGCCGACCGGCAGCCGCGAGCCCGTGAGCGAGACGCCGACTCCGGCCGTGCGCGAGCGGCTCGGTCGCAAGCGCGCCGCCGCCGACGAGACGATCACGCTCAGCACGCCGGAGAGCGCCGGCAAGATCATGCTGCGGCTGTTCGAGCGCACCCCCTTCGCCAAGCTGTAGGGCGCTAATCCTTCCCCCCTTCTTCGAAGGGGGAGGATCCGCCCTCCGAGGGTGCCTATCTGCGGATCGTCGGATCGCTTGCGTCGAAGCTGATGCCGTCGAGCACGCCGCGCAACGCGGCGAGCTGCGCCGGCGTATAGTCGGGTGGCGACCCTTCGGCCGCCAGCGAATAGCGCACGATGTCCACGGCCCAGCATATTCCGTGGTCGACCGCGCGGAAGTCGTCGGTCCGGATCGTCTGCATCATCGCGGCATCGCCGTTGTCGGGCACCTCGGTGAATCTCACGCCGCCGATCGAGCGGGTCCGCTGCTCGACATTGTCGCCGCTGTTCATGCCGTAGGTCAGGCAGCTTGCGAGAGTGTCGGGATCGCGGCTCGCGCCGATCCGCAGTTCGGCGTTGGCCTTGCCGGCCGGGCTGGTCAGGTCGGGGAGGCGGAGCGCGACGATCGCGGTGCCAGTGCCGGCGCCGGCCGCGTAGCTGACCCGCCAGCCACCGGCGTCGAGGTAGCTCGCGCGGAACGAGGGCGAGACCTCGAGCGCGGCGGGGTAGCGCACGACGAGGCCCCAGCCTCTTGCCACGAACGTCGCCGTCGCGTCGTCACCAATTGCAGACGTCGCGGCGGCAAGGGCTGCCGCCGCGACCATGATCGCCAACCGTGTCACACGAGAGCGCGTATCACGCACGGATGTCGGACACGCTCGGCTTGACGATGGCGAACAGGTCGGCGACCGCGGCGAGGCTGGCGCTCTGCATCGCGGAGGCCGCGACGACGGAGCCGTCCGGCCCGGGCAGGTCGCGCGTGGCCGTCGTGGCGGCGACGATGGTCGGGCTGAAGCCGAGGTTGAAGGCGGCGCGCGCGGTCGAGTTGACGCACATGTGGGTCATGAAGCCGGCGAGGATCAGGTTCTTGACGCCGGCGGCCTCGAGCTTCTGCTGCAGGTCGGTGCCGACGAAGGCGCTCGGATAGTTCTTGACGATGATCGTCTCGCCGTCCTGCGGCGCGACCTCGTCGGCGATGGCGCCGATCTTCTCGTTCACGTCGTAGGGCGAGCCCGCGCCGGCATCGTGCTGGATGTGGAAGATCGGGATGCCCGCCTCGCGCGCCTTGGCGAGGATCTTCGCGCCTTCCTTGATCGCCGGCTCGACGCCGTCGAGCTTCATCACGCCCTCGCGATAGGTGTTCTGGAAGTCGATCATGATGAGGGCGGAGCCCTTCATGCTTGGCGCGTCGGTGCCGAGACCGGAGACGTCGCGCAGGGTTTTCGGGAGCTCGGACATGGCGTTTCCTCGGGCGTTACCGCCCCGCCTTGCTGGAAGGGCTATCCAAACTGGACATAACGCGGCGTGCGCCTGCGGCAAGCTGTCTGAACGGCGTGATGAGAGGCCCGGCGACAGACCGAAGCTTGGCCGCCGAGCACCTCGTTGACATGTCGGCTCGTTGCGTCACGCCGCCAGCCGCTTCATCTCCTCGATCTTGCCGACAAGCTCGCGTTTGCGGCTGGCCAGCATCGCGGCGATCTCGGCGTGCGGCGCCTGCTCCGTCAGGGCGGCATCGTAGTCGTCCAGGATGGCGTCCTCGCCCTTGATGAAGGCCGGCAGCGCGTTGCGGTCGAGCCCGGTCACGGCGGAGCGCACGCCGATCACCGCGCGATGGACGCTCGCCATGAACGAGCCGCCCTCGTCCGGCGTCTCGCCGAGGCCGACGAGGGCCTTATGCACCGCCGCATGGTCCGCCTCGCGCAGCGCGATCATCTCGTCGAAGAGCTGCGTCAATGCCGGGCCGTCCGCCTCCTGCCGCGCCTTCTCGTAGCCGCTCAGCGTATCGTGCAGAGCGGTGTGCAGCGTCTTCAGAGCATCGGTGGCCGGCATGCTAAGGTCTCTCCGCTTGCGTTAGGCATCTGTAGCTAGGGGTGGAGCGCGCGCGGCGGTAGGGCACCTTTGGTCGATGCGAATTTCCGGCTCTTTCAGTTCCGCCTCCGACTGTCCCGCCTTGCCCGAGGCCGGTGCCGTGCTCGGCGTCGATGTCGGGTTATCGCCCAAGCGTCGCTCGAGCGCGGTGTGCCGGCTCGAGTTCACCGGCGCGACGGTCGCCTGGACGATCGAACGCTTCCGCGCGATCGAGCCCGAGCGTACCGCCACGCTGCGCCGCCTCGCCGACCAGCCCTTGCTGGCGGCCGCGTTCGATGGGCCGCTGCGGCGCGGCTTCGAGATCGTCGGTCATTACCGCGAGGCCGAGCGCGTGCTGACGCGCGGCGTCGGTCGGCGCATCGGCAAGCCCGGCTCGTCCGGCGCGCCGGTCGGCCGGCTTCTGAACGACGCCACCAACATCTGCGCGCGCATCGTGCGCGCCACCGGCCACGTCGCGCCCGCCCGGCATGCCGAGGCGATCGATGCCGCCGCGATCGTCGAGGCCTTCCCGACCGCCTGGCTCGGCCTGCTGATCGAGACCCCCGAGGCGCTGCCGCCCATCCGCCGCGGCAATCGCACCGACATCTATTACGCGCACCTCGCCGCCGCCGGCCGGCTCGACGCCGCGCTCGCCCACCTGCTGCCCGGCCGCCGCCTCGCCGCGCCGTTCGCCGCCGTCACCGACCACGACGAGCGCGCGGCACTGGCCTGCGCCCTCGCCGCCCTCGGCCTCGCCGCGGGCGCGTACGCGGCGGTCGGCAACGACGCGGACGGCTGGATCATCCTGCCGGCGCGGGCGATGTGGGCGGGGTGGGCGGTGGGTGTGTAGGCGAGCGAGATGCGACAGCGTCCCAGTAGCCTCATGGTGAGGGCGCCGCAGGCGCGGACTCGAACCATCCTTTGGTCGACAGCTCGGCTGTCCCGCGATCTCGCCCCCTGGAGCCCTCGTGGTTCGAGACGCCGGCTTCGCCGGCCCTCACCATGAGGGGATTGAAGAGCACCCCGAATTATCCCTGCTGTGGCGGTTTCGGTGCATCCGTCTATATTCGATCACATGACCGAGCTTTTGCAGCGCGCCGTCACGACCGTGAAGGCGCTCGATGCGGAGCGCCAGAACGAGATCGCCCGGCTGATGCTGATGCTCGCGGACGCCGACCTGCCGCTTGTCGAGCTGACACCGGAAGAAGACGCCGCCCTCGATCGTTCGGACGCCGCCGCCGCTCGCGGGGACTTCGCGACGGACGAGCAGATCGCGGCCATCTGGGCGAAGCATGGGCTGTGAGGCTCCGCTTCACGACACCGGCAGCCGTCGAGCTCGATGAGGTCCTGGCCTACATGGAAAGCCATTCGCCGGTCCTTGGGAGGGCGTATTGCAACACGCGAGCGCAAAGCTGATCACTGATCTTCTGCTCAAACACAGTGGAGAGCAGAATGAACTACTTACCGTCTTGCAGACGACAGAATCTCAAGAAGAATTTTCGCGCATTAAGACCATGATCGGCAAGACAATGGGATCGATCTATCTTGACGCACTGTACCCCGTTTTTGAAAAACATCCCACATTCAAACCAGAGTATCTCAAATCCGATTAGGCTAAGCTCGAAAATTAGCTAGCCTTGCGTCAATTCAAGAAAGAAGGACGATCACACTATCTGGAATTGGGACCAGTCTTCTCCCCATCGGGTCTGGATCGCCTACCCCGCGTCGACCGCCCCCAGCTCCCCCACTTTCCCCGGCCCGGCGTCCGCCTTCTCGGCGGGATCGCGGGCTTCCACCTCGGGGGAGAGCGCCTCCAGCACCAGCGGGTCGACGCCGTGCGCGGCGCCCATGCCGCCCTGGAAGGTGTGGCGCATCTTGGGGGTCCAGAAGGCCTCGATATGCGAGGCGATGCCGGCAACCGCCTCGTCGTGCGGATACGACTTGAAGAACAGGGCGATCTGATTCGCCATCATCGCCAGCTTGTCGATCGGCGCCTTGCTCATTGGGTGTGCTCCCACTCCGCCGTCATTGCGAGCCTCGGGCGAAGCAACCCAGGGGCAACGCGGTGGCTCTGGGTTGCTTCGCTGCGCTCGCAATGACGGAGCGCCGCGCTCGATATGACGGAGGGCGCGCCCATCACTCCGCGGCTTCCATCGCCGGGGCGATGCGGGTGAGGTCGCGGTCTTCCTCGTAGAACTTGGCCTGCCAATCGGACATGCGGTTGGTCTTGCGCACCTGCACGGCGGTCACCTTGTACTCGGGGCAATTGGTCGCCCAGTCCGAATAGTCGGTGGTGATGACGTTGGCGCCGGTCTTGGCATGGTGGAAGGTCGTGTAGACGACGCCGGGCTGCATGCGCTCGGCGACCTTGGCCTTCAGCGAGATGTCGCCCGAGCGGCTCTCGAGCGCGACGAGATCGCCGTCGAGGATGCCGCGCTGCTCGGCATCGAACGGATGGATCTCGAGCACGTCCTCCTGATGCCACTGCGAATTCGCGGTACGCCGCGTCTGCGCGCCGACATTGTACTGCGAGAGGATGCGGCCGGTCGTCAGGATCAGCGGGAAGCGCGGGCCGGACCGCTCCTCGGTCGCGTGGAACTCGGTGATCATGAACTTGCCGCGGCCGATCACGAACTTGCCGATGTGCATGGTCGGCGTGCCGTTCGGCGCGGCGGCGTTCACCGGCCATTGCAGCGAGCCCATCTCGTCGAGCTTCTTGAAGGAGACGCCGGAGAACGACGGCGTCGTCGCGGCGATCTCGTCCATGATCTCGGACGGATGCGTGTAGGACCACGTCTGGCCGAGCGCGTTGGCGAGCAACTGCGTCGCCTCCCAATCGCCATAGCCGGCCTTCGGGCTCATCACCTTGCGCACGCGACCGATGCGGCGCTCGGCGTTGGTGAACGTGCCGTCCTTCTCGAGGAACGAGGCGCCGGGCAGGAACACATGCGCGTATTTCGCGGTCTCGTTCAGGAAGATGTCCTGGATCACCATGCATTCCAGCGCGCGCATGCCGGCCGTCACGTGGTGCGTGTCGGGGTCGGACTGCACGATGTCCTCGCCCTGGATGTACATGCCCTTGAACGAGCCCTCGACGGCCTCGTCCAGCATGTTGGTGATGCGCAGGCCCGGATCGCGATCCAGTTTGACGCCCCACAGATCCTCGTAGATCTCGCGGGTCGCGTCGTCCGACACGTGGCGATAGCCCGGGTACTCGTGCGGGAACGAGCCCATGTCGCACGAGCCCTGAACGTTGTTCTGGCCGCGCAGCGGGTTCACGCCGACGCCCTCGCGGCCGATGTTGCCGGTCGCCATCGCGATGTTGGCCATGCCCATGACCATGGTCGAGCCCTGGCTGTGCTCGGTGACGCCGAGGCCGTAGAAGATGCCGGCGTTCTTGCCCTTGGTGGCGTAGAGCCGTGCCGCGCCGCGCATCAGCACGGGGTCGACGCCGATGATGTCGGCCTGCGCTTCCGGCGAATGCCGCTCCTCGGCGACGAACCGCGCCCAGGACTCGAAATCGTGCGTGTCGCAACGCTCCTTGATGAACTCTTCGTCGATCAATCCCTCGGTGACGATCACGTGGCTCAGCGCGTTGATGAAGGCGACGTTGGTGCCGGGCTTCAACGGCAGGTGATAATCCGCCTGGACATGCGGCGACTTGACGAGGTCGATCTTGCGCGGATCGGCGACGATCAGCTTGGCGCCGGCGCGCAGCCGCTTCTTCATGCGCGAGCCGAACACCGGGTGGCCATCGGTCGGGTTGGCGCCGATCACGAGGATCACGTCGCACTGCTCGACGGACCTGAAATCCTGGGTGCCGGCGGATGTGCCGAGGGTAGTCTTCAAACCATAGCCCGTCGGCGAGTGGCAGACGCGCGCGCAGGTATCGACGTTGTTGTTGCCGAAGGCGGCGCGCACGAGCTTCTGGACGAGGTAGGTCTCCTCGTTGGTGCAGCGCGACGAGGTGATGCCGCCGATCGAATCCTTGCCGTACTTGGCCTGGATGCGCTTGAACTCGGCCGCCGCGTAGCCGATCGCCTCCTCCCACGAGACCTCGCGCCACGGGTCGGTGATCTCTTTGCGGATCATCGGCTTGGTGATGCGGTCCTTGTGGGTGGCGTAGCCGTAGGCGAAGCGGCCCTTGACGCAGCTATGCCCGTCGTTGGCCTTGCCGGCCTTGGCCGGCACCATGCGGACGACCTTCTCGCCCTGCATCTCGGCCTTGAAGGTGCAGCCGACGCCGCAATAGGCACAGGTCGTGAGCGCCGAATGCTCCGGCTTGCCCATCTCGATCACGCTCTTCTCGTTCAGCGTGGCGGTCGGGCAGGCCTGCACGCAGGCGCCGCAGGAGACGCACTCGGACGACATGAAGTCGGTCCCGCCGGCGGAGACCTTGGACTCGAAGCCGCGACCCTGGATCGTCAGCGCGAAGGTGCCCTGCACCTCCTCGCAGGCGCGGACGCACCGGTTGCAGACGATGCACTTGGCGGCTTCGAACGTGAAGTAGGGGTTCGAGGCATCGGTCGGCGCGTCGAGGTGGTTGTCGCCGCCATAGCCGTAACGCACCTCGCGCAGGCCGACGGCGCCAGCCTGGTCCTGCAGCTCGCAATCGCCGTTGGCCGAGCAGGTCAGGCAGTTCAGCGGGTGATCGGAGATGTAGAGCTCCATCACGCCCTTGCGCAGCTTGGCGAGGCGATCGTTCTGGGTGCGCACCACCATGCCCTCGTCGGCCGGCGTGGTGCAGGACGCGGGCGTGCCGCGCCTTCCCTCGATCTCGACGAGGCAGAGCCGGCAGGAGCCGAACGGCTCGATCGAATCCGTCGCGCAGAGCCGCGGGATCTTGGTTCCCATCGACATCGCGGCGGCCATCACGGAGGTGCCCTTGGGCACGGTGACCTGCTCGCCATCGATCGTCAGCGTGACCGCCTGGTCATTCGGACGGATCGGGGTGCCTGTGTCGAGCTCGTCGATGAGAGACATGGTTGGCTCCTATTCCGTCGTGCTATTCGGCGGCCTGGCGCTGGTGCGCCGGCACGAAATCCTGTGGGAAATGGGTCATCGCGCTCTTCACCGGGATCGGCGTGAGGCCGCCCATCGCGCAGAGCGAGGCATCGGTCATCGTCACGCACAACTCCTCGACGAGGGCGAGGTTCTTGTCGAGGTCAAGCCCGGCGATCACTTTGTCCATCGTCTCGCGGCCACGCGTGGCGCCGATGCGGCAGGGGGTGCACTTGCCGCAGCTCTCCGCCTCGCAGAACTCGAACGCGAAGCGCGCCTGCTTGGCCATGTCGACCGTGTCGTCGAACACGACGATGCCGCCGTGGCCCACCAACCCCGCCTTGGCGGCGAACGCCTCGTAGTCGAGCGGCGTGTCGAACAGGGCCGGCGGGAAATAGGCGCCGAGCGGGCCGCCGACCATCGCCGCGCGGATCGGCCGGCCGGTGATCGTGCCGATGCCGAACTCCTCGATCACCGCGCCAAGCGTGATGCCGAAACCGAGTTCGATCAGGCCGCCCTGCTTGATGTTGCCGCCGAGCTGGATGCACAACGTGCCGCGCGAGCGCCCCATGCCGTAATCGGCGTAGGCCTTGGCGCCGTGCGCCATGATCCATGGGACCGAGCACAGCGAGATGACGTTGTTCACGGCCGTCGGCTTGCCGAACAGGCCCTGCAGCGCCGGTAGCGGCGGCTTCGCGCGCACCACGCCGCGGCGGCCCTCGAGGCTCTCCAGCAGCGAGGTCTCCTCGCCGCAAATGTAGGCGCCGGCCCCAAGGCGCGCGTGCAGCCGGAACGCCTTGCCCGAGCCGAGCACGCTGTCGCCGAGCGCGCCGTCGCGGGTGGCGATCTCGATGGCGTCGCGCACGGTCTTGAAGGCGTGCGGGTATTCGGAGCGGATGTAGATGTAGCCCTCGGTCGCGCCGACGGCGACGCCCGCGATCGTCATGCCCTCGATCAGGCAGAACGGGTCGCCTTCCATGATCATGCGATCGGCGAAAGTGCCGCTGTCGCCCTCGTCGGCGTTGCAGACGATGTACTTCTGGTCCGCTTGCGCCTTGCGCACGGTCGTCCACTTGATGCCGGTCGGGAAGCCCGCCCCGCCGCGGCCGCGCAGGCCCGACGCGCTCACCTGCTCGGTGATCGCCTCGTCGGTCATCGCGAGCGCCGCCTCGAGGCCCTTGAAGCCGCCGGTGGCGCGATAGTCGGCGATGTCGAGCGGATCGATGATGCCGCAGCGCTCGAAGGTCAGCCGGTTCTGCTTGGCGAGGTAGGGGATCTCCTCGGGCTTGCCGAGGCGGAGGCGGTGCGGCTTGCCGTCGAGCAGGCCGGCGGCGAGCAGGCCCTCGACGTCGCTGGGCTTGACCGGGCCGTAGGCGATGCGGCCCTCGGGGGTCACGACCTCGACCATCGGCTCGAGCCAGAAAAGACCGCGCGAGCCGTTGCGGACGATCTCGATCCGGTCGCCGGCCCGCGCGGCCAGTGCCTTGGCCACCTTGTCGGCGCCGACGGCAAGCGCCGCGGCGTCACGCGGAACGTAGATCCTGATTGTCTGCGTCTCGGTCATGCGCGCACCTCCGCGAGCAGCTCGTCCAGTCCCTCGATGACGACGTTGCCGACCGGCTCCTCGTCGACGAGCATCGCGGGCGCGCAAGCGCACAGGCCGAGACAATAGACAGGTTCGATCGTGATGGCGCCGTCGGCGGTCGTGCCGTGCCAACCGATGCCAAGCTTGCGCTTCAACGCGGCATGCATCGCGTCGGCGCCGCGCGACTGACAGGCCTCGGCCCTGCACATCTTGAGTGTTCGACGCCCAGGCGCGTGGTCGCGAAAGTCATGGTAGAAGGTCAGTGTGCCGAAGATCTCGGCGCGCGAGAGGTTGAGGGCGTCCGCGACGACGGGCACGATCGAACGATCGACATGGCCGAATGCCTCCATCAGGTCGTGGAAGATCGGGATCGCCGCGCCCTTCTCGGACGCACGCGCCGCGACGATCTCCGACGCCTGCGCGAAATCCCACCGCGCGTACTCGGGCATTCCCGCCTCATATCGTCTTTTTTGATCAGTTCCAGAGATTGCGCTCAAAGCGCCAAAGATCAAGGGCGCGGTCTGGTGACGCGATAGAACATGTCTATCAAATAGGCCCTTACGCTTCCGCCGCCGGTGCCAGCCGGACCACCATGCGCTCGGCCTCCCGAACCAGCGCGTTCGTCAGCGGGCTGATGGCGTAGCGCTGGGGCACGACGAGGCCGACGAGGTGGTTCACCGACGGCGCGATGATCGGCACCGCGCGGATTTGCGAGGGGAGGGCGACCGTCTCGGTTACGCTGGTCGAGACGATCGACGACCAGCGGCCCGTCGCCACATGGGCGACCAGCACCATCACATTGTTCGACTCGAGCGCCGTATCGGGGCGCGCGCCCGAATCGCGCAGCATCTGATCGATGATTCGCCGGTTCTGCATGTCCGGCGTCAACAGGCAGAGCGGCATCTCGCCGAGGTCTTTCCAGGCGATCTGATCCAGCGCGCCGGCCGGCGACTCGGCGCTCGTCAGCAGGCAATACGTCTCCTGGAAAAGCGGAACGGTCTTCACGTCGCCGAGCGGCTCGTTGTCGAGGTAGGTGATGCCCGCCTCGACATCGAGGTTGTTGAGCCGGCTGAGAATCTCCGCCGACGAGTTCGACGTGATCGACAGGCGCACCGCCGGATGGTGGTCGCGCAACGGTGTCGTCAGCGATGGGACCATCGTGAGCGCGGTGGGAATGACGGCGATCCGCAGGTGGCCGGCAAGGCCACGCTTCAGCGCATCGAGATCCTGGCGCATCGCCTGCGCGTCGCTGACGATCCGCCGCGCCCACGACAATACATGTTCGCCCTCGGGCGTGAACCCCTGGAAGCGCGAGCTGCGGCGCACGATGACGACGCCGAGCGTCTCCTCGAGCTGCTTGAGGCCGGCCGACATCGTCGGCTGCGTGACGCCGCAGGCGACCGCGGCACGTCCGAAGTGCTCCTCGCGAGCCAAGGCGAGGACGTAGGTAAGCTTGTCGATCACGTTCGCGAATCCATTGACGCTCGGCCATACCCCGCCTTGAGCGGCTTGGCTTCCCAGATCGATAGACGCCGATAATCGTGAATGAACGCTGTACGTGCATCGCCGGTCCAGCGGCGTCGCGAAGTTGTATGGATTACGGTGAACGCGTCGGCCCGACGGCCCACACCGATCCCGTGCGCAAGATTGTACGAAATACAGGCACCACGTCATTCGTATGAGGTAAGCGGTCGCCCACGGCGGGTGCGACATCGAGACATCGTTTCACGATAGGTGTCCGGCCATGACGATTTCAGATCCGTCTCACATGCTCTCCACGGTCCAGTCCTATGTTGACAGAGGCAGAACGTTTCTCGTCGAGCCGCGCGAGCAAGCCCTGGCGCGTCATGCATTCACCGCCGAGATCCCGCACACGATCCACGCGCTCGATCTGCCGGTGCCGCCGACCGCGCATTCCTTGGCGCGATACCAGACGCCGATCCGCGATCAAGGCGATCGGGGCACGTGCTGGGCATTCGCCGGCGCGGCGGCGGTGGAGGCCGCCTATAGGCGCAAGTTCAATTCGAGCATCGTTCTTTCGACGCAATATGTCTTTCAGCTCGGCAAGGTCCAGGAGCTTGCCTTCGACGTCATGTCGCCGACGCGCAGCCACGAGAACAATTCGACCCTGAATGGTTTTCAGGGCAGCTCCGACATCGTCGAGAAGCTGCAGCGGTCGGCGGTGTGCCCCGAAGCGGACGCCCCGTACCTGTCGCAAGAGCTGATGCAAGCCGTGCAATCGACGATCCCGGGCGGCGCCACCATCACGAACGCCCCGGAAGATCCATCGCAAGCCGTCATGGATGCCTTCGAGCTTTCCGATGCACTGATCCCGTTCGCGGCGCGGGCCAAGTGCCGATACGAGGTGGCCGGCTGGGGCCACGGCGGCACGCCGACGGCGGCGACGTTGGAGACGATCATCGCGCAGAACCACGAGGTCGTCATCGACATCGTGCTCGATATGGCTCCCGATCAGAACAGCGTCTGGCAGTACGATGCCACGGCCAAGGGCGGTGGCCACGTCATCCTGCTGATCGGCTACGACCGACAGGCGCAAGTCTTCACTGCGAAGAATTCCTGGGGCGGCCACGACTTCGTCGGTGTCAGCTACGAGTTCATCGAGAAATGCGGGTTGGCCTACCATTACATCACCGACATCCGCGATCCGAACGCCGGCCCGGCCAGGCGCGCGTTCTGGATGGGTCGCTGGACCATGGACCACGACGGCTGGCGCGGCGACCTGATGATCCGCCGGCACACCAATTACAACGACCCAGCCGACGGCCCGACCCGGCTCGGCTCCTACACGCGAGACGGCAGGACCTACGACGTCAACGGCCATTTCGAGCAGGACGGCCAGCATTGCGTCCTCTACATCGCGCCCACGCCCGACCGCGTGACGCCCGGCCAGGAGATCGGCCAGCGGTTCGACCTCTACTGCTTCTCGTGGGACGGCAAGCTGGCGGCCGGCACGACGACCTCGACAGGCGGAGTTTTCGGCGCGCAGATCAGCCGGACGGCGCTGCCCGCTTTCGTCAAGAGAGCATTCGCCCCTCGTGATTGGATCGGCGCCTACGCGATGAACTGGGACGGTTGGACCGGCACCCTCAAGATCACGTCGATCGCCCCCTTCGCCGCCACCCTGGTGCAAGGGACGACAGCGCACGCGGTGCGCGGCACCGTCGACGGGCACACCCTGACGCTGTCGGTCGACTTCGCCGGCAGCAAGCAGGCATTCACGCTCCATCATCACACCTGGGAGGTCGGCATCTTTTCCGGCACGACGGTGTCGGGCGGCAGGACCTTCGGTGTCGTGGGATATCTCGGCGCGTCGTAGGGGCAGGGCAGGCTCTTCTGCCTAGGGGCAGCGGGAGAGGTGGAGCACTTCAAGGCGCCGTCTCAGCCTGGGAGATCGTCGGCGCCTGCGTCGCGGCCGCCAGAAACGACGCGCAAGACCTCTACCTGATAAGCTGTCGTTCGATAGTCTCACGCAGGACGGCGTCGATCGCCGCCTCCTTCACGATCGAGCGCGCAGGCCAGCCCGCGGGACGTCGCTGGCGGAGGCGTAGGCGCTCGACCTGACGAGCCTCGACGCGCTCCCGGTGCTCACCGAGGGTGATGCTGATCGGTCTGGATGTTCGCATGCACCCCCATTTCGCCGTCCATCGAGCGTCGCGGAATATCACACGCCGCCCGCGACAATCGTTGGCTCTGAAGGGCGCCCTAGTCGAGATCCCGCCCTCGCGTCTCCGGCAGCATCCAGGCGGCAACGGTCGCGACGATGCTGAAGCCGACGAGGTAGTACGCCGGCACCAGCTTGTCGCCGGTCGCCGGGATGAGCTTGTTGACGAGATAATTCGTGGTGCTGCCGAACACCGACACGGAGAGCGCGTAGACGATCGACAGGCCGGCGCTGCGCACCTCGCGCGGCAGCGCCTCGGGGATGCCGACGATGATCGCCGCGGCGTTGACCGACGACAGCGCCGACATCAGGAAGGTGACGGCGAAAAAGGGGCCGGCGCTCGGGTGCCGCACCAGCCAGAGGAAGGCTGGCACGGCGACGAGGGCGATCACCACGCGCGGCCAGACCATGATCGGCCGCCGTCCCCAGCGGTCGGCGAGCCAGCCGCCGAGCAGCGGCAGGATCACCGAGGCAAGGCCGAGCGCGATCGGCACCGCGGTCGACACCGTATCGGTCAGGCCGAGCGTCTTGGCGTAGACCGGCATGTTGGTGCCGATCGAGTTCGACACGGTGGAGGCGGCGATGACGAGAAACATCAGGCCGAGCAGCTTGCCATGTTCGCGCAGCAGGCGGCGTAGCACGCCGAATGTCGAATGCGCCACGGCAGGATCCTTGGTTTCGCCGGCCGTCTCGGGAAGATGGTTGCGGATGACGAGGCCGACCGGCACGACGGACACGCCGAGCAGCACCATCACGCGCCAGCCCCAGTCCGCCATCGCCGGCTCGCCCACGACGAAAGCGAGCGCGCTCGCGACGATGCCCGCGAACAGCGCGGCGCAGCCCTGGCTCGCGATCTGCCAGCTGGCGATGAAGCCGCGGTGCGCGGGAGGCGCCGCCTCGAGCAGGTAGGCGGTCGACGGGCCGACCTCGCCGCCGAGCGCCAGGCCTTGGATCAGCCGACCGGCGATGACGATCACCTGCGCCCAGACGCCGATCGAGGCGAAGGAGGGCGTGACCGCCAGCATGATCATGCCGACCGCCATCAGCGCGATGGTGATGAGCATGGCCGGCTTGCGCCCCGCCCTGTCGGCGAAGGCGCCGATGATGATGCCGCCGATCGGCCGCATCACATAGCCGATGCCGAACAGGGCGAGCGAGGCGAGCAGGCTGTCGAGCGGGTTCTTCGCCGGGAAGAACGCCTTGCCGATCGCCGGCGCGAAGAAGGCGTAGATCGTGAAATCGTAGAACTCGAGCGCGTTGCCGAGCACGACGGCCGCCACCGCCCCGCGCTGGAGGGTGGGCTTCTCGATCGTCGTCGTCTCGGAAGCCATCGTCGTCCCCGCCTCGATCACCGGTTCTACGGCGAAGCGGCGCGGAATGCAGCGCAAAAACCGCGCCCGCCTTGCCACCCCGCGCGGCGGCGTGCATCACCCCGCCACGCCGCCCGAGACCTCGCATGATACGCTCCGCCCTGATGAACGTGATGACCGCCGCCGCGCTGAAGGCCGGGCGGACGCTGAAGCGCGACTTCGGCGAGGTCGAGAACCTGCAGGTCTCGGTGAAGGGGCCCGGCGACTTCGTCACCGCCGCCGACAGGAAGGCCGAGAAGACGCTCTTCGAGGAGCTCTCCAAGGCCAGGCCGGGCTATGGCTTCGTGATGGAGGAATCGGGCATCGTCGAGGGCGCCGACAAGAGCCACACCTGGTACATCGACCCACTCGACGGCACGACCAACTTCCTGCACGGAATCCCGATCTTCGCCATCTCGATCGCGCTCGAGCGCGAGGGCCAGCTCGTCGCCGGCTGCGTCTACAATCCGGCCAACGACGACATGTTCGTCGCCGAACGCGGGCAGGGTGCCTTCCTCAACAACCGCCGTCTGCGCGTTTCGGCGCGCCGCACGATGTCGGATTGCATCATCGGCTGCGGCATCCCCCATCTCGGCAAGCGCGGCCATCATTCGCGCTTCCTCGGCGAGGCGCAGATCCTGATGGGGCAGGTCTCGAACCTGCGCCGGCTCGGCGCCGCCGCGCTCGACATGTGCTACGTCGCCGCCGGGCGCTACGATGGCTATTGGGAGCGCTCGATCCAGAGCTGGGACGTCGCGGCCGGCATCGTCATGGTGCGCGAGGCCGGCGGGTTCATCACCGATTGCGACGGCGGCTCCGAGATGCTGACGAAAGGCGAGATCTGCGCCGGCAACGAGACCGTGCAGGCGGCGTTGCTGGGTTTGGTTCGCGGCGCGAAGACGCCTTAGGCTCTGTCCTGACCAGATCGCTCCCGCAAGCGCTGTCGCTGCCTCTGATCGACGCCTTCCGCATGATGGGAAGCGTGGCGCCATTCCGTGGCGTCGATAGGCCAGATCCGGAACCATGTCGGCTTACGACTACGAGCGCCGGAACGCGCGACGGGACCGGCCGTTTCCCGCGACGCCAACCCTCTGGAGCCTCCGCCATGAAGCGTCTCGCCCTCACGATCGCCGTCTCGTCCCTCCTCGCGTTCGGCGCAACCGGCGCGCAGGCTCGCGGCTGCATCAAAGGCGCGATCGTCGGCGCGATCGCCGGCCACTTCGCCCATCATGGCATCGCCGGCGCCGCGGCCGGTTGCGCGGTCGGCCACCACATGGCGCACCGCAACGACGTGCGCACGACCACAACGCGCTAAGTTCGCAAACCCGCGGGGCCGCCAGCCGTCCACGACCGCTCGTTTCTTCGACGGCGACACGACCCCGACATTGCAGAAGAGGTGGCGCAACCTCGCCCGCCACTCCTCTCCGGGCATGATCGGGACGCCTTGGAGCATCTCGTCGCGACCCCCGCGCTCGTCGTCGACGAAGGCGGCGAGGCGACCGACGCCCAGCGCGCCGAAGTGCCTCTGGAGATCGGTCGCGATCGTCAACCCGTGCCCCGACGCGCCGAAGACGCAGAAGCCGTCGAGCTGTTCCGGGGCGGCTGGTCTGGTGTCCGCGTCAGGCTACCTGAGCGCGCGAGACGGTTTGCGACCGGACGATCGCGCAAATCCGCTCGATGTCCGCGTCGGCGAGGTCGACAGAGCAGGGCAGGCCGATCAGCCGATGGCAGAGATCGTCAGAGTTCCTGGTGGGACCGGACCGGCATGCGGCGAAATGGGCGTGCCCGACCAGCCCGTCGCCATACCAGAAGCGCGTGCCGATCCTGTTTGCCTCCAGCTCCGCCGCGATCGCTCGGGCGAGCCACGCGCGCTCGCACTCGAGCAGGATGTAGCTGCCATCGATGTCGGGCATCGCGTGGACGCGGCACCCGCCTGACGGATCCTGCAAGGCGGCGCGATAGGCGTTGGCCACGCGCAGCAACGCGAGGCGGCGGATCGGCCATTCATCGAGGGCGGCAAGTCCGACGGCGGCGTGCAGCTCGCTCATCTTGCCGTTGAGGCTCGGCGCGGTGCTTTCGCGGGTTCCGAAAAAGCCGAAATTCAGCGCGCGGGCGACGTCTCCATTCGTCGCCGGATCGCACGAGACGATACAGCCGCCCTCGCCCACGCCGAAGCTCTTCGTCGCATGGAAGCTCATGACGGTCGGAATCGCGCCGACATAGGGCGCCGGGTCGACACCGATCGTCGCGAAGGACGCGGCGGCATCGATCACGACGGGGATGCCGGTCGCCTCCGAGAAGCGGCGCCACGGCGCCTGCGGTACGGGGCGGCCGTAAGGCGCGACGGGGATGACGACCGCGATCTCGGCCAGCCGCGGATGATCGAGGAGCCTGTCGGGATCGAGCATCCAGGTCGTGGGGTCGACATCCTCGATCAGCGGGCGCAGCCCGCAGCGCTCGGCGGCGACCGCGGTCGCGACGAACGTAAAGGAGGGCACCACCGCGAGCGTGCGTTCCGGCCGACGCGGCGCCAGGACGGCGAGCAGCGCCCCGCAAAGTGCGCTCGTGCCGGAGTTGCTCGGCACCACCGCGCCCGTCGGCAGATCGAACACAGCCGCTAGACGGGCCGCGAAGCGTAGAAACAGCGGGCCATGGTTCGTATAGACCCGCGACGACTCGATCTCCTGAAGATATGGCACGAGCGCCTCTGTCCCCGGCAGCCGCGGCCGAAGCACGGGAATGTAATTCTCATTCACGCGTTGATCCTGAAGGCAAATGGAAATACATCAACCGACAAACAATGCTATATATCACCTGCCTTCGTGTCAAATTGCGTCTATACACTCCAAATCGAAACCGAAACAACGAGTTAGGAAGGTCATGCGGCGTATCGTTCGTGCTGATGTCAGCCTGCGGAGCGATGATGACCCAGTGCCAACACTTGACGTAACGTCAATAGACAATGAAGTTGCCCCAACGTTACTTGAAATCGTGCGATCTGATCGAAACCCTCAGCATCCTGGCAGCGGCCCTGGCCGGGCAGGGGATGCGGTTGGATCGGACGACGAAGGTCGCGACGCGCGGGAGGGAGGTCGAAGCCCGGAGATCGTCGGGACGATCCTGATCCCGTTGCACAACCATGGCCGGTTCATCGCCAAGGCGCTCGCGGCCATCATCGCCGCGTGGCAGCCGGGCTTCGAGCTGCTTCTGATCGACGACGCATCGATCGACGACGGTTTCACGATCGCCGCAGCCGTGCTCGCCGGCCACCCGGACATTCCGGTAACGATGGCGCGGACCAGCCGGGCGCTCGGCATGGGCAACGCGCAGCTGATCGCCCAGCTGGCGCGCGGCGGCTTCATCGTGCAATGCGACAGCGACGATGTGCCGATGCCCGATCGCTTCGCCGCCATCGCCGCCTGCTTCGCGCGCGACCCATCCTGCCGCCTCGTGACCTCGAACGCCGTGACGCTCTCCATCGAGGGCGTACCGCTCGGCCTTTTCGACACGCGTTCGCAAGACCAGGTCTTCGACGATCCGTCGTTCGCGGCGGGATGCGCCTATGACGCCCGCTGGCTCGGCGCCACCGCCGCCTACCATCGTGAGCTGTTCGACGCGTTTCCGCTCTTCGATGCCGAACTTTGTCCCTACGGGCTCGACCTGCTGACGCCGTTGCGCGCGCTGCTGCTCGGCACTCATCACTATATCGCGCGTCCGCTGGTCGGGTATCGGCTGCACGCGGGGAACTCGCATCGCGAGGCTGGCGCCTACACGCGGGCGCCCGCTGATCGCGAGCGCTACGAGGCGCTCGAGATGATGGTGCTGGCCCAGAAGCTGCGCGACCTGCAAGCTCACGCGGCGTCCCGCGTGGCGGCGGGGTCCAACGGGAACGACCTGCTCGAGACGGCGCGGCAGGTCTTCTTCGCGAAATTCGACCGCTGGAGCCGGCTGTTCACGCAGGCACGCGCATCGGGCTTGGCACAGGCCGCAGCGCCGATGGCGCCCTACATAGCCGCCGTGCCGCCGATCGCCACCTTGCGGCCGGGCGAGACGCTCGGCATCGCGGACCGACGGTTCGCGGCGATGATCGGGCAATGGAGCGGCTTCTACGGCGCCGAGGACTGGGGCAGCTGGCTGCACCCCTGCGCGCTCGTCGTGCTGCGTCTCGCGGGACCGAGCCGTACGTGCCTTCGGCTCGATCTGCACGGCAATCCGACGGTCGCGACGCAACACGTCTCGATCCGGGTCGGGACCGCGCCATGGATCGAGATCCATGTCGGCGCGTATGAGCGCAAGCTGGTCGACGTCGAGCTGCCGCCCTACGCGGACGAGGCTGTCCTGGTGCCGTTGATCTTGATCTCGCACGACGCGGCGGTTCCCAACGGGTTCGACGGTTCGAACGAGGACGAACGTCTGCTCGGCATCGGCCTGCGCTCGATCGAGCTCGTCTAGCGCGTCGTCATCCGGGCGCCTTCACCTGGCACGTCTCGCAGCAGAACACCTTGCGCCCGGTCATCGCGAGCTGGCGGATCGGGCTCTCGCAGCGCGGGCATGTCTTCTTCTTGAAGATGTTGGTCCGCGCGCCGTAGCGGCTCTTGCCACGCACACCTTTGTCCACCGTGATGATCGCCCGCTTCTCGACGCCGATCCGCAGCAGCGCCGCCGAGTCCGTCCAGAACGCATCGAACGCCTCGCGTGTCAGCGCGCGACCGGCCGTCTCCGGGTGGATACGCTGGCGCCACAGGATCTCGGTACGGTAGATGTTGCCGAGCCCGGCGATGATCTTCTGATCCATCACCAACTGGCCGATCGGCGCTCGGCTCTTTGCGATGCGCGTCCAGGCCGCCTCGGGATCGGCATCGTCGCGCAGAACGTCCGGGCCGAGGCGCGCGGTCAGCGCGGCGACGCCGGCCGCGTCGAGCACCTCGCAGGCGGTCGGGCCGTTGCAATCGACGACATGGGTCGCGCTCTCCATGCGGATGCGCACTTCGCCGTGCGGCTCGGCCGCCGGCAGCTTGCTCGCACGAAAGCGGCCGAACAGCCCGAGGTGGATGTGCAGCGTGTCGCCGCCGGCGAAGCGATAGAGCAGGTGCTTGCCGTAGGCCTCGATGGCCATGCAGCGCCGGCCGTCGAGCAGGGCCGCGCCCTCGAAGAAGCGGCCCTGCGGCGAGGAGACGGCGAGCAGCTTGCGCCGCAGCATCGGCGCCTGGTCGCGCGCCGCGCGGTGGATCGTATGGCCTTCGGGCACGCCGCACTTCTGGGCGCGGACGGAACGGGCGCGCTATCCCGCGCGCACGGAGGCGACGAACCGGCGCGATTCATCGTGCAGCACGGTCGACTGCCGCGCCAGCGCCTTGGCGGCGGCAAGAAGATTTGTCGCGGCCGTGCCGGTCGTCACCGCGCCTTCGCTGACCTTGCCGAGCTGCGTCGCGACCTCGGCGGTGCGCTCGGCCGCGGTCTCGGTGCCGCGCATCATGGCGCGGGTCGACTCGCCCTGGGTCTCGACGGCCAGGGCGACCTCGCCCGTCACCCGCGCCATCTCGCCGATCGTTTGGCTGATCCGCTCGATCGCCACCACCGATCCCGCCGCGGCCCCTTGCATCGCCTCGATCTGGCGGCGGATGTCGTCGGTTGCCTGCGAGGTCTGATCGGCGAGCGCCTTCACCTCGATGGCGACGACCGCGAAGCCGCGTCCGGCATCGCCCGCGCGGGCCGCCTCGATCGTGGCGTTGAGCGCCAGCAGGTTGGTCTGCCGCGCGACATCGTTGATGAGATCGACGATCGCGCCGATCCGCCGCGTCGAGCCGGACAAGCCCTCCACCGCGATCGTCGTGCGATCGGCCTCGGCGACTGCCTGATGCGCGACATCGGCGGAATAGGCGACGCGCATGTTGATCTCGCCGACCGAGTCGGACAGCTGACGCGTATCGCCGACGATATCGCGCATCGTCGCCGACGCGGTCGCCGTCGTGCCGGCGACCGTCTTCACCTCGAGCGTCGTCCACTCGGCGAGCTCGAGCAGCGAGGCGGCCGATGTCTGCATCTCGACGGCCGATGTCGAGACCGCGCGCACGATGCCGCCGACGACGTCCTCGAAGCGATCCGCCATCGCGATCATCAGGCTGGCGCGATCGCTTTCGGCGCGTAGCCGCTCGGCGCCCTGGTCGTCACGCAGGCGGCGCGCGTCGGAGACGGCATCGCGAAACACCAGCAGGGCACGGCTCATCGCGCCAATCTCGTCGGCCCAATTCTTTGCCGGAATACGGACCGACGTGTCGCCCGACGCCAGCGCCCGCATAGCATCCGTCAGGCGCGCCAGCGGTCGCGCGATCACGGCGTGAAGCGCCACGCCCAGCAGGATCGCGGCGAACAGCGCGACCAGCGGCCCGACCCCGCTGACGAGATAGGCCCAAGCCATCGCCTCTTGGCCCGCCGCGGATCGACTGCCGAGCAGCCTTTTCTCTTCCGAAACGACGTCGCCGAGCTTCGCCGCGATGCTGCCGAGCATCTCATCCTCATGGAGAAGGACGGCGCTTTTGTCGCGCGAAGGCGTCAACGTCTCGGCGTTCATCTGCTCGTGCCAGGTCACCATCATCCGCTTCAGCTCGGCGAGCCGCGTCTGCTGGCTGCGGTCGTCCGCTGTGAGCGTGACGAGAACCTGCAGCTGGGCGTCGAGCGCGGTATCGGCATCCGTCGCGCTTGCTGAGGGACCCCGACCTCCACCGACCCTGGACGCTTGTGTCGCCGTGGATTCGTCGAGCAGGGTCGCGGTCAATGCGCGCGCCGACTCGAGCACTCGATAGGTATGGGTCGTCCAAGTCTTCGTCGTCTGGATCTGCGCCAGGCTCTGGAACATGACGCCGGCGACGATCAGCCCGATGGCGATGACCGCGCCGAAGCAGACGAAGATCTTCGTCGCGATCTTGCGATTGATGAACCAAGCCAAAGGCGATGCCTAGAGTGGGCAGCGGAGGGACCGTTCATCTTGGCGCGGAAAGGGTTAATTTTCCGAGATGCAAGCGTCGCGAGGCTTGATCTTGTTCGGCTTTGTCGCCGTGACTCCCGCTAAGGCCTGGCGGAGGCGACCGTCTGATCGGAATCGCGCACGCACACGACCTTCATGTACTGCTTGCCGGGATCGGGCGCGAGGCTCGTCTGGGCCAGCATCGCCTGCGCCATGAACCCGCATTGCTGCGGGCTCGAGACACGCATCGCGCGCACGACATCGATCGCGTTCGACGCATCGCAGGCCGCGTGGTCGAGCGCCATCGGGCAGATGAGAACGAGGATTTTCAGCATTGCGGGCTCCTCTCGTGGAGCGGCAGGCCAGGCGACTGCCGGGCCGCGACTCTCCGGCTGACAGCTGAGCATCCATCTGTCGAAAGACCTATAGGCAAAAGGTCTAACGTGGCATGTTCCTTGCGCATGCCTGCTGACAATGTGTACAAAGCTGCTCGGCGTGACGAGCCGCGCATCGCGGCGCCAGGCAAGCGCAAGGTGGGCCTTGATCTCGAACGGCGCCTCGATCGCGAGATTGCGTACACCCTCGGCCGCGATCTGGCGCAGCGAAGTCGGCACAAAGGCGACCGCCGCTTCCGCCGCGACCAACGCGGTGATCGTGGCGAACTGCGGCGCGACCTGACCCGACATCTGCTCGAACCCGACCGCGCGGCAGGCGCCCGTGATCGTGTCATGAAGGCTTGGCCCCATCTCGCGCGGAAACAGGATGAAGCGGTCGCCCGCAAGCTCACGTAATGCCAACCGGTCTCGTCGCAGCGGGGTGCGGGAAGCGCGGCGACCATCGGCTCAACGCCAATATGCCGAGCGTGCGCGGCGCCGGCGCCGCGCTGCCCAACGTCGTCTGCGACGAGCTGGCCGCCCGCAACGACCTCGGCATCCACAGCGAGGTGCTCTGCCCCGGCATGATCGACCTGAAGGGCAAGTCCTCGACCGAGCGCGCGCACGCGCTGATCGAGCTGGCGCATTCGGCGGCGCGGCGGGTACGCTTGCCTCGCTGAAAGACAAGGGCCCCGGAGGACGAGATCCGCGCTTTGTGCGATCCGGCCAACTACCTCGGGCTTGCGGAGGCGATGGTCGATCGTGTGCTCGCGCTGCCGCGCGGCTGAGCGAAACGCAACCCTGCCCCTCCCCAACGCCGCATCCGCGTCGCCGGCGGCTGCGCTATTTGCAAGAGTGTCTCGACCAGCCCGCAAGATGGAGCCGCCCCATGAAGATCAACAATGTCGCCGATCTTATCGTCGAGACCCTGCAGCAGATCGGCGTCGAGCGCATCTACGGGCTCGTCGGCGACAGCCTGAACGGCATCACCGAGGCGCTGCGGCGGCGTGGCACGATCGACTGGATCCACGTACGTAACGAGGAGGTCGCGGCGTTCGCCGCCGGCGCGGACGCGCAGCTGACGGGCGAACTCGCCGTCTGCGCCGGCTCCTGCGGTCCCGGCAATTTGCATCTCATCAACGGCCTGTTCGACTGCAATCGGGCGCGCGCGCCGGTGCTGGCGATCGCCGCGCACATTCCCTCGGCCGAGATCGGCTCCAACTACTTTCAGGAGACGCATCCGCAGGAGCTGTTTCGCGAATGCAGCGTCTACTGCGAGATGGTGTCGAGCCCGGCGCAACTCCCTTACGTGCTCGAGACCGCGATCCGCGCCGCCGTCGGCCAGCGCGGCGTCGCCGTCATCGTGATCCCCGGCGACGTCGCGCTGAAGGACGCGCCGGCCCGCGCCATCGCGGCCACGGCCGGGCTGCTGCCGGCGCCGCCGGTGGTGCGGCCGGCCCCGGCCCTGCTCGACGCGTTGGCGGCGCTGCTCGATGCCGGCAAGAAGGTCACCTTGTTCTGCGGTCGCGGTTGCGCCGGCGCGCACGCGCGGCTGATGCAGCTCGCCGAGGCGCTGAAATCGCCGATCGTCCACGCGCTCGGCGGCAAGGATCACGTCGAGTACGACAACCCCTACGACGTCGGCATGTCCGGGCTGATCGGCTTCTCGTCGGGCTACGCGGCGATGCTCGCCTGCGACACGCTGCTGATGCTCGGCACCGATTTCCCCTATCGGCAATTCTACCCCGAGAACGCGAAGATCGCGCAGGTCGACCTGCGGCCGGAGAATCTCGGGCGGCGCTGCAGGCTCGACCTCGGCGTCGTGGGCGACGTCGGCGACACGATCGAGGCGCTGCTGCCAATGCTGACGCCGAAGACCGACCGCAAGCACCTCGACGCCAGCCTCGCGCACTACAAGGACGCCCGGAAAGATCTCGACGACCTCGCGACGGGCAAGAAGGGCCGCAAGCCGATCCACCCGCAATATCTCGCCAAGGTGGTGAGCGCGGCGGCCTCGGACGACGCGGTGTTCACCGCCGATGTCGGCACGCCGACGATCTGGGCGGCGCGCTACCTCCAGATGAACGGCAAGCGCCGGCTGATCGGCTCGTGGATGCACGGCTCGATGGCCAACGCCATGGCGCAGGCGATCGGCGCCCAGGCGGCCTATCCGGGCCGCCAGGTCGTGTCATTCTCGGGCGACGGCGGCTTCGCCATGCTGATGGGCGACATCCTCACGCTGCGCCAACAGAAGCTGCCGGTGAAGATCGTCATCTTCAACAACGGCACGCTCGGCTTCGTCGAGATGGAGATGAAGGCGGCCGGCTACGTCGAGACCGGCGTCGCGCTCGACAATCCCGACTTCGCGGCAATGGCCAACGCGATCGGCATCTTCGGGGTCCGTGTCGAGGACCCGGGCGACCTCGAGGAGGCCGCCGAGCGCGTGATGGCGCACAAGGGGCCGGCCCTGCTCGACGTCGTCACCGCCCGCAACGAGCTGTCGATGCCGCCGAAGCTGCAGGCCGAGCAGGTCAAGGGCTTCAGCCTCTACGTGCTGCGCGCCGTGATGAGCGGTCGCGGCGATTCCGTGCTCGACCTCGCGAGGACGAACCTCATCCGGTAGCGCTCGTCACTTCGCGACGACCGCGTCAGGTCCCGCTGGCGAAGGCGGACAACTCGGTGTTGAAGCGCTCGGCGGCGGATCTGCAGGCCATCGTCGAGACGGCCATGGACGCGCTGCCGCCGCGCTAGTACAGCGGCGGCAGCTCGATGCCGGTGCTGATCGGTCCGACGGCGAGGCGGCCGTTGCGCAGCACGATCGGCAAGGCGAGCGCGCCGGGCTCGGTCGGGGCCGCGGGCTTGGGGCCGCCGAACAGCGCGGACAGCAGCGCGCCGGCCGCGGCCATGTTGCCGTTGATGCCGTAGCGCGCCAGGATCGGCCCGAGGCCGGTGAACTGCGCGTCGAGCTTGCCGCTGGGGCGGTGCGACTCGTCGAGCGACAGCGTGCCCGTCGCGGTCACCTTGGCGCCGTCGCGCGTGATCTTCGCCTGGTCGAGCGCGATGCCGCCGCCGGCCTGCCGCCAATGCTCGATCGCCTCGTTGGGCGTGCGGGCATCGCCGACGTCGGCGCGGTCGAGCGTGCCGGCGAGCGCGACGTCGATCGGCGCCGCGGCGCCGCCGACCAGCGCGTCGAGCGGCGCCATCGGCGCGCCGTCGACCGCGATCGCGAAATCGACCATCGGGTTCCTGGCCGGGTCCTTGGCATCGCCCACGAGCGTGAACCGGGTGTCGAGCCGGGCGGCGGAGCCGGCCTGCCGGCCCTGGTCGCCGAACGTGCCGGCCACCGCGATCTTGCGTCCGCGCAGGGCCAGGGCGTCGATGTTGGGCAGGCCGTCGAGGTCGACGACGAGGTCTTCACAGGTGGCTTGCAGGTTGGTGGCGCCGTCGGAGGTGCGGTAGCTCAGCGGCGGCGTCAGCGTCACCGCGATGCGGCGCGGGTGCCAGAGCGCGGTGCCGGCCGCGAGGTGGCTCACCTGCGCCTCGACGCCCTCGCCCATCGCCTGGCTCGCGAAGGTGGCGTCGCTGCACGACACCGTGATCGCGGCCGGATAGCCGCCGATCGCCCGGTTCGGGCAGGTCCAGGCGCGGCCCTGCGCGGCCTCGGCCGCCAGCCACGCGTCGGTCTGGCGCCCCGCCTCGCGCGCGGCCCAGAGCCAGAGACCCGACCACCCCGCCGCCAGCAGGACGACGAGGCCGAGAGCGATGCCGGCTTTCCGCATGGGGCTGGGCTTGCCTCCTCGTCGCGCTTTGCCGTACTCGGCGGAGCGCGCCTTAAGACGGCGGACCATGGCCCTTTTGCGGCCCCGCGTTGGGCCTTACACGAGCACGATGGACGCGGATCTCTGGATATTCGGCTACGGCTCGCTGATGTGGCGGCCGGGCTTCGACTTCGAGGAACGCACGCTCGCCACCGTGCGCGGCTACCGGCGCGCGCTGTGCGTCTACTCGCACGTACATCGCGGCACGCCGGAGCGGCCGGGCCTGGTGCTCGGCCTCGATCGCGGCGGCGCGTGCAAGGGCGTCGCGTTTCGCGTCGCGTCCCGCCACGCCGGCGCGACGATCGCCTACCTGCGCGCGCGCGAGCAGGTCACCATGGTCTACCGCGAGGTCACGCTTAGCGCCGCGCTCGCCGATGGCCGGCGGGTCAGGGCGGTCTGCTACGCCGTCGAGCGGGCGCACCCGCAATACGCCGGCGCGCTGGCCGCCGCCGACATCGAGCGCCACGTCCGCCAGGGCGTCGGCATCTCCGGCGCCAACCCGGACTACGTGCGCGCCACCGTCGCCCACATGCGCGAACTCGGCATCGCCGATGCCGCGCTGGCCGCGCTCGCCGGCCGCTTCGAGGCGGGGTAGCGCGCCCGATCGCCAAGCGGCGTCCCCTTGCCTGACGCACCAACTATCAGGTAAAATAACCGACGCAGGATGACTTGTCGAGGCCGGAGCGGCGCCTGTGCGAACCCCGGCGCCGATCACGACGCAATTTGGGCCTCGGCGTCGAGCATATCACGCAACGCCGTACCCGCCGTCTTGTCGTAGTCCGTCCCGCGGAAATCGGCCTCGTAGCCCTGCTCGCGTAAGGTCGCGATATCCTTGTCCAGCGCCGCGCGGAGCGTGTCGGCCGTCAGGCCCGGCGGCATGTCCGGCTGCGAGAAATCGACGACGTCGGGCGCGAGCCCGACCACGAGTACCTTCTCCTTGGCCATGCTCGAACCTTCCGCGTGCGACCTCGAAAGCCGGGCGAAGGCGGACGTTCGTGCCCGTTCGCTGTCACGGCTCGCCGAACGGCGTCAGGCGGCACGCGGAGCGTCCAAGACAAATTCGATGGCCTGCCATAGCGTTCGGCACCCGCCCCGGTGGTGGCGAACGAAGGACCTTCGATGAAGATCGTGGTCGACGCGCCGAAACGCGCCGCCAATCTCGCGAAGCACAAGCTCGATCTCGCGGATGCGGCTGCCTTCGATTGGGTGGGGGCGCGGTATGTCGAGGCTCGCCAGGGCCGGCAGAAGGCGATCGGTCGCTTGCGCGAGGCAATCGTCGTCGTGATCTTCAGGCGATTGGGCTCGGAGGCCATCGGCGTGATAAGCTTGCGACCGGCGAGCAGGAAGGAGCGGGCGTTGCATGACCAGCGATAAGCGCTTTACCGCACAGGACTTGGCCGACGTCTCCGACAGCCCGGAGTGGACGCACGACGAGCTGGCGCGCTCGAAGAGCTTTGCCGAGGCGTTTCCCGACCTTGCGGCGAGCGTGTCGTCCGGCATCGAGATCGTCCACGCGGACGGCGACGTGCTCTCGGTGACACTCAGCGGCGATGTCGCGGCGTACTACCGGAGCTTCGGCGAGCAGAGCGAGGCACGGCTGAACGCCGATCTGCGGAAGCTGGCAGGGTTGCCGGGCGCGTCCTAGGGTCGAGCCAGCGCCGCCCGGATCGGCTCCAGCATCAGATCGTCGCCACCGCGCACCAGATCGTTCGACACCTGCACCACCCGCCACCCCTCGTCGCGAAACCACCGATCCCGCCACGCATCCCGCGCCGCCCCCTCGTCGCTCTCGTGCGACAGCCCATCCACCTCGACGACCACCTTCGCCTCGACGCAGGTGAAATACACGATGAACGCCTCCACCGGCACCTGCCGCCGTAACTTCACGCCGAGCTGCCGGTCGCGCAGCGCGCGCCACAGGATCTCCTCGGCATACGTCTGCTCCCGGCGCATTTTTCTGGCGCGCCCGAGCTGATGCTCCGATGTCCTTGGCGGCACGAGACACCTTTCCGCGCAATCCTTCTGCCGTCGGGGACGGGAGAAGGACCGCGTCCCTAGGCGCCACTCGCTTTCGCGGCCGAAGTCGTCGCGCGGCTGCGCACTAAGCGGAGCGGGTCGAGGAATGTCAGCATGCAGCCGAACGCGGCGACCTCGATGCCCATATAGAGGAGGTGCACGGTCTTCTGGCCCAGGCAGGCGATCGCGACGAAGCCGATCAAGCCGAAGCCGTTGAGTGTAGTAGCTTTCATCTTGGTCCGCACCGGCAAGCAGTATATGCTTTGCCAATCATCACGTGCGAAATCGCATTTCACTCCGTGGATAGGAACGCCTGTGGCGAAAGCGAAACAAAAGCCCACTTCCGCTCCGGCGGACATCTTGGACAGCGAACCAGTAACGAAGCTTGTGACCCTCCTTGAAGAGTCAACGCGAGCCTCGCCTGATATTGTTCGCTATTTCTTGGAGCCCGCCCCTGGTGTGCTTAGCCGAGCTTTGAGCAAACGGCACCACATCATATTTGGTCGGCGAGGATCTGGCAAATCAAGTCTACTAAGAAAGGCAGTTTCTGATCTGACTGTAAATAGAGTGCCAATTGGTTATGTAGATTTGGAGCAGTTTGAGGGTCATAGCTATCCAGACGTATTGGTTAGTATTTTGATCAAAATTTTTAACGAGTTTAAGACGTGGCTTGATACCGCGGCGGTTGCGCCGGCAACAAAAACATCATTTTGGAAAAAACTGTTTGGAGCAGTCCCAAAAAAGGCTGCTTTCAATAAAACTTCGACTCAGGAACTTGTGGACGAGATTGGTCAAGTAATTGCCAATCTCAACACGTTGCTTTTGGAGAATGAGGAAGTTTCGAAAAAGGAGACTGAGCGGGCTGATCGCAAAGGCGGAGCGGAGTCGTCAGCCTCTGTAGGGGCGGCGCCCTTACCCGCAAAAGTCGCGGGAAAAGTCTCCACCGAGAGTGGCCGTTCTTACGAAGTCCAGAGTGAATACTCACACAGGAAAATTGAGGTGCTTCACCGCAATATAATGATCTATAAGGAGCTATTCAGTAAGATATCCGGGCTGGCTGGTGGCGCGACTTATTTATTGTTGGACGATCTTTATTTTATTCGTAAAGCAGATCAAGCGCTAGTTGTAGACTACTTCCATCGTATAGCAAAAGGCTCAGAACTATGGCTGAAAGTTGGGACCATTCGCCATCGTTCAAATTACTATCGCTTCGGCGACCCTCCGCTAGGTATGAAACTCGGCGATGATGCCGACGAGATTGATTTGGACATCACACTCGAAAAGTTCAACTCGACTAAAGGTTTCTTGCTGACTATTTTGGACAATTTTGCAGCTGTGTGTGAGGTAGACGTCCGCGCTATTCTGACTGATGAGCGAGAGATCGCTTAATACTTGCCAGCGGAGGAGTAGCTCGAGATTTTCTCACCATCTTTAGGCGAGCGATTGCTGTGGCGCGCGAGCGTTTGGCCGGGGGAGATATAAGTCGAGGGGGGAAGGTTGGCGCCGAGGACGTCAATGTGGCTGCAGGCGATCTTGATGATTTCAAACGCGAAGACTTTCAGCGCGACACGGAGTCCGAGACTGATCGCGATGCGATTTTAGATGCATTTAACAGCATCAAAGACTTTTGCCTAAATAGCGCTAAATCAAATTGTTTTCTAATTGAAAAGGATTTCAAAAGCGACAAGACAAAACTCGTTTCGAATCTTGTAGATTTGAAATTTCTTCACAGGGCCCAATCCAGGGTGACTGTGCGCAACAGAACCGGACGCTTATATGATGCATACATGTTAGATATTAGCCAATATACCGGTTCTCGCGCAATAAGAAACTTCGATATCATAGACTTCTGGGGACGGAAGAGCGATGACGCTCTCAGAAAAGCGTCATTCATATATGCAGAGAAATAATACTACCCCCGCCGCTTCCCCTTATACACCCCCGTCCCGCCCTTCCCAGCCTGCGACCTCGGCTTCGCCTCGCCGCCCCCAAAGTTGTGCGGCCCCATCTCCGAATCCGTCGGCTTGTGCGGCCGGTTGGCCGGCACGTTCGCCGCCCGCCCGTACTTACGCGCCCCCGCAAACCCGCCGGCCTGGTCCTCCACCTCGCGCTGCGTCGCCATCGGGTCGCCGCCGATCGCCAGCTCGACGGCCTGCAGGCGCTTGACCTCGTCACGCAGCCGCGCCGCCTCCTCGAACTCCAGGTTCGCGGCGGCCTCGCGCATGCGCTTTTCCATGTCGGCGAGATTGGCCCTGAAATTGTGGCCGATCATCGAGTCGCCGGCGTCCGCGAACCCGGCATCGACGGTGACGTGGTCCTGCTCGTAGACGCTGCCCAGAATGTCCTGGATGTTGCGCTTGATCGAGGACGGGGTGATGCCGTGCTCGACGTTGTACGCCTCCTGCTTCTCGCGGCGGCGCATGGTTTCGGCCATGGCGCGCTGCATCGAGCCGGTCTCGTGGTCGGCGTAGAGGATCACCTTGCCATCCACGTTGCGCGCGGCGCGGCCGATCGTCTGCACCAGCGAGGTCTCGCTGCGCAGAAACCCCTCCTTGTCGGCGTCTAGAATGGCGACGAGCGCGCATTCGGGGATGTCCAACCCTTCGCGCAGCAGGTTGATGCCGACCAGCGCGTCGAAGGCGCCGAGGCGCAGGTCGCGGATGATTTCTATCCGCTCGATCGTGTCGATGTCGGAGTGCATGTAGCGCACCCGCACGCCGTGCTCGTGCAGGTACTCGGTGAGGTCCTCCGCCATGCGCTTGGTGAGCACGGTGATGAGCGAGCGGTAGCCGCGCAGCGACACCTGCTTCACCTCGTCCAGCAGGTCGTCGACCTGGGTGCGGGCGGGGCGGATCTCGACCGGCGGGTCGATCAGGCCGGTCGGGCGGATCACCTGCTCGACGAACACGCCGCCGGTGCGCTCCATCTCCCAGGTGCCGGGCGTTGCGGAGACATGCACCGTCTGCGGGCGCATCGCCTCCCATTCCTCGAAGCGCAGCGGCCGGTTGTCCAGGCACGACGGCAGGCGGAAGCCGTATTCGGCGAGCGTCGCCTTGCGCCGAAAGTCGCCGCGATACATGCCGCCGATCTGCGGCACGGTGACGTGGGACTCATCGGTGAAGACGAGCGCGTTGTCGGGCAGGTACTCGAAGAGCGTGGGCGGCGGCTCGCCCGGCTTGCGGCCGGTGAGATAGCGCGAATAGTTCTCGATGCCGGCGCAGGAGCCCGTCGCCTCCATCATCTCGAGATCGAACAAGGTGCGCTGCTCGAGCCGTTGGGCCTCCAACAGTCGGTTGCCGCGATACAGTTCGTCGAGTCGCTGCTTCAGCTCGCCCTTGATGCCCTTGATCGACTGCAGCAGGGTCGGGCGCGGCGTCACGTAATGCGAGTTCGCGTAGATCTTCACGAAGTCGAGGTCCTGCGTCTTCTTGCCGGTGAGCGGGTCGAACTCGACGATGCCCTCCACCTCGTCGCCGAAGAAGGAGACGCGCCAGGCGCGGTCCTCGTAATGGGCGGGGAACAGTTCGACGGTATCCCCGCGCACGCGGAACACGCCGCGGGAGAAGTCGCCGGCGGAGCGCTTGTACTGGAGCGCGACGAGGTCGGCGATGAGCTGGCGCTGGTCGATCTTCTCGTTGGCGCGCACGGTGAAGGTCATCGCCGTATACGTCTCGACCGAGCCGATGCCGTAGATGCAGGAGACGGAGGCGACGATGATGACGTCGTCGCGCTCGAGCAGGGAGCGCGTGGCCGCGTGGCGCATGCGGTCGATCTGCTCGTTGATCGAGGATTCCTTCTCGATATAGGTGTCGGTGCGCGGCACGTAGGCCTCGGGCTGGTAGTAGTCGTAATACGAGACGAAGTATTCGACGGCGTTGTTGGGGAAGAAGCTCTTGAACTCGCCGTAGAGCTGCGCCGCCAGCGTCTTGTTCGGCGCCAGGATCAGCGCGGGGCGATTGGTGCGGGAGATCACCTGCGCCATCGTGAACGTCTTGCCGGAGCCGGTGACGCCGAGCAGCACCTGGTCGCGCTCGTGCTCGCTCACCCCGGCGACCAGTGCCTCGATCGCGGTCGGCTGGTCGCCCTTGGGCTCGTACTCGGAGACCAGCTTGAAATCGATGCCGCCCTCGGACTTGTCGGGGCGATCGGGCCGATGCGGCGACCAGGCGACGCCCTGCCTGATGTTGGGGTCGCCCGCGACGAGCAGGGCGGCGAGCGAGTCGGCGGTCGCGACCGCGCCGGTCATGCCGCGCGGGTGGGCGGCGTCGTCGAAGACCGGCGCGCGGGTCGCGGGGACGGTGTCGGCCTCTTGGGTGCCGGCCGGCGAGCCGAACATGTCCTCGAGCTTGCGGTCGATGCGCGAGGCCGGCGCCTCGCCCCGGCCGTGCTCGAAGCGCGCCTGCCCCTCCTCGAAGCCGGCCGCGTGCTGGCTCGGCTTCGGCACGTTGAGGGCGGGGTTGAGCAGCGCGGCGAGGTGCTCGCCGAGCGGCACCACCTCGGGCTTCGCCGCCTTGCTCTTGCCCGTCGGGCGCGGGCTGTTCGGCTTGGCTGGCTTGCTCGTTTCGGCGAGCGCGGCGGCCTCGGCGGCGGGTCGGCCTGTCTTGCGGGGTCTCGGCATGGAGGGAATATGGCAGCGCGGCGCGGCCGCCGAAAGGCCGGAATGCTGCTTCTCCCGCCGCCAGATCACGCGGCACGTCCGGCGCCCGACGCCTCCTCTTTGCGTCCCGTCAAGCTTGTCCGGCTTTCGTTTTAAGACCTAAGGCGCAGGTACAAACCCTGGTCAGACACGCGGATTTATTGCACACTGAGGCGTTGCGAGGATGAAGCCATGGCGCAAGACAGTTTCGACAAAGCATTGAAGTTCACGCTTATTTTCGAAGGCGGGTTCGTCAACAACTCGCGCGATCCCGGCGGGGCGACGAACCTCGGCGTTACAATCGGGACGCTGTCGAGCGTGACCGGCAAGAAGGCGACGATCGCGGACGTCAAGAAGCTGACGGCGGCGACGGTGGCGCCCATCTACCGGGCTCATTATGGGACAAGGTCGCGGGGGACGATCTGCCGGCCGGGCTCGACATGGCGGCGTTCGACTTCGGCGTCCACTCCGGCCCGTCGCGTGGCGTCATGTCGCTGCAGCGCGTGCTCGGCGTTGCCGACGACGGGATCATCGGACCCGCGACGCTTCTCGCGGCCAGGCAAGCGGACACGAGCCTGGCGATCCAGCGCCTGTGCGCCGATCGCCTCGCGTTTCTGTCGAGGCTCTCGGTCTTCAAGAGTTTCGGGGCAGGGTTGCGAAGCCGGGTCCTGAAATGCGAGAGCGCGGCCTTGTCGATGGTCTCCGACAGCGTCACCGCGATGGCGGCCGATGCCGCCAAGCTCGACGTCGCCGCATAACCTGCTGACCCTGTTCGGGGCCACGCACGGGCTTGGCGGCATCGCCGGCTGGGACGCGGCGGAGACCAAGGACGAGGATCCCGATCGCCTGGCCGTGGTCCAGCGCCTCACCTGGGCCTGGCTGCGCTCGGCGCTCGACCCCGCCGATCCGGCATGGTCGCGCGCCCGCGAGGCTCTGGCTGAGCGCGCCGGTTCACTGGGACGCGTCGACCGCAAGTAGAACTACGCTTCGGCAGTCGCCGTCGTCCGATCGCCCGCGTCTCCTGGCGCGGAACGTCGCGAAAGCCGGAAGCCGTCTGCATTTTTATGTTCTACAACAAACCGCCAGGTCTGCTCGGATCAACTTGCCAAACTCTTCCTTTAAATCTTTTTGGTTCTTCTTTAAGAAGAAGTCTAACTCTTTTATTTCAGAGCTTATGATCTGTTCAGCTTGCGATACGCCGACGGTAGCGGCGCCCTGGAAGTTTGCGGCCTTGATCGCTGGAGCGAGCCCGGGTCCTACAAGACGGGGCTATGCTTTCGGCGGTTCGGCGGCTCCGCATTCATGGCGCGGCTGTTCGAGCTTGCCGGTTCCCTCGACGCCATGGTGTTTTGGCCTGGCGAACCCCCGTTCGTCGCCGTGACGCGGCAAGATCTCTTCGAGCTGCTGCCGCCGGAGTTGGACCCCTCGAACGCGACCATCGTCACCGACGCGGACCACCTCTTGAGGTGTATCACGGCCTGAATCCCATCCGCAGGCTCGACTGGCTTGACCAGCCGCGCGAGGCCGGCAAGTCTCGGCCATGATCCGGATCGATCGACAAACCCGATGATCGTCATCGGCCTCACCGGCTCGGTCGGCATGGGCAAGTCGACGACGGCTGCGATGTTCGCGGCCGCCGGCGTGCCGGTGTTCGACGCGGATGCCGCCGTGCATCGGCTCTACGCGGGCGCGGCGGTGGCGCCGGTGGAGGCCGCGTTCCCCGGCGTGACGCGCGACGGCCGGATCGATCGCGAGGCGCTTGGCCCGCGGGTCATCGGCGACGAGGCGGCAATGCGCAGGCTGGAGGCCATCGTCCATCCGCTGGTGCGCGCCGCCCGCGAGAGCTTCCTCGCCGAGGCGCGCGCGGCCGGCGCGGCGATGGCCGTGCTCGACATTCCGTTGCTGTACGAGACCGGCGGCGCGGACGAGGTGGACGTCGTGGTGCTCGCGTCGGCGCCCAAAGCTGTGCAGAAGGCCCGCGTTCTGGCCCGCCCAGGCATGACCGAGGCCAAGTTCAAGGCCATACTCGGCAAGCAGATGCCGGACGCCGAAAAGCGCAAGCGGGCGGACCATGTGATCGAGACCGGCGACGGGCTCGAGGCGGCGGAGCGCCGCGTGCGCGAGATCATCGTGGCGCTGAAGGGGTGAGGGTTGCGCGAGATCGTCTTCGACACAGAGACGACGGGACTCGATCCGGCCTCCGGCCATCGGGTTGTCGAGATCGGCTGCGTCGAGCTGCTGAACGGCATCCCGACAGGCAAGACGCTGCACGTCTATCTCGACCCGCAGCGGGACATGCCGAGCGAGGCGTTCGCCATACACGGCCTGTCGAGCGCTTTTTTGACCGGCAAGCCAGTTTTCGCCGCCGTGGCCGCGGACTTTCTCGCCTTCACGGCCGGCGCCAAGCTCGTCGCGCATAACGCCGAGTTCGACTTCCGCTTCATGAGCGCCGAGCTGGTCGCGCAGGGGCACCCGGCGCTCGGCCTCGAGCGCATGGTCGACACGCTGGCGCTTGCGCGGCGGCGGCATCCTGGCTCGCCGGTCAGTCTCGACGCGTTGTGCCAGCGCTACGGCATCGACAACTCGCGCCGTACCAAGCATGGCGCCCTGCTCGACGCCGAGATTCTGGCCGAAGTCTACGCCGAGCTGACCGGCGGCCGTCAGACCACGCTGATCTTCGCCGGGCCTGCCACGCGCGGCTGGGGCGGCGTCTCGGCGGAAGCAAGGCGCACTCGGCCGGTGCCGCTCGTCACGATCGTGACCGAGGACGAGCTGACCCGCCACGCGGCCTTCGTCGACGGGATGGGCACGGCCGCGATCTGGCGCCGCTACGATGTCGCGACGGCGACGGCGGCCGCCGAGTAGGTTGCGCTAGAGCGTATCCGGCGAGGCGGATCCCCCTCCGCGAAGCGGGATGCCGGGTTCAAACATCACCGACGAGGGCCCGTCGCCGGGATTGCCAACGCCCCGTTCTTTGTTCGGCAAAGAGGGCCGTTTCTCCGTCCCGGCCTGCGTCCAACGCGGCACCGCGCGGAGCGGCGGTCGAGCGTGGCCGCAGGCCACCGCCGGAGGCGGCGCGAAGCGGGCTCGACCGGCGCGAGCACGGTGCGACCCTGGAGGCTGGCGGGACCTCGAGCTGGCGTCGACGCCCGATCTGCCGCGAGCCTCGCGCCGTGTTCGCGACCCTCAAGGCCGCTTCGCGCCGCTGCGCGGTGGCCCTCGGCCAGCCTTGACCGTCGCTGCGCTCGGCGCGGGAGAGATCGCAGGCCGGGACGAAGAAACGGCCTCGCGAACCCAACAAAGAAACGAGCTCGTGTCGCCAAGCCGGCGACGAGCCCCCGAAGATGTGCGAATGCCGCAGCCCGTCTTCGACAGGGGACGATCCAACCGTGCGGGATGCGCGCTAGCCAGCCGGGCAGGCGTGCCCGTTGAACATCTCGAGCTTCGCGCAATTGTTGGCGCAGCCGTAGCCGAGAATGCGATCGCGGATCTCGGGGTCGACGGCCGCTTTCGCCCGCTCGACGCAGGCTTTGGCGCAGGTCTCGATCCGCTGCCGTAGCACGGCGTGGCAGGCGTCCTCCGCGTGCGCCGGGCAAGCCGAGGCCAGCAGCAGCGCTGCGGCGAACGTCCGAAGACGCCGGGTCAGGCTCAGACGGGCGTCCCGCCCTGTTTGGCCACCTCGGCCATGCGCGACTGGTAGAGCGCCGCGAAGTCGATCGGGTCGATGTAGAGCGGCGGGAAGCCGCCGCCGCGCACCGCTTCGGCGATGATCTGGCGGGCGAACGGGAACAGCAGGCGCGGGCACTCGATCATCACGACGGGATGCTGTTGTTCGGCCGGGATGTTCTGCAGCCGGAAGATGCCGGCGTAGTCGAGCTCGAACTTGAACAGCGTGTCGGCGCCCTCGCCGGCCGAGCCCTCGAGCATGATGTTGACCTCGAAGTCGACGTCGGCCAGTTGCTTGGCATTGACGTTGACCTGGATCGAGATGTTGGGCGACTTCTCCTGCGGCCCGAGCGAGCGCGGCGCGTTGGGGTTCTCGAACGAGAAGTCCTTGGTGAACTGCACCAGCGCGTTCAGCGAAGGCTGCCCGCCCGGCGCCGTCGCCGGCTGCGCCGTCCCGTTCCCGTTGCCCTCGGCCATCGTCTCGTCCCTTCAGCGGCGGCGCCGCTAGCCGGCCTCGCCTTTGCGCTGTCGGCTAGCACGGATGCGGGGCGAGCGACAAGGATGGCGGCCTTTCAAGCTTTGGTTCTACGCCCGGCGAGTGACGGGCGTCGGCGGGCGGCCGACGCCGGGCGTGAAACCAAGTCGACAACGACGGGCGTCGGTCCAGCCATCAGTAGCCAGTGGCGAGGCCGTCCGCCTCCCAAGCGTCCATGTCCTTGCCGAACGCGGCGAGCTTGGCGCGGGCCGTATCGTAGGCGCGCTGGCCGAGCGGGAGATGCAGCGGCGGGTCCCGCGCGTCGACGGCCTTGAGCATGACCGACACGCCCTTTGCTGGATCGCCCGCCTGCTTGCCGTCGTTGTCGGTTCGGTAGGAGCGGTGCTTGCCGGCGGTCTCGGCGTATTCCGGCATCTCGCGCCTGGCGGCGTTGATCGAGCGGCCGAGAAAGTCGGTGCGGAACGGTCCCGGTTCGACGATGATGACCCGGATGCCGAACGGCGCCACTTCCTTGGCGAGTGCCTCCGATAGCCCTTCCACGGCGAACTTGCTGGCGCAATAATATCCGCTGCCCGCGCCTCCGGAGATGCCGGCGACCGACGACAGATTGACGATGCGCCCGCCACCTGTGCGCCGCAGCGCCGGCAGGGCTGCCCGCGTCGTCTCGATCAGGCCGAAGACATTGGTTTCGAACATAGGTCGGTATTCGTCGGGCTCGGCTTCCTCGACCGCGCCGACGAAGCCGAAGCCGGCGTTGTTCACCAGCACGTCGAGGCCGCCGAACGCCTCTTCCGCGATGGCGACGGCGGCCGCGGCGGAGCCCGCTTCCGTCACGTCCAGCGAGACGGCGCGGACCGATCCGGGGTACCGCGCCGACAGCTCGCTCAGGCTGTCGGCCTTGCGGGCCGTCGCGACCAGCCGATCGCCCCGCGCGAGCACGGCCTCGGACAGGACCTTTCCAAGGCCCGAGGAGCAGCCGGTGATAAGCCAGGTCTTCGTCATGATGTAGCCTTTCAAACGATAATCGAGACGGCGCCGGGGTATCGGCGAAAGCGCCTTCGCTCGATTTCGACACGCTTGACGACGCTTTTCCGCCAAATATTCTTGCAGAGCAATAAACGTTCTAGTACGAACGCCATTCAAATTTGTGGGCCGCCGATGGAATGGGGGGACGTCAGGGTTTTCCTGGCCGTGGCGCGCGCGGGCACGCTCGGCGGCGCCGCGAGAGCGCTGAACCTGAGCCAGCCGACCATGGGGCGGCGCCTGCGCGCGCTCGAGATCGCGACAGGCCAGATCCTTTTTCAAAGGACGGTCGACGGCTTCGTCCTGACGGAGGAGGGATCCAACGTCCTTTCCCTCGCCGAGCAGATGGAGGACAGCGCGCTGGCGATGGAACGCCGCCTCGCCGGCCACGAAGGGAAACTCGAAGGGACGCTCAAGGTGTCGTCGGCCGACTGGTTCGGCGCGTTCGTGCTGCCGCCGGTCGTCGCCGAGTTCACGCGGACCCATCCACACGTGAACATCGAGATCCTGACCGGCACGCGACTCTTCAATCTCGCGCAGAGGGAAGCCGACATCGCCTTCCGCCTCGTCCCGTTCGACTCGCCGGATATCGTGCAGCGGCGACTGATCCAGATGCGATATGGCGTCTATGTCGCTTGCGACGGCCCGGATCCGGCTGTCGGCGATGGGACCGGGGTCCGCCTGATCCTCATGGACTCCGACAACGAGGACTTTCCGGACATTGTTTGGCTAAGAACCAAATTTCCGAATGCCCGATCCGTGCTACGATCCAACAATCGGAACGTTCAGTCGCGGATGTGCGGCAGGGGCCTGGGGATCGCGGTCCTGCCGCGCCCCGTCGGGGACCAGCTCGCGAACCTTCGCCGCCTGGAGACGGACGACGATCCACCGTCCCGGGAGATCTGGATGGGCTATCATCGCGATCTGAAGCGGCTCGGCCGCCTGCGTGCGTTCGTCGAGCTCGCCGTCAAGCACCTCGCCGCGTGACGCGTCCCGCGATCCGGGTCGGCCCTTTCCCGCGGAGACGAGGATGTCGGCGGCAGCTCGCCATGGGTGGCAGATCCACACCTAAAGTCGAGCCTTTGCCTTCCCCGACGATTTCGTCCACACAGCGCGCGCACATCGACCAAGCGAGCGCGCATGCCAAAAGCCATCGTCGGGATCATCGGCGGGTCCGGCGTCTATCATCTGCCGGGTCTCGAGGACGAGCGCGAGGAGCGCGTCTCGACGCCGTGGGGCGAGCCGTCGGACAACCTGCGATTCGGCCGGATCGGCGGCACGCAGGCGGTGTTCCTGCCCCGGCACGGGCGCGGCCACCGGCTGGCGCCGGAGGGCATCAACTATCGCGCCAACATCGATGCCTTGAAGCAGGTCGGCGTCACCGATCTCGTCTCGGTGTCGGCCTGCGGCTCGTTCAAGGAGAGCCTCGCGCCGGGCACCTTCGTCATCGCCGACCAGTTCGTCGACCGCACGGTCGGGCGCGTCTCGTCGTTCTTCGGCAACGGCTGCGTCGCCCATGTCTCGATGGCGCATCCGGTGGCGCCGCTGCTCGCCGCCCGCTGCCACGCCGCCGCCGCCGCGGAGGGCATCGCGGTCGTCGAGGGCGGCACGTACGTGTGCATGCAGGGCCCGCAATTCTCCTCGCTCGCCGAGTCGCTCGGCTACCGCGCGGCCGGCTACGACGTGATCGGCATGACGGCGATGCCCGAGGCCAAGCTCGCCCGCGAGGCCGAGATGTCCTACGCCATCGTCGCGATGGTCACCGACTACGATTGCTGGCACCCGGGCCACGCCGCCGTCGATGTCGCCTCGATCATCGCCGTGCTGCAGGCCAACGCCGGCAATGCCGCGCGGCTGGTGGCGCGGCTGCTGCGTGATTTCCCGGCCGAGCACGAGCCATGCCCGGAGGGGTCGGATCGCGCGCTCGACACCGCGCTGATCACCGCGCCCGACGCGCGCGATCCAGCGCTGATGGGCAAGCTGGCGACGATCCTGAAACGGGTCTCGGGCCCATGAGAATACATCTCTTGAGAACGCAACTATGAACAAGCCGTACGATCTCATCGCCGCCATTCGGACGATCCCGGACTATCCTAAGCCCGGCATCATGTTCCGCGACATCACGACGATGCTCGGCGATGCCGAGGCGTACCGGTTCGCGGTCGACGAGATGGTGCGGCCTTGGGCCGGCAAGAAGATCGACAAGGTCGCCGGCATCGAGGCGCGCGGCTTCATCCTCGGCGGCGCCATCGCCCATCAGCTCTCGGCCGGCTTCGTGCCGATCCGCAAGAAGGGCAAGCTGCCCTTCGAGAAGGTGACGATCGCCTATTCGCTCGAATACGGGATCGACGAGATGGAGATCCATTCCGACGCGGTGAAGCCGGGCGAGAAGGTGATCCTGGTCGACGATCTCATCGCCACCGGCGGCACGGCCGAGGCCGCGGTGAAGCTCCTGAAGCAGATCGGCGTCGACGTCATCGCCGCCTGCTTCGTGATCGATCTGCCCGACCTCGGCGGCTCGAAGAAGATCGAGGCGCTCGGCACGCCCGTGCGGGCGCTGCTGGAGTTTTCCGGGCACTGAGCCGGCGATTTAACGGATTGGTAACCGCGGCGGCAAATCCTCGGCCTTCGGCGAAACGGTCTCAGCTTTGCCCGAAAGCCGAGCGATCCAGACAGTCTTGCTGCGCGAGGGTTTTCGATGGCACGGACGAGCGGAACCGCCACGGCGAGCGCATCGCCGACACTGACGCAATACATCAATCTCGACAATTACGCCTACACGTCCGGCCTGACGCCACCGAACCCGAAGCTCTTGCGGCAGCAGCACCTCGAGCCGCTGGTCCAGAACGGCCAGATCGTCGAGCGCTTCGACACGAGCACCGGCTTCTACGGCGAGGCGTTCGTCTCCACGGGCCGCTCGCACAATCTCATCGTCGCCTTCCAGGGCACCAATCCGAGTCCGCCCACCGACGCGTTCGGCGTGGCGCAGGCCGCCGACGACCTGCAGATCTACCTCGGCCAGAACGCGGCCTCCTACGCAACGGCGCTCTCCTTCACCCAGCAGGCGGTGGCCGACGCGGCGACCCAGGGGATCACCGCCAGCCACGCATATGTGACCGGCCATTCACTCGGCGCCGCCGAAGCGGAATACGTGGCGACCCAGACGGGCCTGGGCGGCGCCACGTTCGGCACGCCGGGCATCGTCGCGGCGGCCCACAGCCCGAAATCGCGACTCGCGAACTTCGTCGAGCAGGGCGATCCGGTCGGCAATTACGCGTCGAACGCGCCCGACTATCTCGGCGACATCGTCACGAGCAGCGCGATCCAGCACTACGGCGCCACCGCGCTCGTCGGGCGCGGCTTCCATTCCCTCATCTTGCAGGCCGCGACGGGCGCGTACAACATCGGCGGGTTTCTCGGCACCGGGGGCGCCGCCGTTCTGCTGGCGACCGCCGCCGACGAATATCATCCGCTCGGCACCTACGCGGGCGATCTCGGCTTGCGGCTGTACTCGGAAGATTTTTCCGCCGGCGCCGACAGCGGCTTCTTCAACATCTCGGCCGCGACCCTCGCCGCGGCCGCCGTCGCGCCGGTCTGCTACGCCGCCGGCACGCGCATCCGCACGGCGCGCGGCGATGTCGCGATCGAGCAGCTCGCCGTCGGCGACCTCGTCGTCACGAGCACCGGCGCGCGGGCGCCGATCCGCTGGCTCGGGCATCGCACGACCGATTGCGCGCGGCATCCTGCGCCCGATCTCGTGCGGCCGATCCGCATCGCGGCCCATGCGTTCGGTCCAAACAAGCCCGCGCGCGATCTCCGCGTCTCGCCGGCGCACGCGATCGCGGTCGACCTCGTCGGCGAGGTGCTGATCCCGGCCGTGGCGCTGCTCAACGGCACGAGCGTCACGCGGGACTCGGTCGACAGCGTCACCTATTGGCATCTCGAGCTCGACGCCCACGCGCTCGTCATCGCCGAGAACCTGCCGGCGGAAAGCTATCTCGAGGCCGGCAACCGCGCGTTCTTCGCCGACGGCAGCGTCGTCGCGTTGCGGGCCGAGCCCGACGCGGCGCCGGACGCCATCCACGCCAGCTTCTGCCGGCCCTACGTCGACGCCGGTCCGATCCTCGCGGCGGTGCGGGCCCGGCTCGCCGCGCGCGACGAGGCGACGGGCACGCCGCGAAGCCGCGTCGCGGGCTGACGCGACGGAGATGAGCCACTGATGCGCGGGCCGCGACACCTGCTGCCGGCGCTGATCGTGGCTCTCGCTTGCGGCGCCGCCGCCCCGCCGCCGCGCACGTTCATCCCCGATCTGTTCGATCCCCACCATCGCGTGGCGGTGCCGGATCTGCGGAGCGTCAAGACGATCCGCTTTCTCACGACGGATGATTTTCCGCCGTTCCACTTCGCCCGGCCGGACGGCACGCTCGCCGGCTTCGACATCGACCTTGCCCGCGCGATCTGCGCCGACCTGAAACTCGTCTGCACGATCCAGGCGCGCCGCTTCGACACGATCGCCGCGCAGCTGAAGGCGGGCACCGACGACGCGGCCATCGCCGCCCTCGCCAACACGCCGGCGACGCGGGCCGACCTCGCGTTCACCGAGCCGTATTACACGACGCCCGCGCGCTTCGCCGCCCGTTCGGCCGATGCCGCCGCGCCGGCGACGCCCGAGGCCCTAGCCGGCAAGACCGTCGGCGTCGCGGCCGGCACCGCCTACGAGGCCTATCTGCGCGATTTCTTCCCGCGCTCGACGCGCAAGTCCTTTCCGACCCGCGCCGCCCTCCAGGCCGCCTTGAAGGGCAAGGAGGTCGACACGGTCTTCGGCGACGCCATCGCGCTGGCGATCTGGCTCAACGGACGCGACGCCGCAAGCTGCTGCGCCTTCCGCGGCGGCCCGTTCACCGAGAGCCGCTACTTCGGCAACGGCGTCTCGATCGCGGTCGCCAAGGACAATCTCGTGCTGCGCCAGGCGCTCGACCTCGAACTCGCCAAGCTCGCGCAGAACGGCACCTACGCGGACCTTTATTTGAAGTACTTTCCGATCGGGTTTTATTGAGCGCGATAGCCTGCTAGATGTAGTTCGCTTTTTCCATTTTCCATTTTCCATTTTAAAAGAATAGTCGCCGTGGCGTCAAGCGGATCGAACGAGACCGTCAGAGAGCAAACCAAGCTGACCGCTTCATTTTTAAACGGAGTCGCACTCGCGATGTTAACGCTCGGCTTCGTCGCGCCGCTTGTCGCCGACCTTTATGGCGCGGTGAACAGCCCGCCGATTTCGCCGTGATGACATGGGGACCACTTTGGTTGCTCGGTGGGATCGCGATGCATTACACTGCCGTCGGCCTGCTGCGGGACCTGGACAAATGACATTTATGCAAGTGTATGCGGCCTATGTCGCGCCGGTCGTTTTGGTCCTGATTGGTCTGGCCATTCGTAGGTGGAACGCCCACCGCGTTTCGGTTGCTCACAGAAGTCTCGCCGAGGGCGGCAAGCGCTGACGTTGAGCGCTATCGACGCGACCACCAGCCGGATTGCTTTCACGCTCCCGGTTTTCGCTTTATGCGGAGACATGAGCATCTCATCAGCCACCTGCCATGGCGCATAGCGTCGACGATCTGCTCGGCGCGCTCGATCTCGAGCGCATCGAGCTCAACATCTTTCGCGGGTTGGTCCCGCAGGTCGGGCGCCAGCGCGTGTTCGGCGGCCTCGTCGTGGCGCAGGCGCTCGTCGCCGCCGCCCGCACGGTCGAGGGGCGCGCGCCGCACTCGCTGCATGCCTACTTCATCCTGCCGGGCGACCCTGCCCAGCCGATCGTCTACGAGGTCGAGCGGGTGCGCGACGGGCGCAGCTTCACGACGCGCCGCTGCATCGCCGTGCAGGCCGGCCGCACGATCTTCGATCTGTTCGCCTCGTTCCATGTCGACGAGCCGGGCCTCGATCACCAGGCGCCGATGCCGGACGTGCCCGGCCCCGACGATCTGCCCGGCGAGGCCGAGATCGAGGCGCGCTACGGCGCCATGCTGCCGCCCGCGCTGAAGAACTGGTTCAAGGGCGAGCGCGCGATCGAGCTGCGCCCCTGCGACCTCGGCCGCTACGACAAATCGCGGCCGCCTGCCCCCGCGCAAAACGTCTGGATCCGCGCGACGAAACCGCTGCCCGACGATCCCGCCTTGCATCGGGCGGTTCTCGCCTATGCCTCCGACCTGTCGCTGATCGACGTTACGCTCGCCGCGCACGGCCGCTCGCTGTTCGAGCCGGAGTTTTCCGCCGCGAGCCTCGACCACGCGATCTGGTTCCACCGCCCGTTCCGCATCGATGATTGGCTGCTCTACGCGCAAGACAGCCCAAGCACGTCGGGCGCGCGCGGCCTGGCCCGCGGCCTGCTGTTCGACCGCGCCGGCCGCCTCGTCGCCACCGTCATGCAGGAGGGACTGGTGCGGATGCGCGAGGCGAAGGCCTAGAGCGTATCCCGCCGGTAAGGGGCATCCTCCCCGTCTTCGACCGGCTCCGGCCTTCGGCCAGGCTGGACCGCCATTGTGCGCGGCGCTTCGTTCGAAGCAGGCCGGGACGGAGAAACGGCCCTCTTGCCGAACAAGGAAACGGGGCGTGACAACTCCCGGCGATGAACCATCGGACGTCCGTGCATCCGGCATCCCGCTTCGCGGAGGGGAATCCGTCGCCGGGATACGTCCTACAGCCCCGCGTTCTTTCCCACCGTGAGGCCGATGCCCGACCAGTCGATGTCGTCGCCCTCCTTGGCGATCGTCTCGAGCAGGTGGTCGCGCACGACGCTCAGCACCGGCATCGCGACGCGGTGCTTCTCGGCCGCCTCGCCGACGAGGCGCATGTCCTTCAGGCCGAGCGGCGCCTTGAAGCCGGCCGGGCGGTAGTTGTCCTCGACGATCATCTTGCCGTAATTCTTGTAGATCGGCGCGTCGAACAGCGTGCTGGTCAACACCTCGTACAACGTCGCCTTGGGCACGCCGCCCTTCTCGGCGAGCGCCATCGCCTCCGCCATCGTCTCGATCGCCGCGAGGATGGCGAAGTTGCCGCACAGCTTCACGAGGTTGGCCGCCGACGGCGTCTCGCCGACGCGGAACGTGCGCTGGCCGATCGCCTGGAACATCGGCTCCGCCTCGTCGATGTCGGCCGCGGCGCCGGCGGCGACGACGAACAGCTTGCCCGCCGCCGCGGCCTCCGGGCGGCCGAACACCGGCGCGGAGATGTAGCGCTGGCCGTGCGCCTTGTGCTCGCTCGCGAGCCGGTCCGCGGTGGCGAGCGAGATCGTCGAGAGCGACACGTGCAGCGAGCGCTCCGGCAGGCCCTTCATCAGCCCCTCCTCGCCGCGCAGCACGGACAGCAACGCCGGATCGTCGGACAGCATGGTGAAGACGATCGCGGCATCCGACGCCGCCTCGGCCGGCGACAAGGCCACCTGCGCGCCGGCCGCCTTCAGCGCCTCGGCCTTGCCGGGGCTGCGGTTCCAGACGCTGACCTCGTGGCCAGCCTTGACCAGATTGGCCGCGATGCCAGCGCCCATGGCGCCGAGGCCGATGAAACCGATGCTCATGTGTCTGCTCCCAAAGTCCAATTGCCCGCGCGGCCTCGGACGGCGACCCTCGCGCGGTTCACGAAACGTCGTGGCGCCGGGTCTCGTTTCAAGATCGCCGTATCGTCTCGACCGCGCGCGGCGCCCATCCATTATCTTTCATCTGGTATTGCCAATGATCGAGCCGATCGTCTGGTTTTTCCGCATCCTCTGGGCGTGCCGCGTCAGCGTGCTGAGCGGGGTGGCGGGCATCGCGCTGTTCGCGGGCGCCGTCCCGGCCCAGAACCTGATGGCCGACCTGTCGTTCGACGGCTTGGTCGTCGGCGTGATCTACTGGTTCAGCGTCTTCGCCCTGACGTTTTTGATGTGGGCGTTTCCGATCCATTACGGCGCCCGGCTGACGCTCACGGACGACGCCTGGATCCTCCCCTGGCCGCTGCGCGGCAAAGGGGATCACGGCGACTGGCAGCTCGTCGTCGAGATGCGCCGCCGCTATCGTTTCCTCATTCGCGAGGTGCCGCGCGTGCTCGGGCTGCTGCCGTTCGTGGCGCTGGGACTCGGCATCTGGCTCGGCGCGCGGTCGCTCGAGGATGCGCGGCCGCTGTCGCAGGTGGCGGCGACGCTCCGGCAGGCCAAGTGGCTCGGCGGGGCCGACGTGGCGACGGCCCTATTGTTCTATCTCACGGTCTATTTCCGGCAGCCCTGGATCGATCGTTACGTGCAGACCCAGCTCGGGCGCTCGCGGCTCGAAACGGTCGCCTGGGCATCGTTGGCGATCACCACCGCGTTTTTCGCGCTGGCCTATTTCGCGCCGCTGTGGACCGCGTTCTGGTTTCCGCGCGCGCTGCTCGTGCCGCCGCTACTCGGCAGCCTAGTGCTGGCGCTCAGCCTCGTGCAACGCTGGACGCACCGCACGGGCGTGCCGGCGCTGGCCCTGCTCGTCGCCGCGGCGGTGCTCGGAACGGCGGCCAACGCGCCGTTCCACGATCTGCGGACCCTGCCGCGCGCCGAGCTCGACAAGGGACGCTTGAGCATCGCCGACGCCGTGACGGGCTGGAAGGCGGCCAACCATTGCACCGACGCCTGTCCGCGCCCGCTGGTGATCGCCATCGACGGCGGCGCCAGCCGCGCGGCGTTCACCGCCGCGACCTTCGTCGGCACGATCCTCGACCGGATGAAGGCGACGCCCGGCGAGGCGGCGACGCCCGGACGGCGGATCTTCGCGATCTCCGGCGTCTCGGGCGGCGCCTATGGCGCGGCGGTCATCCAGGCCGCGCTGGCGGATGCGCAGGCGCCGAGCCCGGGCGCGGACCCGGCAAGCCCGGCACCCGCCACGCCGTGCCGCCACGCGCATCGCACCTGGTTCGGCTATCCGAGCCACCCGTCCGACGGCCCATTCTCCTGGCTGCAGTGCCTCCAGGCGCTGACGAGCGGCGACTACCTGTCGCCGACGATCGTCGGCCTCGGCTTTCGCGACGAGATCGCCCCGCGCCTGTGGATCGTCGGCGGCCCATCGATCGAGGATCGGGCGGCGCTGCTCGAGCAATCCTGGGAGCGCCATTACGATTACACGGTGCGCGCCGACGTCGGCCCGCTGTCGAAAGGCGCCACCTGCGGGCCCGACGACACGGGCGGCCTCTGCCGCAGGATCGGCCATCCGCACGGCTTCCTCGACGGCCGCATCGGCAGCGCCTGGATGCCGCTGCTGCTCCTCAACGGCACATCCGTGCAGACCGGCCGCCGCCTGATCGCCTCGGATCTCGCCTCCGTCCCAGCGATGTCGCGGGAGCGGCCGGGGACGCTGTTCGCGCAGGCCTACGATCTCGGCGAGGCGATGTCCTCGCCCTGCGCCGAGACGCCGACGCCCCCGCCGGATTCGCCGAGCTACGTCCTGCGGGCCCTCACCGAAGACAGCATCAAGAAGACGACCGCCCGCTACACCACCAACGGCACCTGCGCGCAGGCGACCGCGCTCGACGGCCCCGATGTTCGGCTCTCGACGGCGGCGCTGACCTCCGCGCGGTTCCCGATCGTCTCGCCGACCGGCGCGTTCGTGATGAAGGGGTCGGACGCGCTCCCCGGCGGCCCCTACGGTGACCGCGTCGTCGACGGCGGCTATTTCGAGAACTCCGGCCTGACGACGGCGCTCGACGTCGTCGCGGCGCTGAAGACCGAGGGGCTGAACGCACTGCTCCTGTCGATCTCGAACGATCCCGAGGGCGACGCAAGCGGCGCGCTGCCGGTTCGCGCGTCCGTCACCCCGCTCGGGCGGCCGTCCGGAAACACGTTCTGGTATCGGATGACGGCCTTCCTCGGCGGCCCGGTCGACGCCATCCTGGCGGTGCGCGACGGCCACGCGGCCGAGGTGATGGGCGTCGCCGAGGCCTCGCTCCCGAAGCCGGGCTTCTTCCGGCTGCGGGTCGAGCGGAAGCCGACCTTCGTCGTCGCGCCGACGTCGGATCGCGACGACGATTACGCGTCCTGCGCGAAGATCATCGAGGACCTGCAGGGCAAGTCCATCGATATGAGCAAGGTCTCGATGAGCTGGTGGCTGTCCGCGTCGGTGCAGGCCGACCTCGACGTCCAGCGCTGCGATGCCGGCAACCGCAGGACGCTGGCCGCCCTGATGCACGAGATGATCCCGCCGCCTAGCCAGCCAGCTCCCCAGCCCGGCGCTTCGCCGCCGCCACGGCCGTCGCCATGAGCGGGGCGAGACCGGTTGGCGCCCGCAGCACGTCGAGGGCGGCCGCGGTGGTGCCGCCGGGCGAGGTGACGGCCTCGCGGAGCTGCGTCGGCGTGAGCTCGGGCTGGCGCGCCATCAGCTCGCCGGCGCCTTCGACCGTCGCGCGGGCGAGACGCAGCGCCACGTCGGCCGGCAGCCCGGCCGCGACACCCGCCTCGGCGAGGCACTCGGCGAGCAGGAACACGTAGGCCGGTCCGGAGCCGGAGACGGCGGTGACGGCATCGATCAGGCTCTCGTCGAGCCATTCGACGAGGCCCGAGGCCGCCAGCAGCGTTTGCGCGATCGCGTGACGCTCGGCCGACAGGCCCGGCTCGGCGGCGAGGCCAGTCGCGCCGCGGCCGACCGAGGCAGGCAGGTTCGGCATCGCGCGCACGATCGCGCCCGCGTCGGGCAGGCCGGCGCGCAAGTTCGCGAGCGTCTTGCCGGCGAGGATCGAGACGACCAGCGTGCCGGGCCCGGCGAGCGCGGCGAAAGCGCCGGGATCCTCGGCGAAGGTCTGCGGCTTGATGGCCAGGACCAGCACCTCGGGCGGGGTCTCGGGCGCCGCGAGGCCGATGCTCCGCGCGACGCAGAACGCGCGCATCTCGTCGCCGAGCTTCGGATCGACCACGGCCACCGCCGCCAGCGCGAGACCGCCATCGAGCCAGCCGCGCAGCAGCGCCCCACCCATCTTGCCGGCCCCCGCGAGGACCAGCGATCCGGGCCAGGCGGGCGCCATCAGGCCTCGCCGCGCGTCTCGATCATCGCGGTCTCGAGCGCCTCGCGGCCGCTCTTGCCGGCCCAGACCACGAACTGGAACGCCTGGTAGTAGCGTTCGCAGGCCATCACGGCGGAGGTCAGCACGCTCTCGCACTGGCGGCCGTTGAGCTCGGCGCCGCCGGCGAGCAGCAGCGCGTGGCGGAACATGATCACGCCGTCGGTCGGCCAGATGTCGAAATGGCCGATCCACATCTGCTCGTTGATCCGCGCGACGAGGTCCAGCACATCGAGCCGGCGCGGCGCGGGCACCTTGAGGTCGAAGGCGCAGGCCACGTGCAGCGCCTCCATGTCCTGCAGCCAGGTGAAGGCGATCGTGTAATCGGCCCAGCCGCCGGTCACCGAGATCGAGATCTCGTCTTCCTCGTCGCGGTCGAACGACCATTCGTTGACGGCGGCGAGCCGCTCGATCATGTCGACCGGGTTCTCGTTTCGTACAATGTCGGCTTCGATCTGCGACAGGGACATGCCTTGGCCTCTGTGCGGCGTCACGCGGCGCATTCGCCTCGCATCGCCTGGTGTGAACGGAACGCTCGAAACACTCTCTCGACTGGCCGTCCGTCGAGGCCGCCGGCCCCGGACATCGACCCGTCCGAATCGCCGGCGCCTGGCGAATGAATCACACCAGGCGTCGGCCTCGCAACCGGTGCCGGGGAGAAGCCTGTGCGCAGTCGTACCGCGACCACAGGCTCGAAGATCGGCGCGAACGGGTCCACGCCCGTGTGCCCCGTGTCCACGAACGACCGGCGTTAAGCTTTACGTCCGCCTCGGGACGAAGCGTGCCTGTCGGCATGGATCGTCGGATGGGTCGTCGGATGAGGCGCCGGCGCGCAATCATGACTTTTCGGCCGGATTCCGCTACGGTTACGCACTGATTCGAGGAGGCCGCCATCTCGATCGCGCAGCATCTCGAGGTTGGACCGGCGCCATTTCCCGGCCGCGGTCCGAGCCCCAGCAAGACCATGCAGACGCGGCGCGCGATCGTCGTCGCCGCGCTCGACACATTTCTGGAGCGCGGGTTTTCCGCCACGCGCATGATCGACGTCGCCCAGCGCGCCGGCGTCGCCAAGGGAACGCTGTACCTCTATTTCGCCGACAAGGAGGCGCTGTTCGAGGGCGTGCTCGGCGAGGTGATCGCCGCGCCCGTCGCCAGCATCCGCGCGGTCGCGCCCGACGACGGCGAGACCGTCCGCGCCTTTTTGATCCGGGCCGTGGTGCCGCTGATGCGCGACATGGAGGGCTCGCGGCGTGCCGCCGTCGTCCGCCTCGTGCTCGCCGAGGGCGCCCGCTTTCCAGCGCTGGCCGCGACCTACCGGCGGCTCGCCATCGAGCCGATCATCGCGCTGATCCGGCGCCTGGCCCAGCAGGCGTACGAGCGCGGCGAGATCTCGTCGGACGCGCTCGCGCGCTTTCCGATGCTGTTGATGGCGCCGGGCCTGATGGCGACGGCGTGGAACGGCCTGTTCGGACTGCGCGAGCCCGTCGACACCGGCGCGGTCTTCGAGGCCTTCATCGATCTGGTGTTCGAGCGACCCGCCAACGGCGCGTGAGCGCGTGCCCTGTCGTACCCCGTCCGGCGTGATGCTCCTCCGTGAAGCGAGGCGGGGGAGGATGCTCGCTCCAGCGATCCAGGACTAATCGGGCAGCCGCATCAGCTTCGGCCGCCAGATGCCGAGCACGACGTTGGCCATCGCCACCGCGAACAGCACCCAGATCGTGGCGCGCTCGGTGCCGAGCGACGTGGCGATCGCCGCCGCGTCGACATGGCCGGCCGCCAGCGCCGCGGTGCTGCGCTCCGCCGCGTCCTGCATCGGCCCCTGGATGCCCTGCAGGCCGCCTTCAAACAAAAGGACCCCGCTGATCAGCTTCACCCAGGCCCAGCCGGCGTTGTGGAAGCCGCGGTTGAAGGCGATCGCCAGCATGCCGGCGATCAGGCTGAGCCCGAGCGACGGCAGGAACAGCCAGGAGCAGATCGCGCTCATCGCGCCGCGCGACGCCGCGTAAGGCGCCAGCGCGGTTTTCGGCGGCACCACGCTCAGCAGCACGAGCAGCGCCGCCATCGCGCCCATCAGCCCGACGGCGCCCATCGTGTGGAGGAATTTCAGGAGGCGTCGCACGGCGGGCAAACTCGCGTTGGGAGGCCAAGGGAGCTTATCGCAGGCGTTGAGCGCGGGGTCGAGCGTCGGCGCCAGGATCGAGACGCTTTAGAGGCCGGGCCGCAGGCCGGCGGGCGTGGCGCCGCCCTCGTGCGCTGCATGGCCTTGGCGCGCCGCCGCCGGGGCCGCGAGGAGGAGGACGCTTCCGCCCACCAATAGCCTCATGGTGGAGGGCCTTAGGCGCGTCTCGAACCAGGACCCGGCGCGTAGGGTGCGCGCTGCGGAAGATGCAGGCGGCGCGTGTGGTCGAGGGGGAGAGGACGCAGGCGGGACAGGTGTGGCGGGCGGCCGCTAATCCTTAGAAAATCTTGTAGTGGTTGAGAACCGCTATCAACACCGTAATTGCAAGGGCAATTACTCCAATTATAAATCCCCATTTGCCAAAAAATTCATTGACACGCGTCTTTTTGGCAAGCGCGACCATCATTGATTCGCTCGACTTCATTCTGTTGAACTCTGATACCAATACAGGAAATTCGTCGCCTTCAAGAGCCGCGTAGATAGCTTCTCTTTCCTGTCTTTTATTTCACGAGTTGCGAATGCGTTCTCTAATGTCAAGAGAACGGTTGACCAGAGCCGGAAAATCCTGGTAGACCTGCAAAATAGGGCCGTGACCTATATGCTTAATCATTGCATCAAGATCAGCAGCTATTTTCGCCGAAGCAGCATCTACAGCATCGTGCCGGGCCCTTCGGCAATCGAATTTTGCTTCCTCAAGCAAAATCCTGAATTGGTCTTTGGGGTCCGGCGAACCAGACGTCATTATATGCAACGCATCGACAATGCGCCGTCCGCCATACCTAAGCTCCTTAATGGCCGGGAAGACGATGTTGTGCAAAACCTGCTCAGCAATCTTTATGTCTTGCTCTGCTAGGTTCCACTGGTCCTGTATGTCTTTCAAAAGCTGTACATGATCTTCCGAAACATCCATCTACGCGGCTTTTCTCCGAAAAACTTTCCTCAGGCGTTTAGCTGCGCGATCCCCGTCTTTCGATAGAGCGGCAAGGCGGGTCTCATCGATTATGTTTCCGTTTTGTGCCTCAATGTTGTTTCGGGTATAATGAGAAATGATGTTGTCGGTCGCGCGGTCCTTGGCGGCCTGATAGTCTGCAAGGGTCAGCCAGCACCAAGTTCGCGTGAAAACGTTTGTCAAAGAGCACCTGTGGTTCCAGCCTCCCGACGCAACGCGGGTTGCGGAAAAGTTGATTCGCGTCAAAAGTTCCATCGCATCGTTTAAGCCGCTCGCCAAGCGACTTTTTGGCAGGATTGTGGCAGACGACAGTAAATTGAGGTCCTTTGGCGGCACGGGTTAACGGACGTGTCGGAAGGCGCGATCGCCCGTCGCGCGCCCACAACCGTTGACAGGCCGCGGCCCCCGCGCCACCACCTCAGCCCATGACCTCCTCCGCCACAACAGACCCCGTCGCCCGGCGGCGGACGTTCGCCATCATCTCGCACCCTGACGCCGGCAAGACGACGCTGACCGAAAAGCTGCTGCTGTTCGGCGGCGCGATCCAGCTCGCCGGCGAGGTGCGCGCCAAGGCGAACCGGCGGCAGACGCGGTCGGACTGGATGGGCATCGAGAAGGAGCGCGGCATCTCGGTCGTCACCTCGGTAATGACGTTCGAATACGGCGACTGCGTCTACAACCTGCTCGATACGCCCGGCCACGAGGACTTTTCCGAGGACACGTATCGCACGCTGACCGCCGTCGACTCCGCGATCATGGTGCTGGATGCCGCGCGCGGTATCGAGGCGCGCACGCGAAAGCTGTTCGAGGTGTGCCGGCTGCGCGATATCCCCATCGTCACCTTCATCAACAAGCTCGACCGCGAGACGCGCGACCCGTTCGAGCTGCTCGACGAGATCGAGAAGACGCTGGCCCTCGATGTCGCGCCGATCACCTGGCCGCTCGGCCAGGGCCGGGGGTTCGTGGGCACCTACGATCTCGAAAAGAAGCTGGTGCGTCGGCTCGACCACGATGCCGAGGCCGTCGCCGTCTCCGGGCCGGACGACGCCTACATCGAGGGGCTGATGAAGCCGCAGGATTTCATCGAGACCGTGGAGCAGATCGAGCTGGCCGCGGACGGCCTGAAGAAGTTTGATCGCCAAGCGTTTCTGGAGGGACACCTGACGCCGGTGTTCTTCGGCTCGGCGCTGCGCAATTTCGGCATTCGCGATCTCATCGACGCGCTGGCCGACTTCGCGCCGCCGCCGCATGGGCTCGAGGCCGCCTCGCGCACCGTCGACGCGCACGAGGGCAAGATGACCGGGTTCGTCTTCAAGATCCAGGCGAACATGGACAAGAACCACCGCGACCGCATCGCCTTCATGCGCATCTGCTCGGGCAAGCTGTCGCGCGGGATGAAGGCCAAGCTCGTGCGCACCGGCAAGACGATCGCGCTCAACGCGCCGCAGTTCTTCTTTGCCCAGGACCGCCAGCTCGCCGAGGAGGCCTGGCCCGGCGACGTCGTCGGCATTCCCAACCACGGCATGCTGCGCATCGGCGACACGCTCACCGAGGGCGAGGATCTCGTCTTCCGCGGCGTGCCGTCGTTCGCCCCCGAGATCCTGCGCCGGGTGAAGATCGGCGACTCGATGAAGCAGAAGAAGCTGCGCGAGGCCTTGAGCCAGATGGCGGAGGAGGGGGTCGTCCAGCTCTTCATCCCCGCCGACGGCTCCGGCGCCCTGGTCGGCGTCGTCGGCGCGCTGCAATTGGACGTGCTGCTCGAACGCCTGAAGGCCGAGTACGGGCTGGAGGCCGGCTTCGAGATGAGCCGCTTCACGCTCTGCCGCTGGATCACCGGCGCGGCGCTCGAAATCGAGAAATTCGCCCGCGCGCACGGGTCCTCCATGGCCGAGGACCTCGACGGCTCCCCCGTCTTCATGGCGCCGGCCGCCTGGGACCTCACCTACGAAGCCGAGCGCTGGCCCGCGATCGCCTTCGCCGACATCAAGGATTATCAGAAGGAGCATGTGTAAGGAAAAGATGTTGCTCGGAGCCCTCCTATGGTTCGCTCGAAAGTGACCTCAAAGAACGCTGGTCTTCGGCCATGGCGGCAACGGCCCGGACGTCCGGATCGCAGCCACGCCGGTGACCGTCATTCGGCGACCGTCATTTCGGCGCCCGCGCCTTCGGCGTCCTCACGGCCGGCATGGGTAGCGCCGCCGCCGAGATCCGGACGAGCTCGGACAGCCACTCCGCGTCCTCCCATGCCTCGCCGGGGATGCGGAAGCAGGGTTTCGCGCTCGGGTAGGGCGGGGCCTCGGTGACGGCGCCGAGGTAGGCGCGCGCGGCCGGCGTCGGGTTCAGGTAAAGCTGCTCGTCGCAGATCAGCGCGACCAGCTTGCCGTCGCAGTAGAGCGCGTATTCGCCGAACATCTTCTTGGCGGTGACATGCCCGGCTCCTGCCGCCTGCTCGAGGATCAGGTCGACGATGCTCTGCTTGGTCGCCATTGCCATGCTCGTCCGCGATTTCGCGAGGGCCAAACCGTACCACGTCGGCCGCCGAGCGGCATCTGCCGGCGCCGTGCTCGCCCGGGGGCGACAGGTCAAGCCGGCAGAAGACCGGCCGCGCGATAGCCTTCGATCATTTCGTCGAAGAGATCGATATCGGCGCGGCTCCTCGCGAGAAGCTGAGCGCCGACGACAGCGGCGAAGATCGCGCGCGCCCGCCGCTCGGTCTCCTCGGGATCCACCAGCGCCGCCGCGGCCAGGACCTTGCTCAGCCACGCGACGTTCACATCGGCGAAAATCTGAATCTCCGTCTTCACCGGGTCCGGCAGGTCGTCGTGTTCGGCTGCCATGAAGCTGCACAGGCATAGGCGATTGCCACGTTCGAGCGACGTGCGAAACATGCCGGGATATCGGCGCAGACACTGGAGCGGATCCGAGGTCGCGACCAGCATGGTCTCCAAAACGGCCGCCGTGTCCTCCCAGTAGCGCCGCGCGACAGCCGCACCGAGATCGGCCTTGCTCGGGAAATAATAGTGTATGCTCGCGCTCTTGATGCCCACGTCCTTGGCGAGATCGCGAAAGTTCAGACCGCCGTAGCCATGCGCCTGGGCGGTGATTTTCGCGGCCGCCAAAATGGCCTCCCTGGAATTCGAGCTCATCCCGCTGCCCGCCGACAACCGTCTACCATGTGCCAGATAGGCTTTGACCTCGCAGACCAGAAGCCCTAATCTGCCTATCAAGTGACAGGTAGGTACTGAGATGGCTTCAGATAGCGACAGGTTCGATGCCGCCACCCCGGCGATGATGACGATCCATGATTGGCCGACCGGCCCCTACCCGGCGCGCGTCCGCATTGCCCTCGCCGAGCTGGACCTGCGATCGCGCGTGCGGTTCGTGGCGGTCGATCTCTGGAAGGGCGAGCACAAGACGGCCGCGTTCCTGGCCAAGAATTATTCGGGCACGCTGCCCGTCCTCGAGCTTGAGGACGGGACCCTCATCGCCGAGTGCACGGCCATCACCGAGTACCTCGACGCGCTCGATGGCGCGCCGACGCTCACCGGCCGGACGCCGCGCGAAAAGGGCTTGATCCACATGATGAGCAAGCGCGCCGAACTCGAGCTGCTCGACGCCGTCAGCGTGTATTTCCACCATGCCACCCCTGGGCTGGGGCCCGACGTCGAGATCTACCAGAATGCCGAGTGGGGGTTCCGCCAGCGCGACAAGGCTCTGAAGGGAATGCGCTATTTCGACGCCATCCTGAAGCATCAGCCGTTCGTCGCCGGCGAGGTCTTCACGATGGCCGATATCACAATGATCGGCGGGTTGATCTTCGCGGGGCTCTTGAAGCTGCCGATGCCCGCGGAGTGCGAGGCGCTTCAGGCTTGGTACGCGCGGATGGCGGAGCGTCCCAGCGTGAAGCACAGGATCACGATGTCGGAGCCGGTGGCGGCGGCCGTCTGAACTGGTGTCTGGATCGGCGCGAATAGCGAGCGCGAGGGACTGGAAACGAGCGGCTTTTCGTCGGGCCGCGGGAGGCCTTGGGACATGTCGTCCTTTGCGTGATGCGTATGTCGAGCAGGCCTCTGTCGACCAAAGACGTATTTCCGCGACGCAGATTGGCCGATATTGGAGACTCGCGCACTCGACTTATTTGTAAAGAAGTTTGATATGAAACGTCTAATCGTGTGCTGCGACGGCACGTGGAACGCGGCCGACAGCGCTGTCGGCGCCGAGACGAATGTGTTTCGCCTCGCCAAGGCGATCCACGCCACGCACGGTGCGACTGGCACGCAACAAATCGTGCTCTATTTGCGTGGCGTTGGCACTACTGGGCTCAAGATAGGCGATCTCATTCAAGGTGCATTCGGCTACGGCATCGACGATAACATCCGCTCGGCCTACATGTTTCTTGCGCAGAATTACGAGACCGACGACAAGATCTTCCTGTTCGGCTTCTCACGAGGCGCCTATACGGCACGCAGCCTCGTCGGCTTCATCCATCTAGCCGGCCTGCTGAAGCGGGGGTCCCTTGGTGACATCCATTCCGCTTGGGCGTTCTATCGCCAGAAGGGCGTCGCGACGAAGCAGGCGCCGAAGCCCGCGGTGGACACCGTCCACGCTGGCGTCGCGATCAAGTTTCTCGGCGTGTGGGACACTGTCGGCGCGCTCGGCATACCGGGCTCGCTATTCAGCGATTTCGATGCGGAGAGCTTCGGATTTCATAGCACCGACGCTTCGCCGATCGTCCATCACGGGTGCCAGGCGCTCGCCATCGACGAACACCGCGATGCTTTCGTGCCGACGCTCTGGACGGGCACCCTGCCGACAGGGACGACGATCGATCAGACTTGGTTCGCCGGCGTCCATTCGGATGTCGGTGGCGGTTATCATTCCCGCGCGCTGGCAGACATTCCGTTGAGCTGGATGACCGAGCATGCCGCGGGTGACAAGCTGGAGATCGACTGGCACAGCTTGGCGGCACTCACGACGTCCGCGGACCCGCACGCCGCGACCCACGAGTCCCGCACCGGTGTCTTCATGGTGGACAAGCTGAGGCCAACTTGGCGCGAGGTCTGCCAGAAGCCGTTCCAGGTGCTCTTCTACGAACGTCTGTACGCGCCGATGGACACGAACCAAAACCGGCTCAAGACGATCAACGAGAAGATTCATGCCAGCGTGATCGAGCGCTTCAACACGCTGTCGCAGCTCTGCGACGACGACGCCACCGGTGCTGCCTCCAGCGCGATCTACGAGCCGAAGAGCATCGACATCTTTACCGGCCCGAACCGTGCGTTCGCGCCGGATACGCCGATCGACAGCTTCGCTTGGCCGATGCCGGGTCCCGCCGCGGCCCCATCAGCGTAGCGACGTCGGCACGCCGCTCATCAGCGTCGTCGCGGCGATGTTGGCGAGGATCCGCTCGTTGTGCACCATGATCGGCGCGGAGAGCACGTCGCGCAGGTGGCGGCCCAGGCCGAACTCGCCGTCGTTGCGGTAGCCGGCGAGGCCACAGGCGCGCATCGCCGCGGTCACGGTGGCGACCGCGCGCTCGGACACGTCCACCTTGAACAGGTTGAGCGCGGCCTGCGTCTCGAGGGTGGTCAGCGCGCCCTCGTCGTCGGCGATCTGCTCGACGCGGGCCAGCATGGCGGCGACGACGCCACGCAGGCCGAGCAGGTTGGCGGTGGCTTCCGTGGCGCGCGGGGCGCCGGGCGGCATCTGCCCGCCGGCCTTGCGCGCCGCGGTGCGTACGAACATCTGCGCGCGCGACACCGCCGCGGCGGCGATGCCGGTCCAGGCCGCGGCCCACACGCAATGCGAGACCGGCACCATCGTCCGCGGATGGATCTTGTCGTAGCCGACCGGCAGGATCTGCTCCTCGCCGGCCTCCGCCGCGAGCGAGAAGCCGGCGCTCCGCGTGCCGCGCATGCCCAGCGTGTCCCAGCCACCCGTGGGCGTCAGCCGGTAATCCTCCTTCATGAAGACGACGAGCGCCTGATCGCCGGCGCCGGCTTCGGCGTCGCGTCGGGCCGTGGTGACGATGCCGTCGGCCTCGGCGCCGTAGGACATCACGGTGGCGGCGCGCGCGAAGGCGAGCCGGCCGCCGTCACGCACGAGCGGGGAGACGCTCGCGCGCACATTGCCGCCGCCCTGGCCCTCGGTCGTCGAGGACGCGAGCAGCAGGTTCTCCGCCGCGACGCGCCGCAGCATCGCACGATGCCACTCGCTACCCGTATGGTGGCGAACCACGCAGGCGAGCGCCGCCTGGTGCATGGCGACGATCATCGCGGTCGAGGCGCAGGCCTGGCCGAGCGTGTAGCAGATGTCGGCGACCTCGCTGAGCGTGGCGCCGCCGCCGCCGAGCTCGCGCGGGATCAGGAGGGCCATCAAACCGTTGGCGCGGGCCGCGCTGATCGCCGCGTGCGGAAACGCGGCGTCGCGATCGACCTCGACGGCGTGTGCGGCCGCGATGTCGGCGACGGCCTGCGCCCGCGTCTCGAGGGTGATGGCGCGTTCGCCGACCGGCTCCACCGTGCGAAGGTCGCGGTTCACGTCTCGCAAGCTCATGACGGGTCCGCCTCCCAATGCAATAAAACAAGGCTCTATATCATTCGAATTATATTCAAATCCACAAGACTCTCGCGCTGGGATAACGATGTCGTGGTAAATTTTCCGTTGAAGTGACACCGAGGAGATTATTAAATTAAACGGAGCACTCGAATTAACTTGCGCTGCCGCGGCGATTGCAGGATTTCGAAGCTGTAGCCGCCACGGTCGGCCGGAGCCTATCGACGCATTGACGCTTCGGACCGTGCTGACTTCTGGGTTACGATCTGGAGCGTCTCATGTTGCATGTCTCGAAGGAGGATCTCGTGGCGGGCGTCGTCAGGCAGATCGCGGCGCAGCACGATGTCAGGGCGGAGATCGGCGCGGCCGATTCGCTCGTCGACCGCGGCATGACCTCGATGGCGATGGTCGACCTCATGCTGGCCATCGAGGCCACGTTCGACGTGACGATCCCGCAGCGAGAGCTGACACCCGCGAACTTTCAATCGATCAAGAGCCTGTCGCGGCTCCTCGAACGCTTGTAGGCTGCCGCGACTGGGACGAGACGAGGAGCGCGCTGTGCTGTCGAGCGGTGAAACAGTTTCACCCCCCACGGATGGATCGGCGAATTCCGATACGCCGCCGACGCATCGCACGTCCACGCTCGTCGAGACGGCGCCTTCGCGGTCACCCCGCGCGAGACCGGCGCTCGTCTGCCGCCAGATCCGCGACGACGACCTCGATGGAGCCGTGGCCTGCCTCGCGCGCGGCTTTCCCGAGCGAACCGCCGCCTACTGGCGCCGCGCCTTCCTGCGATTGCGCGATCGCCATGTGCCGGACGGCCGTCCGCGCTACGGCTATGTGATGATGGCGGATGACGTCGCGGTTGGGATCGTGCTGCTGATCTACGCGCTGACGGACGAGGGCTCGATCCGCGCCAACGTGTCGAGCTGGTTCGTCGATCCGGCCTATCGCGCCTTCTCCGGCATGCTGCTCGCCGCCCCGATGCGAGCCAAGGACGTGACCTTCGTCAACATCTCGCCCGCGCCGACGACGATCGAGACGATCACGGCGCAGGGCTTTTCGCGCTACGTCGGGGGCACCTACCACGCGCTCGCCGCGCTCTCGCGCCGCGCCCCGGGGGCGCGCGTCCGCGCCATCCTCTCCAACACGGCCGGGGCGACGCCGCTGCTCGCAGAGCACGCCGCCTGCGGCTGCATCAGCCTCGAGGTTGTCGCGGGCGGGCAGGCGCATCCCTTCGTGTTCGTTCCGTTTCGCAGCGTCCGCAACCGCATCCCGAGCGCGCAGCTCGTCTATTGCAGGGCGATCGACGAGTTTGTGCGTTTCGCCGGCCCCCTCGGACGCCATCTCGCGCGGCTCGGGTTTCCAGCCGTGATGATCGACGCCAATGGACCGATCGCGGGTCTCCGCGGGCGCTATGTCGCCGATCGGAGAGTCAAATATTATCGGGGCCCGACGGTGCCGCGCCTGGGCGACCTCAGCGCCACCGAACTCGTCTATCTCGGCCCGTGATGTCGGGCGGGGCGGCGCCCGAGGCACGGTCGGCCAACGCGGATTGGGTCCGCGCCATGCAGCGCACGGCGCGAGTTACGCCGGCGTCGGAACGCACGATCGCCTTGGCCCTCGACGAGATCGCGCGCGCCGACGGCGAGCGCCCGGCCCTGATCGGCGAGACCGGCAATCTCACCTACGCCGCGCTGGCCGATCGCGCCGCGCGCTACGCCCGCTGGGCGCTGGACCAGGGCCTCGCGCCGGGCGACCGCGTGGCGCTGATGATGGAGAACAAGCCGGACTATCCGGCGATCTGGATCGGCCTCTCGCGCGTCGGGGTCGTGACGGCGCTGCTCAATACGCAGCTCGTCGGCGCCGGCCTCGCGCATTGCCTTGGCGTCGCGGCGGCGCGCCATGTCATCGTCGACCACGCGCTGGCGCCGGCCGTCGTCGACGCGCTCGGCGAAATGTCGGATGCTAAACTCTGGCTGCAGGGCGGCGATCTGGCGCGATACCCGCGTATCGACACCGCGATCGCGTCGCTCGAGCCGCTCGACGCCGCGTCGCCGGGGCTACCGATCACTCTCGCCGATCCGGCCCTGCTGATCTTCACGTCGGGCACCACCGGCCTGCCAAAGGCCGCCCATGTCAGCCACTACCGCATCATGATGTGGAGCGAGTGGTTTGCCGGCATCATGGACGCGCGGCCCGACGACAGGCTCTACGATTGCCTGCCGATGTATCACTCGATCGGCGGCGTGGTGGCCGTCGGCGCGATGCTCGTCGCGGGTGGCACGGTCATCGTCCGCACGGGCTTCTCCGCGAGCCGCTTCTGGCCGGACGTCGCCGCGTCTGGCGCGACGATCTTTCAGTACATCGGCGAGCTCTGCCGCTATCTCGCTGCCGCGCCGCCGGACGCGGCCGAGCGGGACCATGCGCTGAGGCTTTGCTGCGGCAATGGTTTGCGGGCGGATGTCTGGCGCGAGTTCGAGGCGCGCTTCGCGATCCCGCGCATCCTCGAGTTCTACGCCGCGACGGAAGGCTCGTTCTCGCTGTTCAACCTCGAGGGCGAGCCCGGCGCGATCGGCCGCATCCCACGCTTCATGGCACATCGCGCGCCCGTCGCGCTCGTCGCCTACGACATCGAGGCCGGGCAACCCATGCGCGACGCCGAAGGTTTCTGTCGCCGTTGCGCGACGAACGAGCCCGGCGAGGCGATCGGCCTCGTCGCGGTCGACGCGGAACGCCTCGCGACCCGCTTCGAGGGCTACACCGACCCCGCCGCGAGCGACCGCAAGCTCTTGCGCGACGTCTTTGCCCCCGGCGATGTTTGGTTTCGAACCGGCGACCTGATGCGTCGCGACGCACGCGGTTTTTTTCATTTCGTCGATAGGATCGGCGACACGTTTCGATGGAAGGGCGAGAATGTCGCGACGACCGAAGTCGCCGACGTGCTCGCCGCGTGCCCCGGCGTGCGCGAGGCCAGCGTCTACGGCGTCGCAGTGCCTGGCGTCGAGGGGCGTGCCGGCATGGCCGCGCTCGTCGTCGCGGCCGAGTTCGATCTCGCCGCGCTCGATCGCCACCTCGTCGGCCAACTCCCCCGCTTCGCCCGCCCCGTCTTCCTGCGCTTGCGCGCCGGGCTGGCCCTCACCGGCACCTTCAAGGTGCGCAAGGCCGACGACATGGCCGAAGGCTTCGATCCCGCGATCGTCGCCGGCCCTTTGTTCCTGCTCGACCCCGTCGCGCGGGCCTACAGGCCGCTCGATCGGGCGACCTACGCGTCGATCGTCGATGGCTCCCTGAAGCTCTAGAGGCACCGCAACGTACCGTCGGACATCCGGGTCGCGTAATGGCCCGTCCGCCGCAGGCAATACGCCTGATCCTGGCCGCCGAACACACAATATCCATACGCGTTGCGATGGCGGTTCGGACCGCAAGCGCCGAGCGCGAACGCAGGCGTCGCAACCGTCGACAGGACGGCCGAAAGGATCACTGCGCCTGTGAGCGCGGCACAAAGCTTTGTCATACCAATCTCCTGATTATTGAAGACCGTCAAAGCAATGCCCGTAATACTTTATCGGTGGCCTGCCAACCAAGCAGAGAAGTTTTACGTTTTGTATCTTTGCGTCGGCGACTTGGTCCTGCGTGCTCATTCCTCCAGCGCGGCGTAGACCATGGCGCGGGTCAGCGCCCGGTAGTGCGCGCGCTGGTCCGCGTCGGCCGTCTGCATCATCAGGAGCGTGAAAAATCCACGAGCCGGATCGACCCAGAAGTAGGTGCCGCCGACGCCGCTCCAGAAATAATCGCCCACCGTGCCCGGATACGCCGCCTCGCCGGCGACGAGCCGCACCGCGTAGCCGAGACCGAACCCGTAGCCCGGCCCCGGCGGATAGTAGGCGCCCCTGGCGATGTCGCCGAGGTGGTCCGCCGTCGCGAGCGCGATCGTCGCGGGGCTCATCACGCGGTGCCCGGCGATACGGCCGCCGTCCAGCATCATGCGGAGGAACTTCGCCTGATCGGCCAGGGTCGAGAACAGCCCGTGGTTGCCGCGCTGGCCACGCCGCGCCGCGCACGGATCGAAGAAGATCGGACGGTTGCCGGGCCGCTGCGGCAACGGCTCGGCGACCCGGCCGCGCAACTCTTGCGGTACCCGAAACCAGGTCTCGTCCATGCCGAGCGGGCCGAGCAGCGTGTCGTCGAGCACGCCCTGCAGATCGCGGTTCGTCGCGATCTCGAGGAGATGCCCGAGCACATCGGTCGCGTGGCTGTAGTGCCAGACGCGGCCCGGCTCGTGCTCGAGCGGCAGCGCGGCAAGGCGCGCGACGAATTCGGCGTTGGAGAGATCCTCCATCAGGAAGCCGTCGGCGACATAGGCGTGTTGGGCCGCGCTGTCGCCGAGGAAGCCGTAGCCGAGCCCGGCCGTGTGACGCATCAGATCCTGAATCGTCGGCGAGGCCGTGGCTGGCATGCTCGCGCCGTCGGTTGTCGCGACACGCAGGCTCGCGAACGCCGGCAGAAAATCCGCGACCGGTTGATCGAGCCGCAGCAGCCCGCGCTCCATCAGGACGAGCGCCGCCATCGTCACGATCGGCTTTGTCATCGAGTAGATGCGCCAGATCGCGTCGAGCGCGAGCGCGTCGCCCGTCGCCACGTCGCGGAACCCCGCGAGCCAGCCGAAGAGATCGCTCTCCCGCCCGCCGATCAGCAGGGCGACGCCAGGGATCACCCCCGCCTCGACATCGGCCTCCAGCCGGGCGCCGAGGGCCGCGAGGCGATCCGAGTCGAAGCTAGGCGACGGGGGCACGGGCAAGGCACCGCTTCCTTCCTTGGTTTGGCGCGCTTCCTTACCATGCCCGTCGCAAGGTGGTGTCGACTCCAGGCTGGCGCGGCCCCACTTACGGAGCGCGAAGGGCCAGCGTCACGCGGTCTCGGACATCCGGCCGCATCGGGCGACGCCGGACAGCAGAAGGTAGATTCATGACCACCGATCGACGCAAGGCGCTGGCAACCCTGGGACTCGTGGCAACCGGTGCGGCCCTCGCGAGCGGCGCGGAGGCCGCCCCGATGATGGGGACGCCGATCCTGGCCGACGGGGCGCATTCGCTCGAGACGCTGATGCAGCGCCTCGCCAAGGCGCCGCGCCGGCGCGACTTCAAGACCGTGCCGATGATCCTGAACGAGCCGTCGCAATGGGACGACGCCGCCCTGAAGGAGGTGATGGCCTACAAGCCGGTGCCAAAGCAGGTGTGGGACAACACGGTCATCGAGAGCCCGTGGCTGAACCTGATGCGCAACTCGCTCAACGCGCAGATCTGGTCGTTCAAGCACCCGAACTTTCTCTGCGTGTCGGCGACGCACGGCTCGGCCCATCTGGCGCTCTACGATGAGGCGATGTGGGACAAGTACCAGCTGACCAAGCTCGCCGGCGACAAGTTCAAGACGAACACGCTGATCGAGGACAAGAAGGCGGCCTCCGCCGACGCGAAGAATTACGAGGACCCCAAGGGCGTGTTCTCGCCGGAGGACAACTCGATCCCCGTGCTGATGCGGCGCGGCGTCGTCTTCCTGTCCTGCCACAACGCGATCTGGGAGCAGGCCGGCAAGCTGATCGAGAAGGAGATCAACCCCGACAAGCTCGGCCAGGAGGCGCTGACGGCCGAGCTGACCAACCACCTCATCGACGGCGTCGTGCTCACCCCGGGCGCGGTCGGCACGCTTCCCGAGCTGCAGCAGGTCGGCTTTCACTACGCGAAGTAGCAGGGGAGCTATCGCCCCCGCGCCGTGCCAATCGCCTGTTCGGCACGATACGACAGCGCCTCCGCGAGGTGGTGCGTCGCGACGATCTCGGCGCCGTCGAGATCGGCGATCGTGCGGGCGAGCTTCAGCACGCGGTGGAAGCCGCGCGCGGACAGCTGCAACCGTTCCGAGGCGTCGCGGATCAGCTTCTGCCCGCCGAGGTCGGGCCGCGCCACCTCCTCGATGAGTTTCGGCGGCGCCGCCGCGTTGGAGCGCACCTCCGGGTGCCCCAGCGCCGCGTAGCGCCGCCCCTGTGCCGCGCGCGCCGTCGCCACCCGGGCCGCGACCTCGGCCGAGCCCTCGGCGGGCGGCGGCAGCATCAGGTCGGCGGCCGAGACGGCCGGCACCTCGACATGCATGTCGATGCGGTCGAGCAGCGGCCCCGACAGCCGCGCCGTGTATTGCGCGATGCAGCGCGCGTTCGGCTGACGGTGGCAGGCGTAGCCGGGATCGATCGCGTGGCCGCAGCGGCATGGGTTCATCGCCGCGACGAGCTGGAAGCGGGCGGGGTAGGTGACGCGATGGTTGGCACGCGCGATCATCACCTCGCCGGTCTCCATCGGCTGGCGCAGCGAATCCAACACCGTCGCGGTGAACTCCGGCAGCTCGTCCAGGAACAGCACGCCGTTGTGGGCGAGCGAGATCTCGCCCGGCCGCGCGCCGGTACCGCCGCCGACGAGGGCCGGCATCGAGGCCGAATGGTGCGGCGCGCGGAACGGCCGCCGGTCGGTCAGCTCGCCATTGGCGAGCGAGCCGGCGATCGAGTGGATCAGCGACACTTCGAGCAGCTCCGCCGGGCTCAGCGGCGGCAGGATCGACGGCAGGCGCGACGCCAGCATCGACTTGCCGGCGCCGGGCGGCCCGTTGAACAGCAGCGCGTGACCGCCGGCCGCCGCGATCTCGAGCGCGCGCTTGGCGCTCTCCTGCCCCTTGATGTCGGCGAGATCGGGCAGCGGTCCAGCCGGCTTGCGGATCGCCGGCTTCGGCCGCCCCATCACCTGCGTGCCCTTGAAATGGTTGGCGAGCTGGATCAGCGAGCGCGGCGCCAGCACGTCGATGTCGGCGGACGCCCACGCCGCTTCGGGGCCCGTCTCCTTCGGGCAGATCAAGCCGAGCCCGCGCGCGCTCGCCGCCATCGCCGCCGGCAGGACACCGACGACCGGCGTCAGCGTGCCGTCGAGCGCCAGTTCGCCGAGCACGACGTAGGACGAGAGCATGTCGGCTGGCTTGGCGTTCGCAATGGTTCGCCGACGTACTAAACGGCTGGGTTTACCTCTGTACCTAAGGCGCTAATTGTCCTTGACGGTTCGCGGTGGTTCGCCCAGGATTGCAGCGTCGGGTAGGGAAGCTGGTAGGGAACGTCGGGCGTGGTCGTCCAAGCGAAGCGGCTGAATGCGCGATCTGTCGAGACCATCAAAGCGCCAGGTCGGCACGCCGATGGCGGCAACCTCTATCTGAACGTCACCGCAAGCGGCGCTCGCTCTTGGGTGTTCCTCTACAAGCGAGGCGGCCGCCAGCGCGAGATGGGCTTGGGGCCGCTTCGTGACGTTTCACTATCGCGGGCTCGCGTCTTGGCCACCGAGCACCGCCAGGCGATTATCGAGGGCTTTGATCCGCTGCAAAAGCGAAGGGCGATGATCGATAAGCCAAAATTCGGCGAATTCGCCACAGAACTTGTAGAGACGCTACGCTCTGGATGGCGCAGCCCGAAACACCTCCTCGAGTGGCGAAGGACGTTGAGCGTAGATGCGAAAGCTTTAGCCGAAATACCTATCGATCAGATCGGCACCGACAATGTCTTGAAGGTGCTTAAGCCAATATGGGTGGCAAAGCCCGAAACCGCCTCAAGGCTCAGAGGACGTATAGAAACGATCCTGCATGCTGCGACCGCTCGCGGACTGCGATCCGGCGATAATCCGGCAGCGTGGACCGGTCACCTCAAAGCACTGCTTCCGCCGGCTCGTCCAAAAGGAAGTCGAGGTCGCTACGCAGCTATGGCGATCGACGATGTGGCGCCGTTCATGGCGAAGCTGCGCGAGGTTAACACGATATCGGCACGCGCGCTCGAATTTGCTGTTCTCACCGCCGCGAGATCTTCAGAGGTTTTCGGGGCCACTTGGGCGGAAGTAGATCTGGGACGAAAAGTGTGGCTCATTCCCGCATCGAGGATGAAAGCCGCCCGCGAGCATAGGGTACCTTTGTGCGATCGCGCTGTCGAAATCATCATCGACATGCAGGCTTTGAAGCGGGGTGAAATCGTATTCAGCGGCCCGCGAACAGGCGCGCTCCTGGCAAACACTAGTTTTAATCGAACTTTGGCTTGCCTTCACCGCGGGCTAACGCCGCATGGCTTCCGCTCCACATTTCGTGATTGGGCGGCGGAGAGAACAAACTTTCCCGGCGAGATCATCGAGATGGCACTAGCTCACACAATCAAAGACAAGGTGGAAGCTGCCTATCGCCGCGGCGACCTTTTCGAGAAGCGCCGGGAAGTAATGGCTGCGTGGGGAACGTTTTTGACGTTGCCCACGCACATCGCTTGAGTATCAGGCGCCAAAACGGGAAGTCCGAGCCGCACGAGCCATCGTGGGATCTCGGACCTGCGCCAACCGCCAAAGACGTCTTGGGATGGTTCATGGAAGCGTGGCCGGACAAGGCACGGTATCCGGACCTCGGTCCATGCGCGTCCGTCGCGCAATCCATCCGGACCATTCGCGATGTCGAGCAGGGGCGCAGAATGCGGAAGCGCGAAACTGGCCGGCCCCCATCGAGTGGTCCGGGTGTTATGTTAGTTCATCGTCGGCCTGAGCGCGAGGGCTGGGGTGGCCGGCGAAGCTGGTCCGGGTTGCGCAGCCGGCCACACCAGGGCTTCAGGTGACGGCGGCCGATAGGCGAGCGATGAGTGCGGGCGGATCGTGTTGTAGTGGCGCCGCCAGCCCTCGATGATGATCTTGGCTTCGTTGAGCGAATAGAAAATCTCGCCGTTCAGAAGTTCGTCACGGAGCTTCGAGTTGAAGCTTTCGCAATAGCCGTTCTCCCATGGGCTGCCGGGCTCGATGTAGGCCGTTCGTGCGCCAACGGCGACGATCCATTCGCGAACCGATTTGGCGATGAACTCCGGACCGTTGTCCGAGCGGATATGGCCTGGCACACCGCGCAGAATGAACAGGTCCGAGAGCACGTCGATGACGTCGGTTGCGTTCAGCTTGCGGCTGACGCGGATCGCGAGGCATTCACGCGTGAACTCATCGATCACGTTCAGCATACGGATCTTCCTTCTGTCGTGTGTTCGATCCTCGACGAAGTCGTAGGACCAGACGTGATTGGGACGCTCCGGCCTTAGCCGAAGACACGATCCGTCGTTGAGCCAGAGACGGCCCCTCTTCGGCTGCTTCTGGGGAACCTTGAGCCCTTCCCGTCGCCAGATCCGTTCCACGCGTTTGCGGTTCACGATCCAGCCGGCCTGATGCAGCATCGCCGTGATGCGACGATAGCCGTAGCGGCCGTACTGAAGCGCGAGGGCAACGATGTCGGCGGTCAGCGCCGCTTCGTCATCGCTGGCCGTCGGGATCTTGCGTTGCGTCGAGCGATGCTGGCCGATAACTCGGCAGGCGATGCGCTCTGACACGCCGTGCTTGGCGACGACCTGATCGACGCAAGCACGGCGACGGGCTGGGCTCAGAAGTTTCCCGAGGCGGCTTCCTTCAGGATCAGCTTCTCAAGCGTGAGATCCGACACCGCTCGTCGAAGACGCAAGTTCTCCGCTTCAAGCTCTTTCAGCCGCTTCACCTGGTCGCCCTTCAGGCCGCCGTACTCCTGTCGCCAGCGGTAGTACGTCACCTCGGTCACCGCGATCGAGCGCACCGCTTCGGCGACTGGTTTGCCCTGCGAGACCAACACATCGACCTGCCGTAACTTGGCGACGATCTCCTCCGCCTTGTGTCGCTTCCTTGGCATTCTGAAATCCTCCTCATGGCGCAAAGCCATACATCAGGGAGGACCACTTCTCAGGGGGCAGACCACTCCGCCTTGGTCTCTGCCATAGGCCGCATCTTCGATCAGGAAGATTCGGCGATAGGCGCCTAGAGGATGGCCGACCCCCACGTCATCTCCGCCTGAACGACAAGCTTCACGAGCTACGCGCCGCATTGTGACCTATGAAGAGCGCCTGGACCAAGCCCGGCACGAGCTTGCGGTCCTCACCACGGCTCTCACGATCTTTGTGTACCGCTTGCAAGCGCGCCGTGTTGTCGTCGGCAAGCTCAGTCCCTTCCTGATCCAAATCAAGGGAGCCGTCCAGGGTGTGGAAAAAAGAGCGTAGCATCCGCTATTATCGAACGACAGCGCTAGCCTGTCATTTACAGATGATAAGTTGGCGTTTCGCCATGCTCGAACGGCATTAGCCTTCGGGGCGCCATCGAGTTCGTGCTTGGCGCGCATCCGAGTCATCAGCTCAAACGATGACGTAACGGCGTCAGCACTTTCCTTTGCCATCGCCCAGGCTTCGGTTATCCTCGCAGGACGTCGCGCACTGAACGTCTGTGTCGCGATTGTGGAAAGACGTGCCCGGTCTCCCGATACCAGAACATGGCGGTACCCCAGGCGCAAATTAAAGTCTGACTCGAAACGCTATCATCATTGCCGCAATGGATCCTACTAAAACCAGTGCAACAACAACGACCACTCGCCAATCCATTTCTGCCTCCGGCAGGATGATAACAATTGTTAATGTAGCTTTCGTCTATCGTACACTTGACAAAGCCGTCGAAGGCGCGCGGTTGATTGTCGCAGAAAATGCGATGGCGAGGTTGAGATGATCATTGATCTTCTGATCGGGTCGCTAGCGATTGCAACAATCGCTGCGGCCGGCGTTCTAGAGCTACGTGTCGCTCGGCGGCTCGACCGCAAGGGATCAAGGAGGCACTGGCCGATTCTGTACTGAGACACGCGGGCCCCGACCGCATGCAGTCATCGAACCTCGCGCGAGTCGACTGAGAGCGCGGCAGCTGCGCGCTCGAGGTGGTGAGGCATGGCTACAAATAAAACGAACGCCATGCCCCATCAAGGCTCTGGCAGGCTGCTGAAGAGCCTTGCTGGACGATGCGCCAGGTTGACTGGCGTGGAGGACCGCCTGGGCGGGCGCTTGGCGTTAGCTTCGTCCGTCATGCGGCTGCGCTATGCGCGAGCAGCTTCGGCAGTCTCAGGAGATTGTAGGCGGCGGCAATGTTTCCGTTTAACTACCCGATGATTGCGTCTGCCTACGCGGAGGTCCGCGCGCGGACCGCGAAAGCAATTGGTCTTGGTCGGCGAGAGCGTGTCGCCGAAACAGGGAACGCGACGGCTGCACCCGTTCAACTCCAGGTCGAGACACAATCGCCGAGCAGGAGGCGATGATTGCCCCCGAGCTGGAGCTTGCGGCGGCATAGCCGCACTCTCATCCATGTCGATCTTGGCAAGGGCTCACGCAGTTTTCACAAAGAGCGGTTTATCCTGCAAATCGTCTTGTCGCTTACGACGGGGTCGCTATTTCAGGATCATTGTCGCGCCGGACATCACAGTGTCTTTCTTCCTGTTTGACCTTAGGACGATAAGATGCCGCACCCGCATCGGCCGCCCCTTTTCATTTCATCAGCGTTCGTCACCGCACTCGAAAGTCTGCGCTTCATCGTTTAGGAAAGAGCCGCATGAACAATCATCCAACTCAGACTGCATCAGCTGCGACGTTTTTGCAGTCCTGGAGTGACCTACACATCCGTCCTAAAGAATTCCCCCTTACGATCGAAGACGCGCAGAACCACGCGAACGCGTTTAGGAGCGCCGCGGCAAAAGAAGGTATCTCACAGGCGCAAATCGAAGAGGCTGTCCGTGGCGTGGATCTTGGCGATGTTATGTTTTCGAAAATGCGAGAGTCAGTCGAGCGCCAATTATCTTTCAGCTGAGTATGCAGAATTCCTGCATTGAGGACCTACAAACCCGGATAGGTAATGTCAGACGATAAACCTTCGACCATGGAACAACTGCGGAAGCTTATCGGCTCGGACGGCACGTCGAATGCCGCTGCGTCTGCCTCGCCAGCTCCCGCCGCCTCGCCCCTTGGCACAGATGATGAGGCAGGTGGAACAACACCGACTGTTGAGCGGATCGAAATGGCGCGAAAAGCGGAGGAACGGATCAAGAAAGCGACCGACCGCAAGACCCGATCCGACATTCGTCCAACTCTGTTTGCAAATGTATCGGCGCAGATGTTCAGCGCGTTACGAATAAATGCGCCCACAACCAGTGCGGGTGCAGTCATACCCTTGGCATTGTTCCGCACCTAGCAGTTTGTTGAAGAAGTCGCTCGTCTCCCGTCGCCCAGCGTGATTCAATCCTCTCTGTCGAGGGAGGCTGATTTGCGCGGATCGGATGAGCGAATGGGGTCTCTTTTCAGCTACGTGGATCTCGAAGAGCGAGTGCGGAAGGATCATCCGCTGCGCGCGATCCGACTGCTGGTGAACGAGACGCTGGCGTCGATGGAGCGGGACTTCGCGGTGCTCTATGCGGGCATCGGCCGGCCATCAATCGCGCCGGAGAAGCTGCTGCGAGCGATGCTTCTGCAGGCGTTCTACTCGATTCGCTCCGAGCGTCTGCTGATGGAGCGGCTCGAGTTCGACTTGCTGTTTCGCTGGTTCGTCGGGATCGGCGTCGACGAGCCGGCCTGGGATCATTCCACCTTCTCGAAGAACCGTGACCGATTGCTGGAGGGCGCCGTCGCCGCGCGGTTCCTGGCGACGCTGATGGCGCAGCCGCGCGTGAAGCGCCTTCTCTCGACCGACCATTTCAGTGTCGATGGGACGCTCGTCCAGGCCTGGGCTTCGATGAAGAGCTTCAAGCCGGTCGATGGGCCGGATGATCCGCCGCCGCCGTCCGGCGGACGCAATATCGAGACGAACTTTCGCGGCGAGACGCGCTCCAATGCGACGCATGCGAGCACGACCGACCCCGACGCCAAGCTCTATCGCAAGGGGCCGGGCATGGAGGCCAAGCTCGCCTTCCTCGGCCATGCGTTGATGGAGAACCGCAACGGCCTTCTCGTCGATGCCTGCCTGACGCCGGCGGGCGGCCATGCCGAGCGCGTCGCCGCCCTGGCGATGATCGAGCGGCATGCCGACCGGCCCGACGCGATCACACTCGGCGCCGACAAGGGCTATGACGCCGCCGATTTCGTGAACGAGCTGCGCAGCATTAACGTGCGGGCGCACATCGCGCGCAACACCACGCGCCGCTCGGCGATCGACGGCCGCACGACGCGGCATGCCGGCTATCTGGCGAGCCAGCGCATCCGCAAGCGCATCGAGGAAGCCTTCGGCTGGATGAAGAGCGTCGGCGGCATGAGGCGACCGATGCAGCGCGGCACCGACAAGGTCGGATGGGCCTTCACCTTCGCGGCCGCCGCCTACAACCTGATCCGACTGCCCAAACTCATAGGAACGAGCGCCTGACCGGCCAATCCAGAGTCCGCAGGCGCCTTAAACCAAAAAACGACGAACCGAACGCGCCAAAATTAGGCTCTCAAAATCAAAAGCCGGAACGCGAGTCATCGAAATCAAGGCTTCTTCAACAGCCTGCTAGAGTTGGCGTTTGCGCCACTTTGACTCCCCAGTAGGTAGCTGCAGCTGGCCATCAAGCGTAACCGAGCCTGTCGCCAACGTAAGGTCGTCCACGCCGTGCCCGGTGAGGGTTGCCCAGGGGCGAGGTGGGACCCGCTACTTCAGCGCAATAGGTCCTGATGTCGCGGGAGCCATCTCGAGTCCATGCGCTTACCTAAGCAAGGACAATCCAACACAGGCGGGAGCATGACCTCGAGCATCAAGAAAACTACGGACGACGCGCGTCAAGGCGAAAACAGTGGGCGTATGCCCATCGTTCTTGGTATATCTGTACTATTTATCGTTATGGCCTTTGCGGCCGTATACGCCTATACGACAATATTCTATGCCCATCAATAACGGACAATCAGCCTTACAGAGTATAACCATGAACCCGGATTACATATAGGCGTACTTGCATTTGTGACCATCGGTGCCGTTCTGGTATTGGCAGTCGGCCATTTTGGATCGATGATGCGCGACCCCCCGCCATAGGAAAGCAGCAGCAAATAATCTCAGCGGTGGCCGGTCTGCATCAACGCAAGCTGGCATAGACGCACCCGGTGATACGACCTTAAAAGAACGTCTCGATGCTTCTGCTGCCTCTCAACATCCAGATGATCCGGCGCTGAAGCCACTCTCGGCGCGTTGAAAGCATACGAAAACGATCGGAGGAAAGGTTGCTATAGCGCTCCGAGGATGGCACTCCGTTTAAGATGTGGCAAGTTCGCGCGTGTTTACAGCATTATTCGCAACTTTCTTCGCTCCTGCCGTAAGCGAACCATGGCGGTTTGCATATTAGGAGCGATTGAGTTGGAGGTTTCAGCCGGCCAGAGCATCTAGCACACAAACAGTCTCCGGTCGTACCGTGAACGTCTCGATTTTTATGCTGCAGCACGCTAAGATGACGCAGCAGGCGGGCGGGACCTTTACGGCTTAAATCGCTTTCAAGTGCTCAGCCATCCAGGAGAGCCCCTTGACCCGTGAACTTTCGCTTAAGTCGAAAATAGAAAACGCGATCGTTTTTGCCTTCAGACAGGGAACAGTGCGGGTGTCGGATGGATCTTCACGGCCCCCGCTCTCCGCTGTGGATTGCAAACACATCGCGGATGTTGCGCACGATTCAGTGAAGCACGCCAATCTAGGAGCCCATAGCGTCAGAACCATACATGGTGGGAAGCGCTGACCTTATACGGCTGTTTAGATCTTTCCGCACCTATAAGTAAAGTAGCGCCAAGGCGCTCTACTCACGGTGGTCGGCTGGTTGGTGAAGGACCCGCTAGTCTAGAGGCAGGGCGGCAGGTAAAGCAGGAAGCACCACAAGCGTAGCGGACGGGGGGCAAGTGCCAGGGCTGAACGTAACTCTCTGCGTGCAAGGTGCTAGCTGACGTAACTACAACCACCACGTTTGGCAATCCAAAGGAAATCGGTATGCTCGAAGAAAGCAAAAAAACAATGGCGAACGCGCCAGCACATGAACGCGTCATCGCCGAGTTGATTGCTTTTCGATATATTGCTTGTGAACTCGAAGAAAATCTTATTTCATCGGGCGAAGCGGCTAAAATTGCGCGAGCCCACAGAGACGAAGCCGACGAAACATGGCTCCGCGCGGTCCATGGCATCCTGACGGCGCTGCGGTACGCTGACTCGCAGGGCTATCGGCTTTTGGGATGATTTAAGGGTTGATATTTGCCTTCGCCTCGCGGCAAGAAAAACGTAGAGTTCGTCGGCGCTGAAGTCACGATAACGCTGACAACTAGCTGCCCGCTGTTAATCACGCGCAAGCTTGACCACCGAAGATCCGCTCCGGCTCTGGCCAAATTTCCCCGGCAAAGATAACTGCTTGCTTCTCAGCGGCGGCATTGTCTGCAAGCTCGTCTCCCTCGTTATCGAAAGCGTCCGGTGAAGGCCGCCTTGCGCGTCCTGGATAATGCGAGAACGGGATTGCTCAGGCAGCGCGAGCGGTGGCTACGGCGGGCGACCAGTTCCACGGAAGCAGCTCGTGGATGCGCTTGGCGGGATGGTCCGGCAGTCGCCTGAGGACGTCGGCGAGCCAGGCGCGGGGATCGACGTCGTTGAGCTTGCAGGTCTCGATCAGGGTGTAGATCGCGGCCGCACGCCGGCCGCCCGCATCGGAGCCGGCGAAGGTCCAGTTCTTGCGGCCCATGGCGACGCAGCGCATGGCGCGCTCGGCGGCATTGTTCGACAGGCAGATGCGGCCGTCGTCGAGGAAGCGGGTGAAGGCCGGTATCCGCTTCAGCCCGTAGTCCATCGCCTTGGCGGTCTCGGACTTCGACGACAGGGTGCGACGCTGCCCGTTCAGCCAGGCGACGAGACCCTCGACCAGCGGCTTGATCGTTTGGTCTCGCACGGCTTGTCGCTTGGAAGGCGTCGCACCGTTGATGGTGCGTTCGATCGCGAAGATGGCATCGATGCGCATCACGGCCTCGACGGCGATCGGTGCCTTCTTGAGAGCGGCGATCTCGTAGAACTTGCGGCGCCAGTGCGCCCAGCATCCCGCCTCGAGAATCGTCCCCGGCACGCGCCCCGGCTCGTACAACTTGTTGAAGCCGGCATAGGCGTCGGCCTGCATGATGCCGGACCAAGTGCGCAGGAATGCCTCGGGATGCGCGCCGCCACGATCGGGCGAGTAGAGGTAGGAGGCGGCCGGCGGATCGGCGCCGCCGTAGGGGCGATCGTCGCGGACCGCGGTCCATAGCCGACCGGTCTTCGTCTTGCCTTTGGCCAGGACCGGCACCGGCGTGTCGTCGACATGGAGGCGCTGGGCTGACAGAACGTGGGCCTCGATGATCTCGACCATCGGCTTCAGGGCAACGCTGACGGCGCCCATCCAGTCCGCCATCGTCGAGACGTCGATCTCGACACCCTCACGGGCGAAGGCCCGGCTTTGCCGATGCAGCGGCAGATGCAGGCAGAACTTGCCACAGGCGATCTCGGCCAGCAGCACCGGCCCGGCGCGCCCCCGCGCGATCGGGTGCGAGGGCGCGGGCGGCTGCGTGATCGCCTCGCAGGATCGGCAGGAGAACTTCTCCCGAACATGTTGGATGACGAACCAGCTCGCCGGGACACGTTCGAGCGACTCGGTGATGTCTTCGCCCAGCTTGTGCAGGCGACCGGCGCAGCAGGGGCAAGCCGAGGGGCTGGGGTAGACCTGCCGGACACGCGACAGATGCTCGGGCAAGGGACGCCGCGCCGGCTTGCGACGCGTGAAGGCATCGATCGACGTGGCGGGCGTCGCCATCTCATCGTTAGCCCGCATCGCCGCGAGCGTCTCCTCGACGTCCTCGAGCGCCAGCTCGAACTGGCCGATCCTGGTGCCGGCCTCTGAGGACTGGCCGAACGCCTCGCGGCGCGCCTTCGCCAGCTGAAAGCGCAACCGCTCCAGTTCGAGGTCGAGCACGATGCGGTCTGTATGGGCCCTGGCGACGGCGAGCTCGGCCGCTAGCCGCGCCCGGCGTTCCACGAGGATCATCGCGTGCGCGGCGGCGAGGTCTTTCGGCAGCGACTCAGAGGGCGTGCTCACCCAGCAAGAGAATCACGGATGCGGTTTGCCCGGGAGCCGATGACGGCGCTGTGCACAGCTTGCTATCCCGCGGCGCGTGGCCGCCACGTCCGCTGGGGCGCCCGCCAGTCGATCCCGTCCAGCAGGTAGCCGAGCTGCGCCGAGGAGATCGTTACCGTGCCGTTGGCCACCGAAGGCCACAGGAAGCGGCCGCGCTCCAGCCGTTTGGAGAACAGGCACATCCCCTGGCCGTCGTGCCAGATGACCTTGATCAGGTCGCCGCGACGGCCGCGGAAGACGAACAGATGGCCATCGTGCGGGTCGCGCTTCAGCGTCTCCTGGACCAGCAGGGACAGGCCATCGAAGCCCTTGCGCATATCGGTGTGGCCGGTCGCCAGCCAGACGCGCACGCCGCTCGGGAACGCGATCATCGGCTGCTCAGGACGTCGAGCACGCGGGCGAGCGCCTTGGCATCGACACCCGCATCGACCCGCACCCGGCGACCGCCGCCGAGATCGATCTCGATCAGCCCTCGCTCCTTCGCCGGGCCACGCGTCCGACGCGGCTTCGTGGGGATCGACGGCGCAACGCTCGGCTCGGCGATCATCACCGGGACCATCGTCGTGGAAGCCGCAGGCAGCCGCGCCTGCCGACGCCAGGCGAACAGGACGCTCGGCGCGACATCGTTGCGGCGCGCGACCTCCGCTACCTTCGCGCCCGGCTCGAGGCTCTCCGTCAGGATCCGCATCTTCTCGTCGCGCGACCACCGCCGCCGCCGCTCGACACCACCAAGCACCTCGACCCGCATCAGAACCGACCTTAAAGCTATCCTTGAGGTCGGATGCAGAGCCCTCCGCTATCGATGCCGCAAGGCGGCCGTCACCCTACGTTTCCCAACAACTCGCACGGGCGCTTGCCGCCGACGGCAAACTCGACGTCGATCTAGAAGCGCCCCGCCGATGTCGTCGGTAACGCCGTACACGTCATGCGAATCGCCACTGGCAGACTGAGGATGGCGCGCCGATCGACGACGGTAAGGACCCCGGCCGCGAAGGCGCTGGGCGCCAAGGGCGGGGGCCGCCCGCACCAAGTCTATAGTAACCGGCTCCGCAGTAAGTAAGACGTGAACTGGCGGGAGCCGCGACTTGCTTCTAAGTATCCGCAAGGCGTTGGACGCGACAGGTTGGTGCGGGACTACCTTGAGCAAGCGGGCTTCGAGGCTGTGCGGGCAATTTCACCGGTCGCCAAATCGATCCTCTCGCGATGGTGATAGGACGTGTACCCGGCGCGCACCCTTCGGCTAATCCGCACGCTTATATCCTCCTGTACCGAGGGACGAAGGGCAACCCTTGGAGTGCCTTAGATTGCCCCAGCGCGTTGCCTTCTAACGACCAGGAGGATCAAAACCCTACGTGTTCAACTTCGAACATCAAATAGCAAAGGCTGCGCCCGACAGGCTGCCACACTCCAAAGCAAGCCCGAGCTGCAACAATGACTAAGCTAGTCATACCGCACGTCGGTGAACCTGCTGTCGGCAGACGGTCGACCCACTACACGCACCATCCTTGAACTGTCTTCTCTGTAAAAAAGCATCGATCCGACCATCGCCAGCATGACGGCAAATGGAAGTAAGTGCTCTGCATATTGGATCATGTTGCGCGCTCCAGACCGCTGTTGTTTGTCAAGATGGCGCTGTCCGCCCTCCAGCGTAAGCGGATGCGACAGTATGATCGTTACCCGGCAAGGCGGCACGCGAGCATCTCTCAAGGCAGGAGCATGTCCTTTGAGGCATACCCATATGGACCTCGTGTTTTGAGAATATGCTCTGTCCGCTAGGGTTGCCATCGCCTATGCGTACGTATTCTATGCGGACAAGATCCAAACGGACGGATGTCGCCTTGTCCAAGCTCGTCTTCTACTCCCGCGTGAGCACCGCCTCGCAAACCCTCGCTCATCAGGAGACTCAAGCCCGCGCAGCGGGCTACGAGTTCGACGAGGTGGTCGCGGACCACGGCGTGTCTGGCGTAGCCACTCGGCTTGCCGAACGTCCGGAGGGTCGGCGCCTCGCCGACATGCTGCGCAAGGACGACGTGCTCGTCGTCCGTTGGCTCGACCGGCTTGGCCGCAACTACGGCGACGTGACCGAGACGGTGCAGGACTTCATGCGGCGCGGCGTCACCGTCAAAACCATTATCAACAGCATGGTCTTCGACGCTACGACCAAGGACCCGATGCAGCGAGCCGTTCGCGATGCTTTGCTCGGCTTTATGGCCGCCATGGGCGAGGCCCAGGCGGAGGCCACCAAGGAGGCGCAGAAGGCCGGGATCGCCTACGCGCGCGAGCGCTTGGACAAGGGCATCGCTTACTTGGGTAGGAAGCCTTCTTTCAGCCGACACCATATGAAACGTGTCGACGACGGCCTAGCGGTCGGCGAGACCATAACCTCGATCGCGAAAGCGACCGGGCTGACCCGTCAGACCATCTACCGGTTGAGAGATCATCGTGCCGCGGCAGAAGCAGCGCTGGTAGCGTGGGACGCCCGCTGAAAGTACCAATAATCACAGCGCCAGCTTGAGCGATCCACGCATGTTCAACGAGATGTCTTGATGACTGGATTTGGTGAAGGTTTTCGGATGCCGGCTGGCGACGATCGCGCGGCTTGGTGAGGGCCAGCGTCCGAAAGCCGCCAAGCACGGACCCGCGGCCATTGCGCGCCGGGCTATGGGGATTTGGGGATTGCGCTGTGTTTTCGGAGGGTGCGCTCCGGCGCGCGCGTGACGTCTCCACGCGGCGATGAGCGGCGATCCCCCGCTCGAAGACAGGCTGATGCAGCCGCAGGATGCTTGGTGACGGGCCTCGCGGCGGCGCCGGGCGCGCGCGTGCCCGATGGCCGAAGCGGCGCGGCTTCGACAAACGATCTGATCAGGTCGTGCGGGGTCACGACGCCATCATCCCGGAACAGGCGCGCGTGGGCGGCGGGGCACGAGGCTGAGCGGCACCGCTGATGATCTCGATGACGATCAAGCGGCCGCCGCAGCAAGGACACGGTGGTCGATGGTCCGGCGGCGGCGGGCTCCTCCGTTGCGCTCGGCGCAGGCACGGCGAGCAGGTCTTTAGCCTTCGCGACATTGACCTTGCGGCCGGCGCTGGCGAGCAGGCCGTAGTGACGGATGCGGTGGAAGCCTTTGGGCAGGACGTGCAGCAGTAAGCGGCGGATGAACTCGTCGGCGGCAAGCGTCATGGTGCGGTGGCGCTCGTCACCGTCGCGACGGTAATCCTTGTAACGGAAGGTGACGTTGGTCTCCGTCGAGTGAGATCAGCCGCCAGTTCGAGATGGCGACGCGATGCGTGTAGCGCGAGAGATAGGCGAGCACGGCCTCGGGGTCGGCGAAGGGCGGCTTGGCATAGACGACCCACCGCTTCTTCCGAACGGGCGCCAGGTAGTGCAGGAACGCGCGCCGATCGACGAGACCGAGATGATCGCCGAAGAACTGCAGGCTGTCGCTCTCGTGCAGCTCGATCAGGCGCGTCAGGAACAGCCGCCGAAACAGCTTGCCGATAAGACCCGGACCGGCAGCAGGAAGGCCGGACGTGACGAGACCCAGCGCTGGCCGTCGAGCGAGAGGCCGCCGCCGGGCACGATCATGTGGATGATACCGGGAATGTCCTCAACCTGATCTATGAATGTGAGCAGCGCGGTGCGTCGGTCACCGTGCTCGATCCGCACGTCAGCACGCGTGGCGAAATGGGCCACGTTGTTCTTACCGTGCTTGGAATGGTCGCGCAGATGGAACGTCGCTTCATGAAGGAGCGGCAACGGGTGGGTATCGAGCGAGCGAAAGCCGATGGTCGATACAGGGGCGGCCGGCGTCGCATTGATCAGACCGCCGTCCTAACGCTGCGGGCGGATCGATATTGCGCAACGGAATCCTTGCTGATCATTGCAGGTTGAACACGACCTTGATGCACCCGTCCTTCTTGTCGCGGAACGTCTTGTAGAGATCGGGCCCCTGGTCGAGATCGCCGCTGCGATGGGTGATCATCGACGTCGTATCAAACTTGCCCTCCTGGATAAGGCTGGTGAGTTTCTCGAGGTAGCGCTTAACGTGCGTCTGACCGCTGCGGATCGTCAGGCCCTTCTGCACGACCGAGCCCATGTTGATTGGGACCGGGCCACCATAAACGCCGGGCACCGAGACGATTCCCGCCGGGCGCACGGCCTTGATTGCCTCCGACAACACATACGGGCGCTCGGTTGAAGTCAGCTTCTCCTGAACGGCGCTAATAACGGCGGTGACGCCATGGCCGGAGGTCGCCTCCATGCCGACGCAGTCGATGACGCTATCGGCGCCCTTGCCCTTGCTGATCTCCTTGATCCGCTCGAATACATCCTCCTTCTCGAAGTCGATGATGTCGGTCGCGCCCGACTTCTCGGCCAGCGCGATCCGCTCAGGTACCGTCTCGATGACGATGATGCGTTCGGCGCCCATGATCTTCGCCGATTGGATCGCGAAAATCCCAACCGGGCCGGCGCCCCAGATCGCGACGATGTCGCCGCCTTTGACCTCGGCGTTCTCAGCGCCCTGCCACCCGGTCGGCAGGATATCGGTGAGGAACAGGACCTGATCATCGGTCATGCCGTCAGGCACCACCATCGGCGCGACATCGGCCATCGGCACGCGCACGTACTCGGCCTGACCGCCAGCGTATCCGCCTGTCATGTGCGAATAGCCAAACAGGCCGGCCGTGGTGTAGCCGAATTGCGAAGCCGCCATCTCGGCATTTCGGTTCGAACGCTCACAGACGCTGTAATTGCCGAGCTTGCATTGCCGGCACTCGCCACAGTTGATGTTGAAGGGGACGACGATGCGTTGGCCCTGTTTCAGCTTGTGGCCCGCGCTGCCGGTCTCGACCACCTCGCCCATGAATTCGTGACCGAGCACGTCGCCACTTTCCATCGTCGGCATCTGGCCGTCCATAAGATGAAGGTCGGAGCCGCAGATTGCGCAACTCGAGACCTTGATGATGACATCGCGCGGGTCCTCGATCGTGGGATCAGGGACGGTGTCACAACGAATGTCGTTCTTGCCGTGCCAGCAAAGTGCCCGCATTATCGCTTCTCCGAGTCGTTGGGTTTTCGAGCCCAATAAGTTAGGGGTCCGCGATATGTTCCCGAGCGCAGCTTTTATGTCGCTAGCTGACGTGATCACCTGTGTGGTGGACTGATTATAATATTGATAACACTATTTCAGGTGCTTTTCACGCAGCCGAGGAAGGCCTCATCGAGACTGCCCGCGAGCAGATCGGCCTGCATGCGCCTGGCGAAATCCAACGGCGCGAACAAAACGACGAAGAGAATGCTGAATTAGCAGGCTGCTGAAAAGGGTCTCATGGCGTTCGCAGGTACCAAGTCTGGTAGTTAGATCGTCAAATTAGCTACTGCATGCAGTATGCGATCACTGATCTCCGGCCTTTTTTCCAGCGGCCTGTTAGTGGGAGTTTGGCACATTCTGCAGGAGTGCGTGGCGGGCATCACCCTTTCAGTGCGGGATCGCTGCTGAATGGCTATGGGCCGGCTATCGGTACCTTATTGGCGCTTTGAGGATCTTGAGCGCGATACCAATGCTGCCAACTGCCTGGGACCGCGACAGCAATATGTTGCGTCGCGATCGTGCGAAAGCCAAAGGCTCGGTACAGGCTGAAATGGGATGACGCGCTGCAGAAAGTCGAGCTGATTAAGCTGGAAGCGCTCGGAAGTCAGTCAATGTTCCGACAAAGGGAAACGCAGATGCTCAGCCGAGACAGCTTGTTTGCCGCGTCATGATGCCTCTGTGCGGAAAGGGTTGGCTTGTGCGCGGCTGATCAATGAATAGGGTAGCATATTTGGCCAAATCAGAACGCGAATTCACAAGCATTGGCTACCGTCCAATCGAGTTGCCCAAGGTCAATTCAGATGGTCGAGAAAAGCCACCATTCCTACCTCCGGAGCGAGGCCATGCGCTGATGCGCGCACTTGCTAGTACGCGCAATGCTCTTTCCTGCTTGGCGACGAAACTTTCACGAATGTGAGCCGCAGTTTGTTATCATCTGATTCGACAGCGACCTTATCCAGAAAGCGCGTCATTGTCGTAGGGGCTGGACCTGGGGGCTTGGCTTCGGCGCTGCTGCTTGCGGCAAAGGGGGTGAAAGTTTCGCTGTTTGAGCGCGACAAGGTCGTTGGTGGTCGTACCAAGACCTTCGCCACGACAGAAGGTTTCCGCTTCGATATCGGCCCGACTTTTTTCCTGTACCCAAAGGTGCTCTCCGAGATCTTCGCTGCCTGCGGCGAGCGCCTGGAGGATCACGTCGAACTCAAGCGCCTCGATCCGCAATATCGCCTTGTCTTCGAAGGCGGCGGCGAAATCCGGGCGACCCCCGACATCGAGCGACTGACTGCCGAGATTGCCCGGATCGCGCCCGAGGATGCTAAGCATGTCGCACGCTTTTTCGCCCATGGGCGCGCCAAGCTGAAGTTGTTCGAGCCCGTGTTGGAGCAAGCCTTCCACCAGCGGCGCTCATTGATCTCGCGGGCGATGCTCGCGGCGTTGCCGAAGCTACAGCCTTTCACCACGGTCGACGGTGAGTTGCGCCGTTTTTTTGATGATCCGCGCGTCCGCCTCGCGTTCTCCTTCCAGACAAAGTATCTGGGCATGTCGCCCTTTCAGTGCCCGAGCCTGTTCTCCATCCTGAGCTTTCTCGAGTACGAGCACGGTGTGTACCACCCGGTTGGCGGCTGTGGCGCGGTGTCCGAGGCGATGGGGTCGCTGGCCCGGCGCATGGGCGTCGATGTGCGGCTTGGCACGCCCGTCGAACGCGTGATCTACGAGGACGGCGTCGCAAGCGGCGTCGTGGCGGAGGGCCGCGAGATGCGCGCTGACGCCGTCGTGGTCAACGCTGATTTTGCAAATGCAATGCCTAAACTTGTCCCCGAGGCGGCACGGCCACGTTGGCGCGACGCCAAGATCGAGAAGGCAAGGCTGTCTTGCTCGACCTTCATGCTCTACCTCGGCATAGAGGGGCGCCTGCCTGCTGATTTCGCCCATCACACGATCCTGTTGGCAAAGGACTATGCCCGGAATATTCGGGAGATTTCCGGCGGTATTCTCTCGGACCAGCCCTCCATCTACGTGCAGCATGCCGGCTTCACCGATGGCGGCATGGCGCCACCAGACCATACCAGCCTCTACGTGCTGGCACCGGTGCCCAACCTGCGTGCCGGCATCAACTGGGCGCAGGAGCAGGGTCGCTTTCGCAACCTCGTGCTCGACCGGCTTTCGCTGATGGGGATGCCAGACATCCGCGAGCGGATCCGCTACGAGCGCATTGTCGATCCCCGCGATTGGCAAGACGGTTTCTCGGTATACCAGGGCGCGACCTTCAACCTGTCCCACGACCTGCGGCAGATGCTCTACTTCCGCCCGCACAATCGCTTCGGGCGCGGGCTCTACCTCGTCGGAGGTGGTACGCATCCCGGTTCCGGCTTGCCGGTGATCTACGAAGGCGCCCGCATCACCGCCCGCCTCCTCCTCGAGGATTTGGCGCGAGCGGGCGAGAAGCGCCGATGGTTCGGGCGTAGGAGAGCCGGCCTTTCGCCAGCCTTGGAGCCAGTGCTCGATCCAATCATGGTACGCGAAGCCGCTAGCCAGGGGGAGGGGCGATGACCAAGTATTCGCCGATCTCGCATGTGAAGCCCTCCCGCCGCCGGATCGCGGTGGTCGGCGGCGGGCTAGGCGGCTTGGCGGCGGCATGCGTCGCGAGCGCGCGCGGTCACGACGTTACGCTTTACGAGAAGAACGGCTGGCTTGGAGGCAAGGCGGCGCTGCTCGAAGCGGATGGTTTTCGCTTCGACATGGGGCCGACCATCCTTACGGTGCCAGCGGTTCTTGATCGCATCTTTGCCGAGGGCGACAAGCTTACGTCGGATTACATGGAGCTGCGCCGCCTCGACCCGCAGTGGCGCTGCTTTTTCGACGGCGGCGACCAGATCGACCTGATGGCCGACGAGACTGCAATGGCGGCCGAGATGGAGCGCTTCGCGCCTGGCAGAGGGATCGGCGAAGGCTACAAGCAGTTCCTCTCGGTTTCCAAACAGCTGTACGAGGTCAGCGACCGCTTCTTCTTTTGGAAGGCAGTCGAAGACCTATTCGACACGATCGATCTCAAGGCCAACATGAACCCGTCAACGCTGCGCGACGTGCTCTCGCTGCGCATGCACGCTACCGTGGCGAGCACCATTCGCGGAAAAGTACGCGACGCTCGGCTGGCGCAGATGCTTGACCATTTTGTGCAGTACGTCGGCTCCTCTCCCTACGGTGCGCCGGCCGTGCTCTGCGCTATCGCGCACATGCAGACAGCTCAAGGCGTGTGGTACCCGCTCGGTGGTACCCGCGCAGTCGCCGAGGGGCTCGCCCGTTTCGCCGAAGATACCGGCGCCAACTTCCGCCCCAACGAGGACGTTGAGGGTTTAGAAATGGACGGAACCCGCGTCACCGGGGTGCGCACGACACGCGGCGTCGAACATTACGATGCGGTTATTTCCAACATGGACGCGGTGCGCACCTATCGCGAGTTGGTCGGCGGCGAGATCGGCGCGGCTCATGCAAAGCGCAAGTTCGAGCCGGCTTGCTCCGGGGTGGTTCTCTACCTCGGGCTGAAGCGACGATACGACCACCTTCTGCATCACAACTTTATCTTCTCGCGCGACCCGAAGGAGGAGTTTGACGCGATCTACAAGCGTGGCGAGCCGGCGCCCGATCCGACCGCCTATGTCTGCGCGCCCTCGGCAACCGAGGCGAGCGTTGCGCCGAAGGGCGGCGAAGCGCTTTATGTTCTCGTCCACACTCCCTATCTGCGGCCGCATCATGATTGGGGCACGGGTGACCTCTACCCTCGTTACCGGCAGGTCATCCTCGACAAGCTGAAGGCGACTGCGGGAATGGAGGACATCGAGGAGCGTATCGTCGTCGAGCGCCGCCTCACCCCGCAGGACATACACGAGCGTTATCGCGTGCTGAATGGTGCGATCTACGGCCTTGCTAGCCACGGACGACTGATGGGCGCCTTCAAACCCGGCAATCGCTCACGCACGGTGCGTGATCTCTACCTAGCTGGCGGCGCCGCGCATCCGGGCCCAGGCATGCCGATGGTAATGATGTCGGGCTGGATCGCCGCCGATGCGATGGACCAGGACGCGCGAGGCGTCCGCGAAACGAAAATTGCGCATGCCGTCTGATGCGAGCCGCCGCAAGGCGCCAAAACAGTCGGTGCTTTGAGTTTCGTGTCACAAGAGGTTGGTCGAGACGGACGTAGGGATATCGCGCGCCGCTTGTTGGCTGAGCGCTCTCCGCTCTTCCTTCGCTTCTTCGGAAAACTTTTCGAGCGTGACATAGCGGTCTCCTTTCATGCTGTCCGCAGCTCGGGCGCTCTCCCGATTGAACCTGGCCCACTGGTGATCTTCGCAAACCACCCATCCTGGTGGGACGGCGAGATATTTGTTTGGCTCACGACGACAATGTTCACCGACCGTCACGTCTCGGCACCGATCGAGGCGGCGATGCTGGAACGCTACCGGTTCTTTCGAAAGCTCGGCGCGTTCGGGGTCAAACCTGGCTATGCTGGCGCCTCGACCTTCCTTGCTGTCGGCGAAGCTGTGCTGGCGCTCGATAACGGGCTGCTTCTCGTCAACGCTGAAGGCCGCTTTCGCGACGTCCGTGATCGCCCACTAAAGGTGGCGCCGGGCCTAACGCATCTCGCGAAACGTATGCCCGCCGCCCGCTTCGTTCCTCTTGCGATTGAATACTCGTTCTGGAACGAGCGTCGGCCTAACTTGCTCCTACGCTTTGGCGATGCGGTGCCTACAAGCGTGATCAGGGCAACTGGCGGCGCGGCACTGAGCGAGGCCCTAGCTGGCACCATGGAGGCACTCGCGGTTGACGTGGCGTTGCGTGATCCCTCAAGATTCAAGGTGCTTCTCGCCGGCAAGACGAACATCAATCCGTTTTTCGACGGCTGGCGTCGGCTCGTCGCGGCGTTGCAAGGCAGACGTTTTGACCCGGCGCACCGTGCAAGCACGGACGATCCAACATGATGCTTACCCTTGCTGCAATCCTTGTGGTCTTGGCAGCGGTTCCCACCGTCATGACGATCGTCAACGTGCGGGCGCTTTCTGTTCCAGCTCCGGCACCGGTGGGTGCTCGGGTAGCGATATTAATCCCCGCGCGCGATGAGGAAGCTGGTATCGAGGCCTGTGTTCGGAGCGCGCTTGCCTCGTGCGGCGTGGCGTTGGAGGTGGTCGTGCTTGACGATCAATCCACCGACGCTACGGCCGCAATCGTGATGCGATTGGCCAAAACGGACTCGCGGCTCCGGCTCGCAGCCGCGCCGCCGCTGCCACCTGGTTGGTCGGGCAAGCAGCACGCCTGTCACGTCCTTGCCAGCCTCACCGAAGCGCCGAACCTGCTTTTCATCGACGCTGACGTGCGCCTTGCGCCAGAGGCTGCTGGGCGGCTCGCCGGAGCCCTTGGGGCAGTCGATCTTGTCAGCGGAGTGCCGCAACAGCGTATGGGAAGTCTTGCCGAGCTCCTGATCATCCCGATGATCAACATGCTGCTGCTTGGCTATCTTCCGATCCCGCTATCTCGTCGGGATTTGCGGCCGGCGCTTGCCGCGGCGTGCGGGCAGTTGATCGCCGTGCGCGCTACCGCCTACGCTCACGCCGGCGGCCATGCTGGCATCCGTACCAGCTGGCACGATGGCCTCATGCTACCAAGACTTTTTCGGGCTGAGGGCTTTCGAACCGACCTCGTAGCGGCTTCCGATCTGGCGAGCTGCAGAATGTACGCCGACTGGCGGACGGTTGTGCGTGGTACTTTAAAGAACGCGACCGAGGGTTTGGCAAAGCCGATAGGGCTGCCGATTTGGACAGCCGTGCTGCTTGGTGGCCACGTGTTCCCGTGGGCGATGCTTATAGCGGCGGTCATTGTCGGCGAGCCAGTCACGATCGGTCTTGCTGCTCTTGCTTGCGCGGGGCCATTGGCGGCCCGCTCGATGCAGGCGGTCCGATGCCGGGAGCCGCTTATAACCGTGCCTCTAAACCCAATTTCCGTCGTTCTGCTGCTTGCACTGCAATGGTGGGCGCTTGGCCGTAAGGGGCTAGGCAAGCCGGAAAGCTGGCGCGGACGTAGCTATCCGGCGAGTTCTTAAGCATGCATTCTCACGCGGCAGGCGCGCTGCAGTCGCTACGCGAAGCGCAGGCGCGGGACGCCCAACTCCACGTATCTCTAAAGCGACGAACCGAGACGTTGCGTGCTCTCCGTCGCCTTGTATCCAGCGAGGCCGGGACGTTCGCCACGGCCATTTCGCACGATTTTGGTGGGCGATCCTGGCACGAGACCATGATTGGCGAAGTTGGAGTCGTAATTGCCGCGATCGATCATGCATTGCCGCGCCTCGCACGCTGGAGCCGCCCTGAGCGCGTCCCGCTCGACTGGCGTTTTTTTCCCGCGCACGCACGGGTTCTTCGGGAACCACTCGGCGTCGTTGGCATCATTGCGCCTTGGAATTATCCCGTGCAGCTTGCGCTGTCGCCGCTCGTTGGTGCGCTCGCCGCCGGCTGCCGCGTCGTGCTTAAGCCCTCAGAACACGTGCCCGAGACGGCGGCCGCGATCTGCACGGCAGTTAAGCGATACCTTGATCCGGATCTGGTCGTCGCCATCGAAGGCGGCGCCGATGAGGCCGCAGCGATGTCAGGCCTCGCGTTCGACAAGCTGCTTTTCACCGGGTCAAGCGAAACAGGACGGAAGGTCCTGCGCGCAGCGGCGGAGAACCTGGTGCCGGTAATCCTCGAACTCGGAGGGAAATCGCCTGCCATCGTCGATGCATCGGCCGACCTCGAACGTGCCGCGAAGGATATCGTCGCGGGGAAACTCTTCAATGCTGGCCAGACCTGCGTTGCGCCGGATTACGTGCTCCTGCCTCACGACAAGCTCACCTTGTTCGTCAACGCCGCCAAAAGGGCGGCCGCGCAACTGCGCCCGGATGGGGCCAGTCTTGACGTCACGCTGGTCCGCCGATCCGCGGATCGCGAACGATTGGCGCAACTTGTTGTCGGGCTTGAGGTGATCCCATTTTTCGAGAGGTCGATTGGAAAGGACGTGGCGCCTTGCATGGTTGTCGATCCGCCCGACGATAGCTCGCTCATGCAGGACGAAATTTTCGGGCCAATTCTCCCGCTGGTAACATACGACAGGATCGCGGATGTCTTCGCCCATCTCGACAGAAGACCTGTGCCGCTAGCGCTGTATTGGTTCGGCCGAGATCACCGTCGGCTATTCGAAGTCTTGATACGCACACGGTCGGGAGGGGTCGCCGTCAACGATACGATCATGCAAGCCGCAGTGGAGGGATTACCGTTCGGCGGCGTTGGCGGATCCGGTTACGGTGCGTATCACGGGCGGGCCGGCTTCGAAGCTTTTACTCACCGACGCTCCGTATTCTTTCAGTCGCGTTTCTCCGGCACGAGGCTCCTTCGACCGCCCTATGGCCGTGTTGCCGAGCGTATCCTGCGCGGTATGGTCGGCGGTAGTCCAAAAGGATCGTAGCCCCTACTAAGGTGGAATGCATGCCACATCGCAGGCCTGTGTCGTGCCTCAACAGGAGTGACGCGGCCATTTGGCACGCGGGAGTGAACGCCAGGGTCCGCTAGTCCACTCCCTGAGATGCCAGAGGACGTGCATGTTTTACCGACAGAAGTCTGTTCGCGATCAGGTCGTCGTAATCACGGGCGCGACAAGCGGCATCGGCCTCGCAACGGCTAGGATGGCCGCCAAACGAGGAGCACGTCTTGTATTAGCGGCACGCCACGCGAAAGGGTTGCAAGAGGTCGCGGACCGGCTGGGCGGCAGCGATCGTGTGCTGACCGTGGCGGCTGACATTTGCAGTGAGCGTCCGGTGACGGCCGCCTTGCGGCATCGATAGCGGAGGGCTCTGCATCCGACCTCAAGGATAGCTTTAAGGTCGGTTCTGATGCTGGTCGAGGTGCTTGGTGGTGTCGAGCGGCGGCGGCGATGGTCGCGCGACGAGAAGATGCGGATCCTGACGGAGAGCCTCGAGCCGGGCGCGAAGGTAGCGGAGGTCGCGCGCCGCAACGATGTCGCGCCGAGCGTCCTGTTCGCCTGGCGTCGGCAGGCGCGGCTGCCTGCGGCTTCCACGACGATGGTCCCGGTGATGATCGCCGAGCCGAGCGTTGCGCCGTCGATCCCCACGAAGCCGCGTCGGACGCGTGGCCCGGCGAAGGAGCGAGGGCTGATCGAGATCGATCTCGGCGGCGGTCGCCGGGTGCGGGTCGATGCGGGTGTCGATGCCAAGGCGCTCGCCCGCGTGCTCGACGTCCTGAGCAGCCGATGATCGCGTTCCCGAGCGGCGTGCGCGTCTGGCTGGCGACCGGCCACACCGATATGCGCAAGGGCTTCGATGGCCTGTCCCTGCTGGTCCAGGAGACGCTGAAGCGCGACCCGCACGATGGCCATCTGTTCGTCTTCCGCGGCCGTCGCGGCGACCTGATCAAGGTCATCTGGCACGACGGCCAGGGGATGTGCCTGTTCTCCAAACGGCTGGAGCGCGGCCGCTTCCTGTGGCCTTCGGTGGCCAACGGCACGGTAACGATCTCCTCGGCGCAGCTCGGCTACCTGCTGGACGGGATCGACTGGCGGGCGCCCCAGCGGACGTGGCGGCCACGCGCCGCGGGATAGCAAGCTGTGCACAGCGCCGTCATCGGCTCCCGGGCAAACCGCATCCGTGATTCTCTTGCTGGGTGAGCACGCCCTCTGAGTCGCTGCCGAAAGACCTCGCCGCCGCGCACGCGATGATCCTCGTGGAACGCCGGGCGCGGCTAGCGGCCGAGCTCGCCGTCGCCAGGGCCCATACAGACCGCATCGTGCTCGACCTCGAACTGGAGCGGTTGCGCTTTCAGCTGGCGAAGGCGCGCCGCGAGGCGTTCGGCCAGTCCTCAGAGGCCGGCACCAGGATCGGCCAGTTCGAGCTGGCGCTCGAGGACGTCGAGGAGACGCTCGCGGCGATGCGGGCTAACGATGAGATGGCGACGCCCGCCACGTCGATCGATGCCTTCACGCGTCGCAAGCCGGCGCGGCGTCCCTTGCCCGAGCATCTGTCGCGTGTCCGGCAGGTCTACCCCAGCCCCTCGGCTTGCCCCTGCTGCGCCGGTCGCCTGCACAAGCTGGGCGAAGACATCACCGAGTCGCTCGAACGTGTCCCGGCGAGCTGGTTCGTCATCCAACATGTTCGGGAGAAGTTCTCCTGCCGATCCTGCGAGGCGATCACGCAGCCGCCCGCGCCCTCGCACCCGATCGCGCGGGGGCGCGCCGGGCCGGTGCTGCTGGCCGAGATCGCCTGTGGCAAGTTCTGCCTGCATCTGCCGCTGCATCGGCAAAGCCGGGCCTTCGCCCGTGAGGGTGTCGAGATCGACGTCTCGACGATGGCGGACTGGATGAGCGCCGTCAGCGTTGCCCTGAAGCCGATGGTCGAGATCATCGAGGCCCACGTTCTGTCAGCCCAGCGCCTCCATGTCGACGACACGCCGGTGCCGGTCCTGGCCAAAGGCAAGACGAAGACCGGTCGGCTATGGACCGCGGTCCGCGACGATCGCCCCTACGGCGGCGCCGATCCGCCGGCCGCCTCCTACCTCTACTCGCCCGATCGTGGCGGCGCGCATCCCGAGGCATTCCTGCGCACTTGGTCCGGCATCATGCAGGCCGACGCCTATGCCGGCTTCAACAAGTTGTACGAGCCGGGGCGCGTGCCGGGGACGATTCTCGAGGCGGGATGCTGGGCGCACTGGCGCCGCAAGTTCTACGAGATCGCCGCTCTCAAGAAGGCACCGATCGCCGTCGAGGCCGTGATGCGCATCGATGCCATCTTCGCGATCGAACGCACCATCAACGGTGCGACGCCTTCCAAGCGACAAGCCGTGCGAGACCAAACGATCAAGCCGCTGGTCGAGGGTCTCGTCGCCTGGCTGAACGGGCAGCGTCGCACCCTGTCGTCGAAGTCCGAGACCGCCAAGGCGATGGACTACGGGCTGAAGCGGATACCGGCCTTCACCCGCTTCCTCGACGACGGCCGCATCTGCCTGTGACCTGCCCCCGGAAAGTTCATCCAGCTTGATTTAGAGTCTGACCGCCTTTCGAAGGGTCAGACGATGAAGCGTGTGCGTTTTACGGAAGAGCAGATCATCGGCGTGCTGCGGGAGCAGGAGGCCGGTGCGAAGGGTGCCGATCTCTGCCGGAAGTACGGGATGTCGGAGGCGACGCTGTACAACTGGAAGGCCAAGTACGGCGGTCTCGATGTGTCGGAGGCCAAGCGTCTGAAGGCGCTCGAGGACGAGAACGCCAAGCTGAAGCGGCTGCTTGCGGATGCGATGCTGGACGCAGCGGCGCTGAAGGAGCTCCTGGGAAAAAAATGGTAGGGCCCGCCGCCAAGCGCGAGGCTGTCGCTCATCTTCGGACGCAGTTCGAGATGAGCGAGCGGCGGGCCACGACCCTCGTCGCCGCGGATCGCACGATGATCCGCTACAGGCCGCGTCGGCCGGACGACGCGGCATTGCGGGCGCGGCTACGCGATCTCGCCCACCAGCGCCATCGCTTCGGCTACCGGCGGCTGCACGTGCTACTGCGGCGCGACGGCGAGGCAGCCAGCCGCAACAAGATCTACCGGCTCTACCGCGCCGAGGGCCTGGCGGTGCGAAAGCGCAAGGGACGGCGTCGCGCCGTGGGCCAGCGGGCGCCGCTCGTGCCTGCGCTGCTGGCGAACGCGCGCTGGTCGCTCGACTTCGTGCACGACCAGCTCGCCTGCGGGCGGCGCTTCAGGATCCTCAACGTGGTCGACGACGCAACCCGCGAGTGCCTGCTCGCGGTCGCCGACACGTCGATCTCCGGCAAGCGCGTCGTCCGCGAGCTGACGGCTCTCGTGGCGCGGCGTGGGCGGCCGCAGATGATCGTCTCCGACAACGGCACCGAGTTCACCTCGAACGCCGTGCTCGCCTGGTGCCAGACCGAAGGCGTCGCCTGGCACTACATCGCGCCGGGCAAGCCGATGCAGAACGCCTTCTGCGAGAGCTTCAACGGCCGTATGCGCGACGAACTCCTGAACGAGACGCTGTTCCTCGGCCTTCGCCATGCCCGAGCGAAGCTCGCGAGCTGGGCCGGCGACTACAACACCGAGCGGCCTCACTCGGGGCTCGGCTATCTCACACCGGCGGCGCAAGCCGCCCTCCTCACCGCAACGGGCGATCGGCTGCGCAACCCCGACCAGCTCCGCCGATCGCCCGTTGCTCCATCCGCGCCAGACGGCGTATCAAACGGACAGGCTCTAATCGTAGCTGGATGAGAGTTCGGGGGCAGGTCACCTGTCGAACAATGCCGCCGAGCGCGCCATGCGCTGCGTCGCCATGGGCCGCAAGAACTGGACCTTCGCCGGCTCCGATGCGGGCGGCCGGCGTGCGGCCGCGATCTACACCCTGATCGAGACCTGCAAGCTCAACGACGTCGATCCCCGCGCCTGGCTCGCCGACGTCCTCAGGCGACTGCCGGACCATCCCGCCAAGCGCATCCACGAGCTGCTTCCGTGGAACTGGTCGCCCGCCGTAGCCACCGCTCGCGCTGCCTGAGCAATCCCGTTCTCGCATTATCCAGGACGCGCAAGGCGGCCTTCACCGGACGCTTTCCATTTGCAAGCGTTCGGATGTGCAAAAGATCGCGATCGAAGCGATACAGCGTTTTGGTGGCTTCGACACTTGGGTGAACAATGCCGGGCAGACGATCTACGGCCGGCTTGAGGAGGTCTCTGAAGAAGATCTGCGAGCCCTGATGGAGGTGAATTTTTGGGGCACTGTGAACGGCTCGCTGGTTGCGGTTGCGCACCTGAAGACACACGGCGGCACTCTGATCAATCTCGGCAGCATCGGCTCCGATTTTGCATTCCCTCTTCAAGGAATGTACAGCGCCAGCAAGCACGCGATTAGAGGCTTTACCGACGCGTTGCGTATGGAATTGGAGCAGGAGGGTGCGCCTGTCTCCATAACTTTGATCAAGCCGGCCTCGATCGACACGCCACTGCCGCAGCGCGCCCGGAACTATATGGATCGCGAGCCTGACCTGCCGCCGCCGGTTTACCGCCCTAGCGAGGTGGCTGCGTCGATCCTGGCTGCAGCTACGTCGCCTCGACGCGACATCTATGTTGGTGGGGGAGGCAAAGCGATCAGCCTCATCGCGACGATGGCACCGAGACTATTCGATCTCACGGCGCCGCCCGTCATCATGTCTTTCCAGAAGCGACGCGTGCCACCGGACCGTCCGGAAGGCTCCTTGTACGCGCCGATGCGAGACGGCGACGAACGCGGCACCCATCCCGGCTTCGTAAACCCATTCAGCATTTACACGCGGGCGCGCAATAACCTCGGCGCCGTCGCGGCACTCGCCGGCATCGCGGCTTTGGTAGCGGCGACCAGATCGAGACGTCGTTGAAGGCGCCTCCGCGGTCCTATGTCGAGACGGGTGCGGGGCGCCTGGCGTTCCAGCGTTCTGGATTGGGTGAGCCCGTGGTCCTGATCCACGGGTCCCTTGTCACGTCGGACGACATGGTGCTGGCGCTGATGGCGCAGCTTTCGGACCGATATGACGTGTTAGCATTTGATCGGCCAGGGCATGGCGGCAGCGCACAAACTCCGACAAAGCAGGGCTCCCCCTACGCACAGGCTAAAATGATAGTAGAGGGCTGGCGCACCCTTGGTATCGAGCGCCCAATCATCGTCGGGCATTCCTTCGGCGGCGCTGTAGCCCTGTGCGCCGCGATCGAGGCGCCCGGCGAAGTTAGTAGCGTCTTGGCGCTCGCGCCAATCTGCTTTCCAGAAGTGCGCGTCGAGCATGTGATGTTTGGCCCACGCGCGGCGCCGTTCGCGGGCGAATGGCTCGCTAGGTCCATCGGAAAGGTTGCCGATGTAATGACGTTGCCGCTGCTCCGAAACGCGATGTTTTTTCCCCAACCAATGCCAAGTAGCTACGCGGCCGAGTATCCGTTTGCCTGGGCTTCCACCTCAGAGATGATGATCGCTGACGGCAAGGACGGCATGGCAAGTTATTTGGCACTTGCCGAAAGTGCGGGCCGCTATTCGTTGTGCGACGTTCCCGTCCGCATCTTCGGCGGAACGCATGATGTGGTCGTGACGAACGCAAGGCATGGTCTCGCGGCCGCGTGCCTCATGCCCAACTCCGCATTCCGGTGGATGCCGGGCTTGGGGCACATGCTGCATCATTTCTGCGCCAACGAAATCTGCCAATCAATCGACCAGATGCAGCTGCGGCAGATTCCACCAAGCGATCGATCTTAAGACGCTTCTAGTCTCTCACTGGAGAGTAGCTGCGCAAAAGGCACCGCAAGCAGGCACATCCCCGACATGATCCAGAAGGCGCGCGCGCCAAGCGTGCCCCAGACTTCGCCGGATAGGAAGGGTCAACACAGCGGACGCCACCCCGAGGCTCAGCGTGCCGTAGAGCGTCTGCGCCGTCGCGAGCCGCTCGGGCGGGATCGCCTCGCCGATGACCTGCATGCAGGGAAAGCGTCCGGTGAAGGCCGCCTTGCGCGTCCTGGATAATGCGAGAACGGGATTGCTCAGGCAGCGCGAGCGGTGGCTACGGCGGGCGACCAGTTCCACGGAAGCAGCTCGTGGATGCGCTTGGCGGGATGGTCCGGCAGTCGCCTGAGGACGTCGGCGAGCCAGGCGCGGGGATCGACGTCGTTGAGCTTGCAGGTCTCGATCAGGGTGTAGATCGCGGCCGCACGCCGGCCGCCCGCATCGGAGCCGGCGAAGGTCCAGTTCTTGCGGCCCATGGCGACGCAGCGCATGGCGCGCTCGGCGGCATTGTTCGACAGGCAGATGCGGCCGTCGTCGAGGAAGCGGGTGAAGGCCGGTATCCGCTTCAGCCCGTAGTCCATCGCCTTGGCGGTCTCGGACTTCGACGACAGGGTGCGACGCTGCCCGTTCAGCCAGGCGACGAGACCCTCGACCAGCGGCTTGATCGTTTGGTCTCGCACGGCTTGTCGCTTGGAAGGCGTCGCACCGTTGATGGTGCGTTCGATCGCGAAGATGGCATCGATGCGCATCACGGCCTCGACGGCGATCGGTGCCTTCTTGAGAGCGGCGATCTCGTAGAACTTGCGGCGCCAGTGCGCCCAGCATCCCCGCCTCGAGAATCGTCCCCGGCACGCGCCCCGGCTCGTACAACTTGTTGAAGCCGGCATAGGCGTCGGCCTGCATGATGCCGGACCAAGTGCGCAGGAATGCCTCGGGATGCGCGCCGCCACGATCGGGCGAGTAGAGGTAGGAGGCGGCCGGCGGATCGGCGCCGCCGTAGGGGCGATCGTCGCGGACCGCGGTCCATAGCCGACCGGTCTTCGTCTTGCCTTTGGCCAGGACCGGCACCGGCGTGTCGTCGACATGGAGGCGCTGGGCTGACAGAACGTGGGCCTCGATGATCTCGACCATCGGCTTCAGGGCAACGCTGACGGCGCCCATCCAGTCCGCCATCGTCGAGACGTCGATCTCGACACCCTCACGGGCGAAGGCCCGGCTTTGCCGATGCAGCGGCAGATGCAGGCAGAACTTGCCACAGGCGATCTCGGCCAGCAGCACCGGCCCGGCGCGCCCCCGCGCGATCGGGTGCGAGGGCGCGGGCGGCTGCGTGATCGCCTCGCAGGATCGGCAGGAGAACTTCTCCCGAACATGTTGGATGACGAACCAGCTCGCCGGGACACGTTCGAGCGACTCGGTGATGTCTTCGCCCAGCTTGTGCAGGCGACCGGCGCAGCAGGGGCAAGCCGAGGGGCTGGGGTAGACCTGCCGGACACGCGACAGATGCTCGGGCAAGGGACGCCGCGCCGGCTTGCGACGCGTGAAGGCATCGATCGACGTGGCGGGCGTCGCCATCTCATCGTTAGCCCGCATCGCCGCGAGCGTCTCCTCGACGTCCTCGAGCGCCAGCTCGAACTGGCCGATCCTGGTGCCGGCCTCTGAGGACTGGCCGAACGCCTCGCGGCGCGCCTTCGCCAGCTGAAAGCGCAACCGCTCCAGTTCGAGGTCGAGCACGATGCGGTCTGTATGGGCCCTGGCGACGGCGAGCTCGGCCGCTAGCCGCGCCCGGCGTTCCACGAGGATCATCGCGTGCGCGGCGGCGAGGTCTTTCGGCAGCGACTCAGAGGGCGTGCTCACCCAGCAAGAGAATCACGGATGCGGTTTGCCCGGGAGCCGATGACGGCGCTGTGCACAGCTTGCTATCCCGCGGCGCGTGGCCGCCACGTCCGCTGGGGCGCCCGCCAGTCGATCCCGTCCAGCAGGTAGCCGAGCTGCGCCGAGGAGATCGTTACCGTGCCGTTGGCCACCGAAGGCCACAGGAAGCGGCCGCGCTCCAGCCGTTTGGAGAACAGGCACATCCCCTGGCCGTCGTGCCAGATGACCTTGATCAGGTCGCCGCGACGGCCGCGGAAGACGAACAGATGGCCATCGTGCGGGTCGCGCTTCAGCGTCTCCTGGACCAGCAGGGACAGGCCATCGAAGCCCTTGCGCATATCGGTGTGGCCGGTCGCCAGCCAGACGCGCACGCCGCTCGGGAACGCGATCATCGGCTGCTCAGGACGTCGAGCACGCGGGCGAGCGCCTTGGCATCGACACCCGCATCGACCCGCACCCGGCGACCGCCGCCGAGATCGATCTCGATCAGCCCTCGCTCCTTCGCCGGGCCACGCGTCCGACGCGGCTTCGTGGGGATCGACGGCGCAACGCTCGGCTCGGCGATCATCACCGGGACCATCGTCGTGGAAGCCGCAGGCAGCCGCGCCTGCCGACGCCAGGCGAACAGGACGCTCGGCGCGACATCGTTGCGGCGCGCGACCTCCGCTACCTTCGCGCCCGGCTCGAGGCTCTCCGTCAGGATCCGCATCTTCTCGTCGCGCGACCATCGCCGCCGCCGCTCGACACCACCAAGCACCTCGACCCGCATCAGAACCGACCTTAAAGCTATCCTTGAGGTCGGATGCAGAGCCCTCCGCTATCGATGCCGCAAGGCGGCCGTCACCGGACGCTCACCATGCGAGGCGAGCGCCGGTGATTGTGGAACAGCGCAAATGGGTGACGATCTCTCATGCTTCACTGCGTAGGCAAGGTGCTGGTTGGCTCAGGCAGCATGCCTCGATTGCCTTTCCAGTCCGCGGTACGCAGCGGTGGTGGAGGCAAGCGGGAGTGCCCCCCATTGCATCGTTTCGGACGCCCGACCAGCCACGCGCCGCAGCGATCGGCGAGCGGTAGCATCCAAAGACCGATCCCATGCGAGGATCGTTCGATCAACCCGGCATCGACCGCCGAAGCCCATGCAGGGCCGACCTTTGCGCCTGCGAGAACATTCTTCCGCGGCCGAATGACCACAGGGGTGCGTGTAATCACGAGAACAGACTTGCCAGTGCTGGATCTCCTCCGACGCCACGGCAATCAGAATGGTTGGCTTAAGATGGGTCCGGCAGCACACGCGGCGACCCTGTGGTTCAGCCGCGCTTCTTCGATCCTTGCAAGGGTCCGTGAAGCAAGCTGCAAGTAATCCGAGCGGCTTTCGAGGCGGAACAGCTCGCATAGGCAAGTCGCAAGCTCACGTTTTGGCATCCGAGTGCCGCTAGTGGATGCAGCCGCCGCAGGCGCACGGCGGCCATGCATCGACGTCAGTGCGACGAAGCGTCGCGCTAGTGCACTGTGTCGATGAAGAGGAAGAGAGTCGATGCCGACGTGGCAAGCGGATCACGAAGCCATAACGGCATTACGCTCTGAGCTAGGCTCGCTGAGCGGAAAGTGGCTATTAAGGCGAACCGAGCCAGCGAAGGATGAGATCGGACGGGATGGCGGTAAGAGCCGGGCGAGTGGCGGTCGGACCATACCTCTGGCGCTATAAGATACGAAATGCGGGCGCTCGACCCCCGAAGAGAAACGCTGGCGGCTATCGCGAGTTGGCAGGCGCTCACTCGGGGATCCTGGCGGTTTGCTCAGAAGATCGGCAGAAGCGTGCCGCATGCATGTCTGCGGTTCACGGTGCGCACCGACGCCAATGGGCGATGGAACAAATCCAACAAATATGTATTCGCAACAGCAGTTTCCCAATATGGATTTGGCTGTGACCGAATGCCACCGCGAAGCGAACCGCGATCGCCTCCCGAAGGAGACGTTCGGACGCTGTCGAATGCGATCGGTGCGGCCCCGGGAAGCGGCTGCCGGACGCACGAAGCGTCCGCAGACTGATCCAGGGGTCGCCGCCACGAATGCTGCCCACCGGCGGAGCCGACGCGTACAAAACTCGAAGGCGAGCCGACTTTAAAGCATGAGGCGGATCATATCGGCAGCATGGCCGGAACCAGCCACCATACCGCCGAATTTCGACATCGCCGTCGCCTGATGGGATCATCCGCCTGTGACGCAGCGTTCCACGGCTTGCCCAGCCTGTCGTCGAGGGTGGATCGAGAAGAGGAACCTGATCTCGAGTGCCGAACGGCCTACATCAGAAAATGCGGCTGGACCGGCGACACGTGCCGATCTTTCAGTGCCCAACGAGTTGCCGCCATGAAGTCGTCCGCCCGCACGATGGCGCGACGAGTCATCAAAGCGTAGGGCTCGCATAGCGCTATTTGTTCGCGTCCGGGTGGATGAAGACGATGCCGATTGCGAAGCGTCGACCGAGCTCGTCGCTCGTTCACCTTCAGCGCCTCCGCCTGGCGATCTTGCGTGAGATCCAGGGGTAAATCAACCGGCGTGCTGCCGTGGCCGCTGATCCTTCCATCCCCAGGACCAGTTGAGCATTTCAGCGAGAGTCGACCCCGCGCTTGCACCTTTAGGAGCTCCGCCGTCCGATCGCCATCGGCCGCAATGGTGATCTTAAGCATCGATGATGACGCGCAGTAACGCGCCGACGGCTGATCCTACGGCATTCCGCCACCGTGACTGGCATGGCAATTGCGATATGGGCATACCGATCAGTTAAGACGAGAGGTGTTCACCCCCTTGAATCATAATCATTTAAGACCATATGGAAACTACGCTCGCATGAGCAGATGGTGCGAGCTGTCGCCGCCGATCTGAACGCTGCGTAAGATCTACCTCGAACCCGGCTAAGCGGCGAGAATTTTCTGTTACAAATCCCTTGGCCGCCGATGAAGAGCTCACCTGGGCCGCTGAAGAACGGCGCCGTCGGTACGCCGAAGGCCGGAAAGCGTCCGGTGAAGGCCGCCTTGCGCGTCCTGGATAATGCGAGAACGGGATTGCTCAGGCAGCGCGAGCGGTGGCTACGGCGGGCGACCAGTTCCACGGAAGCAGCTCGTGGATGCGCTTGGCGGGATGGTCCGGCAGTCGCCTGAGGACGTCGGCGAGCCAGGCGCGGGGATCGACGTCGTTGAGCTTGCAGGTCTCGATCAGGGTGTAGATCGCGGCCGCACGCCGGCCGCCCGCATCGGAGCCGGCGAAGGTCCAGTTCTTGCGGCCCATGGCGACGCAGCGCATGGCGCGCTCGGCGGCATTGTTCGACAGGCAGATGCGGCCGTCGTCGAGGAAGCGGGTGAAGGCCGGTATCCGCTTCAGCCCGTAGTCCATCGCCTTGGCGGTCTCGGACTTCGACGACAGGGTGCGACGCTGCCCGTTCAGCCAGGCGACGAGACCCTCGACCAGCGGCTTGATCGTTTGGTCTCGCACGGCTTGTCGCTTGGAAGGCGTCGCACCGTTGATGGTGCGTTCGATCGCGAAGATGGCATCGATGCGCATCACGGCCTCGACGGCGATCGGTGCCTTCTTGAGAGCGGCGATCTCGTAGAACTTGCGGCGCCAGTGCGCCCAGCATCCCGCCTCGAGAATCGTCCCCGGCACGCGCCCCGGCTCGTACAACTTGTTGAAGCCGGCATAGGCGTCGGCCTGCATGATGCCGGACCAAGTGCGCAGGAATGCCTCGGGATGCGCGCCGCCACGATCGGGCGAGTAGAGGTAGGAGGCGGCCGGCGGATCGGCGCCGCCGTAGGGGCGATCGTCGCGGACCGCGGTCCATAGCCGACCGGTCTTCGTCTTGCCTTTGGCCAGGACCGGCACCGGCGTGTCGTCGACATGGAGGCGCTGGGCTGACAGAACGTGGGCCTCGATGATCTCGACCATCGGCTTCAGGGCAACGCTGACGGCGCCCATCCAGTCCGCCATCGTCGAGACGTCGATCTCGACACCCTCACGGGCGAAGGCCCGGCTTTGCCGATGCAGCGGCAGATGCAGGCAGAACTTGCCACAGGCGATCTCGGCCAGCAGCACCGGCCCGGCGCGCCCCCGCGCGATCGGGTGCGAGGGCGCGGGCGGCTGCGTGATCGCCTCGCAGGATCGGCAGGAGAACTTCTCCCGAACATGTTGGATGACGAACCAGCTCGCCGGGACACGTTCGAGCGACTCGGTGATGTCTTCGCCCAGCTTGTGCAGGCGACCGGCGCAGCAGGGGCAAGCCGAGGGGCTGGGGTAGACCTGCCGGACACGCGACAGATGCTCGGGCAAGGGACGCCGCGCCGGCTTGCGACGCGTGAAGGCATCGATCGACGTGGCGGGCGTCGCCATCTCATCGTTAGCCCGCATCGCCGCGAGCGTCTCCTCGACGTCCTCGAGCGCCAGCTCGAACTGGCCGATCCTGGTGCCGGCCTCTGAGGACTGGCCGAACGCCTCGCGGCGCGCCTTCGCCAGCTGAAAGCGCAACCGCTCCAGTTCGAGGTCGAGCACGATGCGGTCTGTATGGGCCCTGGCGACGGCGAGCTCGGCCGCTAGCCGCGCCCGGCGTTCCACGAGGATCATCGCGTGCGCGGCGGCGAGGTCTTTCGGCAGCGACTCAGAGGGCGTGCTCACCCAGCAAGAGAATCACGGATGCGGTTTGCCCGGGAGCCGATGACGGCGCTGTGCACAGCTTGCTATCCCGCGGCGCGTGGCCGCCACGTCCGCTGGGGCGCCCGCCAGTCGATCCCGTCCAGCAGGTAGCCGAGCTGCGCCGAGGAGATCGTTACCGTGCCGTTGGCCACCGAAGGCCACAGGAAGCGGCCGCGCTCCAGCCGTTTGGAGAACAGGCACATCCCCTGGCCGTCGTGCCAGATGACCTTGATCAGGTCGCCGCGACGGCCGCGGAAGACGAACAGATGGCCATCGTGCGGGTCGCGCTTCAGCGTCTCCTGGACCAGCAGGGACAGGCCATCGAAGCCCTTGCGCATATCGGTGTGGCCGGTCGCCAGCCAGACGCGCACGCCGCTCGGGAACGCGATCATCGGCTGCTCAGGACGTCGAGCACGCGGGCGAGCGCCTTGGCATCGACACCCGCATCGACCCGCACCCGGCGACCGCCGCCGAGATCGATCTCGATCAGCCCTCGCTCCTTCGCCGGGCCACGCGTCCGACGCGGCTTCGTGGGGATCGACGGCGCAACGCTCGGCTCGGCGATCATCACCGGGACCATCGTCGTGGAAGCCGCAGGCAGCCGCGCCTGCCGACGCCAGGCGAACAGGACGCTCGGCGCGACATCGTTGCGGCGCGCGACCTCCGCTACCTTCGCGCCCGGCTCGAGGCTCTCCGTCAGGATCCGCATCTTCTCGTCGCGCGACCATCGCCGCCGCCGCTCGACACCACCAAGCACCTCGACCCGCATCAGAACCGACCTTAAAGCTATCCTTGAGGTCGGATGCAGAGCCCTCCGCTATCGATGCCGCAAGGCGGCCGTCACCGGACGCTCACGAAGGCCGCGAACAACGCCGCGTAGCTGATCGCCAGCCAGGGGAACGAGCCGCGCGCCGCTTCCGCCACGCTCCTCGCCAAATCGAGGCGGGAGACCTTCAAGACGACAGGCTCACGTCTCGCCGCCGACCGGCTTGTCGCCGGACATGCGAAGGCCGATCCACCACGAGCCAAGGAGCCAGACCGCGAGCCCGATGCCCGCGACGATGCCGAGCAACACGAAGGCGCGTGGAAAGCCGAGGCGCTGCGCGGCGACGCCCGCGATCAACGGGCCGATCGCGCACCCCGCGCCGAATGCGGTGAGCACCGCGCCGAGCGCCGCCGTGGCGCGACCACTGCCGGCCATGATCTCCGCCGACAGGGCCGGCATGGCCACGCTGGCCATTCCGGTTGCAATCCCTTCCATGATCTCGACCGGCTCCACGATGGCCCAGGACGTGCCGCAGGCCGCCAGAAGGCAGCGCAGGCAGGTCACGATCAGCGCCAGGGCTATCACGCCGCCATAGCCGAGACCACGAGCGAGGCGCGGCACGAGGATCGCCGCCCCGATCATGGCGATCCGCGCGGTCACGACCATCACGCCGGTGGTGATGCTGGGATCGCCGCCGGCGGCCGTGCGAGCCTGCGCGAGAAATGGAAGCAACGCGCCGTTCGCCGTCTGAAGCAGCAGCACCGCGATCGTCAGCAGCAGCAGACCCGGCGACTGCAGCAATGCCGTCAGGGTCGAGCGCCCGTCGGCCTCGCCGCCGCGGGCCTGCGCGTGGTCGATGTCGTCGCGGCGGAGCCGGGTGACCATGGCGATCGAGGCGAGCGCCATGACGACGATGCTGAGTGAGACCCAACCGAGACCAAGTGCATAGCCGACCACGGTCGCGAGTACGGCGTTGGTGGCGTTGCCTGCATGGTTGAAGGCCTCGTTGCGCGCCATCTGGACGCCGAAGCGCGCCTGGCTGACGATGCCCAGGGTCAGTGCCGCGACGAGGGGCGCGATCGCCGTGTCGCCCACCCCGATCAGGGCTTGCGCCAGCGAGATGACCCACAATCTGTGCGTCGCGACGATCGCGACCGCACCAACCGCGATGGCGCATACGCTGATCGCCAGCAGCGTCCGTTTGGCTTCGGTGCGGTCGATCAGGACGCCGATCGGCGTGGTGGCGAGAAGGCCGCTGAGTCCGGCAAGCGACATGGCGATCCCGGTCGCGGCCGGATCGAACCCGCTTGCTTGAAGGTAGACCCCGAGGAAAGGACCAAAACCTTCACGGGCGCCGGCAAGCGCGAAGTTCAAGGCCTCGAGGGTTCGATCGGCACGCACGAGGCAGGGTGCTAGCACCTGATTGCCTTAACGATGCCGCGGCGCAATGGCGCGCATCCAGCCACTGTTAAGGGTGCGGATGGTGCACCTTTGGTTTAAATGGAGCCCCGGGGATCGCCAGGGAAGCTAAGGTGATCGATGGTTCACTCGAGGGCGGCAAGGTTCTAGCCGGCGTGGCCTCAGCCTTCCACGACTTGCGAAAAATAACTAAGAGATCGCAACCCAGCGCTGCAATGCATGATGTCTCTGAGCTATGCGCACGACGACATCCGCGCCGGGAGCATGTAAGGCATTCTGGGAGCGTTGCTGGGAGAGCTGCTGTGCGCAAGATTGAGTTGGCTTTAGGAGCATTTCTCATAGCAAATGTCTCCGCTATGCCAAATTCTCGGGCTGTCATGGGCGGACCGACCATCATCTCGCGCGTCGATACCGATGGTGATCGGAAGTTGTCTCTCTCCGAGGTCCGAGCAGCAGCAGGCAGACGTTACGAGTTAATCAGAGGCAAGAACGGCGGCCATGTCACCATGCTCCAACTTGGCGGTCGTATGGTGCCCGCGGACCTCAAGTCATTCACCGGTACTCCGAGCGTCTCCACATCGGTCAGCAAGGATGAGTACCTTGCTTTAGTCACCAAGTTTTTCGACGAAGCCAATACACGTCGGAAGCCCGGGGATGCACTTGGATCAGGCGAGTTGGACGTCGATGACCTAAGCTCCGATGCCGGCAAAAAGCTGGTTGGCCTGCTCCAGTAGCTGGACTGTGGCAGCGAAGTGCGGTTCGGATTGCAATTGACTACGTTCCTCCCTCTGGGCATTAGGCCTCCGCTTGACTGTGCGACCTTCCCTTGCAACCGCTGCTTTGGAGAAACTGCTTCGTGAAAGAGCCGGGTATTGATGATCGACCAAGACGCCGGTTCATTGTCGCGATACCCGTTCGCAACGAGGCGGAAAGGATCGGCCCCTGTCTGGCCGCGCTGTCGCGTCAGAGTGGCATTGCGCCCGGCACACTTGGCGTTGTCCTCTTCCTTAATGCCTGCACCGACAACACCATGGCCGTGGTCGATGCCCAATCCTGCGGACTGCCGTTCACCCTGCGAGTAATCGAAGGCCAAAGCGATCGCCCCTCGGCCGGTTGGGCGCGACGCATGGCGATGGAGGCTGCGCTCGCCTGGCTGGACGAGGCGGAGTTCGCCGATGGCGTGCTACTAACAAGCGATGCTGATAGTCGCGTGGGCGACGACTGGGTAGCACTCAATGTAGCGGCGATCGCCGCCGGGGCAGACGCCGTAGCCGGGCGTATCGCGCTCGATCCGCTCGAGGCGGCCGCGCTTCCCAAACGCCTCCATGTTCGCGGCCGGCTCGAGTCGAGTTATGAAGCGCTGCTAACTGAGATCGGCGCCCGGATTGATCCTGAGCCAGGCAATCCATGGCCCTGCCATTGGTCTCGCTCTGGGGCGACGATCGCCGTCCGGGCGTCGACCTATCGCGCAGTCGGCGGTATTCCAAAGATTGAGTGTGGCGAAGATCGGGCGTTTGTCGACGCCGTGCGATCGGCCGGCTTTGTCGTCCGCCATGCGCCGGACATTGAGGTGATTACGTCCGGGCGTCTCGACGGCCGCGCAGTGGGTGGCGTCGCGGATACGATCAAGCTGCGCTGCGAGCGGCCCCAGGCGCCGTGCGATGACCGCCTTGAACCCCTCCGCTGCTTTATTGTCCGTAGCGTGATCGCTCGAATGCTGCGAAAGCGCTATGCGGCGCAAACGAACGGACCGATTTGGCCCTGGGCCTTCGCGCTCAACCTTCCTCACGCCACAACCCGCGCCTTGTTGAATATGCCCCTACATGCAGCCCGCGCTTCTATCGAGGCGGCTAGTCCGAGGTTGGTATGTCGCCCCCTTACCCCAGTGAAGCTGCCTCGGCAGATCTGGCTGGCTGAGCTTGTTGCGAGTGTCCTCCGAGCGCTGGTCCATCGCCGCCCCGCAGCAGGTCGAGCTGACAGCGCTGTGAGCGCACCGCTCACGTCGCTGCCGCGAAGGGCTCCGCGGCTGCCATGAAGCTATGGCGACATTGCCGGTCAGAGGGATGATCAGTCTTGCCGAGCCTGTTTCGAGGCTACGGAAAACGCCCTCGGCACTACCGGGCCGAGGGCCCGCGTTTTAGCCTATTTGCTGTGTCTCCGCGCCGCTGTCGGGACGGGCCGGGCCGAGCGCAGGCTCCTCGCCAAGCGGCTTGTTCTGAAACACGGTGTACTTACCCTTCCCGTCAAGTGACGGGCCATGGGTCCAACGGCCCTTCTCCGGCTTCTCCCCGTCATGCGCAGTAGCAAAGAAGTTGTAATTGTACTTTTGATGCTCTTTTTCCTGAGGGAAACTGTTGGGGATCGGCAGCACGCCTTCGTTGCCGCCAAGCTCCTCAATAACGGCAAGCCACTGCTGCTGATGCATGGTGTCACGAGCGATCATAAAGCTGAGCATGTCGATCATGCCGGGGTCCTGCGTCATGTTGTACAGGCGACAGGCTAAAACGCGGCCCGTGGATTCCGCCGCAACGTTGCAGTACATATCGGCAGCGAGATTGCCGCTGGCATAGATGTGCGACATGTCGAACGGCACGCCTTCGGCATTAGCTGGAAATGCCGCCATCCCGGTGCTGAGCACGTGGCGATGCAGCATGCCTTCCAGCACATGCTGAGGATTGCTGCCGCCCATCACGGCTCCCACAACCGCGTCCTTCGAGCCAGCCTCCTGCACGCCAGTCGGCGCATGCTCGAGGTTGAGCGCAACCGCTGTAGCCAGCATCTCGATATGGCCCATCTCCTCGGTTGCCGTGTTGAGAAGCATGTCGCGATACTTTGTGGTCGGGCCGCGGGCACCCCACGCCTGAAAAAAGTATTGCATGCATACGCGAATTTCACCTTCGATGCCGCCGATCGCCTGCTGCAGCGACCGGGCGTAGACCGGATCGGGCTTCTCCACCTTGACCGGATATTGCAGTCGCTTGTCGAAATAAAACATGAAACCTCCTCAACGAGCCACCGGGCTCCGCGCGGCAACGAGGCAGCGTTCGAAAGGTCTCTCGCATTCGCAGACGAATGCACGGTCATCGGCGTCAGCACGACGGGATAGCTATGACGTGCTAGAGAAGCGGCACGGTCGTTGTGACCTGCCCCCGAACTCTCATCCAGCGGCGATTAGAGCCTGTCCGGTTGATGAGGGTCCCCCGGTTTCTCCTCCATTCCGAAGGTGAGGATCCGGCGTTCATTCGGCGGCTTTCAGAGCCGTTGCGGCAGCGTATTCGTTTGGCGTCTTCCAGCCAAGCGACGTGTGAGGACGGCTCTGGTTATAGTCCCTCCGCCAAGCCTCGATCTTGGTCCTGGCGTCGGCCAGCGACAAGAACCAATGTGTGTTCAGGCATTCGTCGCGTAGGCGGCCGTTGAACGATTCCACGAAGGCGTTGTCGGTTGGCTTGCCAGGCCGGCTGAAGTCCAGCGTGACGGCGTTCTCGTAGGCCCAGCGGTCGAGCGCTTTCGAGACGGCGACGACCTGCTCGCCCTTGATCCCCTGATCGACCTCGATCGTCAGAGCCTCGCGCGTATACGCATCGACGACGGTCAGCGCCCGCAAGCGTCTTCCATATCCTGAAGGATGTGTTTGTCCAGGCTCAGATCGGCGACCAGCTGCTTCAGGTTGCGGTTCTCGTCCTCGAGCTGCTTCAGCCGCCGCAGCTCGCCCACGCCCAGCCCGCCATAGAGCTTCTTTCAGCGATAGAACGTCTGCTCCGAGATCCCCATCCGACGGATCACCTCGGCCACCGCCGTCCCCGTCTCCGCCTGCTTCAACGCATAGGCAATCTGTTCCTCGGTGTACCTGGTCTTCTTCACGGCATGCTCCTCAATCACGGGGTTCACGATGCCGGAATACTCACTCTCAAAATGGAAGAGGAAAGCGGGGGGACCTCAACGGCGACGACAACCTCTCCTCACGATCCGTCGGACAAACACGCAACCCGACGCACGTTCAACGCTTTCTGCTTTGGTCTCGCACGTCGCTGTCCGGCGCCGCGAAAGCCTGGAGAGTAAAATGACATTATCAAAGCTTGCCAAAGCAATTGCGATTTTGAGTATCGCCGTTGCACCGGGTCTCGCCGTTGCTCAGACCAACGCCCCGACAACTCCCACTCCAGCCAACCCCACGCCAAACAATCCGGTGGCCACAAGCGGGGCGCCGACGTCTACCAGCGGCTCGTCCTCTGGCGCGTCTGGTTCGACAACGGGCAGCTCGACGGCAACGGGAAATGGCACCGAAGGCAAGTCAACGGCAACCGGTGGTCCGGCGGGCGGAGCGGCGAGCAAGAATTGATAGCGTCTTAGACGCCGGAAGGGCGAGGACGTCTTCCTACCGGCATATTCGCTTTCAGCTTCACGGTCACGATCGTGGAGCGATTCCGCCTCAGAGGTTCTTGCTGCCCGGCATGCGGCCGCTGCTCATGTGATGCTTCATCATCATGTGGTGCTTCTTCATGTGGTGCATGCCGTGGCGCATGTGGCCGCACTAGCTGGTTCCGGCGGTGTCCAGGGTGTGGAAGAAATAGCGTGGCATCCGCCACCATCGAACGACAGCGCTAGCCTGTCATTTACAGATGATAAGTTGGCGTTCCACGACCGGCATAGCCTTTCGGGGCTGCCCATCGAGTCCATGCTTGACCCGCATCTGAGTTATCAGCTCAAGCGATGACGTAACGGATTCGGCGGTTTTCTTCGCCGTCGCCAGGGCTTCGGTTATCCTCTCAGGACGTCGCGCACTGAACGTCTGTGTCGCGATTGTCGGAAGACGTGCCCGGTCTCCCAATATCTCGAACATGGCGGTACCTCTTGGCGCAAATCAAAGTCTGTCTCGAAACGCTATAATCATTGCCGCAATGGATCCTACCAAACCAGTACAACAACAACGACCACTCGCCAATCCATTTCTGCCTCCGGCGGGATGATAACATTGTTAATGTAGCTTGCGCCTATCAAACACTTGACAAAGTTGGCAAAGGCGCGCGGTTGATTGTCGCAAAAAATGCGATGGCGAGGTTGAGATGATCATTGATCTACTGATCGGGACGCTGGCGATTGCAACAATTGCCGCCGCGGGCGTTCTAGAGTTGCGGGTCGCTAGGCGGCTAGATCGCAAGGGAGCACGCCGGCACTGGCCGATGCTGTACTGAATACCCGCGCCCTATCGCATCCGCTTCAAAGCGCACCGCAGCTTGCCGGACGCATCGTCGATCGCCACGGCGGTCCAGTCGCTCGCGAACAGTCACCAGCTCATGTTGCGCGCTTTCGAGGGCGTACGCCTGCCGCGCCGCTGTTCTCTCCGATCATGCGTTTCGCTTGGGGCTCAGTCTGAGGCTCGCTGCGGCGGCTTCTAGCTGCTCGGGATCATGGCCGAGGCGGTCGATGAGCATTTGGGCGCGATCCGGCGAGATGCCGTGCTTACGGGCTACGTCCCCCGCCTCGAAAGGCTTCGAGCTTGTGTCGTTGTCGGGATCATCCCATTTCGGCTTGTCGTCGGACACGTACGTATTCAGCCTTTCCTCATCCTTGCGCCGGGCCTCGCCGTTTGGCTCGACAAATATGATGCAAGCGGCGTCATATCACGTAACGCCCTGCCGTTCCGACGATTAGATTCCGCTACTTCGGATTACAGGACTTGTGGCGCGATCGTGCGTCTGTTCCCAGTCCCTGCTCCTTACACCACGACGCGAACTCGTCGGGTTTGACGAGCTTCCGCTCGACGACAAGACTCGGCAAACGCCCAACATGAGGTACACTTTCGGCAGCTAGCGGCGCTTCGCCCTTAACGCCTCGATCGCCTCTCGTGTCATGTTTCCTCCCGGCCCTTCAACCCGCAGCACGATGTCGCCTTTATCGGCCAGGTCGAACGCGAGCCTTATCGCTCGTTCTTCTGACGATAGCGGGCTCGACCTACCCTCACCGCCGTCCGGCAGACTGATCACAACGACCCACAGCGCCATCGGTCGTCGGCCGTTCCCTTGGAAGGCGACCTCGTTCCAGCTTGCGGAGATCTCCTTGGCACGGCGTCCGCAGCTCTGACAGATCAATCGTCGTCGTTTCGGGATGTCGATGAAGAACGTCTCGTCGGGTAATCGCAACGCATCGAACGTGAGCTTCGAAACATGCCCGCATGGTGCTGCGCAGTGCACTGAGAACGTCGTCATGCCTTGACGGCGCGTATCGCCGATGGTCGGCGGATTGTCGCCGAGAAGGTCTTTCATGCTGCCCATAGCGCCCTCGATGTTCGCTAATTGTTCTAGTCGTGGGTGAGGGTGAGAGTCGAGCGGCGGCTTCGCAGCCGGCCGGCAACCTACCGCGGCCACTCCGAAAAGACCGGCCTTCGCTCCCGCCGTTGGCGCGAGTATCGCAGCGATGCCATCGTACTTTGAGGAGAGGCTCAAAATGCTCGCACGTCGATGACGTCGGTCGAGTTCAGCTTTCGGCTCACCCGGATCGCCAGGCACTCTCGGGTGAACTCGTCGATGACATTCAGCATGCGGATCTTTCGTCCATCGTGAGTTCGGTCCTCGACGAAGTCGTAGGACCAGACGTGATTGGGCCGCTCCGGCCGAAGCCGAAGGCACGATCCGTCGTTGAGCCAGAGCCGGCCCCTCTTCGGCTGCTTCTGCGGAACCTTGAGCCCCTCCCGTCGCCAGATCCGTGCGACACGCTTGCGGTTCACCACCCAGCCCGCCTGGTGCAGCATCGCCGTGATCCGACGATAGCCGTAGCGGCCGTACTGGAGAGCGAGCGCGATGATGTCGGCGGTGAGGGCCGCCTCATCATCACAGCGCGCTGGGATCTTGCGTTGCGTCGAGCGATGCTGGCCGAGAACCCGGCAGGCGAAGCGCTCCGAGACACCGTGTTTGGCAACGACACGATCGACACAAGTCCGACGACGAGCGGGGCTCAGAAGTTTCCCGAGGCGGCTTCCTTCAGGATCAGCTTCTCCAGCGTCAGATCAGATACAGCGCGTCGCAACCGCGTATTCTCGGCCTCGAGGTCCTTCAGCCGTTTGACCTGGTCGCCCTTCAGGCCGCCGTACTCCTGACGCCACCGATAATACGTGACCTCGGTCACCTCGATCGCTCGCACGGCCTCAGCGACTGGTCTTCCTTGCGAGACCAACACATCGACCTGCCGTAACTTCGCGACGATCTCTTCCGCCTTGTGTCTCTTCCTCGGCATATCTCGATCCTCCTCCATGCCATACATCAGGGAGGACCACTTCAAGGGGCGCAGACCAATAGCGAGACTTCAGACGGCCGCATTTACGCAGTCCGAATTCTCCCGGTGCGGCGGCTTGACGGTTCTAAATCAAGGCGGCGAACGTGGGAAATATCGATGCGGCGCCCCAAGCCGATCTTTTTGGCTTGTGGAACGGCTGGCTCCGAGGAAGAGGCTAGAGCCGTAGTGGCGTCACTAATGCGCAACTCCTAGCAGAGCGCACCATCGCTCCATCTCGCCGCAGCCGCATGGCCGTGCTCTGCGCACGATTGGCTAGCCCCCATCGCTCAGGCCGGCGAATGGGCTGCCAAGGCGCCTGCCGTCTGCAATCAACCTTCTTCGTCGATTGTTAGGGTCAGCTTGAGAGCGAAGCAGACCTGCCGAACCTCGGCCAGGCTCAAGGTTTGCGGTGCATCAATTCCGCGCGTCGAGAAGTCCATCAGCCGCTCGCGAACGGGCCGGGAATCATTAGCGGGCTGCTTAGCGCTTCTTGCCTTGATCACAGCTAATCGGTCCTCGTAAGTTTCTGCCAACACGTATCCACTGCAAATTCAACGCGGTAGACGTAGCTGCGCGCAGGATGTCTGGCCACGATTATTATGCATTTGCAGGCGTGGCCGATCCGCACGTCGTTTCCGACCGACCGCAAATTTTACAGATTGCCTGGTTCGGTTCATAGCTATGGACATGGCAATTACGCACAATCAAATTGCGTCAAGGCTCCGAGACTGGGCTGATCTGGCTGAACTACAGCGCCACGAAAGCGCCGAATTGCTTACCCGTGCTCCCGCCAGGTTATGGGTGGACAAACAGATGCTGTTCTGGCGGAGGAGCTATTGCGCTACTCGGCTGAAGCGAGATCGCAAGGTCAAAATGGGCTCGCCGACCTCACCGCAGATGCCGCGAGGCTGCTGGCTAAGCCTTACCCAGCATGACGAGGTGGGAAAGTGCGGATGCTGCAAGCTCCTGAACTTCCAGAGGTGTCAGCGAGGCTGGCCGCATCAATGCGCGAGAAATAAAGTCTTTGATCCGATCTGAGTCCAATGCAGGAGGTTGAGGGGCGCCCTCTTTGCCGAGGGCGCTATGCAGCCAATTGATCGTCGGCTCTGATTCCATTTTGCAAGTGTAGTCGATTTGCTTGCTCTGTCGCATTGGGCATAAGGCGTAGGTCGTCCGATCGACGCGAAGGTTTCACCGAAGGTCGAGCCTATAGCCGTGCTCGGCCCGAGAGGACCGCCGCGACTGCGTAGCAGATGCGTTTGATTTCGACTGGGGCAAGGCTGTGCGGATCCGCGAGCCCGCGCTTTGCATCATTATGGACCTGGTCCAAGACGGACACACAAGGTGCATCGCTTGGCGACTGGCAGTGGTCGTCAGAGCGGCTGTGCGAGGATGGCGGCACGTCGGACATGTTCGGGCTCCCTGACTGCATCACCGTAGAGCCTGCGAAATCAACATTCTAGATTAACGCGCTAGGCAATCTGCCACACCGGGCGCCGCTTGCAGGCGCCCGAACCATCATCCTAGGCACCGAGCCACTTGAGAAGCCGAACGCAGTCAAAACTGTCATTGTCGAGAACGCCAGGACAAACCCCGCGAATGCGATGACCAGTCTCTCCTTCCAAAATGCGGAAGTTCGATAACGTGGTTTTCTTGGAGGAAGGTCGGTCGGCACGGCGACGCCCTATTGGTCTGCGAGTTTCGGCTGCACCTTGACTCGAGGCGGACATAAGAAAACGCACGCAACCCGACGCACGTTCAACGCTTCCTGCTTCGGTCTCGCGACGTCGCTGTCATCGACGCAAGAGCCGGGAGGATTACACCAGTGACGACATCAAAACTCGCATCTGCACTTGCTATCGTTGGGATCTCTTTTGCGCCGGCCCTGGCCTTCGCGCAGACCAATGCTCCGACCGCGCCGACCTCGGCCAACCCAACTCCGAACACCCGGTATCGACGGACGGCGCGTCCTTGAAGTCTGGCTCAATGTCGTCCGGCGCGATGAAGTCCGGCTCGACATCGGGCAATTCGACGGCCACGGGCAATGGCACCGAAGGCAAGTCCACAGCGACCGGTGGTCCTTCAGGCGGCTCGGCGGGCAAAAACTGATCTCTCGACCGTTCATACCCTGTTCCGGGTTACATCGGGGCGGGGCTGACCTTTGAGGGATCGATTATAATCGCAGGGTAGGGCCGACGGATCGACTTCTTGTCCTAGCGCGACAAGAACCTTTCAGCGTTCTCAAAGGCGTCTGACGGTCATCGATAGGCAAGCTTCGAGGACATAACGGCTCCAGCTCGCCTTGCAGGTAGAGGTTCCAGCGGTAGGCGCTGCCGTCGGCGCCGAAGAGGGTCACGCTGATCGCGAAGATGGTTGCCATTTTTAGGTGGTCGTCTGAGGTGCCCTACCCTCATCTCGTTGGGGCACTTGCTGCTTATCTCGGGAGCGTTTGACCGGCGCGCGCGTCGATCGCACTCTCCGGCTGACCAGCACCTCCTGGCGTCTCCGTTCAATGATCGCCTGAAGGCGCGCTATCAAATGTTCTGAACTCAACAAAGCCTACGTTCGAAAAGTGGACCCGGAACTAGCCCGGGTCCAAGTCGATCATTGGGACGACAACCCAGCGATCGCATTCCGCCCGGTCGTCACTGTTAGAATAGCGCATAGACGAAGCGAAGTCGTCACACGACTGGTTCACCTTCAACAGAGTGAAGTGTTGAAATCAAACGAGTTTCGCCGCTAATGGCTATAATGAAACTTAATACTTTAGTCTAAATTTTTGGATCGGGTGCTCGCAGTGCGCTTGGCGAGGACAGGCTGGCGCGGCTGGCGGACAGGAACGGGCCGGAGATCGCGATGACGGCGCTCCTAGGCCACCTGGCGGGCGACTGCGATCGACGGGACGCGAAGCGGAACGGCGATGTCGGGGATCTCGGTTTGACTGCATCGGTGGCGAAAGCCTCTACTGCCGCCAAGCCGAGCAAGAGTTCAGGACGGCGTGCGGGCTGATAACCCAGCGGCGACGAACTGAAAGGTCGCAGCGGGACAGACCAGACAGCCTTTGAGGTGGCTTGTCCTGTCCGTCCGAGCGCTGCCGAGGATAATGCAGACAAAAGTCCGCTCTGTCCAATCGTCTGACCATTCAAATTACACTTGTGGTGATTTCGCAGAAAGTAACTGAATTTAATACTCCAGGCTAATGTTAGAGCTGCGCAATCCGACGTTTATGTGAAATTTGAGGAGGTGATCTCTCCACATAGGGGTTTACATAAGCCTTAAGTGCCACGCGCTACTTCAACGTAATTGTTATCGGTCCCTTGTTTGTTGCAGCCGTGACCTCGATTGGCTGGCAGGAAAAGGAACTGACGATGTAGTAGTCGCCGAAGTGCATTTCGCGCGGCGGATCTATCTTGACGTCGCCGAAGGGGCCGCAGTTCCCTCGGTTAATCGTCACTCTGCTCAACGTCAGGTCGGCGTAGCTCGTCACCACCAGTTTGTTGTAAAGGCTCTTGGAACCGCCGTAGAGATCGGCTGACACCCCGAGGTCTTTCCCCGGATCGATCGGTTCCCCAAAGTCGAAAAGCTCCGTTCGGCCATTTGCCTCAACGGCGACTTGGATTGGATGACAAGGGAACACGCGGTAGCGAAAGCTCTCGCCAAAGCGGAGCATGACCGGTAGCTGCGCCCGCAGCTGCACCGTGCCCTTGCAGTTATTCTGGTTGACGGCGATGCGCGATACGTTGAGCGCGTCGGACCTGCTCACGATTGTTACGTCCCATAGATCGTCTTGCCCAACAGGATCTGCTGAGACCACCATGACATCGTCGTCCGCGAGCGCGTTGGCGCCCTAGCGGACCGACTGCCATCCCAAGGCCCCAGGAAGAGAAATTTGAAACGCGCCTGCATATCTCATCGGACGGAGTGCCTCGCACGCGGTCTATTGCACAACCATTGGCTTCAAGTCGAGGATGGCTCAGCGAGGCAGTACCATCGCTGTCGGCGAATACGCCGAGTGATGCTCGACGAGCTAACCGGGCAGCTTCAGCGGATCGGCACGCACATCGCCGACGTTGCAGACTTGCTCGGGTTGACGGCGGGACGCATCCGAGCAGAGAGATGCGGATGAAGGTCTTCGCCGCGCTCCTTTGGACGGCGCTTGCGCTCGCCGACAGCTACACGGTGCTCAACCTAATCATGTCGTAGGCGCGCGGCGGCGCGGCTGGCACGCGCCCTTCGTGTGTGTGGTTGTCTTTTTGGAGCCTGTTATCGTTTTGGCAAAGGGTCGTAAGGGGATTTGAGGAGCTGGGCGGCCCTCGCTTTATTGGCGTAGCGGAGAGATCTACGCACGCGCAGCAGTCCATATTGCCCGGCAATTAGGGCAGGCGGAACCCGAGCACGAATGATTGAGCGAGCGACCCGCAAAGGATGGCCCCGGTGACGATGATGAAACCGAGGACCACCTTTTCGAGCCAGTCGCGCGACGCAGGTTCCGGCGGCATGAGCTTCTTCCAAGCGCGGTTGTGACAGGTTCGGCCAGGACGTCGGCGAAGGACATCGTCATGCCGAAGGTTCAAAACTGCGGCTTTAAATGCCCGCCCGGTTTAACACGGGACGGGCGAGATGCGGCGAAAAAGCTTAGTTCTTCCCCGACGAGCCGCCCGAGGGACCTCCGGTCGCTGTGGATTTGGCACCTGTCCCGCCGCCCGTCGCCATGGAGCCACCCGACTTCATCGCGCCGGAAGACATCGAGCTACCCGACGACATCGAGCCGGACTTCATCGGCGCACCATTCGTCGAGACAGGGTTTTCCGGCGTTGGATTTGCTGGAGTGGCTGCCGTCGGCGAGAGGTTCTGGGCGTGGGCCAAACTCGGCGCGACGGCGATCCCTAAAATCGCAATTGCAGTCGTGAGCTTTAACATTGTCATTTCACTCTCCCGGCGTTCGCGGCACCGGGCACGGCGGCACGAAACCAAGTCAGGAAGCGTTGAGCGTGTGTCGGGTTGCGTGTCCTGCCGTTGATCAGAAGAGGTGGTCAGGTGCGCTTCTGAGAGGCGAGTTCGGCCCATGCCGGCGCGTGATCACTGGCGTCCGGAGCGCCTCGGACCTCCCGATCGACCGCCGAGGCCATCAGGCGGCGCGCGACATGCGGGCTCAGCAGCAAGTGGTCGAGCCGCAGTCCAGCATCGCGGCCCCATCGCCCGCGCTTGTAGCTCCAGAACGTGTAGAGGCGCTCGTCGTGATAGCTCGCGCGCAGCGCGTCCGCCCAACCCTGCGACAAGAGACGCGCGAACGCTGCGCGGGTTACCGGTTGGATCAGCGCGTCGTTGTCCCACGACCTCGTCGGATAGATGTCGAGGCTGGTCGGCGCGACGTTGAAGTCGCCGGCTAGCACGACCGGCACATCCGCGGCCCATAGATCAGCCGCATGCGCGATGAGACGATCGAACCACGCGAGCTTGTAGTCGAATTTTGGACCGGGCTGCGGATTGCCGTTCGGCAGGTAGATCGACGCGACGACGACGCCGGCAACGGCCGCTTCGATGTAGCGCGCCTGCCGGTCGCTCGGGTCGCCGGGCAGCTCAGTTCGGATAACGATCGGCTCAGCACCCTTCGCGAGGATCGCGACGCCGTTCCAGCTCCTCTGCCCCTGCCACGCGGCCTCGTAACCGACCTCGCGCAGCGCATCGATCGGAAAAGCGCCTTGCTCGCACTTCAGCTCCTGCAGGCAGACGACGTCCGGCGACGACTGCGCAAGCCAGTCGATGAGGTTCGCCAAGCGCTTGTTCACGTTGTTGATGTTGAAGGTCGCGATCTTCACCGGCTGATCAGCCCGCGGATCATCGTCCCGTCAGGCCCGTAGAGCCGGAAGGTCGCGTCGCATCAGGCCTGCTGGCTTGGCGCGTGCTCGATCCCCTTTCGCAGCGCGTCGACAGCTTGGCGGCCGGCCTCGACAAGGGCGGCCCTGTCGGCGGCGACCATATGCAGACGCGTTCGCAGTTCCTCGATTGAGGCGAGATTGATATGGGCGCCTGCGCACGCCGCAGCGACGGTCTTTGCGATCGCGAGGGTGCTCGCAAAGCCTCTGATCTCTAGGCCCTGCGGGCTCAACGGAGCGTCGCCCTGCGCGCCAGCGGTGGCGGCCAGGAGAAGCGCCGTGATCGTGATCGCGCTCATCGGCGCGCGTCACTGATGCGCGCTCCGAACATGCTCGTCGTAGATGGCCGCCCGAGCGCTCGATCGGGGAACCCTGCCGCGGTGTTTGGTATCGCACGCCGCCAATGAGGACGGCAGCGACGAGCAGCGGGCCGGCCAGGACGATCGTCTGCGCGCAGGTGGGGAGCGCCTCGACGGGATTACGGCCGCCGGCGGCCCATGCATTGCTTTTCACCGCGCGCGCTCCTCGCTCGTGGCGACGATCCTGATATCTTGGCGGAGCGTCACCTTCAGCGCCGGCCGCTCCTTCACCGCCTGATCGAACGCCGCTCGCCCGACTAGCAGGCCCGAGCACCTCGCCATCGTCTCGATGATGCTCTCGGCCTCGCTCCAGACGTCGACCGTGAAGCTCGCATGGTCCTCGACAGGCCGCGAGATCTGATCGGCGTAGACGCGCATGCGCGACCATGTTCGCCGACGCTGGCGTGACAGCGATCCGCTTGCCGCCAGCGCCTGCCATCCGATCCGCCGACGCCCGCAGCTCTTCGACCAACTTGATGTTCTGTTCTGCTACGATGAAACGGTCAAGCGGAGGATCAGCGCATGGCAGTGGTGACCTACTTCGTGGCGCTCCCGTTCATTCGGCACGAGGATGGCGAGCTTGTCGCCGGCGAGGCGCAGGAGCGTTAGGCGGCCGGCGCGGCAGAGAGCGCGGCGCGACGCATGTTGGAGACGTCCCCCGGCGCGGTGGCCTTCGCACGCACCGGAGATCCGCAGTTGGGTGAGTCCAGGGATGCCGTCGTGCTGCGCGAGTTCGGTTATGCCTACTCTCGAGGAGATGCTCGGCGGTGGATGACTTGCGGTAAGAGTGGACCCAGCCTCCAAAGCGCGGCCGTTTTTGCAGGAACCAGCGTTAGCTAGCTTTTTGCAACTTTGAGCCGATCTTTTTGCTGAAATAGACGCCAAATGAACGGCTTTCTTCCACCAGCAGGCGCGAATAAGCAGCGCGAGCGTCGGCATCCCCACTAGCGGCCTTCGCCATTAGCTCAGCCGCCTCGCCTGCGCGATTTCGCAAAGTGTAAGTTTCTGGCTCGGCTCGCTTGTCGCTCATTCGCCTCTCCGCTCAGGCACCTTGTACCGGTGTGTCGTTCGCAATCACATCTATATCTAGGCCGCCGGTGATCAAGAACGAGGCGACGGCTCCGGCAATTTGTATGAGAATGCCGGCGTTCTCACGGCTGAAGCGCCCTACGCGATCACTTGTAGCAACAAGGACACCATAGGGACGTCCGTCGCTGGTGAGGAGTGGGCCTATTGGCACGGAGGCAAAGGAGCGATACACCGCACGGTCATATGGTCGCTCCTTCGACGTAGGGACGGCGGAGAACGGCTCGGCATCGGGATGCTGAGCATCTCCCGTAATGATCATGCGCTGATCGACGAAGGCTTTGCCCACGTGGCCCTCGCCTCGCGCCCACTCGCGGCCAAGGTCGCTTCGAGGAGATTTGTGGTTTTTCGCCTTCCGCCGCCAAACGGGGACAAGAAGATCGCGATTTGTAGAGTACAGATAGACAGCAAAGCTCCAGGACTCCGACGGCCCAATATTGAATATGAACTCGCCTTCTAAATCGAGCGGCGAGGCAAGATCATGTATCGCTTTTTCTAGGCCTCCGATAGTAGTAATCCTCTGACGAGATAATGTCAGAATCGCCGATCGCACTGAAGCACTATAGTTTGTCTCGAAGGCAAGCCTATCAACTAGTTCGCTTAGGCGTGCCTCCCCATCTTGCATCTTGGCTATTGCATCTTGTTGTTCTTCATTTTCCACAGCTAGCCCAAGAAGCGACTCACCAGTCGGGTTTAGCCGAATGGCAAATACTGCAAGAAATACAAGCACCGAGAGCCATATAAAGGAAACAACGTTTGTGCCGTAATCTTTATGAATATCAGGCGTGAAAGCGCCTAAAAGCGCGCAGACGCCGGGAATAACAACAAGAACTGCTACACTTGATAGGCCGCGCTCAATGTTGCGGCGTCGAGAAAGGCTTTTAAGTGCGTTGCGTCGTATTGCAGACATCTCGAATCCCAGCCTAGTCAAGTTCACCCGCTTGTACAATTAAAATCACCGTCGTCACGCTGCGGTAGGTTTCTACCGCGGCCTTGCCGATAGCAGCTCCGTACCACGCGAGCGCGATGCTTTGAGCAGGGATCGATGTTCGCCCTTCACGCGTGGTGATCATGCCCGTCGCATTCGGCGACGGCCCGGCGACGGGATCCCGCCACGCCAAACGCAACCTCGGTGAGAGCCAAAAGTGCCCGAGCCATCACACGCCGATTTGCACGGCGCCACGCGCGACGACGCCGACCGGGCATATCGCAAGCAGTACGGCTTCTAGGTCGTGCCAAGGCGCGGCCTGGATGTAGAAGGTGGCGATCTTCACCGGCCGACGAGCCCTCGGATCATCGTCCCGTCGGCCCCGTAGAGTAGGAAGGTCGCATCGCACCATGCCTTCCGGCTGGGCGCCTGTTCGATCGCCCTGGTGAGAGCCGCCACGGCTACGCGACTGGCTGGACGAATGCTGCCTTGTCGGCGGCGACCATGTGCAGCCGCTTCCGCAGATCCTCGACCATGGTCAGGTTGATGCGAGCGCCGTCACACGCCGCAGCCGTGGTCTTGGCGACTGCCAGCGTGCTCGCGAAGCCCAAGACCTCCATGTCGTGCGGGCTCATCGGCGCGTCTTCGGGTGCGCTCGGCGCGCCGGTCGCGGCGGACAGCAGGATCAGCACGGCGGCGATGGCGCTTATCGAACCGCGCCTTCAGGCGCAGCGGCAGGCACGCCGCCCACATACCGCGCATAGGCTGCGGTCCAGTCGTCCGCGACCTCGCGTTGTGCTTCCGCTTGCGAGAGCAGCCCATGGCAGACGCGCCGTTGCAGCTCGACCTCGAGCACGTCCTTCTCATCTGCCTCGACCCATGGTTGCGGCCACAGGTTGGCGACGACGTTCGCCCCTCCGATCGCGAGCGGGATGAGATGGTCGATCTCATAGTCCGAGCTTTCGGCCGCCGGGATATTATAGGCGGCGAGCACCTCGCGCTTGGTCGCTTCCGAGACGTGGCGACGCTCGCGCGTCGTGCCATTGCAGACGACATCGCGCGTCGCGGTTTGATCCGCCGCGCCGGGCGTCATGATCGGGTCCGGTTGGGCTGGCGCCCCGGCGGCGCGCGCTGGACCGGCGATCGCGAAAGCGGCCACGACCGCGACGCGAGCAAAGAGCATGACTGACGAACCTTGAAGCACCCGGCGGGCCGGTGCACCTTACACTCTCAGCGGCATCTCGACTCCCCCAAATGTTCGCATTACGTTCTTGGCATGCGGCTGTCGGAGTACCCCTATGTCGTGGTGCGGATCGGATGCTCGAGATGCTCCCGCAAGGGCGCTTACCGGCTTGTTCGGCTGGCCGATCGCTACGGGTCGGAGATGGAGATCCAAGCCGTGCTTTCGCAGCTCGCCGGGGACTGTTCACAGCGCGACGTACGCTCCGCGTGCATGACTTCTGCGGGGCGTTCTTTCCGGACCTGTCGGATGGCCGGTCGCCGGATATGCTGCGGGCCGAGACCATCAAACCGAAGCTTCGAGCGGTGAAATAAGGAGGATCGAAATGGCCACCGTCACCTATTTCGTGGCGCTCCCATTTGTTCGGAACGACGACAGCGAACTCGTCGCCGGCGAGGCGCAAGAGCGGCAGTCAGCCGGCGCGGCGGAAAGCGCGGCGCGGCGCATGGCGGAGACGTCGCTCGGCGCGGTCGCGTTCTCTCGAAGTGGAGATCCTGCGTCTGGCGAGTTCGAGGATGCCGTCGTGCTGCGCGCGTTCGGCGAGGTGCCGAGCCTCGATGAACTGCTCAGCGCTGGATAATCGCCTGCTTAACACCGAGCGGCGCTAGACACAGCGCATCACGGCAAACACCCCGGCCACGATCAACGGGACGAGCATGCCAGCCGCCGCGAGGGTGCATTGCGTGTCCAAGCCCACTCCGCAGCGAGAGACCGGCGAGGGCGATGTAGCAGATCACGATGGCGGCGAACGATGCGCCGAGATCTGCGCCAAGCCGAAAGCGAACCAGGTAAGCGGTACCAAGAAGCGATAGCCACACGAAGACGACCGCTGCCGCAGCGAAGATCAGGCGACGTGCCGAATAAGCCGCGCCGCCCACGGCCGGATTGGTGAGGCAATCTTGTAGCCGATGTTGAGAGCCGAAGTCGCGCCCGGCAGCCGCGCGAGCAGAGCCGCTGGTGTGTACAACGGCAAGACGTTCCAGATTTCGACAAACGCGGCGCCGCCGGATCGCAGCTCACCAGACGGCAGGCGGACGTGAAAGCGGCCCTGGGCCTTGCTTCGCGGGAGGTCCGAACCAGTATCGACGTCGGGGTCCGAAACATCGACGAAGTCGATCCGCTCGGCGCCGGGCTGTCGCTTGAAGTGGCCGATCTCGAGCCGGCACACCGGGCAAGAACCATCGTGATAGACGGTTAGGTCGGGGTTCTGCATCGCTACGAGATCGGGCGCGTAGAGCATCAGTCGATGCGACCGAGCGCCGCCTGACGCATCCGGAAGCGCTCCAGCGCCAGCATGCGGCTACAGTAAGCCGAGTTGCTGCGGCACACCGTCGTGCGGTCGGCCGTCGTGCCAATCCTCTTTGGCACCCGTCGCGATGATCCGCATCAGGGCTTCCGGCAACGGTCGTTGAAGCGTCGCTGCTTCGCTCCACGGGGCGCGCAGCCATACGTCCCGTTCCTCCGCCGTCGTGAGTAGCACCGGCATCGCCTTTGGATGGATCGGCGCGACGATGCTGTTCGCGGTGGTGGTCAGGAAGCCGTAGAGCTGGTGCTCGCCGTCGATCGGATTGGTCTTCGGGCCGCGCACGCCGCGCCACGGCGTCCAGATGCCGGCGAAGGCGAAAAGCGGACGATCCTCGTCGAGCGCGAACCAGGTCGGCGTCTTCTTGGGCTTGGTGTTCGCCCACTCGCAGAACGACTTAACCGGCACGAGACAGCGGCTCGTCGGCCCGAGCCAATGTCGCCAGTGCGGGCTCGTCGTATTGCGGATTTTCGTAACGGGGGCACCACCTAATTGCGGCGCGCCGGGCATGCCCCATCGCATCATCTCGAGCTGGCGTTCGCCCTCCACTATGCGGACGATCGGCGCCATCTGGTCTGGAAACACGTCGGGCTGCGGCGGCAGGTTGCCGGTCAGGTCACGCGAGCTGTGAAAAGCCGGCGCATCGCCTCCTGGCCGCGCGTGATGCTGTAGAGGTTGCACATGCCGCAGCTTACTCCTCGGCACGGTCCTTCGTACGCCTTGGCCGTTTCAACGGCTCCTTGCCAAGGATCGAGCAGGTGGTTCTTTATGTCGACGGGATGCCCATGCTTGGAAAGCAGATCCGCGAATGCCTCGTCGGCAAGCTGCTGAAAATTGCGCCGCCTTTCCTGACGAAGCAGGTTGACCACGGCCCAGGTCTCGTCGTCGAACTGGACGCGCTTGCCGACAGTCACTCGACCAACCCCTTGAATCTCGCGTGCCGTAGCTCGCCGGCCGTCGTCACGCCGCGATGCATGCTCTCGGCCTGGAGTCCGCGCGGCCCACACGCCGCCTCAACCTTGAAGTTGGCGCATCGCAATGTCGTAAGCAGGTCCAGCACCACCTGCAACGCCGCCGCTACGAACTGCCGCGACACGGCGCACGAAAGCAGGTCCGAAAGCGATGCGGCTAAGCCGCCCCGACCACCGGCAGCTCGTCGAGCCTCGTGGTGTACCGAGGCGAGCGCATCTCGAACTTCGTCGACCAGTCGCGGCGTGGAACGAAGCCGGTGGAGCCAGGCACGACTGTGCCGCGCCCGAACCGCGCGTTGCACGCATCGAGAGCCGTCATCAGCGCCGCAGCTTTGTTCGGATCGGTCGCGCCGAAGCCAGGAAGGGCACGTTGGCTCCCGGCGAGCGGAACCAGATCGACGGTGATAAGCCCGGCCTTGCTGTAGCGGTATCCGGATCGCCAGACGCGACGCGCGCCTGACGTCGCCGCCTTCGCGAGCACGAGTGTATTGTTGGTTGCCTCCGGTAAGGTCACGACCGTCGATGCACTGCGCTTAGGCGCCTCGTGATCGTGCTCGCTGGTGTGAAAAAACACAGTCACCTGGCTGGTGGCGAGGCCCCACGGCGCAGCTTTTCGCCCAGCCGTGTGGCGTGCGTCGCAACAGCCTGTTCCATGGTCGCGAGGTCCTCTACCCGGCGCGAGAACGACCGTGTCACCGCGCAGCCCTTCCGCGTCGGCGCTACAGCCGCGAGGTCGAGGCAGGCCTCGCCGCGCAGTTCGTGCACGATGCGGCTGCCGACGACCGTAAGGCCGTTCCTCGCGAGCCTCGGGTCGAGGTCGCGCACGTCGGCGACGGTTCGGCAACCTATTGCTTGCAATTTGGCCTGAGTCGCTGGGCCGATGCCCCAAACCTCCTCGAGCGCGACCACCGCCATCCAGCGGCGGCGGACGTCCTCATCGGTCAGGTCACAGACGCCGCCCAGCTCAGGGTTCTTCTTGGCGACATGGTTGGCAAGCTTTGCCAGCGTCTTAGTCGGCCCGATCCCGACGCAGCTCGGCAGTCCAGTCCAGGTCAGCACCGTTGAGCGGAGGTCTCGGGCGAGCGCCTCCCTACGGCTTGGGGCAATGTCGGACATGTCGAGGAAGCTCTCGTCGATGGAGTAGATCTCGACGCGCGGGCTGAAGCCGCGATAGATCTCGTTGGCTCTCGACGACATGTCTCCGTAGAGCGCGTAGTTCGAGGAGAACACCCGTACGCTGCCGCGCTTGCACGTGTCCCGAATCTTGAACCAAGGGTCGCCCATGCGGATGCCGAGCGCTTTAGCTTCGGCGGTGCGTGCGATCGCGCAGCCGTCGTTGTTGCTGAGCACGATGACCGGCATAGCTTTGAGGCGGGGGTCGAAAACGCGCTCGCAGGAGCAGTAGAAGCTGTTGCCGTCGATCAGCGCGAGCGAGATTGGCCTTCCGTGCCCGCTCACCCCCGCACGGCACGGCGGCGCGGATTGACGCTGCCTGACACGACGCCCCAAACCTCCACGATCGCCTCGGCATCAAGCTGATACGCGGGGTAACGCGGGTTGGCGAACGAGAGCGTCGTGCGGGCTCCTTGACGCGCCCAGACCTTGAACGACCGATCGCCGTCAACGTCGACCACCACGACGTCGCCGTTCTGCGGCGTCAAAGATCGGTCGATGACCGCGAGGTCGCCGTCGAACAGCCCTTTGCCGACCATGCTGTCGCCGGCGACCCGTACAAGAAACGTGGCTGCGCGATTGATGACGAGCAGGCGCTGGAGGTCAATCTCCTCCTCGATGAAGTCATCGGCCGGGCTCGGAAAGCCGGCGCGGACGGCGCGAGCGAGCAGCGGCAAGGGCACGGGCGTGCTGAAGCTGATGGCGGCGATTTGCACGCACTGTCTCCGGTGGTTCTTTCAATGTCGATGGGGCAAACGATCAGGCCGCAAGGTTCTCGATCATGTCGTGGGGCACGCTGCCGATGGCGCGCGACAGCTTGGCGCGGCGCAGATGTCCTGCTCCGGAACGCCGTTCTCTCCAGCACGACGAGGGCCGGCGAACTGCCCGGCCATTCGTTCGGCCGCGGCGATGGCGCGTGTCGCGTCCTTTGCTGTTCTTGGCGGACGCGAGACGAGTTTGCCACCGCGCTTGCTACCCACGAAAGGCAAGATGATGTAGGTGGTAACCATTGCCAATTCCATCTCCCGCCGCCTGAGAACATAAGCAGAACTTCGGCATGTCTGCAAGTTCTGACCGCATTATCCAACGAGGTTGGGAAAAGGGCGCGCAAAACAATCCGCGTGACCGTTCTCACCCGGTGAGCACATGGGCTTGGCGACGCCCCTCTAGAGGTCACGCAACCTTTGGCACCCCCCACAAAAGCGATGTTGGAGGTTCGCTTATTCGCTCCGACAGCTATCGAACGCTCCGCTCAGGCCGCTCGATCTTGTGTGCGCCAAGGCTCCGCGGCACAATTTTCCTCGTGGTGAGCGCCAAGCGTTTTACCTAGTCGAACGTCTCTTAGCTCAAATAGAGCCCTTTCCAGATGGCGCAAACCTTCGTGTGCCAAAAAGAAAAGACCGGGGTTTTGTAGCCCGACAATGTAGCGTTTTTGATACAAAATATCTTGTTCAATTTTAGCAATCTCTGCTTCATGGAGGCGCTGTACCGAATCTGAATTAGGCAACGACATGATACACACCACGCGCAGGAGTGACTGACAAACACGCCGCTGGCCCTAGGCGTGCAATTTCCAGTACGAGGTATTAGAAGATTAGTTTCGCTGCAGGGTCACAATTGCGAACGTGCTCAACTTCCGGCGTGGCTGGGATCGCGAAGCAAACTGCTCTATTTTCACGACGGTCATCTCTTTCGATTAAAGGTCCTTCTTGACCGTGCGCGCGATTGCCATGGTGCTCGCGAAGAGCTTGATCTCGGTGTCGTGCGAGCTTTCCGCCAGAGCGCCTTGCGTGGCGAGAGTGAGCGCTGCGGCGGCCGAGAGCCAAGCTCTGCCAGACGTCCGGCTGGCGCCGGCCCACGGTGCGGGCGAAGCTGCTGATATGAGCGCTGCGTCCGCCGGAGCTGGCATCCTCTTCCTCGTCGTGGGCGCCTCAGGCGCTATTGCGGCACCGGCGGTCGACTTCGCAAAGGCGCAAGCCGTCATCAACCGGTGCGTCTCGATCTATCATGAGCCGGTCGGCGGCAAGTCGCATCCCTGCGCCTGTCCCTCGGATCACATGAAGAATGGGCGCCTTTGCGGTCGGGTCAGCGCGCACGATCGGCCAAGCGGCGCCGAGCCCGTCTGCGTCGTGGCCGAGGTGACCCCCGAGCTGGTGCGCGACTTCGGGACGAACGAACAGGCCATCTTGCGGGGCCGGTGCGAGTATCCCGAGCGCTAACACGCGCCGGTGACGTCGTCACGTGACGGTTGGGCGGGGCGCGTCACACGTTACGTGACCGTCACGTCACCGACGGCGAGCCGCTCGCGCCGCCTCGATCGCATCGCGGGTGACATCCCCGCCCGGTCCCTCGATCCGCAGCACGACGTCGCCTTTGTCGGCAAGGTCGAAAGCGAGCCCCATCGCGCGCTCTTCCGACAGCATCGGGGCTTGATCGCGCTTCCGCCCCGCCTGGCAGCTCGATCACCACAACCCAACCCGTCACCGGGCGCCGGCCGTTGCCCGTGAAGGCTACCTCGTTCCAGCTCGCCGGTGATGCCGTCGCGCTAGTCGCCAATGGCGTCCATGAGAAGAGCGTCGAAGTCGTCTCTAAACAACCATTGCGCCGCGTAAAGCGGGATTTTTACAGCGGCAGCTGCAACCTCAAGGCTCACCGAGGACCCGTCCAGCTGACACTTAAGCTCGTGCCGACGATCTTCCGTGCACAGGACGCCGAGCGCTCTGTAATAAGCGTTGATTCGGCCCGATACTAAACCGAAAGCTTGGCGTTGTGGTCCGCAAACCGCACCATCTGCGCATCGAAGGTCTTGCGGTCGTATGCCTTCTCGTCCTCAGCGTCGAAGACGTGCATGAGTTCTTTCGTGTAAATGAACCGGCGTGCCTCTTTTCCACCTGCCCCTCGACACATCGACCTTGAGAGGGTGATGAGGGCCTCACGGTCGGCGAGCGGGATGGGGCCGCCTAGGGGCCCCTCAATGTACTATCCATTTGCATGGTTAATGCCACATGACCAATTCGTACATATGTGCTGCGTGCCCCCCCCTTGTCGCACTCTCGCCAAAGGCGTCTCCCGCTGACCCCCCCCCCCCCGTGCCAGTGCCGAGACCTGCTGGGGTGTGGCAGCTTTGCTGCTGTCGATTGGGACGCCGGCGCGCAGCTACTCCCGCCATTCCAGCACCGACCGCACGTTAACGCTGACCTCCATGTCCGGGCCGACCCATTCCGCCTTCTCCGCCATCAGTCGCCGGCCAGCCTCCACCGCTGCCTTCCGGCTCGAGCATTTCTCGTGCGCGACCGCGACCTCGTCCCAGACATACGGATAGCCCCGCTGGCGCGCGCAAGCTCGACTACCGCGTACCACTCGCCGCGGCCGGTGCGATGCGCCGCTCGGATCGTCTCGAGGCGCTTTGCCTCCTCCGCCACGCCTTTGTAGAGCGCCTCCTCCTGGACGGTGCTCGTGCGCGCGGCTTCAAACGCCAAGCCTTTCAGCGACCGCTCGGATAGGCTGTCGAGCTTGCCCGGTATGGCGTTCACGTGTTTCGCGATGTCGTTCAGTGCCCGACTGGCCTCGCTCGTAAGCGGCGGCTTCTTTGGGCCTTGCCCTTGACGCTCGTCACCTCGTCGGCAGGCCCGTGCACGCCGGGCCAGAGATCGGCGGCGATCGTGTTGAGGTCGTCTGCTGTCAGCGTCCACGTGTTGCGCGCCTCGATCTCGCGCCGCTTGATCTCCGGCACAAGATCGATGACGGCGGAGCGCTTTGCTCGAGCCGCCGCCCTGCCGGTGTCGAGATGCTCGGCCCATCGCTCGCGCAGATCTTCGTCGATCCGGTCCTCGGCATCAAATTGCCAGTAGGGGCCGCGGGCGTCCAGGATGCGGGCTGGCCTGCATCGAGATGCCCATGCCGAAAGGGTCGGATTTGCCGCGCCCGCCGGTCAACGGCTGGATCACATCGACAAATGACCGCCTTGGTTCGCCAAGGGCCGCTGTGGTTTTCTTCCGCCGGTAGGGAAGGTGGTAGGGAATGCGCTTTTCTCAGACCTGATGTTTCAAAAAAATCAGGAGGTTAAGAGGGGTAGCAGGACGAGAGCATGTCGGCCGGCAGCGCGCCGATCGCCGCCATGATGCCAAGCGCGATCGGCAAGTCGTAATGGCTGCCCTCTTTCGGCAGGTCGGCCGGCGCGAGATTGACCGTGATGCGCTGCGCCGGCATCGCCAGCCCCGACGCGACCAGCGCCGAGCGCACCCGCTCCTTGGATTCCGCGACCGCCTTGTCGCCGAGCCCGACGATGTTGAAGACGACGTTGCCGTGGGCGATCTGCACCTGCACGTCGACAGGCCGCGCCTCGATCCCCTCGAACGCCACCGTCGCCACTCGAACAACCATCGCGCGCGCCCCGGGCCGGTGACGCGCGGAGCTTACGCACCGGATCCACGCGCTGGCAACGGCCAAGGGAGGCTCAGGCGTCAGGCGTCGGCCGCGGCTTCGCCCATGGTTCGGATCGCGGCGGCAGCAACGAGGCGGCGGCCTCGTCTTAGAGCGAGCGCGTCGTCCGAGCCGCTTTCCGGGACGACCCACTTGATCACGATGCTAGCATCGACGACGAGCGTCCTCACCGTTCGTCGCGGCCTTCGCGCTGTAAGATCTCCGCCGGGGTATGGTCGCGTCCGACCATCATGGCGCGCAGATCGGCCGCAAGCTCGTCGAAGGATGATGCAGGCTCGCACGACAAGACCTGCCTCAGGATCTCGCGATGCTCCGCTTCCGCCGAGCGACCGTTGCGGACCGCCCGCCGCTTCAGCCGAGCGATGATGTCGTCCTCGATGTTGCGGACGTGGAGGTTGCCCGCCATGACTGCTCCCATTGGTCTCAATGAGTGCAGCTAGCCGATTGCCTCGGTCAGGTCCACGGCGTTGGTGTCCCTCGGCCGCAACAAGCTCCCCCGAAGGGCAAATCTGCCGCAAGGAGGTCGTAGGGGTTTACTCCCGCGAACAGCACCTCCAGCCGCGCCCGCTCGTCGGCCGATCGCGGCATCATCGCCAGTCCGAGATAGATCGCCAGGTTGACCACCAGCGCCACCGCGCCCGACGTCAGCCCGTACGCCCACGGGATACCGATCGGCCAGAGAAGCTGCAGCCCGCACACGACGATGATCCCACCCACCATCGAGCCCAGCGCGGCAAGCCAGTCGCCGAGTTTGGTGAAGATGCCGAGGTAGAGCGGCACCGACAGCTGCACCATGATCTGGAAGGCGAACAGCGCGACGCTGAACAGGCTCGGCAGCGGCAGGCAGGCGATCGCCGCCGCCGACAGCGTGATCACCGCCATCGCGACCTGCGAGGCGACCATCAGCGCCCGGTCGGTCATCGGCTTGGAGCGCAGCGCCGCGAGAATGTCGTTCGCCGCCTGCGCGCCACAGGATTGAACCGTCGCGTCGATGTTGCCCATCGAGGCGGCGAAGACCACCGTGCCGGCCAGCGCCAGTACCAGTGGCCCGCCAGCGGCGAGGCTCAGCGTGAACCAGCCGGTCTCGGGCGCGGCGGCGACATCGGCGCGCCCGCCCGCCAGGAGCGCGAGCAAGCCGAGCCCCGACACGAAGACCAGCGAAAGCGGCGCGCAATAGGCCGACGAGCGCTTGACGCTCTCGACGCCGGAACCGGTGTATAGCCGCACGAACAGATCGGGCCAGCAGAGGCTCGACAGCACCGGCAGCAGGGTGAGCGAGAAGAACAGCAGCGGCTGTCCGCTCGCCGGTCCCGGCAGCTCGAGGCGGCTCGGCGGCAGCGCGGCGAGGCTGGCGCCGTGCGCATAGAGCCAGGCGACGAGTCCGAGGATCAACACGCTGCCGAGGATGTAGGCGACGATTCCCTGCACGACGTCGGAGATGACGATGCCGCGCATGCCCATGCGGATCGTCCAGAACTGGCGGATGCTCATCACCACGACGCCGAGCACGACCGACGCCGTGAACGAGCGCATCTCCCGCCAGCGGCCGGCCCTCGACGACCTCGGACCGCGCGAGACGGAGATCTTGCGCCTGGTGGCGAGCGGGCTGACCGCGGCCGAGATCGCGGACGCGCTGAGCCTCAGCCCGAAGACGATCCAGAACTACCATTATGCGATCAAGGCCAAGGTCGGCGCGCGGACCGACGCCAGCCTCGTCTGGCTGGCCATCGAGGCCGGCCTCGTCGAGCGGCGCGCGCCGGACTAGCGGGCCTCTCCTTTGAAGGTCGGTATGCCGCTCCCGGCTTTACCTTGCATTTGGATTGCTTGCGTTATGATGGCGCGGCAGAGGCGCGAACCTGGACGCGGCCTTGACCGTAGTTGTTTCGAGACCACCACCCGCCGAGTTCTCCGTGCGCAATATTTATCAGACGTCGCTTGACGAGAAGTTCGCCGCCATTATGTCGACGATCGCGCGCGACGTCGGATATGGTGATCGCTTGATTGGATTGATTGCGGAACATCGCAAAGCGGTCGAAACGCTAGCTGAACAAGCTATCGTTGTTTGGGCAACCGAACGGCAGAAGCGCGAGCGAAGGTTGGTGCCGGTCACAAATTTGCAGCATCTACTGCACGAGTATTGCGCGATTGCTGATCATCTTTGAGGCAGATGCCGAGTAACAATTCATTAATTGACTGCAAACATGAAGGATGGCGACCGTACCGCGAGGCCTCGCCGAATCTTTTGGCGCGCCAATTATTTGGTGCCGATAAAATGGACTCAGTCTGATTGCGGCGAGGTGACAGGGTTTGCCAGCTTGGCGCGTGAAGCATCGCTGTCGATCATGGTGCGCGCAGGGGAGAGTATCATGAACTTTGTCACGGCCCTGGCGATCTGCCTGGGCGTTATCGGCGGGTTTCTCGCCTACCTCTATTTGGGCCCGGCGGCCGGGACGATGCATATTTGGCTGATCTTCCTCGGGACCGCGATGGGCGTCGCGCTCGGCGGGACGGTCGAGGCCTACAAGAACATGGTCATCTGCGCGATCATGGGCATGGTCGTCGCCTGGGCGGCCGCGCTGATCATCATCAATGTCTCGACGGGTCTGCCGCTGCCGGTCTGGGCCGGTCTCATGGTCGGTATCACGACGGCGATCTTCGTGTTGCTCGCGCACATCCCGATCTTCGCGGCGATCCCCGGCACCGTCATCGGTTATGCCGGTACGTTCGCCTATCTGCTCGGCAACCCGAAGGTCCTGCTCTCGAACGACGTGCTGCTCGGCGCGACCATCCAGAACCCGCTTGTCAACATCACGATCTCGATCCTGATCGCCGCGGCCTTCGGCCTCGTGTCGCTCAAGCTCGCCACCCTGATGTCGACGAAGTCGACGACGGCCGCCGCCGCCGCCGAATAAGATTTCGACGATCGTCTGAAGAGCCCCCGCGCCGTTCGGCGTGGGGGCTTTGTCTTGTCGATTTCACCGGAACGGTACCGCCATCGCATGCGACTTGTGGTCGGGCGGCGCCGAAACCGAGCCGACGCTGCGCACGGCCGCCAGCGCCCCCTGCGCCGCTTCGCCCGAGCCGCTGTTGATGTGGGCGCCGACGATCGCGCCGCCGCCCGTCACGGTGAACCCGATCGAGCCGCTGCCCTCGCCGCCGCGATGGCTCGCCGCCGCACCGGAGACCCGACCGGCGACCTCGCGAATCCAGCCTCCCATCTCGGCCCCCGAGGCCCGGCTCGCCTGCGCCGCCTTGGCGCGCGCCTCCGCCCGGGCTTGCGCCGCGGCCTGGCGCGCCTCGGCCTGCGCCTCGGCCCGCGCCTGCGCCTGCGCGGCCCGCTTCGCCTCGATCTGCGCCTGACGTCTGGCGTCGGCCGCCTGCCGCGCCGCTTCGCGCTGCTGCTCCTGGCGCCGGGCGATCTCCTGCTGACGCCGGATCTCCTGCTGCTGCTTGATCTCCGCCTGACGGCGAGCCTCCGCCGCGGCCTTCTGCGACTGGATCTGGCGCTCGCGCTGCGCCTCCGCCTTCTGCGCGGCCTGCTGCTCGGCCTTTTGGGCAGCGGCCTTCTGCGCCGCGAGCGCCTTCGCCTGTTCGGCGGCGGCGTCGGGCTTCGCCTGCTCGAGCGGCGCTTCGACCTTGGGCAGGACCGGCAGGTCGGGCAGCGGCGGCGTCGGCGCCACCGCGGCCGGCGGTGACGCGGCCTGGGGCGGTGGCGGCTCGGCCGCGGCTGGCGGGGGTGGCTGTGGCGGAGGTGGCGGCGTCGGCTCCGCCGGAGGCGGCGATGGAGCAGGCGGCGGCGGGGGTGGCTGCACCGGCTCCGGCGTCGGCGGTGACGGAGCGGGCGGCGGCGGGGGCTGCACCGGCTCGGGAGGTGTCGGTGGCGCCGTCGAGGTCGGCGGCGGCGCGGCCGCGGACTCGGCCGGCGTCGGGCTGGGCGACGGCGCCGCGGCGGGCGCGAGATCGACGAGGACGGCGCTCTGCGTCGCCCCGGCACGATCCTGTGGCTGGCGATGCAGCAGGACAATCACGATCCCGACGTGCAGCGCGACGACGATGATCGCCGCCACGATCCAGCGCGCCAGGTCGCGTCGCGGCGGCTCGCGGAAATGGAACGTCGTGTCGGTCACGTGGCGGCCGGCTTGCTCGGACCTATCACGGCCGTGCAGTCCCCGGCGGCGGCGGGGCGGCGCCCCGCGCGGGCAACGTGCCCGGAGGCGGCGTCTCGTCGTGCTTGCCGGCATCGAGGCCGACGAGCCCGATCTTGAGATAGCCGGCGTTGCGCAGCGCGTTCATCAGCTCCATCACGTCGCCGTAGTTCACGCTCTTGTCGGCGCGCACGAAAATGCGCTTGTCCTTGTTGTTGTCGCTCGCCTGATCGAGCGCCGCGCCGAGCCCATCCTTGGCGATCGGATCGTCGCCGAGGGCCAGCTGATGGTCGGCCTTCAGCGTCACGAAGATCGGCTTCTCCGGGCGCGGCACCGGTGTCGCCGTCGAGGCCGGCAGGTCGACGTTGACGTCGACCGTCGACAGCGGCGCCGCCACCATGAAGATGATGAGAAGCACCAGGATCACGTCGATGAAGGGCGTGACGTTGATCTCGTGCGTCTCGACGAGATCGTCCGTGTCGCCGCCGGTCGAGAGCTTCGCGACCATCGGATTACTCGGCCGCCGCGCGGCCGATCGGGCGGCCGGTCGCCTGGGCGCGATCGAGATCGCGCGAGAGCAGGCGCAGCGCCTCGGTCGAGGCATCGCCCAGCACCGCCCGATAGCCGGTGATGGCGCGCGCGAACATGTTGTAGATGATGACGGCGGGGATCGCCGCGACGAGGCCGAACGCGGTGGCCAGCAGCGCCTCGGCGATGCCAGGCGCGACCACGGCGAGGTTGGTCGTGTTCGTCTTCGAGATGCCGATGAAGCTGTTCATGATGCCCCAGACCGTGCCGAACAGGCCGACGAAGGGCGCCGTCGAGCCGATCGTCGCGAGGAGGCCCGTGCCGCGCCCCATCGCGCGACCGGCGCGCGACTCGATGCGCGACAGCAGCGCGGTGGCCCGCTCCTTGACGCCATCCGCCGGCAGGCCCTGCGAGCGCTCCTCCTCGTCGAGCGCGGCGCGCACGATGCGGGCGACCGGCGCCTTCGCGTCGGCGAAGCGCCCCGATGCCTCGCGCAGGGTTGTGGCGGCGGCGAGATCGGCGACGCCGCCGACGGCGAGTCGTCGGGCGGAAACGAGCTCGAGCGCCTTCACCAGCAGGATCGTCCAGGTGACGAGCGAGGCGAACGCGAGGCCGACCATGACCACCTGCACGATGATGTCGGCGTGCAGGAACATGCCGTAGGGCGACAGATCGTGCGGGATCAACGCCGACCCGGTCCCGGCCGTGGTCTTGTCGTCGGAGCTTATGGGCGGTGTCGCCGTGTCGGTCGACGATGCCGTCGGCTGAGCGGCGACCGGCGTGGGCCCCGGCGCGGCAATCGGGCTCGGCGCCGGCTCGGCAGGCGCTGTCGAGGTCGGCGCTGTCGAGGTCGGCCCCGTCGAGGTCGGCCCTGTCGAGGTTGGCGCTGTCGAAGTTGGTGCTGGCATGTCTGGTTTCGGTGACTGCGCCGCCGCGGGATCCGCGAACAGGAACAGCGCGACAACAATCGGGAATAATTTCCCGATCAAAGCAGGAGTTTTCGGCAGAGACATACGCGAAGACCTTTTGACGGAGTCCGTTGTACTGGCGACGACACCGCGAAAGGGCATCGATACCCCACTCATTCCGCAGGGTTGCTTTATGGTTTGCTGCGATGGCGGAGACAAGGGCGCAAGGCGGCCCGTCATTGCATTGGCCGCGCGGCGCGCGATGATTTCAGGCGCCGGTCAGGCCAAGGACTCGGCGAGATAGATCAGCATGAAGTCCGGCATCCGCGCCGCATCGAAATCGGCCGGCTCGCGGACCGCGACGAGGCGGGTCAGCTCCGGGCTCGGATTGGTCGCGTTGTGGGCGGCGAGACGCGCCTGCAGCGCGGCGGCACCGAGCGCGGATCTGGCGATCCGCATGCAGGCGACGGCGGGGCGCGGCGCGAAGACGATGGTCCAGCGCGCATCGAGGGTCACCTCGTGCGGCAGGAGCCCGGTCTCCTCGGCGAGCTCGCGCAGGATCGAGCCTTCGTAGTCGACGCGGCCGTCGATGCCGATGTCGGCCGGCTCGGGGGTCCCGGCCGGAAAGTACAGCACGCCGCCGTTGGCGGTGCTCGCGCTCATCTCGCCGAGCATGAACGCGCCGTCCGCCGCGAGCAGCGCCGCCATCGCGAAGCAATTGACGACCGGCGGACCGGGATAGCCGAGGTCGCGCCAACTGATGAAGCTTTTATAGCTCGCCTCGAAGCAGATGCCGCGCAGCGTGTCGCCGTCGACGGCGAGGTCGCGGGCGAGCAGGACGCGCCCGTCGAAGAGGGCAGGCTTTTTGGCGCGCAACCCCGCCCAATGGGCGTCGATGCGGGCTGCCTCATCCCGCGCGAACGGCCAGTCGTAAGGCTCGACCGGGCAGTGGATCGCGGCGACCTGCGCCGTGCGCCCGCTCAAAGCTCGAGCGTTCCCTGCGCGACCAGTACCGCGTGGCCGCCGATCGCCACCGCGCTCGCGCGGCCCTGGTCGATCGTGAAGGCGACGCCGATGCGGCTCGGCCGCCCCATCTCGACGCCCTGCAAAAGGATGCAATCGTGCTCGCCGTCTCCCAGCGCTTGGGTGGCGGCCAGCGCGGCCGGAAAGGCGGCGGCGGCCGAGCCGGTCGCCGGATCCTCGGGGACGCCGTAGCCGGCCGACAACATCCGCGCGCGAAAGCAGCGCGTCGTGCCCTGCGCGGGGGCGGGCGTGTAGAGATAGAGCATGGTCTTCTCGCCCGGCTCGGCGCGCAATGAGGCGCGGCCGAGCGCCTCGAGCGAAGCCAGCGGCACGAATATCATCGGATTGCCGGCGGACCAGCAGCTCGGCCGATGCCCGGCAAAACCGATGTCGTCCGGCGCCAGCGCCAGCTGGGCCGCGATCGCGCCGGGCTCGGGCGGCGGCGCCCATTCCTCGGCGAGGCGCGGCACGTCGAACCGACCGTGCGCCGCCTCGCCGCGCCGTCGACGCACGCTGCACGACACCGGGCCGATCCCCTCCTCGAGGACGACGCCGACATCCTCGCGGGCGATCAGGTCGGCCGCGGTCTCGATGGCGAGCAGCACCGCCGTGCCGATCGTCGGATGGCCCGCGAAGGCCAGCTCCGCCTCGGGTGTGAAGATGCGTAGCGCGGCGGTGTTCACGGGATCGCGCGGCGGCGCGCAGAACACCGTCTCGGACAGGTTGAACTCGCGCGCGATCTTCTGCATCGCGGCGGTATCCAACCCGTCCGAGTCGAGAACGACGGCAAGCGGATTGCCGGCGAGCTTCACGTCGGTGAAGACATCCAGGATGTGGTAGCGGCGGCGCATGCGCCTACCTGCGCGGGCGCCTACTCGGCGTCAAGCGGCGGCGCGGGCGGATCACGCATGCCGGCTGGATTCGCGCGCGAGACCGGCTAAGGTCGCGCCAAATGCGAGGAGAGACCATGGCCGAGATGCATCCGGACGACGTGAGCCGCGACGAGCTGAAACGCGGGCTCGCCGACGGCTCGATCGAGCTTGTCGATGTCCGCGAGCCCAACGAATGGGCCGACGGGCATATTCCCGGCGCGACCTTGAACCCGCTGCAGAGCTTCGACCCGAACGCGCTTCCGCCGAAAGCGGAGGGCAAGCGCATCGTGCTGCACTGCCGCTCGGGCAAGCGCTCGCTCGTCGCGCTCGACAGGGCGCACGCGGCCGGCCGCACCGATATCACGGCGCATTACGGCGGCGGCATGCTGGATTGGAACGCCGCGGGCGAGCCGGTCGAGGAATAAGCTGCCTGCAAAAGCGCCAGCCTTGCCGGAAACTTTGCCGCACCTTGGTCGTTTGGGAGGCAACCAAGGGAGATCATGATGTTTCGTTACGCCGTCGCCGTTGCCGGGCTTGTCTCAGTCGCGATGCCCGTCGCCGTGCAGGCGCAAGGCCTGGTCGGCGGCGCGGAGCGGGGCTACCATACCGGCAACCGCGCGCTCGGCCCGATCGGTGGAGTCGTCGGCGGAGCGGTTGGGGCGGGCGTTGGCACGGTGAACGGGGCGCTCGGCATCCGGCCCGGCTACTTCTACTATCACGGTCGCCGCTGCATCTATCGTCATGGTCATCGTTACTGCCGCTAGCCGAACCCGCCCCTAGCGGACGCGCCCCGGCTCGACCACGAGCCGCTGGCAGCGGCCGTCGAGCGGCGCGAACGCTGATCCGTCGGCGCCCGTCATCCAGACTTGACCCGGCAAGGCGTCGAGTTCCCGAAACAACGCCGCCCGCCGCGCCTCGTCGAGATGCGCGGCGATCTCGTCCAGCAAGACAATTGGCGCGATGCCGCTGAGATCGGCGACGAGCCGGGCTTGTGCCAACACGAGGCCGATGAGCAGCGCTTTCTGTTCGCCAGTGGAGCACAATCCCGCTTCGACATCCTTCGGCCCGTGCCGCACCAGCAGATCGGCGGCCTGCGGGCCGATCAGGGTTCGCCCGGCGGCGGCGTCCCGGGCGCGCGCGCCCTTCAGCAACGTCCGGTAGCGATCCTCGACTTCCAGCGCGGGGTGCGCCGCGCAGAGGTCCTCGATATCGCCAGCGAGCGCGATCTTGGCCCACGGAAAGCCTGAGCCGGCCCGGCGCGGCTCGAGACGTGCGACAGTCTCGGTCCGCGCCGCGGCCACCGCGACCGCGAGTTCGGCCACCTCTCGCTCGATCGCATCGAGCCAGGCGGCGTCGGCGCGGGCGCCATCCTCGAGAACGCGATTGCGCTGACGCAACGCCCGTTCCATCGCCGCGACGCGGGTCCCGTGCTCGGAGTCGACCGCGAGCACCAGGCGATCGAGGAATCGGCGCCGCTCGCCGGGCGAGCCGTTGAACAGCTGGTCCATCGCCGGCGTCAGCCAGACGAGCCGCAGATGATCCGCGAAGACGCGGGCCGAGGCGACGGGCTCGCGATCAACGCGATGCCGCCGCTGCGCCGGGATGCCCTCGGTCGCCGGATCGAGCCCGGTGCCAAGGCGGACCATGCCGTCGAAACCGGCCAGCTCGAGAGACACCGCGAACCCGCCCGCGCCGCCGCGCCGCGCGCAATCGCCGAGGTCGGCGCGCCGCAGCCCGCGCCCCTGCGCGAACATCGAGATCGCTTCCAGAAGGTTGGTCTTGCCGCTGCCGTTCTCGCCGCCGACGACCACGAGCTTGCCGGTGACGGCGAGATCGACGGCGGGGTAGGAGCGAAAGTCGGCCAGCACGAGCCGTTTCAGGGCGACGCCCTCCCGCGACGATGATGCCGGCTCGCTGTGGCCTTCGGGACTCATGCCGCGTCTCAGCACGGACGTGACGCAAGCGCTACCGAAAGTGCAGCACCGGCGTCTGCCCGTCGAAGGTGGAGACCCAGACGAGGCCGCGGTCGAGGCCGGGCGGCGGCGGCGGGAATGGCGCGGCCAGATGCAGCGCGCGCATCGCCAGCTGGTCGACGTCCGGGTAGCCGCTCTTCGCGCAGAACTCCTGCAGGATCACGCGGCCGTCGGGGCCGACGTGGAAGCAGATCGCGACCCGGCCGCCGGTCTGGTAATGCGCGGTCCTCGGCAGTTGCTGGACCTTGGCCTCCAACATCGCCTCGACCTCGCTCATCCAGCGCACGTCCTCGGTGCCGCCGTAGATCTTGGTCTTCGGCGTCGGCCGCGCGAAGGTCATGGCGGCGCCGAAGTTCGGCGCCCCGCCGAGCGCCGCCAGCAGGTTCGGATTGACCTTCTGCGGCGAATGCGCCTTCGCCGCCTCGCGAGTCCTCTCCTTCTTCTCGGCCTTGCGCTTGGCCCGGTCGAGCGCTTCGGCCTCCTTCTTCTCCTCCTCCTGGGCGGCCTCTTTCTTCTCGACCTCGGGCGGCGTCTCCTTGGCGGGGGCGGCGGCAGGCGCCGCGGCCTGCGGCGCGCCCTGCGTCGGCACCTCGGTCTTGGTCGGCGCCTCGGTCTTGGCCTCCTTCGTCTCCGTCTTGATCTTGTCCTCGGACGGCGCGCGCGGCGCGCTCATCGCCGGGCTGAGATCCTCCTTGGGGCGCGGCGGCTCCGGCGGCTTTTGTTGGGGCGGCGGAGGTGGTGGCGGCGGCGGTTTTGGAACCTCCGGCGGCTCTTGCACGATCTCGACCGGCGTCGCCTCCTCCTGCTCGGCGACCTGCATGGTCGCCGACCTGTCGCGCCAGAGAAATGCGACGAGAAGGGCCGTGTGCACGAGCAGGACGAGCGCGAGGATCGAGATGAAGCGCCGGCTGATCTTGCGCCGCGCGAACGTCGCGAAGAATCGCGCGTCCTCGTCCGCGGCGAAATTGGCTGCCGCCGCGTCGGTGAAGACCTCGTCCTCGGCTGGCGCGGTGCCGTCGGGGGCGTCGTGCTCCTCGCTCGTCATGCCGGGACCGTCACATCAGGTCGCGCCTTCGCGCCAGCGGAAAATCGCGCGATCGGCTTGCCGCGCCGCATGAATCTGCGAGGCTGCGGAGCCGATGCCACAATGGCGTAAGTCTTGAGGCGGGAGCCTTGGTGCGAGAGTCCGACGAATCTGAGGCGCGTGTGCGACCCCTGGGGGCATGCGATGTCGCGGGGCTCGCCGACCTCTGGATCGCCTCCTGGCGAGAGGCGATGCCGACGATCGATTTCGCGGCACGCCGCGCGTGGATCGTCGGGTTTCTTGGTGAGGCGAAGCACGAGACGCTCGTGATCGAGGCGGCGGGCGCGCCGGCGGGGTTCGTCTCGGTCGAAGGTGGCTACCTGCACCAGCTTGTGGTGGCGCCGGCCGCCAAGGGCCGTGGGCTTGCGAAGCTGCTGCTCGACGCGGCAAAGGCGCGGGTGCCAGCGGGGCTGAAGCTCGACGTCAACCAGGCCAACGCGCGCGCCGTGCGCTTCTACGAGCGCGAGGGGTTTCGTGTGGTGGGAGAGGGGCTCAATTCGGGCTCGGGGCTCGCGACATGGGCGATGCGGTGGCTCACTTGACAAATATAGCCAAATGCTAAACCTAGATGATGATGCGCATAGCATATAGCAAAGATGCGCATCGAACGTTGCATCGGCTTCTGGTAAACACAGCTAGGCTCATCCGCGATAAGGTCAGGCAATATGCCGCCGATCCCGCCTCGCTGGCGAACAACGTCAAAGCCTTGAAAGGCTGCGATGGTGTTCTTCGGCTTCGGGTCGGCGACTGGCGCGTGCTTTTCACCGAAGACGGCGAGGTTATCGGCATCATCCGTATCGCTCCGCGCGGGAACGCCTACCGCTAGAGGTTTCGCAATGGCTGCTCAGACCATCACGACCCCCTCAGGCGAGCGGCTCGTTATCATCACCGAGGCTGAGTACGCCTGCCTTGTCGAATTCTCCGAGGACGCAAGCGACCGCCAGGCCGTGGATGCCTTCCGCCGCGACCTGGAAAACGGTGACGAGGAGCTGATTCCGGCAGAGGTCGTGGATCGCCTGCTCGACGGAGACAACCGCATCAAAGTCTGGCGCGAGCATCGGGGCATGACGGCGGCCGTGTTGGCCGAGGCTGCCGGAATCACCCAACCGTTCCTATCGCAGCTAGAGACCGGCAAGCGCGCCGGCACGGTGGATACGCTCCAGACCATCGCCGCCGCTCTGGGTGTCGCGATCCAGGAGCTGACCAACCCGCCAGCCTACCTTCAGATCAAGTCGCTGCTTGGGGAGCGCCCCGGTGGCATGACCGTGTCCGAGATGGCGGCCGAACTGCGCTACAGCCAAAATCACCTCCGGGCCTCGTGCAGGTGGCTCGAAAGCGAAGGTTTCGTCGAGGAGCGCGGCTCCCGGTTCTTGATGGTGACCGGCGAGCGCACACCCCCGCCTTGACGTCGCCACCCTCGCGCGGCACACCGCGCCCGCCGCCGCGTGGAGGCTCCGTGCCGCTCGCCCTGATTCCCTATCCCATCATCGATCCCGTGCTCGTCCACGTCGGCCCGCTGCCGATCCGATGGTACGCGCTCTCCTTCATCGGCGCGCTCCTCGCCGGGTGGACCGGCACGCGCTACCTCTACGCCCGGCCGCGCTTCTGGGGCTTGCGCGCGCATCCGACCGTGCTGGCGATGGACGACCTCGTCGTCTACATGGCCGCCGGCATCATCCTCGGCGGGCGCATCGGCTACATCCTGTTCTACAACCTGCCATTCTATCTCATCCACCCGCTCGACATGTTCATTGTGTGGAACGGTGGCATGTCGTTTCACGGCGGCCTGCTTGGCGCGATCATCGCGATGTCGATCTTCGCCTGGCGCAACGGCGTCTCGGTGCTCGGCGTCACCGACGCGGTCGCGGCCACAGTGCCTGTCGGCATCGTGTGCGTCCGGCTCGCGAACTTCATCAAGCCCGAGCTATGGGGACGGCCGACCGACGCGCCGTGGGCGATGATCTTCCCCGGCTCCGACGGCCAGCCGCGCCATCCGAGCCAGCTCTACGAGGCGGGGCTCGAGGGCGTCGTGCTGTTCATCGTGCTGGCGATCGTGATCTCGCGCGGTGGGCTGCGCCGCGACGGGCTCGTCACCGCGCTGTTCCTGATCGGCTACGGCATGGCGCGGATCGCCAGCGAGTTCTTCCGCGAGCCGGACAAGCAGCTCGGGTACCTGTTCCACGGCGCCACGATGGGCATGCTGCTCTCGGTGCCGCTGATCCTCGCCGGTCTGGCGCTGATGGTGCGCGCGTTGCGCTTGCCCCGCGCCGCCGATCCGATGCCGGCGGGCGCCAAAACGACGCTCGAAGAGGCGGCGGCTTGAACGCACTGGAGCGCGAGCTGCGCGCCATGATCGCCGCCGATGGCCCAATGCCGGTCGACCGCTGGATGCAGCTCTGCCTGCAGCACCCCGCGCACGGCTATTACACGACGCGCGAGGCGATCGGCCGGGCAGGCGACTTCATCACCGCGCCCGAGATCGACCAGATGTTCGGCGAGCTGCTGGGGCTCTGGGCGGCGCGGGTTTGGCTCGACATGGGGTCGCCGTCACCCGTGCGGCTCGTCGAGCTGGGGCCGGGGCGCGGCACGCTGATGGCCGACGCGCTGCGCGCCACGCGAGTCGTGCCGGGCTTTCACGCGGCGGTGCATGTCGGCATGGTCGAGACGAGCCTGCGGCTGGAGGCGACGCAGCGCGAGGCGTTGGCGGGCGTTTCGCCGCCCGTATCCTGGCATCGCGCGATCGAGGCAGTGCCGGACGGTCCCGCCATCTTTCTTGCCAACGAGTTTTTCGACGCCCTGCCGGTGCGCCACTATTGGCGTGGCCCAGGCGGCTGGCACGAGCGGATGGTCGGCCTCGGCGAGGAAGGCCGCCTCGCGTTCGGGGTCGCGAGCGAGCCGGTCGAGATCGAGGCGGCGACCGAGTGCGGCCAAGCCGAGCCCGGTCAGGTCCTCGAGATTGGCCATTCGGCGCTGCGCGTCATGGACCGGCTCGCGGCGCGGATCGCGGGGCAGGGCGGCGCGCTGCTCGTCTGCGATTACGGGCACGCGAAAAGCTCGCTCGGCGAGACGCTGCAGGCCGTGCGCGGCCACGCCTACGCCGACCCGCTCGCCGCTCCCGGCGAGGCCGACTTGACCGCCCACGTCGACTTCGCCGCGCTCGCGCGTGCCGCCACCGCCACGGGCGCCGCGGCGCACGGGCCAGTCGCGCAAGGTGTCTTCTTGGAGCGGCTGGGGATCTTCGCGCGCGCGGATGCCTTGAAGCGCAACGCCGATGCGCGGCAGGCGGCGGCGGTCGAGGCTGCACTGCATCGTTTGGCCTCGCCCGAGTCCAGCATGGCGACACTGTTCAAGGTGCTGGCGGTGACGGGGCGGGACGCGGCGATGCCGCCCGGTTTCGAGGTAAGCTGAATGCGAATATTCCACGCCGCAGCCAATCCTTCTCTCGCTTGCGGGAGAAGGTGGACCGACGAAGTCGGGTCGGACGGGGGATCGTGCAGCTTGCACCGGCCTCGTAGCAGCAGCGGCACGTTCCCTCATCCAACCCCGCTGCGCGGGGCCACCTTCTCCCGCAAGCGGGGTAAGGAGCGAGCGCGATGACCCTGCCCGCCATCACCTCCCCCGATCTCGCCGGCATCCGTCATGCCTTCTTCACTCGCGAGGGCGGCGTCTCCGAAGGTGTCTACGCGAGCCTCAACGGCGGGGCAGGCTCGAAGGACGCGCCCGAGGCCGTCGCCGAGAACCGCCGCCGCATGGCCGCCCATCTCGGCGCCGACACGCTGCTCGTGCCCTATCTCGTTCATTCGCCGCTCTGCCTCGCCGTGTCCGAGCCGTGGACAGAGCGACCGCGCGTCGATGCGCTGGCGACGGCGACGCCCGGTCTCGCGCTCGGCGTCACCGGCGCCGATTGCGGCATGATCCTGTTTTCCGACAAACCAGCCGGCGTCGTCGCCGCGGCCCATGCCGGCTGGCGCGGCGCCTTCGAGGGCGTGCTCGAGGCGACGCTCGATACGATGGAGGCGTTGGGTGCCAAACGAACTACGACGACCGCCGTGCTCGGGCCGACCATCGCTCAGGCGAGTTACGAGACGGGTCCGGAGTTCCGTGCGCGTTTCATGGAGCGGCACGCCGGCCATGCCGCTTTCTTCGTGCCGTCGGCGAAGGCGGGCCACAACATGTTCGACCTGCCGGGCTTCATCGGCCATCGGCTGCGCACGGCCGGCGTCGGGCGCTTCGTCTCGCTCGGGCTCGACACCTGTATGGATGAGGCGCGGTTCTACTCGTATCGCCGCATGACGCACCGCGGCGAGCCCGACTACGGCCGGCTCGTCTCGGCGATCGTCCTGTAAAACGCACCTCCGTCATTGCTTCGCTGCGCTCGCAATGACGACGATTTCGCAACCGTAACCTACCGCGCCACCCCGGCGATCGCTTCGGCGAAGTCCTTCGCGGCAAACGGCTCGAGGTCATCCGCCGTCTCGCCGACGCCGATGAAATGCACCGGCAGCTTGAACTTTTCGGTGATGGCCACCAAGATTCCGCCCCGCGCGGTGCCGTCGAGCTTGGTCATCACCAGCCCCGTCACGCCGGCCACCTTGCCGAAGATCTCGACCTGGCTCATCGCGTTCTGGCCGACGGTGGCGTCGAGCACGAGCAGGCAGGCGTGCGGCGCCTGCGGGTCCTGCTTCCGCATCACGCGGATGATCTTTTCGAGCTCCGCCATCAGCTCGGTGCGGTTCTGCAGTCGGCCCGCCGTGTCCATCAGCAGCACGTCGGCGCTGGCCGCCCTCGCCGCCTCGATCGCCTCGTAGGCGAGGCTGGCGGCATCCGAGCCTTGCTCGCGGGCGATCACCGGGCAGCCGAGCCGCTCGCCCCAGATCGTCAGCTGTGCGATAGCCGCGGCGCGGAACGTGTCGCCGGCCGCCAGCATCACGCTCTTGCCCTCGGCCGTCAGCTTGGCGGCGAGCTTGCCGATCGTCGTCGTCTTGCCCGACCCGTTGACGCCGACGACGAGGATCACGAAGGGCTTCTTGGCTTCGACCGCGATCGGCTTGGCGTAGGGCGCGAGCACGCGCTCGACCTCGGCGGCGAGGATCGCCTTCACCTCGTCGGGCGCGACGTCGCGGTCGTAGCGGCCCTTGCCGACCGCCTCGCAGATGCGGGTCGAGGTGGCGATGCCGAGATCGGCGCGGATCAGCACGTCCTCGAGGTCCTCGAGCATCGCGGCGTCGAGCTTGCGCTTGGTGAAGATGTCGGCGATCCCGGTGCCGATCGACGACGAGGAGCGCGACAGCCCCTCGCGCAGCCGCGTGAACCAGGAGCGCTTCGCCGCCGGTTCGGGCGCGACCTCGACAGGGTTTGGCGCCGCGACGAAAACCGCCGGAGGTACCGCGACCGGCGAGGGCGTGATGACCTCGACCAGTACAGGCGGGGCGGCGGGCGCCGCCAAGAAGGCGCTCGCGACGGGCTCCGGTACAACGAGCTCCGGGACGACCGGCTCAGGTAAGACCGGCTCCGGCTCGGCGAGCAACGCGGAAGCGACGCCTTCGACGTTGGGCGCCTCCGTTGCCTGGGGCGCCGCCGGCTCGTCGGCGCCAACGAACAGGCGTCGGAAAAAGCCTGGGCGCGGTCTTGGCACGCCTGGCTTGGTCTCGTCGTTCAAGAGGCTCGGTCCCGCTGATGAGCCGTCGATATGGGGTCTCGCTCGACCCGTGCCAGCAAAAGCGGCTCAGGCGGCCCTGATCCGGGCTATGGAGTCGCGCACCTCGGCATCGAGCCGGGCGATGTCATCGGTCAACTGCGCCACGTCGATCAGCATGTCGGCGGCGGCCTCGCCAGTCTGCGCGGCGGCGCGGTCGACGTCGCCGATTGCCCGGTTCACGCCGCGCGACGCGGCGACGGCGTCGCCGACCGACGAGCCGATCTTCTCCGTCGCCTCGTCCTGTACCAGCACGGCGTCGGCGACGGAGGCGGAGATCTTGTCGATCGTCGAAACATGGGTGCCGATCGCCGACAGCGCCTGCGCGGCTTGCGCGGCGGTCGATTGCATGGCTTCGATCTGGCGGCCGACCTCGACGGTGGCGGCGGTGGTCTGCGAGGCCAGCGCCTTCACCTCCTGCGCGACGACGGCAAAGCCGCGACCCGCCTCGCCGGCGCGCGCCGCCTCGATCGTGGCGTTCAGCGCCAGCATGTTGGTGCGCTGCGCGATCGAGGAGATCATCGCCACGATCTCGCCGATCCGCGAGGCCTGGCTCGAGAGGGCGATCGTGACCGCGCCCGAGGTCTGCGCCTGCCCGGCCGCGTCCGACGCGATCGTGCGCGCCTTGTGCATGTCGGTGGCGATTCGCGCGATCGCCTCGCGCAGCGCCGCCGCCGCCTGGTCGACCGTGCCGACGCTGAGATCGGCGGCGTTCGAGGCATTCGCGATGGCCTTGGTGCGATCCGCCGAGGCGACCGCGACGGCGGTCATCGCTTCGGCGCGGCGCATGATCTTGCGGCTCGTCGCGTCGACCGTGCCGGCGACGCTCTGCACGGACGCGGCGAGATCGTTGGCGAGCTGCTGCAGCTCGGCCCGCCGCGCCGACGCGAATCCCTCCTCGCGCTCGCCCTCGGCGCGCTTGAGGCGCGAGACCTCCTGCTCCGAGGCCTGGAACGCGCCGATCGCCTTGGCGATCGAGCCGATCTCGTCGTGCCGATGCATCTCCGGACAAAGTCGCGCGCTCGGGCCGCCGCCCAGCGTCCTGACGAATGCCTCGATGCGTTCGAGCGGCCGGGTCACGACGAGGCGCAGCGAAGCCAGGATCGCGACGATCATCGCCGCGAGGATGCCGAGGAGGGCGACCGCCACCGGCTTCTGCTGGCGGGCGGCATCGTAGGCGAAGCTTCGGATCGGAATCTCGGTGCGGATGTACCAAGGCTTGTCGAGATTGTTCACGGGATGCCAACTGACGATCGCCGAGCCGTCCTTGGTGTCGGCCACAAACTCGCGCATGACCATTTGCTGGGCCTCGGCGAACTCGGTCATCAGGTCGGGTCGGATCTTGACGAGCGGCCGTTCGCTCACGTCCGACATCGAGCCTTCGACGACCATGCCGGCATGCGAGACGAGCATCGTCACCGAGCCTTTGGGCACCGGCACGGTCGCGATCGCCTCGATCAACGCGCGCAGGGCGACGTCGGTGCCGATCGCGCCGACCACAACGTCGCTGCCGATGATCGGCTCCGAATACGAGACGGCCGCGACCTTCTGAGCGTTTTCCGTCAGGAAATAGGGCTCGCTCATGAAGGCGAGGCCTTTGTCGAGCGGCGCTCGGTACAGGTCCGCGTCCTTGTCGTCGTAGCCGCGCACCTTGTCGAGCGCGATCTCGAGACCGTTCTGGCGCCAATAGGTGATGTAGCGGCCTGTATGATCCGAGTTCGGCCGGTCGACGTAGGCGTCGTCGCGCGCATCGAAGGCATCGGGCTTCCACACCGTCCAGGCGCCGAAACGATCGGGATCGGCCTCGAGCATGCCCTTGAGCAAGACATCGGCGGCCTGGCGCTCGCGGACATCGTGCGACCACAGCGTGACCATGCTGGCACTGGTGGCCGAGACCGCGCGGAAGGCCTGCTGCAGCTCCGATTGAATACGACCGACGACGTCCCCAGTGGCTTGTTCGGCGAGTTGGCGGGCCTTCGCGTCCGCCTCGGTCTGGGCTTGGTGGATGAAGAACAGCGCGGCGGTCACCATGCCGCCGATCATGCAGAGCAAGATGATGGCGCCGAGCTTCGTCCCGAGCGACGCGCCGCTTGCCCGACGCGCAGCCGGCCGCGGTCCGCGTGACCAAGGACCTCCTTTTGCAAAATTCTTCCTGAGCATGACATCATCCGCCCAATTGGCTCGACTCACGCGATCGACGATTTCAAGGGTAGGTTGCTATCGGATCGCCCGGCTCATTCGAAGCGGACGAGGACGGTCCGACTCTCCTGCGGAATCGCGTGCGGCGCCGATGCGAACGCCAGCGTCCGTCCCGCGCCGACGAGCTTTGCCGGCGCCTTCTCGGTCCATGTCACGAGCGACATCCCCGCCGCGTCGCGGATCTCGAAGGCGAGGCGGGGGACGCGCACGCGCCGCTCGGACACGTTCCGAATCTCGCCCGAGATCGTCACCTCCGGCGAGGATGGGTCGACCCGTCGAGGGCCGATATCCCGAAACTCGAGGCCGCGCAGGTTGACCTTCATGCCGACCGCCGCATAGAGCGACGCCGCGCGCGGCACGAGCCGGACGACCTGCGCGCGCGCCTCGATGGTGACGGACAAGAGCGCGAGCCCGGCGACGCACGCGGCGACGCCGCGTGGCAGGCGCGGCCGCGCGCGCCGTCGTGGGGGCGGCATGATACGTGCCGCCGGCGTGACCCAAGCGGCAAGCGACGCCGTATCGAGGTTCGGCAGGGCGGGCACGGCCGGGCGGACGTCACCGTCGGCCTCGACCCGCCAGCGCGCGTCGCAGCGCGGGCAAATGACGGTGCGGCCCCCTTCGATCTCGACGCGATCGACGTGGTACGATCTTGCGCAGGCGGGGCAATCGATCAGCATGGCGAGGCTCAAGTCGTGCGAAAAGCGCCTTTCGGCGGGTTCAAGGTGTCAGGCCGACCTTAAGACCGCGTTAACCGTATTCTTAAAGGTTTGCCCGCCCCGAGGTCTCGCCGAGACGAGCCGGAGGTGGCGAGACAGAGGTGCCGCTTGGTCGTCTTCGAGAATGTCGGTCTGCGCTACGGGATGGGCGGCGAGACGCTGAAGGACATCTCCTTCCGGATCGAGCCGCAGTCCTTCCAGTTCCTGACCGGGCCGTCCGGCGCCGGCAAGACGACGCTGTTGAAGCTCATTCTCTTCACGCTGAAGCCGACGCGCGGGCTGATCAGCCTGTTCGGCCGCGACGCCGCCTCGCTCGACAAGGACACGATCACCGACCTGCGCCGTCGCGTGGGCGTCGTGTTTCAGGACTTTCGCCTGCTGAACCACCTGACCACCTACGAGAACGTGGCGCTGCCGCTGCGCGTGCAAGGCCGCGAGGAGGCGACATATCGTGCCGAGGTGATCGAGCTGCTTGGCTGGGTCGGCCTCGGCGAGCGCATGCACGTCCTTCCGGCGGTGCTCTCGGGCGGCGAGAAGCAGCGCGCCGCGATCGCCCGCGCGCTGATCGTGCGGCCCGAGCTGCTGCTCGCCGACGAGCCGACCGGCAACGTCGACCCGACTCTGGCCCGGCGCCTTCTCAGGCTCTTCATGGAGCTGCACAAATCGGGTACATCCGTCGTCATCGCGACGCACGATCTCGCCCTGATGGACCAGTTCGACGGCGCGCGCCGCCTGGTGCTCGGCGACAGCCGGCTGCACATCTTCGAGTGAGGGCAAGATGGTTTTCCTGACGCGCGCCGCCCTACGCGCCAAAGTACCGTCGGACAAGGCCGACGGCCGGCTACTGAAGCGCGACATGCCGCTCGTCCCGGCCGACACGATCGCCGGGCGCGCGCTCATCACGGTCATCGCCATCATGACGTTCCTCGCCGCGCTTACCGCTGGTTTCGCGATGCTGATCGCCGCCGCCGCGCACGACTGGCAGGGCACCGTCTCGCACGAGATGACGATCCAGGTCCGGCCGACCGAGGGTCACGATCTCGATGCCGCGACCGCCACCGCCGCCGCGATCGCCCGCGCCACGCCCGGTATCGCCGCCGTCGACCCCTACAGCAAGGCCGAGAGCGAGAAGCTCTTGCAGCCCTGGCTCGGCGCCGGGCTCGACCTCGCCGACCTGCCGGTGCCGCGCCTCGTCGTCGTCAAGCTCGATCCGTCCGGCCGGCTCGACGTCGTCGCGCTGCGCCTCGCGCTCGACGACAAGGTGCCCGGCGCGAGCCTCGACGATCACGGCATTTGGCTCGCCCGCCTGGCGACGATGGCGCATGCGACGGTGGCGATCGGCATCGTCATCTTCGCGCTGGTGCTCGCGGCGATGCTGCTTGCCGTCGCCTTCGCCACCCGCGGGGCGATGGCCGGCGCGCGCGAGATCATCGAGGTGCTGCACTTCGTCGGCGCCGCGGACGGCTTCATCTCGCGCCAATTCCAGATGCACTTCCTGCGGCTCGGCCTGCGCGGCGGCGCGATCGGCGGCGGGCTCGCGATCCTGTTCTTCTTCCTCGGCGGCCGCGCGCTCGGCCTGTGGCGCACCACGGCCGGCGGCGAGCAGGTCGAGGCCATGTTCGGCACCTTCAGCCTGGGGGGCGGCGGCTACCTCGCCATCATCGTCATCACCGGCATGATCGCCCTGCTGACCGGCATCGTCTCGCGCACTATCGTGTACCGGCATCTGCGCGCGATGATGTGAGGCGCGGTCCGCCCGGTCAGCCGGACCAACCGGGCGGCGGGTCGACCGGCCGGGTGCACTCTCCAAGCGCCAGCAGGTCGTCGGTCAAGGCGCCATCGATACTCGCCCGCAGAAGCTTGCCGTCGGCCGTCGCGACGACCGCCAGCGGAGCCTCGCGGCCGCCCACCTTCATGTAGAACGTGTCGCTGCCATCCTCGATCAGCTTGACGATGATCGTCCGCGCCCGCCGCCAGCCACCCCCCGCCGGGCCGCCGAGATGGGTGATGCCGGCGTGCGGGTCCGCGGCTGGCGCCGAGTTGATGCAGGTGACGAGAAAATCCATGGAGGGCGCCGAACTTGACGCGGATCACTGTCCGCATGCAAAGCCAAGGCAGCCCTTGCACGACGATGACATTCACGCGGCGGTCGTCAGCCAAAGCGTGGGCATTCGAGGGTGTCGAGCGCCCATACGCGCGAAAGGGCATGCTCAACACCCCCCAGGTCCCCGAAGGGATGTCAGCCACAAGGGCCAACACAAATATAGTTTGAAAGCCTAAAATAAGCAACCCGGCCTTCAGATCAAGCCGGATGCATGTCTTATTCCGTCTTCTACACGCAGCATGTCGGCATCGCTCATCAACTCTGACGAATAATCTTGGCCGATTCGAACACGATCAAGTCGATCATGCGACACCGACATCAAGGCGCTGCAGATCGCCCATGTGTCGACTGTCAGGCAACGATACTTTCCTGTAGCGAATGGCACATCTGACGGAGACGTAAAAGCGCCAGGATCGGTCGCTGAGAACGGTACCACAAGGCATCGGCCTGGCAGAATTCCATGGCGCGAATTGTAAGAACGAGGGGAGACGACAACAGCTCGACGAACCTTGTCCATCTCTGGATGCACCCGAGCCCGCTTGTAATCGCACAGAAGAATGCGGCGTCTCTCCGGAACGAAATTGATTGCCACGTCGACATCGAGCTCCTGGAGCGATATGCAATTCGTGCCTTCAAAAATTCTAAACGCAATTACTCTTTATGGAGACAGGGATAGACTGCATTAGTCGGCCAGCGCATCGGCTCTTGCTCCTCACACAACCTCCAGCCGCCGATGCGGCTCCGCCGGCAACATCACCGCGATCGCATCGCCTGACTGCACGAGACCGCCCACCCGCACCACGCCCATGATGCCGGCCTTGCGCACGACCTGCCCCTCGGCGTCGCGGGCGAACATCGCTTTCGTCAGGCCCTCGCCCAGGGCGTCGATCTGCTTGCAGGGATCGCGGATCCCGCTGATCTCGACCAGCACGTCGGCGCCGATCTTGAACAGCGTGCTGGTCGGCAGGGTGCTGAGGTCGAGGCCTTCGGTCAGCACGTTCTCGCCCATCGCGCCGGGCGCGAGCGTGAAGCCCAACGCCGCCATCTCGGCGAAAAGCTCGACGGGCAGGAAGTGCACTTGCGCCAGGTTCGGCGCGCTCGGGTCTTTTCGCTTGCGGTAGAGGTGCTGGACGGTCGCGCCCGCATGCGCGTCGCCCTCGACGCCGAGGCCGGCGAGCAGGTTGATGGTATCGCGCGGCATCTTGGTGAAGCCGTGCTCGGGGCTCGCGCTGACGGCGAGAACCTTGCCGATGGATTGGTGGCTCGTCGTCATGCCATGTACCTCCGTGAAGCCTGCGCCGCGAAATGCGCCGAAGCCGTTGCCGCGCGCGTCGCGATCGTGAGCGCCCGAGGCGAAGCCCAGCCCATTCGGCAGGAGAGACCCATTGCTTGCATCCATCTCCGGATCGGCCTGGAGCCTTGTTGGCGCATTCCTGCTCCCCGCGCTAGCGCTGCAGATGCTCCTCTCCAAAATGCGTCCGGGTCCGCGCACCGTCGTGCTGCTGGGCTACGCGCTCTGCGGGCTGGTGGCGCTCGCGGTCGTTTGCGCCGCGTCGGAATGGCGCTACCGGGAACTCGACGACGAGCATCGGAGCGAGATGGACAGGGCCTATGTCCGCCTGCTTCGCACGATCGATACGGCCAAGGACATGGCCTGCTTCACGCCGACGCCCAAGACCACCGACGAGACGCTTCTGAATGCCTATACCCAGATGCGGACGACCTGCGTCTACTACACGATCATTTGGATCGAGGCAGGCCGGTCGTCCGACGTCGACGGCGTCCTCGCGGCGGCGGAAAAGCCGTGGCCGCCCGGCGGCAGCCCGCACACGCAGCTCTGGACCTACCAGCCCCTGGTCAGCACGGCCGGCGCGGTCGAGCGACTTCGTGCGGAACTGCCGCCCGAGCCCGGACTGGCGGCTCCGCTTGTCTTCGTCATCGCCTGCGCCTTCGCGTTTGCCTTCGCTCTCGGATTCGTCGTCGCACTCGGTAAGGTGTTGGTCGAGCTTCGACGCCGGCCGGGTTGATCGAGCAACCCGCCGCGCATCATCGGTCGACCAGCCCCATCACCTCGCCCCGGAAGCCGTACACCTCGCGCGTGCCGCCGAGCGGCACCAGGCGGACGGTCCGGGTCTGGCCGGGCTCGAAGCGCACGGCGGTGCCTGCGACGATGTCGAGCCGCTTGCCCTTGGCAGCGGCGCGGTCGAACGCCAGCGCGGGGTTCGTCTCGGCGAAATGGTAATGGGAGCCGACCTGGATCGGCCGGTCGCCGGTGTTGGCCACGCTGACCTCGGTCGTTTCGGCGCCGACGTTCATGACGATGTCGCCGTCGGGCGTCACCACTTCGCCCGGCACGAGCCCGGGCGCCGCGCCGCGGATCGGCTCGTGCACGGTGACGAGCTTGGTGCCGTCTGGAAACGTCGCCTCGACCTGCACGTCGTGGATCATCGCGGCGATGCCGTCCATCACCTGGTCGGCGGTGACGACGTGGGCGCCAGCCTCCATCAGCTCGGCGACGCTGCGACCGTCGCGCGCGCCCTCGACGACCGCATCGGTGATCAGCGCGATCGCTTCGGGATAGTTGAGCTTGATGCCACGCGCGAGGCGCTTGCGCGCGACCTCGGCGGCCATGGCGACGAGGAGCTTGTCCTTTTCCCGCGGCGTCAGCTGCATGCGATCCTCATTCCGGCCATTCGAAGCGTGCCGGCCCATGCCGCCATCAGCTAGCCCCAGGCACGCGGCGGCTCCGCGTCCACGCTGCCAAGCGCCGCCACCATAGACGCCCGCAGACGTTCCGGCGAGCGCGCCAGCGCCCTAGCAACCACGATGCCGTCGCGCGCGCTGACGCCGGCCTCGACGTGCGCGTTGCCCGCGAACGCCGCGCGAAGCGGCTCGACGGCGGCCTCGGCGTCCGGCCCGGCGACAAGCAGCAGGGCGATCGCGCGGGCGCCGCCGCCCAAGGCCGGGCGGTCGAGCGTCGCGCCGATCGCGCCCTCGAGAAGGGTGGCATCGGCGAAGACGAGGCGGCCGTCGCGCCGCACGCGCCAGGCGTCGCGGAGCAAGCCGGTCGTCGTGGTCTCGCCGCTGGCGAGGCGGCCGAAGACCAGCATCTCCGCCGCGACGAGGCGTGCATCGGGGGCAAGATCGACGTCGAAGGTCCGCGCGAGCCGGGCGCCGTCGAACAGGATTGTCTCCTGCGGCAGCCAGAGCAGTCGGGCGCCGCCGGCAAGAGCGAGGTGCGTGCCGGTCGACGCGATGGCGCCGGCCGAGCGGTAGATTTTTTCAGCGGCGACAGTGGTCACCGAGACTTCGGCGTGTGACTTCAGATCGAACGTCAGCGCGAGCGTGTCGCCCGCGACGATACCGCCGCCGGTATTGACGACGATCGCCTCGCACGCGGCGCCACGCGCCCGACGCAGCCGCAGCGCGCCGCTCTCGTAGAGGCGATCGATGGTGGTCATGCCCGAGTTGGCGATGAAGGTCGCCGCGAGGGTGCTCGAGGGTTGGGTCAGAGGGGACACGTCTCTGTGTCGGCCGCCAGCCCCGGCGATACAAGCCGAAGGGTTCGCGCGACACCGCGATCGCAATCCGTCGATCGCCACGGGGCTATCGATGAGCATGTGCTGCGATCAAGCGAGACGAGAAAAGGAGGCGGGCCCGCGTGCTGATTCGCATGTTGTTCAAAAGGCATGACGCAACGAAACGAAATCGCAAGCTGTGAGCGACTAAAGTTTACGTGTCCTAGAGTGAGCGCGTTATGGCAGCGACCGGGTCCGCCGCACTTGATTTCAGTTCGACGTTCGGCGCGGCCTCCACAGCCGCGAGCCGAGCGAAGCCGCGGGCCGCGCTCACATCCGTGGTCAACAACCTGATCGAGGCCTGGCCGGCGGCCGTCTACGAGGCGCCGCTCGTCGAGGCGCGCTTTCTCGGCCGCAAAACGACATTCGTGTGCGCGCCGGACCTCGTCCAATCGCTGCTCGTCGATCAGGCGGGGGCGCTCGAGCGTGACGATTTCCTGCTGCGCGCCCTCGTGCCGGCACTCGGCCGTGGCGTGCTCACGGCCGACGGGGCGGCCTGGCGCTCGCAGCGCCGCACCGCCGCGCCGGTGTTCCGGCACGACCGCATCGCGGCGTTCGTTCCCGCGATGAGCGCGGCGGCCGAGGCGACGGCCGCCCGCTGGCGCACGCGCGAGGCATCCGACCCGATCGACATGCTCGGCGAGATGATGCGGGCGACGTTCGACGTTATCGTCGCCACGATGATCTCCGACGAGGGCGGCCTCGACGTTACCGGCTTCGCTCGCCGTGTCAGCGACTATCTCGACCAGACGCCGTGGAAGATGGGCCTCACCCTGCTCGGAGCGCCGGCCTGGACTCCGCATCCCGGTTGGCTCAGGGGCCGGCGGTCGGCGCGTTACATGCGCCGGACAATTCAGTCGACGATCGAGGCGCGGCGGCAGCGCGGCGATGCTGGCCAGGACTTGCTAAGCCTGCTGCTTGCCGCGCACGATCCGGAGACGGGCGCCGGCATGAGCGATGCGAGCCTCGTCGACAACCTGCTCACCTTCGTGGCTGCCGGCCACGAGACCACGGCGCTCGCCCTGGCCTGGACGTTCAGTCTCCTCGCGGAATATCCGCGCGTCGCCGATCGGATGCGCGAGGAGATGAACACGTCGCGCGCCGCCGGCGGCGGCACCCTCGATCTCGCTGGCTTGAACTACACGCGGCAAGTCGTCATGGAGGTCATGCGCCTCTATCCGCCGGCGCCGATGATCGCCCGGCGGACGGCGCGCCCTGTCATGCTCGGCACCACGATCGTGCCGGCCGGGCGGTCGATCCAGGTGCCTGTCTACGCCATCCACCGTCATCGCGCCCTCTGGGCGGCGCCTGACATGTTCGACCCCGATCGGTTCGCCCCGGCCGCCCGCGCGGCCCGCCCGCGTCATGCCTATCTGCCCTTTGGCGCCGGACCTCGCATCTGTATCGGCGCCAACTTCGCGATGACGGAATGCGTCGCGGTGCTGGCGGCCCTGGTGCCCGCGTTCACATTCCTGCGCATCTCGAACGAACGGCCCGAGGCGCGCTTCAAGATCACCCTCCGCCCGCATCGCGGCGTTCCGCTCCGCGTCGTGCCAAGGGACGCCTCGTGAGCGAAATTTCGCGTCGGGAGACTTTGGCCGCGCCGCCGCGAACGCCTGTCGCGCGCAATCGCCGGAGCGCGCGATCCTACAGGGTCTTCCGCAGTCTCGATCGCGGCGACGCGAGCACGTCCCTGCCGGAGCGCTATGTCGACGAGACGCGCGCTGTCCAGCTCGACGAGACGTTGAAGCTCGCCAAATTTTCGGCGTTGGCCCATGTCGCCGTGACCGCCTGCTACGTGGGATTTTTCTGGCCGACACCCGGTCGGGCGTTCACGCTGGGCCTTTGCGTTGCCGTCTCGACCCTCGTCATCGCGGCGCTTTGCAGCGCGATCGTCTGCGCGCCCCGTATCGCGTCCGCGCGCAGCGTCGACATCGGACGCGTTTGCGCGACTCTCGTCGCTTTTCTGATGGGCAGCGCGTGGGGCACGATGCCGGTGGCGCTGCTGCCGATGTCGGACCTTCCCCACCAGATGATCGTCTGTTGCACGATCGTCGGCGTGATCTCCGACGTCTTCGTGCTCGGGCCGATCCTCCCGCTGTCGCTGCTGTTCGTTTTTCCGGTGCTCGTTGGGACCTACATCGGCCTGATCATGGCGGGCGGCTGGCTGATGCTGATGCTGTCCATCCTGTTGACGATCTACGCCCTGTTCGTGTCGTTCAGCATCAAGGAAATGAACAAGCTTTCCGTTCAACGCATCGTCGATCGCGTCAGGGTCAGCGAGCAAAACGACACGATCGGCCTGCTGCTGCGCGACTTCGAGGAGAATACCGCCGACTGGCTATGGGAGGTCGACGCAGAGGGACGTTTCCACCACGTCTCCGAGCGGATCGCGCAATCCGTCGGCGTCGCCGTGTCCATCCTGCAGCACGTGCCGTTTTCCAAGATCTTCACGCAGCGACTGCCCCACGCTTCGATCTCGGATGGCGCCCGCAAGATTCTCACGGCGATCGCGGGGCGCCGCCCCTTCCACAACATGCCCGTCGAGATCAAGACGCCCGACGCGTCGATCTGGTGGCTGCTCACCGGCAAGCCGATCTACGACAAAAGTGGCCTCTTCATAGGCTATCGTGGTGTCGGCTCCGACATCACGGTTGCCCGCAACGCGGAGGAGAAGATCGCCTACATGGCGAACTTCGATACCCTGACTGGACTCGCGAACCGCGCGGTCTTTCTTACCCTGGCAAGCCAGGAATGCGAGGTCGCCTCGCGCGACCGCTCTAGACGCGCGCTGCTCTATCTCGACCTCGATGGCTTCAAGGGCGTCAACGACAGCCTCGGCCACGCGATCGGCGATAAGCTTCTGCAGGAAGTCGCCGGGCGTCTGAAGGAGGGGGTCCCCAAGACCGCCGTGCTCGCGCGGCTCGGCGGCGA